>JASJCI010000028.1 GCA_030066085.1 Gammaproteobacteria bacterium | reverse complement strand
CCGCGGTCAAGCCGCGGGGTGACAGGTGTTAACAGTGCTGTAAAAAATTATTCCGGACAGCAGTGCGCTTGCGCGGGGATGACGTAACCAGCCGGGATACACGAGATCCGGGTGTCGTTTACGGACTGCTAGCGGGTGGCTTTTTCGACCCGGCAGAGATGGGTCTTCAGGTTGGCCTGCTGCGAGATCGGGTCGAGGCGTATGTCGGTGAGATGGTTGACGCTCGAGTGCGGGTGGTAGGGCTGCTGCTCGTCCCAGCCGATCGGCACGAAGACGCTGCTCGGGCGAATGCCGCGGTGCAGCCATGCGCGCGCCTGGATGGTGCCGTTGCGCGTCTTGATCGCGACGTATTCACCGTCTTCGACCCCCAGGCTGGCAGCCTTGTCGGGATGAATCTGGCAGTAGAGATCGGGCCACATTTCCTGCGCCTGCCAGAAGTAGTGTGTCCATGAATGGAAGTGCGGTGCCGGGGGGCGGCCGGTCACGAGTTCGGTATCGAACTGCGGATCGCGCGGGACCGGTTGGTCGACGATGCTGCCGCCGTGAACCAGGGTCTGGCTGAGAAAGCTCGACTTGCGCGGCTCCCGGTCGTATTGAATGTGCGGCAGGTCGACCAGTTGCTCGGCCTCGCTGTAAAACTCGGGCAGTGCCGACAGGCCCATCTGCGCAAAGCGGTCCTCCAGCACCGGTGTCCAGAACTCGAGCTTGCCGCTCGGCGTCGGGTAGGACAGACCGGCAGCCGGGTTCTCGCGCATGACCTCGGTAACGTAGACCGGGTCCGGGCCTGTCGCGGGATCATGCCAGGGCAGGCGGACCGTGCGATTGGAGCGGGCCAGCAGTTTCTCGGTGCTCGCCTCGGCCAGGTCGGGTGTCGCCGCTACCAGCACCTCGTCCCATAACTTGCGCGGATCCTTGTAATCGTCCTTGAGCACGTCGTCGAAGCCGAAGCGGCGGCCGAGCTCGATCCAGAACCAGTGATCCGACTTCGCCTCGCCGGGCGGGTCGATCAGGCGGTCGTTCCAGACGATGCGGCGGTCCTCGGCGAAGCGCGTGGTGCCGCCTTTTTCGATGCCGCTGGCCATCGGCAGTACGTAGTCGGCGTAGCGCGAGGTCGCGTTTTTGAACAATTCGGTGTGCACCACGAGATCGAGCGATTCGATCGCGCGGCGCACGCGGTTCTGGTTTGGCCATTGACCGAGCGGGTTGTTGCTCGTGATCAGTGCGCGGATCGGGTAGGGCTCGCGCTCGAGCATCGCCTGCATCCACGCCGAAGGGTTCTTGCTGATACCCATGCGCGTCTCGGGTTTACGCCCGTCGGGGATCAGCGGCGGTTTCCAGTTCATCTCCGACGACACGTTGAAGTAACCGCCGCCGCGTCGGCCCCAGTTACCGGTGATCGCGGCGATGAACATGTAGACCCGGTTGGTCTGTGCCGAGTTGGTGTGCTGGTTGATACCCCGGCTCAGGAAAATCATGCAGCCGTCGGCCGCGGCGATGGTTTCGGCGAGTGTTTCGATGCGTGTCACGTCGAGGTCGGTTACCGGTGCCGCCCATGCGGGACTGTAGCCGCGTTCGAACACGAAGTCGCGCCACTCGCGCCAGCCCTCGACCCAGCGCTGGCAAAACTCGGCGTCGTGCAGCTCGCGGGTAAAGATGTGATGGATCAGCGCCAGGCCGAGCGCGAGGTCGGTGCCCGAACGAATCGGCAGCCATTCGTCGGCCTTGCTCGCAGTGGCGGTCAGCCGCGGGTCGACCACGATCAGTTTGGCACCGTGGCTGACGCGCCAGTCGTTGGTCATGCCGAAGTTGACCGGCCGCGTCTCGGCCTGGTTATCGCCGATATAGACATAAGCCTCGGCGGTGCCGATATCGTCCTCGGTGTAGACGTTACACATGACGCCGGTGCCCTGGGTCAGGTGCAGCGCGACACCCTTGCCGAGGTCGCAGTAGGGTTCGGTGGCGGCGACGTTGGGCGTGCCCCACATGCCGGCGAACAGCGGCAGCGCCCCGATGATATTGAGTACCCCGGTGCGTGAGCCGGACTGGATTGCAAGCGCCTCGCTGCCGTGCTCGGCACGCACCTCGCGCAGGCGCGCGGCGATTTCGTCGAGCGCCTGGTTCCAGCTGATTTCCTCGAAACGATCGCTGCCGCGTTTGCCGATGCGTTTCAGCGGTGTCACCAGTCGGTGCGGATTGTCGTACATCTGCAGCGTCATCTGCGACTTGGGGCAGATGCGCCCCTGGAATTGCGGATCTTCGTCGTTGCCGTAAACGTTGACGACCTGGTTGCCGCGCAGGTGGAACTTGACCGGGCAGCCATTGAAGCAGATGTTGCAGCCGCCGGGCACGATGCGTTCTTTGAGCGCGCTTGCCGCGGCCCTGTCCTCGCTGCGGTAGGATCCGCGCGCGATTTCCGCTTTCAGCTGCCGGCGAACAAAATTATCGCGCATCAGTCGCGGCGTCGTGCGCGCATCCGTGCTCGTGTCCACCGGGGTGCCGGCGTCGCGCAGGCGGCGCAGGTAAATCGTTGCCGGTTGCTGCAGGAAATGATCGGTATCGAGTACTTCGCGCTGTTCGCTTGCGGCACGCGCGAGGTGATCGGCGCGGGCGCCGTAGCTGATCGCCCGCGTCGGGCAGACCGCGGCACAGGCCGGGCCGAGATCGCGTGCGCGGCGGTCGGCGCACAGGTCGCACTTGACCGCGTGGTGTTGCTCCGCGTTGTAGCCGATCGCGCCGTAGGGGCAGGACAGCGCGCATTCGCCGCAACCGGTGCAGCGCGCTGTATCGATCGCGACCACGCCGGTGACTGGGTCCTTGCTGATCGCCTTCGGATAAACCGGGCAGGCGCGCAGGCAGGCCGGGCGCTCGCACTGCTGGCAAGTCACGGTCAGGAAGTCGAGACGCGCCGTGTCGGTGCTGGTAGTACCCGGCTGTTGCTGTTCGTCGAACCACATGACCCGGTTGCGATAGGCGTTCGGCCCGAGCGCGTTGGTCTGCTTGCAGGCGGCCTCGCAGCTCTTGCAGCCGGTGCAGCGTTCGAGGTCGATCATCAGTGCGAGCTGGGTCGCGGAGTCAGTCATCTCTATCGCCCCCAGGCGGTGATGTGCCACCAGTCGATCGGACCATCGCCGGCGGCATAGCCGGCGAAGAACAGCATGACGATGACATGCGCAACCAGGCCGGCGTAAAACGCCAGCGCGACCAGCATGTGCAGCCGTCGCCACCAGCGCAGTCCGCCACCGGCACTCGCGCGTGCGCCGACCAGGCCCGCCTCGCGGTCGGCGAGCAACTGGTAGCGCAGGCTCAGCAGGGGGCTGCCGAACCAGTGTTTCAGGGCCGGCGAAAACAGGCTCTCGTCGGCTGCCGGATCGAGCCTGCGCAACAGCGCGGTCTTGGCATCGATAACTGCCTGCAGGACGGTTTTGTCGAGCCGGGCGGGTGCGGTGAAACCCTGCGCGGCGCTCGTGCGTGCAAACAGCAGCGCAAACTCGTCGGCGATGAAGCTGCGCATGATACCGCCCTGGAAAACGAGGAATACCAGGCACAGCAGGACCAGGCCGGCCGGCGTCAGCCAGTTGCCGGCAGCGACATGCAGGAAGATCAGGCAGATTCCGAGCGAAGTGGCGACGACGTGGGCCACGAACCAGGCCGGCGGGCTCGCCGCGAGACCCGAGCGTTTCATCAGCGTGAAGGCAAGCGGCGCGAGTAGCAGGAGTGCGCCGAATGCCGCGGCGCCCTGGCCGAGGGTCGAGCCCGGCGCCGGCATATCCGGCCACGCCAGGGTGATCAGCGCAACCGCAGCGATCAACGCGAGCAGCGACAGGATCTGGCGGGCCGAGAGGTCGGGGCGATTGCTGGTATTCACGGATTTCCTGGACGAACTCGGTGCAAGGTTATCCGCGCATCGATCCGGGTTCAACTCGTTGACGGCAAGAAATTTTATCAGTGGCTCACCTTTTGAGCTATCGGCCGCGGATAATAGTCACCAGACTTGAAAGCGCGCAGTGCGGCGACGCCAAGAAATTGCAAAAGTTCTCTTTGTGTTCTCGCTCTAGTGTGTGATAATCCCGCAAACCACAACATATAGGTAGGTAGACAATGGACGACAACAAGCAGAAGGCGCTCGACGCGGCGCTCGGACAAATCGAGAAGCAGTTCGGCAAGGGATCTGTCATGCGGCTCGGCGACACCGGTATCGACATGAGCATGGGCGTGATTTCGACCGGCTCGCTGTCGCTGGATGTCGCGCTCGGCGTCGGCGGCCTGCCACGTGGTCGCATCGTCGAGGTGTATGGTCCGGAATCATCGGGCAAGACGACGCTGGCGCTGCAGGTGGTGGCCGAATGCCAGAAGTCCGGCGGCACCGCCGCTTTCGTCGATGCCGAACACGCGCTCGACCCGAACTACGCCGCCAAGCTCGGCGTCGATATCGACGACCTGCTGGTATCGCAGCCGGATACCGGCGAGCAGGCGCTCGAAATTACCGACATGCTGGTGCGCTCCGGCGCGGTCGACGTCGTCATCGTCGACTCGGTTGCGGCGCTGACGCCGAAGGCCGAGATCGAGGGCGACATGGGCGATTCGCACATGGGCCTGCAGGCCCGCCTGATGTCGCAGGCGCTGCGCAAGCTCACCGGTAATATCAAGCGCTCGAACACGATGGTGATTTTCATCAACCAGATCCGGATGAAGATCGGCGTCATGTTCGGTAACCCCGAAACCACCACCGGCGGTAACGCGCTCAAATTCTACGCTTCCGTGCGACTCGACATCCGCCGCATCGGCGCGATCAAGCGCGGTGACGAAGTTATCGGTAACGATACCCGCGTCAAGGTGGTCAAGAACAAGGTCGCGCCGCCGTTCAAACAGTGCGAATTCGAAATTCTCTACGGCGAGGGTTCGTCACGCGAAGGCGAACTGATCGACCTCGGCGTCAAGCATGGCCTGGTCGAAAAGTCCGGCGCCTGGTACAGCTACAACGACGAGCGTATCGGCCAGGGCAAGGACAACGTACGCGAGTTTCTCAGACAACATCCGGATATGGCGGATGATATCGATCAACGGTTGCGCGAGGTCCTGCTGCCGCAGGCGGGCGCGGCCGAAACGGTTGACAGTGAAGCAACAGACTCCCAAGTCGAACCCGAAACGGTGGAAATTCCCTAGCCTACCTATCCTATCCACCTTGTTGCATAGCTGCCAAGTGGCCCTGGAGACGTATCCCCTCCAGGGCCTTTTTTTTATCGTGAACTCCGAAGTATGTCTGAAAGCGCAGATTTGACTGCAATCCGCAAGAAGGCGATGGACTTGCTGGCGCGTCGCGAGCACTCCGTGGTCGAGCTCGAACGCAAGCTGCGGGCACGTGAATTCGATGACGACGCGATCGCAGCCGTTATCGACGGCTTGCGCCGAGACCGGTTGTTATCGGATGAGCGATTTGTCGAAGCCTATGTACATCAGCGCGGCAATGCAGGCGTCGGCCCGATCAAGATCGGCTACGAGCTGAAACAAAAAGGCGTCGACGACGGCCTGATCGAGGCTTATGTCGATCCGCGTGACGCGGCCTGGGACAAGTCCATGATGCAGCAGCGCGCGCGCCGCTTCGGCGAAGTTATCCCGGGCGACTACGCGGCGCGCATGAAACAGGCGCGCTTTTTGCAAAATAGGGGTTTTTCTCCCGCAGCAGTCATGCGATTATTTCGCTGATAACCTCCCGGGGCGGGAGGATCTTCCGTCGCAACCAACCCGATTGTCTATGAGGACCAGCGCCGAGTTAAGGGACCAGTTCCTGAAATATTTTGCCGATAACGGCCATACCATCGTGCCGTCGAGCCCGCTCGTGCCCGGCAACGACCCGACCCTGCTGTTCACCAATTCCGGTATGGTGCAGTTCAAGGACGTTTTCCTCGGCACCGACAAGCGCAGCTACACGCGGGCCACGACGTCGCAGCGCTGCGTGCGCGCCGGCGGCAAACACAACGATCTCGAAAACGTCGGTTACACCGCGCGGCATCACACTTTTTTCGAAATGCTCGGCAATTTCAGTTTCGGCGAGTATTTCAAACGGGACGCAATCCACTACGCCTGGGATTTTCTGACCAATGTCGTGGGTTTGCCGAAGGAAAAGCTCTGGGTCACGATTTACGCCGATGACGACGAGGCTGCAGACATCTGGCTCAACCAGATCGGTGTCGATCCCGCGCGCTTCACCCGGATCGGTACCTCCGACAATTTCTGGTCGATGGGTGATACCGGCCCCTGCGGACCCTGCAGCGAGATTTTTTACGATCATGGTCCCGAGGTCGAAGGCGGCCCGCCGGGCACGCCCGAGGAAGACGGTGATCGTTACATCGAAATCTGGAATCTCGTGTTCATGCAGTTCAACCGTGATGCCGAAGGCAACATGGAACCACTACCCAAGCCGTCGGTGGATACCGGTATGGGTCTCGAGCGCCTGGCCGCGATCATGCAGGACGTGCATAACAACTACGACATCGACCTGTTCCAGTCGCTGATCCGCGCCGCGGCTGAACTGACGGCAACCGAGGATCTCGAGAACAAATCGCTGCGCGTGATTGCTGACCACATCCGTTCCTGCGCCTTCCTGATCGTCGACGGTGTGCTGCCGTCGAACGAGGGGCGCGGTTACGTACTGCGCCGGATCATTCGGCGCGCGGCGCGCCATGGTCACCAGCTCGGTTGTCGCGATCCGTTTTTCTTCAGGCTGGTCGAGGCGCTGGACCGGGAAATGGGTGATGCCTACCCGGAACTGCGCAAACACCGCGAGCATGTCGAGCGCGTGCTCGCAACCGAGGAAAAGCGTTTTGCCGAGACGCTCGAGCAGGGCATGCGTATTCTCGAAGACGCCATCGCGGGCATGTCGGGCGACACGATCGACGGCAAAACCCTGTTCAGGCTCTACGATACCTATGGCTTCCCGCTCGACCTGACCGCCGACGTCGCCCGCGAAAAAAACCTGTCGGTAGACCAGGATGGTTTCGAGGCGGAAATGGAAGCCCAGCGCGAGCGCGCCCGTGCATCGAGCCAGTTCGGCGTCGCCGGTGAACAGCTGGAGCTGGATGGGTATCCCGTGACCGAGTTTCTCGGTTACGACGCAACCCGTGACCAGGGCAAGGTAGTCGGCATCATACAAAACTCCGCGCCGGTCGAGCAGCTGGAAAATGGTGACCAGGCCGTCGTGCTGCTCGACCGCACCCCGTTTTATGCCGAGTCGGGTGGCCAGGTCGGCGATAGCGGCTTGATCGCGGTGGGTGAAGACACGCTGTTTCGCGTCGATGACACGCAAAAGCAGGGTGATGTGTTTCTGCATATCGGGCATCTCGAGCACGGCGAACTCAGCAGCGGTGATCCGGTCGATGCGCGCATCGACGAGGCTCGCCGCCGGGCGATCATGCTGAATCATTCCGCAACCCACTTGATGCATGCCGCGCTGCGCAGCGTACTCGGCGAACACGTGCAGCAGAAGGGCTCGCTGGTCGATGCCGACAAGCTGCGTTTCGATTTTTCTCACTACCAGCCACTCGATGCGGACGAAATCGAGCGCATCGAGACCTGGGTCAACAACGAGATACGCGGCAACCTGCAGACACGCACCGAACTGATGGACATGGAAGCCGCGAAGCAGGCCGGCGCGATTGCGTTGTTCGGTGAAAAATATGGCGATACAGTGCGCGTGCTGCGCATCGGCTCTGACTCGGTCGAACTCTGTGGCGGTACGCACGTGCCGCGCGCAGGGGATATCGGTCTGTTCAAGATCGTGTTCGAAAGCGGCATTGCCGCGGGTATCCGGCGTATCGAGGCGGTCACCGGCGAAACCGCCGTACGTCGTTTTATCGACGGCGAGGCGCAGCTGGAACTCGCCGCGAGCAAGCTCAAGGCTAACCGCGACAACCTCGTGCAGCGCATCGAACAGCTTCAAGCCAGCCAACGCGCGCTGGAAAAACAGGTCGAATCGCTAAAATCCAGAATGGCGTCCCAGACCGGCGGCGATCTCGCCGGCCAGGCGGTCGACGTCAAGGGTATCAAGGTGCTGGCCGCGCGCCTCGATGGCGCTAATGCCAGGACCTTGCGTGAAACCGTCGATCAGCTCAAGAACAAGCTTGGACAGGCCGCGATCGTGCTGGCGGGCAGCGAGGGTGGCAAGGTGACGATTATTGCCGGCGTCACCAAAGGCGAAACCGACCGCATAAAGGCAGGTGACCTCGCCAATCACGTCGCCGCGCAGGTCGGTGGCCGTGGCGGTGGTCGTGCCGACATGGCGCAGGCCGGCGGCAACCAGCCCGAGCAGCTTCCCGGCGCGCTCGAGTCGGTCGCCGGCTGGGTCGAGCAACAGCTCTAGATCGACCGCCCCGTCAAATCGGCAGCAGCTCCATCTCCCGCAGGAACTGGTAAATCAGGATCAACGCCAGCAGGCCGAGCAGCCAGCGCAGTATTCTCTGGTAGGTGGCGACGTCGATGCGCGACTGCAGCCGTCGGCCGAGCAGCAGTGCCAGCACCGCGGCCAGTGCCAGTGGCGTAGTCTCCAGGACCAGCGCAAAACCAACGAAGCCGGCCAGCGTCAGCACCACGATCTGTGCCAGCTTGCCGACCAGGAAACAGGCGTTGAGCGCGGGTACCATCGCTTCGCGTGGTGTCTGCAGCGACAGGAAATAGATGATCAGGATCGCGACCATGACGTTGGTGGTGCCGGCGGACAGGCCGGCGGCGATGCCGAAACCGACCATGGCCAGGTTATTATTGTCCAGCAACCATTCGCGCCGGATACGGATACCGTTCCACAGGTAAAGCAGGATCAGCAGGGCGAGCAGGGCGCGGTAGGGAGCCGGGTCGGTGGTTGCAAGCAGGCCGGCGCCGACAATCGATCCGAGCAGCGAAAACACCACCAGGGGCATGAAACGACGGGTGCTCGCGCGCGATTCCGAACTCGCGGCGATACTGGCTATGTTTACCGCCATGGTCGGCAGCAGCGTGATCAGGATCGCGCTGCGCACGTCCATCATCGTCGCCAGCAGCGGCGTGGCGACCATCGGGAAACCGAGCCCGAGCGTGCCATGGACCAGGCCGGAGAACAGGATCACGGCCAGGATCGCGAGCAGGACGAGTCCGTCGAACTGGAGCAGGGTGATCATCGAGGCTGGAAATCCGCGGGCAAGGCGCGGCTATTCTAGCCGCGGCAATAGCGTTATACAAACGAGGTGATTTTCCCTATAATCCGCGCTCGTTTTTTTGACGGTTTGGCATGCCACTACTGGTACAGAAATTTGGCGGGACTTCGGTGGGCTCGATCGAGCGCATCGAGGCGGTCGCCGAAAAACTGATCGGCTATCGCGACGCGGGCAATGACCTGGTCGTCGTGGTGTCGGCGATGAGTGGTGAAACCAATCGCCTGATCGAGCTGGCGCAGCAGGTCGACCCGCAGGCGCGCGGGCGTGAACTCGACGTGCTGCTGACGACCGGCGAGCAGGTCACCATCGCGCTGCTCGCGATGGCGCTGGAAAAGCGGGGCTACCCCGCGCGTTCCTATACCGGCGCACAGGTCAGGATCACGACCGATAACGCGTTCAACAAGGCGCGCATCAAGTCGATCGAGCATGAACGCATTACCGACGACCTCGCCCGGGGGCGCGTGGTTATCGTCGCCGGTTTCCAGGGGGTCGACGAAGACAACAATATCACCACGCTCGGCCGCGGCGGGTCGGACACCACGGGTGTTGCGCTTGCGGCGGCGCTCAAGGCCGACGAATGCCAGATCTTCACCGACGTCGACGGTGTCTACACCACCGATCCACGAGTCGAGCCGCAGGCGCGGCGACTGGATACCATTACCTTCGAAGAGATGCTCGAGATGGCGAGTCTCGGCTCCAAGGTGCTGCAGATTCGCGCGGTCGAATTTGCGCACAAGTACAACGTGCCCCTGCGCGTGCTGTCGTCGTTCGAAGACGGTGACGGCACCCTGATTACCACCGAATACGGTACGGACAAGACTATGGAACAACCGCTCATTTCCGGGATCGCGTTCAATCGTGACGAAGCCCAGCTGACGATCAACGGTGTTTCGGACACGCCCGGCGTGGCGTTTCAGATTCTCGGCCCGATCGCGGACGCCAATATCGAGGTCGACATGATCCTGCAAAACGTCAGTGCCGACGGGACCACCGATTTCACGTTCACCGTGCATCGCAACGACTATGAGACCGCTTTTGCGTCGCTGCAGGAAACCGCCGGCGAGTTGAAGGCGCGCGAGGTGTCAGGCAACAACAAGATCGTCAAGCTGTCGATCGTCGGTGTCGGTATGCGTTCGCATGCCGGTATCGCCAGCCGCATGTTCGAAATCCTGTCGAACGAGGGGATAAACATCCTGATGATCTCGACCTCGGAGATCAAGATATCGGTTGTCGTCGACGAAAAATACCTCGAACTGGGGGTGCGCGCGCTGCACGAGGGCTTCGATCTCGCCGGCGCCAATTAATTATTTCAACTGGCGATGGGTAGGTCAGTTGGGTAGAATGACTGCTGGTCGGGACAAAATTACCATATAACTATAAGACTAGTGACCTGCAGGATCGCAGGTTTGGGTTACTGTGATATTCATTGGGAGAGTCAGGAATGCTGATATTAACGCGGCGTGTGGGGGAAACACTAATGATCGGGGACGAGGTGACCGTTACCGTTCTCGGCGTCAAGGGCAACCAGGTCAGAATCGGGGTTA
This sequence comes from Gammaproteobacteria bacterium, assembly GCA_030066085.1. Lineage (GTDB taxonomy): Bacteria > Pseudomonadota > Gammaproteobacteria. The sequence goes on along the minus strand of JASJCI010000028.1, from coordinate 83,068 downwards.
ATGCCCCGCGGGAAGTAGCGGTGCATCGCGAGGAGATCTACGAGCGGATCAAGGCCGAGGAAGGCCAGGAGCAGCTGGGAACGGCTGTCGAAGGACAGGCCTAGGCGAACTGCCCGCCGACAACCACCCCGTAAACCCGTATTATCTGCGCAATAGCCTTGTTTACAGGGCTGTTGCGTTGTAGTTTATAGACCAGATAGGAGAGGTGGCTGAGTGGTCGAAAGCGCTCCCCTGCTAAGGGAGTATACGTTAATAGCGTATCGAGGGTTCGAATCCCTCTCTCTCCGCCAGACATGAAAAAGGCCCCCGTTAGGGGGCCTTTTTCATGTCTGATGGAAAGACGAGGTCAGATGAGAACCCTGGGGCGCAGCCCCGGGTTCGACAAATCGCGCCAGCGATTTGGACCGTCAAAGGCGCCCCGGAGGCCAGCGCAGCTGGCCGCAGGGGTCGAAACGCGGGCTGCAACCGCGTTTCGAGCCTGCGCGGCCCGGTCAATCCCTCTCTCCAGCGCACAGTCAGGTCCCCACATAACATATCCGCCGAGACCTTATTTATTGCTAACGTTTATCGCTGACGAGGCCGGATCCTGGGTTTGCCACCCGGCGATAGTCGCGGTTGCCGTAAGTGCCGCAGCCAGCCAGCAGGTTCACGTTGACAGCCAATAGCAGTATTCGTGCAAGCGAACAATTCATGACTCAACCGTAGATAAACGCCCCCTCGCGCGGCCAGTCTGCTATCCGAGGGCAAGACCATGCCGGTAAGCATCGATCATAATTTGAGAAAAAATCGAAGTAAAGAGGCATATTATTCGAATTGTTCGAATTAGAAAGCGGTCATATATTCAGGGTCATCAAACACATTGGATTGCGAGCGTGGCTGTGCGGTGTTCGCGTAAATTTTACCCGGAGAGGCAAACTGATGAGCCTGAATAACCTACTCAACCAGTTCATGGGTGCTGGCGCAACACCCTCGGGACAGGGGCAAAACCAGGCCGGCAGCGGTGGCCTGGGCCAGGCCGTGTCCAGTATTTCGAGCCATATTCCAGGCGGTCTTGCCGGCGGCGCCGCCGCCGGTGGTGTCGTGGCCCTGTTGATGGGCAACAAATCCGCGCGCAAATTCGCCGGCAAGGCAGCTACCTATGGCGGTGCGGCCCTGCTGGGTGGCCTGGCGTTCAAGGCTTACCAGAACTGGCAGACTAACCAGCCCGACAACGCTGGCTCCGCTACGCCGGCGCAGCAGCCTGTCGATCCTGCCAGCTTTCACCAACGGGCCATCAGCCACCAGGCTGAGCAGGGTGTCGACCCGGAGCTGGTGCTGATCAAAGCAATGATCGCGGCAGCCAAGGCGGACGGGCACATCGACGCGGACGAACAGCAGCGCATATTCGAGGCGATCGAAAAGACCAGCCTGTCGGCCTCCGAGAAAGGCCTTGTATTCGAGTTGCTGCAGAGAGACATACCGATTTTCGAGGTTACTTCCGGGGTCACCGGCATCGAGATGAAGGCGGAGATTTACCTCGCATCCTGCCTGGTGATTACTCCCGACCATCCCGCGGAACGTGCCCACCTGGATAACCTGGCGATGGCATTACAGCTGCCGGCAGAACTGTCGCGGCAACTCGAGCAGCAGGCCAGCGAGGCTTTCGCCGAGGCGGCTTAGCTCTCCCGATAATTTAGAGTCTGCAAATAAGGCACGCACCCTGTTTCCTGGTGTCGGAAAACAGGGTGCGTGCCTTTGTTTTTCTCCAGTTACGTCGCCGGGGCGGCTGATAGCGAAACACCCGGAATAAGACACGGCCGCGGGGCTGCAAGGCGCATCGCGCGACTGCCAGGATCTTTGCACACCGGATCGGTAAAACCAGGGTCGTTTGTTCTGCCTGCTGTCTGGATATCGCCGCCAGCCGGATCGGCCTGATCGGCGGTAACACCGAAAGCAGTAGTCTGTTGCTGACGCATTGCCAAAAATCGCGGCAGTTATTGAGCGTGATCAAGAAATGGATTTAACAATTCGCGGGCTTTCAGGGAGAATTCAACCGGATCTGGCGAAGTGACGCAGGGGAAAGTCAACGCCGGGCGATACCGTCGCCTGCCCTTGACCGGCAGTGGCTCCGACGAATCTTAGTGGACGCGGTGTGCCAGCATGGACGAGGGCGATACGCTTGATCCTGTGCCTGACCATTCCCGGGGGTGTAAAGTGAAACGCAGGTCGTTTATTCAGGGCACGGCCGCCGCCGCGGGGATGGTTGCGGCGCCCGCCATTGCCAGTGGAATTCGCAAGCTCAGGCTCGTCACCTCCTGGCCCGAAGGGTCGCCGGGGCTGCATTCGAGCGCCAGGCGGGTCGCTCGTCTCATTACCGAAGCCTCGGGAGGCAGGCTGCAGGTTGATGTCTACGGAGCGGATCAGCTGGTAGGTGCCTTCGAAGTCTTCGACGCCGTCGCCGAAGGCGTGGCCGACATGTATCATTCCTCGGAATACTACTGGAGCGCCAAATCCCCCGCTTTCAGTTTTTTTACGACGGTCCCTTATGGATTCCTGGCCCAGGAAATGAGCACCTGGTTGCATCGCGGCGGCGGCCAGGCCCTGTGGGACGAACTCAGCGCCCAGTTCAACCTCAAGCCGTTGATCACCACCAGCACCGGGGTACAGATGGGTGGCTGGTTCAACAAGGAAATCCAGTCGGTCGAGAGCTGGCAGGGGCTGCGCTGCCGTATTCCCGGGTTAGGTGGGGAGGTGATCAAGCGCCTCGGCGCAGTTGTCGTCAACCTGCCCGGCGGGGAAATCGTGCCCTCGATGAAATCAGGTGCTATCGATGCGGCGGAGTGGGTATGTCCCTGGCTGGATCTCTATCACGGGCTGCATGAAGTCGCCCGCTACTACTATTATCCCGGCTTTCATGAACCGGGTTCAGTGGTGGCGCTGAGCATCAACAAGCAACTGTGGGACCAGTTGTCGGCCGCGGATCGCCGCCTCATCGAAATTGCCACCGCGACGGAATACAGCCTGTCGCTGGCGGACTTCAACCACGAAAACGTCAATGCACTTCGCCAGCTCACGCAGCAGCACCAGGTCGAGGTACGCCGTTTCCCGGACGAGGTTTTACGCGAGCTGGGCCGCATCAGTGACGAAACCATAGCCGATATCGCGGCAAAGGATTCCATGGCCAAACGCGTTTACCAGAGTTTTTTCAACCATCGGAAAAAAATGATGTCATGGAGCGAAGTGTCAGACAGGGCTTTTCTGAATGCACGTCACCTGGCGCAATCCGGGCAGGGGGGCTGATCTCAGCGCATAAACGACAACCGTGCCCGCCTTCTCCGCGCGGAGGTCGCCGGCAGGCAGATCGCCATGGCTAGTACCATCGGTGTCCGCTGGCGCCTGTTGGCGGCGTTCATGGGGATCAGTGCCCTCGCTGCGCTGGCCGCGGCGGCGGCGATTTATTTTTCCTACCTGGTGGGCGGGCTCATGGAGCGCATCGCCGAGGAACAGGTACCCCTGGCGCTGTCTTCCCTCGAGTTATCCCGCGAAAGCGAGCGCATCATGGCTGCAGCCCCCGCCTTGCTGTCTGTTTCCGACCGGGACGAGCACCAGGCTTTGCAACAGCGCATTGATACCGAGGCGCAGGAATTGCGCGAGCTACTGGCGGAGCTGGAACGATCTGGGCGCAACGGTGACAACAATGATGCGTTCAATGCCCTGGCGCCGGCCGTCGCCGGAATCGGGAAAAATCTCGCTGCCCTGAACGACGTGATTTCGGGACGGCTCGAAATCGCGGCGCGGGAAAGGAGCCTGATGGATGGCCTGTTCGAAATCCATGCCGAAACCCAGAAACTGCTTGCTCCCTGGGTGTTGACCACGGATGCGGAAATTCGCGATCTGCGCGACCAGTCCCGGGATCCGGCCCGCGGCCCGGACCAGCGCGCGGCGTCAGCCTTGCGCCTCGATGCCCGCAACGAAACCTTTCGCCGCCTGCGCAGCGCCGAGTTGCTGGCGTCTTCCATCAACGACACCCTGTTGAAAGCGACAGTCGAGGAAGACCGGGCTCGACTGGATGTTCATGCGTTTCGGTTGCGCAGGCAACTGCAGGACCTGCAGGCGCTGGCCGCTGAACTCGATCCCCGGCTTCGAGCCCTGTTAATGCAACGCGTCGCTGAGTTCAGCGCCATCGCCCAGGGACCCGACGGCATACCGCGAACCCAGGAACGAGAGCTCGAGCTGCTGCAGCGCGCGGAAATTCTGCTCGCGGAAAACTCCGCTATCGCGCGGCAGCTTACGACAGCGGTCGATCGCCTCGTGACCGGCGCCAAGCGCGGAATTTCGGAGGCCCGCGGTGCGGTACTCTCGGCCCAGCAGTTCAATTCGCGCCTGCTGATCAGCATCGTGGCGGTGGCGATCCTGAGTTCGGTGCTGATTGTCTGGCTGTACGTGGGCCGAAACCTGGTAGGTCGCCTGATCAGTCTGAGCGACAGCATGGCGGCAATTTCCCGCGGCAGCCTCGACGAGCCCCTGGCGGTGGGTGGTGAAGACGAAATCGCCCGCATGGCGGAGGCCCTGGAAGTTTTCCGTCAGACCGCCCTTGTCGTCAGGGAGACCAACCTGCAGGAAATCCGCGAGGCGCGTCGGCGTCTTACCGACGCCATCGAAAGTATCTCCGAAGGCTTCGCACTTTTTGATGCCGACGACCGGCTGGTTGTTGCCAACAGCCGTTACGGTGAACAATATCCCGGCCTGGTCGACCTGGTGAAACCCGGGGTAAGCTTCGAACAAATAATCAGGGCCGTCGTGGAACGGGGGATCGTCGAGTTTGGCGACGCGGGCCAGGCCGCTTTCGTGCGGCAGCGACTCGAACACCATCGGAATCCTGCGCAAGCGCTGCTGCAAAAGCAGGCCGACGGGCGCTGGATTCAGGTCAGCGAGCGGGTGACCGGTGACGGTGGCCGGGTGGCTGTCTACACCGATGTCACCGATTTGAAGGAGCAGGAGCTGGCGGTCGTGCAGGCGAAAAACCAGGCCGAGCAGGCGCTCGCGGATTTGAAGCAGGCGCAGACCAGCCTGGTCCAGGCGCAAAAGCTGGCGCTGCTGGGCCAATTGGCGGCGGGAATCGCCCATGAAATCAAGAATCCGCTCAACTTTGTCAACAATTTTGCCGAGTTGACCGAGGATCTGCTGCAAGAACTCAGGGCATTGTTGACCGCCAGGCTGGGCGAACTCGACGCTTCAACCCGGGCCGAGGTGGAAGATCTGTTTGCCACTCTCGGCGGCAACCTGAGAAAGATCAACGAGCATGGTGAGCGCGCCGATGCTATCGTCAGGGGCATGTTGGCGCACTCCCGCGGCGGCGCCGGGGATCGACGGGCGGTAGATATCAACGCCTTGCTCGAGGAAAGCCTGAATCTTGCCTATCACGGTGCCAGGGCCACGGACCACGAGTTCAACATTAGCCTGGAACGGGACTTCGATCCCGACGCGGGCCTGGTGGAAGTGATTCCGCAGGACCTGACCCGTGTATTCCTCAACCTGTTCGGCAACAGCTTCGATGCTACCCGGCAGCGCCAGGTGCTGCCAGGCCAGGCTGATTACCGCCCCACGCTGCGGGTGACCACGGCGGGTACCGACGAGTCCGTGGAGATACGGGTGTGCGATAACGGTATCGGTATTGGTGCCGATATCCTGGACAAGGTGTTTACGCCTTTTTTTACCACCAAACCGGCGCGGGAGGGGACCGGGCTGGGCCTGTCGATCAGCTACGATATCATCGTCGGCGAGCACCAGGGTGAAATCCAGGTCGATAGCCGCGAGGGCGAGTACACCGAGTTTCGCATCAAGGTGCCGCGCCGGCTCCAGCGCGACCGGCTGGCTGCTGCGCCAGGTCATTCAGAGGTAATCTCCTGATGCCGGCAAGAATACTGGTCGTCGACGACGAACCCGATCTGGAACTGCTGGTGACCCAGCGTTTTCGTCACCAGATTCGTGATGGTGTTTACGAGTTCGTGTTCGCCCGGGATGGCGAGGAGGCGTTGACGACGGTAGCGGACGACCAGGGTATCGACCTGGTGCTCACCGACATCAACATGCCGCGCATGGACGGCCTCACGCTGCTGAATCGTCTGCAGGAGATTTCCCGCCAGTTGCGCGTAGTGATCGTTTCCGCCTACAGCGATATGCACAATATCAGGGTGGCGATGAATCGCGGGGCCTTCGATTTCGTCACCAAGCCCATCGACTTCAAGGACCTCGAAACGACCATCAACAAAACGCTGGAAGATCTGCGCATCCTGCAAAAGGCTTACCGCGAACGCAGCGCAGCGGAACGGGCGCGGGCCAACCTGGCGCGCTATTTTTCGCCCCACCTGGCGGATTACCTGGCCAATAGCCCCGATGAATTCCTGTTAAAGGGTGAACGCCGCGAGCTCACGTTCCTGTTCACCGACCTGGCGGACTTCACCCCGCTGGTGGAAAACACCCGCCCGGAAAGCGTCGTGGCGCTCATGAACGAGTACCTTGGCGGGCTATCCAGCCTGGTATTCAGGCACGGCGGTACGGTGGATACCGTGGTCGGAGACGCAGTCCACGCGATGTTCGGTGCGCCGCTGAAGCAGGATGACCATGCCTCGAGAGCATTGGCCTGTGCGCGCGAGATCGACGCGTTCTGTGTCGATTTCGCCCGCCGTCAGCGTGCGCAGGGCCTGTCGTTGGGGGATACGCGCATCGGTATCAATACCGGGCCTGCCGTGGTGGGCAACTTCGGCGGGGAAATGTATTTTCACTACACCGCTCACGGCGACGCCATCAATACGGCCGCGCGCCTGGAAAACGCCAACAAGCTGCTCGGTACCCGCATTTGCATCAGCGGCGCCACGGTCGAGCAGATCGACGACTTTATTGGCCGACCGGTCGGCAGTTTGCTGCTCAAGGGGAAAAAACAGGCCATCGAGGCTTTCGAGCCGGTTGCAGGCGAGCCGGATCAACTGGAGGCGCGCGAGGCCTACCTGGCAGCCTTCGACAAAATGCTGGCCGGCGACGCCGATGCCGTGCAGGCCTTCGCCGCTTATGTCAGCGCTCACGGCGATGATCCGCTGGCCACGTTTCATCTCAAGCGTCTGCTTGCAGGAGAACGCGATACCAGGATTGCCATCGATTGAGGAGCGTTGCCCCGAACTGGCTGTCCTCGTCGGCAAACCCGTGAAGAGCATGCTGCGCTGGAGTGCCTGCCGCTGCGCGGCTCATTATTCGAATACGGCCACGCTACCGATTGGCGCAGCCACTAGCCTCGACTTGCCCGCTAATGATTAAAAATCTCAATTTCAAAGTTCTCGAATCTCGATTCAGACTCCGTTAAGCCGGCCAGGGGCAGGATCCACTAATCCGGATCGGGCTGCGGGCCGTATCTGGAACAGTCGTTAACCAGATCACAAAACGACGCGCTCGTTTTGTTGTCTCATAGAGTACTGTCGATAAAGCCGACGCACTAAAGCGAACGAAATGTTGACCATCGACGCTGACAACGTCATCGAGAAATTCGGGATCGAGTATTTCCGCGAATTATCGACCTTCGGTGCCCTGCCGGACGAGGTGATTCTCAAACTTCTGCACGGCGGCACCATCCTGCGCCTGTCGAAGGGCGAGTACATCGCCCGCTTCGACGAGGAGGCGTCTGATTTCCAGGTGGTGTTGAGCGGCAAGCTCGCCTACTACAAACGCTACGAGGGCCACGACGTACTCACCCGCTACTTCCGCCGCGGCGAGCAGGTCGGCTTCGACCTGATGATCGGTCTGCTGCACAGCGACGGTACCGATGTCGCGGTCGAGGACAGCCTGTTACTCAATATCAGCAGCCAGCAGTTTTACGATCTGCACGTCGATCATCCCGCCGAGTTCGGTATCTTCATGGTCAACCTGGCGCGTGAACTGGCGCGCGAGATCGAGATGCTCGAGGACGTGATCGGCTGCGGCACCGGCTGGGAAGCCGAGGCCAGCGTCGGCTAGGCTTTCGCTCCGTCTCCATACCGGTCTCCCGTTCAGGCCCGCCATGCAGGTGAACGCCTGGTCGTGCCCTTGCCCGCCGAATACGATTTGCAGGCCGCTGCTTTTGTGTGAAACTGCCTGCACTGGCGGAGATATGACATGCATGAAGACATCAGGGTGAACGGCGATCGGCTGTGGGACAGCATCATGGCAATGGCCGAGATCGGCCCGGGACAGCAGGGCGGCTCGAGTCGACTGGCGTTGACGGACGCTGACCGCGCCGGGCGCGACCTGTTCGTCGGCTGGTGTCGTGAAATCGGCTGCAGCATCGAAATCGACGACATGGGAAACATCTTCGCGCAGCGCGCGGGACGCGATTCGGCGCGCGCGCCGGTAGCCGCTGGCAGTCATCTCGATACCCAGCCGCACGGCGGACGTTTCGACGGGATTTACGGTGTGCTCGCGGCACTCGAGGTGTTGCGAACCCTGCACGAGCGGCAGGTCGAGACCGGCGCAGCGCTCGAGGCCGTGGTCTGGACCAACGAGGAGGGTTCGCGATTTGCGCCGGCGATGATCGCCTCGGGCGTTTACGCCGGACTGTTTGACAAGGAATATGCCTGGGCGCGCGCCGATAGCGAGGGCAGGACCATCGGCGAGGAACTGCGCCGCATCGGCTACCTCGGCGATGTACCCTGCGGTGAACACTCGCTTGGCGCGCTGCTCGAGGCGCACATCGAGCAGGGGCCGATACTCGAGGCCGAGCACAACCAGATCGGGGTCGTGATCGGTGGCCAGGGCCAGCGCTGGTACGACGTCGTGCTGCGCGGGCAGGATTCGCACGCCGGCTCGACGCCGATGCGCGGCCGCCGCGATGCGCTGGTTGCCGCCGCCGACCTGATCGGCCGGGTGCAGGCGCTGGCGCATGAACTGGCACCGCACGCGGTCAGCACGGTGGGCGAAATGACGGTGCTGCCGAACTCGCGCAACACGATTCCGGGCGAAGTTCGCTTCAGCGTCGACCTGCGCAATCCGGACGCGAACGTACTGGCCGAGATGGACACGCGCTTTCGTGCCGACACCGAGGCGGTTGCCGAACGTCACGGCGTGGCGTGGCAGGTCGATCAGATCTGGGACAAGCCGCCGGTGCAATTCGATTCGGCCTGTATCGCCGCGGTCGAATCGGCTGCCGGCGACCTGGGTTATCGCCACCAGCAGATCGTATCCGGCGCCGGCCACGATGCCTGCCAGGTCTGCGAGGTGGTGCCGACATCGATGATCTTCGTGCCCTGTGCCGGCGGTCTGAGTCACAACGAAGCCGAAAGCGCCGAGCCGGCCGATCTCGAGGCTGGCTGCAACGTGCTGCTGCGCGCGATGCTGGCGCTGGCGCAGTAATCGGCGGCGTCGATGTCGCGCGCCGTTTGCCGATGACGTCAATCGACGTCGAAAAACTCGGACTCGTTGCGGGTGAGCCGATGCTGATACAGGTCGCGCAGGGGTTCGATCAGCGCCGCCGAGGTAATCATCAGCACGCCGAGTAACTCGCGCCAGCCGAAAGGTTCGTCGGTGAGCACGCTGGCGGTAATCGTACCGACGCCGATTTCGACCATGAACAGGATGCCGGCGATACCCGGGTTCAGCTGGGTCGGGCCGTAGATCACCGCGAAGCCCGCCGGAATGATCAGTACCAGCGCCAGCGGAATCAGCCACGGCAGAACGCCGGTGAAGACGTCGAGATCGGGTAACACGGCGTCGCCATGGCCGAAAAAAAACAGGGTCACGGCGATCGCGGCGATACCGTTCCACTGGAAGAACCACAGCGCGTAGTCGACCGGGCTCTGCTCGCCCATCAGCATTCTCAGGCTCGCGATTGCCCACAGGATACCGCCGGTGAGGGCGAGCCAGTCGCCGACGTTGCCGGGCAGCGGGATACCGCTGTCGATACCGAAGATCGTCAGCATGCCGCCTATGCCGAGCAGGATCGAAAGCCTGCGAATCGGGGTAATCAATTCGCCCAGCACGATACGCGCCAGCAGAAAACCCCAGATCGGGGTGAGATAGAACAGGATCAGCACGTGCACCACGTCGGTGTACAGAAAGGCGTTGGTATAGGTGACGATGGACAGTCCCAGCAGGACGCCGGTGACGTGGAACGACAAGGGAGCCCGCACGAAATTGCGCCAGCGCCAGGCGATCAGCGGCAGCACCAGCACCATCGGCACCAGGTTGAACATGAGTGCCGGCAGAACTTCGGGCAGCCCCGCGTCCTCGAGCGCGCGCAGCGGAATCCAGTAGAGCCCGTAGGCCAGTCCCGCGTAGAGACTCGCCAGCTTGGCCCAGGTCTGGGTCGAAAATCGGTTCAGCATGAACGCAACCAGGGTAGCATCGACTCAGCCTCGCTCGTCCTTGGGTGAATCCAGTACTACGTAGGTCGTGATCGAGTTGACCTGCGGCAGCGCGCCGAGCACGTCGACGTGGAAGCGCTTGTAGGCGGCGATATCGGGCAGTTCGACGCGTAGCAGGTACTCGAATATGCCGGTGGTATTCTGGCACTCGCGCACCGCCGGCGAGGCGCGCATGGCGGCCTCGAAACTTTCCTGCGACGGTACCGTGTGGTCGGATAGCCCGACCGCGATGTAAGCGATGAAACCGATACCGAGCTTTTCGCGGTCGAGTACGGCGCGGTAGCCCTTGATCACGCCGGAGCGCTCGAGTTCCTGCACGCGGCGCAGGCAGGCGGACGGCGACAGGCCGATACGCTCGGCCAGCTCGAGATTGCTGATTCGTCCATCAATCTCGAGTTCGCGCAATATTTTGCTGTTATAACGATCTAATTCAATCATTAGTTGTGCAATTAATCACTGATGGGCATGATTTGCAACAATTACTCGCACGAATTGGTCTAGCATTGCCCGCATGAATATCGAACTGCTCACTGCCCTGGTTACCTTTGCCTTCGTCGCTTCGGTGACACCCGGACCCAACAATCTCATGCTGATGGCCTCGGGCGCCAATTTTGGCGTGCTGCGGACGCTGCCCCATTTCTTCGGTATTTCGCTCGGCTTCGGTGTCATGGTCGTGCTCGTCGGGGTCGGCCTGATACAGGTGTTCGAAGCCTACCCGCTGAGTTACGAAGTGCTGCGCTGGTTCAGTATTGCTTACCTGACCTGGCTCGCCTGGAAGATAGCCACCGCCAGCGGAACCGGTGCAACGCGCGCCGGGGGGCGGCCGTTGAGCTGGGTCCAGGCCGCCCTGTTCCAGTGGGTCAATCCGAAAGCCTGGGCGTTTGCGCTCACCGCGATAACCGCCTACGCACCTTCGCAAAGCCTTGTCGCCGTGGGCATGATTGCGTTCATCCTGGTGGTGGTCAACATGCCATCGATTTTCGTCTGGGTGGTGCTCGGCAGCCGCATGCAAGACTGGCTGGGGGACGGGTCCCGCTTGCGGGCGTTCAACCGGGTGATGGCTGCCCTGCTGCTGATGTCCCTGTACCCGGTCGCCTTCGGTCAACCCGGTTGAGGTCGCGACGCGCTTCGTTCCGCGAGCAGGCACAGGATTTCGAACATGGTCGTCACCGCGACCAGGGCCGTGTTACCCGACGGGTCGAAAGGCGGTGATACCTCGACCACATCGCCGCCGACCAGGTCGAGCCCGCGCAGGCCGCGCAGCATCAACAGGGCATCGAGAGTCGTGAGGCCGCCGATTTCCGGCGTGCCGGTGCCCGGCGCGTAGACCGGGTCCAGCGCGTCGACATCGAAGCTGACGTAGGTCTTGCCGTCGCCGACCACGCGGCGCGCCTCGGCAACAACGCCTTCTACACCGAGGTCATTACACTCCTCGATCTCGATCACGCGAATGCCCTGGTCCAGTCCCCAGTGCTTGTCTTCGGCGCTGTAGAGTGCGCCGCGAATTCCGATTTGCACGGTACGCTTCGGATCCAGTAAACCTTCCTCGATCGCGCGCCGAAAAGGTGTGCCATGGGTGTATTTCGATTCCCCGAAATAACGATCGAGCGTATCGGTGTGAGCATCGAAGTGCACCATGCCAACCGGCTCATCGCGACACAGCGCGCGCATGATTGGCAGCGTGATCAGGTGATCGCCGCCGGCGGTCAGCGGCACGATATCCTGCGCGACCACCTCGTCGTAGAATTCGGTGACCCGCGCCAGGGTATCCTCGATGTCGACCGGGTTGACCGGGGTATCGCCGAGATCGGCGCAGTTGCATAGCCGAAACGGTTCGATGCCGGTGGCGTGGTGGGCGTTACGCGCCATGGTAGACAGGTCGCGTATCTGGCGGGGCCCGTGGCGGGCGCCGGCGCGGTTGGTCGTACCCCCGTCCCAGGGCACACCGATCAGGCCAATGTCGACCTCGCTGGCGTCCCGGGGTGCGACCCAGGGCAGGCGCATGAAAGTGGCGATGCCGGCAAAGCGGGGCAGGACGTCGCCGGGAATTGGCTGGTACGACTCGGGTTTGTAGCCCATGGGATCCTCCTGTCAGCGTCGACACTATACCCATTGCATTGACGTCAAGGTAGTTCCGCCACTACAGTCTGCGTTTTGCCGATATCCTGGATTCAGTGAGTTCACCCGCACCCTTTGTGCCCCCGCGACACCTGCGCAACGCCCACCTGCAGTCGATCCTGAACAGCCAGGGTCCACGCCTGTGGCGAGCCGGGCGCATCCAGCGTGCGCTCGCCAGCGAGCAACGCGTGCTGCAGGCCGACGACGGCACGCGCCTGCTTGCCGAGTTCGATCGTGCCGCCGCACCGTCGGACAGGCTGGTGATCCTGCTGCACGGCTGGGAAGGCTGCAGTCGCTCGGCCTACATGCTTACCTGCACGCGGCTGCTGCTCGCGAGCGGCTACGACGTATTGCGCGTTAACCTGCGCGACCACGGTGATTCGCATCACCTGAACCGCGAGATTTTCAACTCGACGCGCTCGCCCGAAGTGGCCAGCGCGCTGCGTAACCAGCTTGCGACGATGGCATACGCGCGGGTGTTCGTGGCCGGTTTTTCCCTCGGCGCGAGCTTCGCGCTGCGCATTGCCGCCGATGCCGGCGCTGACATCGGTATCGATGCCGTGGTTGCGGTCTGTCCGCCCAGCGATCCTGCCAACGCGATGCGGGCTCTGAACGGCGGGTTTTTCGTTTACGAGCGGTACTTTTTCCGCCGCTGGCGGCAGTCGTTGCAGCGCAAGCTAGCCCACTTTCCGGATTACGACTATGCCGAAGAGCTAGCGGGCGCGCGTTCGCTGGATGATCTCAACCGCATCTTCATTCCGCGTTACACCGACTACGCCGAGGTCGAGGATTACTTCGCGGCCTACGCGCTGGTCGGCGACCGGCTCGCGGCCCTGCCGCTACCGGCCTACCTGGTGGCGTCAGAGGACGATCCCATCATCCCGGCGGCCGATCACCGCCGCATCGAGGCCAATGAAAATCTCGCACTCGAAATCCATCGTTTCGGCGGTCACTGTGGATTTATCGAAACCCTGGCCGCGCGCAGCTGGATCGAGCGTCGCCTGCTGGAGATATTGAGCCGGCACGGCTGAGTTTCGAACTGCAGGATAGACGGTGACGGTTGCGCTGCCAGCGTCCCGGCGAAAATCGGCAACGGATAATCCCGCGGGCCCGCGCAAGGGGCGACAGGGGTGCCGCGATGCTGCGTGGCCAGACTCAGTTGTAACCGAGGATGACGACCTGCTCGGTGCCTTCGTCGTCGTCGTCGGTACAGTCGCGCTCGATGTGTTCCAGCCCGTGTTGTTCGAGCTCGACATAACTCGGATCGCAGTAGTACGAGTTTTCCGGCGTCTCACCCCAGGGGGCAGAAATCAGGGAATCGAGTTCGGGCGCCCGCAGTTTCTTCTTTGGCCTGTCCATTGAATCGAAAGTTAGCAGAGGTTTCTATGAATCTGGTTGCAAACCGGAGAATAAACTACTGATATATAAAAACAAGTGGAAATAATTAGCATTTCCTGACGCCGGTCAAACCTTACTCGTCGAACAGGTCCATTTGCCCGCTGGCGTCGGTCAGATCGATCAGGCGAGCGCCGAGACCGAGCAGGCGCACCGGTTTGCGCCCACGCTGCCAGGCTTCCTCGCATAACATCGCGAAATCGGCATACACCGGCGCCGTATGCTGCCGCTCTATGGTCGTCTGGGTAAAGTCGCTGAACTTCATCTTGAGGAAACAGTGCTGGATACGATAGTCGTCGTCGAGGCGTTCGAGCCGTGGCCGCAGCGCGTCGAGCAGTTCGGGGAGCCGGGCCTGGCAGGCGTCCAGATCGACCAGGTCCTCGGCGTAGGTATTTTCGACGCTGACCGACTTGCGCCGCCATTCCGACACCACCGGGCGCTCGTCTATGCCGCGCGCAAGCCTGTGAATGTGTTCACCGAACTGACCGAAACGCTGTACGAATTCGAACAGGTCGCGCCGACGCACGTCGCCACAGGTAACGATACCCTGGCGTTCCAGTTTTTCCGCGGTCACCTTGCCGACGCCCCAGATGCGCTTGACCGGCAGGTCTTCGAGAAAGCCATCGATCGCGTCGGGCGGCACGACGAACTGCCCGTCGGGTTTGTTCCAGTCGCTCGCGACCTTGGCGATGAACTTGTTGGGCGCGATACCCGCTGACACGGTGATGCCGATTTCGCTGGCGATACGCCGCCGGATTTCGCCCGCGATCAGCGTTGCGCTGCCGCGACAGCGTTCACTGTGACTGACGTCGAGAAAAGCTTCGTCCAGCGACAGGGGTTCGATTCGGTCGGTGTAGTCGGCGAATATCTCGTGCATCCGGCGCGACGCCTCGCGGTATACCGACATGCGTCCCGGAATCAGGATCAGCTGCGGGCAACGCCTGAGCGCGGTTGCACTGGCCATCGCCGAGCGCACGCCGAACTTGCGCGCTTCGTAACTCGCGGTCGCGATCACGCCGCGGCGATCGGCGCTGCCGCCCACCGCGATCGGCTTGCCCCTGAGTGACGGATCGTCGCGCACCTCTACCGCGGCATAAAAACAGTCGGCGTCGATATGGATGATTTTGCGGACTTGGCTGGTGGAGGAGTTCACGGCGCGGCTTGCTTCGACCAGGCGGCTGGGTAAAAATCGCGAGGGGCGGCGGAGACGATCAATGACAGACAAGGCATTTTATCAGGACCCATACTGCAACACACTGGCGAGCCGCGTCGTTGGCCTGCGCGATGGCGCGGTGCTGCTCGCGGAAACCATTTTTTACCCGCTCGGCGGTGGTCAGCCCGGCGATAGCGGCACGCTCAGCATTGGCGGGCGGGACTACCGGGTCGTCGATACGCGTTTTGCCGAGGACCGGGTCGATATCCTGCACCTGCTCGAGGATGGAGATACCGCGGGTATCGAGATCGGTGCGCCGGTGGAGATGACGCTCGACTGGGAACGCCGCCATCGCCTGATGCGCATGCATACCAGCATGCACCTGGTCTGTTCGCTGATCAGCGCGCAGGCAACCGGCGGCGCGGTCGGGGAAACCGAGAGCCGTATCGATTTCGACCTGCAGGGACAGGTCGTCGACAAGGAGCAACTGACCGCCGAGCTCAACGCGCTGGTCGCGCGGGCGCTGCCGGTCAGCAGCGGCGCAATCACCGACGAGGAGCTGGATCGTCAACCCGAGCTGGTGCGGACCATGTCGGTACAGCCGCCGCGCGGTCACGGCACGGTACGCACGATCACGATCGAGGATACGGACTACCAGCCCTGCGGCGGTACTCACGTACGCAACACGGCGGAGATCGGCGAACTGCTGGTTACCAGCCTCAAGAACAAGGGTAAACAGAACAAACGCATCACGATCGCGCTGGTCGAACCCTGAACATCGGCGCCGCTCCAGCCCGCCGCGGCTGCCGAATGATCTGCGCCTGTGCGCAAAACGTATGCATTGCTCTCTACCACGAGGTGTGCCATGCCCGGCCTTAGAATACTCACCCTGCTCGCGTCACTGTCGTTCGTATCGACCTCGTTCGCCAACGGCGAATGCCACTCGCAGGTCGGCCAGTGGCTCGATCCGGCCAGTGGCGATGTGCTCGACTCGCGCGACTTGCTGGACGACGTCAGCGGCAAGGCCCGCGTGGTACTGCTCGGCGAAAGCCACACCACCGCGGCTCATCACCGCTGGCAGGCGTACATGCTGGCGGCGCTGCACGCGCGCAATCCGGACATGGCGGTCGGCTTCGAAATGTTGCCGCGCAGCGCGCAACCGGTGCTGGATGACTGGAGCCGCGGCACGCTGACCGAGGCGCAGTTGCTCGCGCGCAGCAACTGGCAAACCGCCTGGGGCTACGACGCCGATTATTATCTTCCGCTGTTTCACTTCACCCGCCTGCACCAGTTGCCGACGCTCGCGCTCAACGTCGACCGCGGACTGGTTTCGCGCGTGGGGCGCGAGGGCTGGGACGCGATCGAACCTGCGGCCCGCGAAGGCGTGTCGGATCCGGCGCCGGCGAGCGCTGCCTACCGCAACTCGCTCGCCGACCTGTTCCTGTACAAGCGCAGCATGGGTGCGGCACATGGCAGTGTCGACGACGAAGAGCGACGCGAGGTCATGCGCAGCGCCGAATTCCTGCGTTTCGTCGAAGCGCAGCTGACCTGGGACCGGGCCATGGCCGAGATCCTGGCGCAGGCGCATCGACGTAATCCGCAGGGACTGGTGGTTGGCATCGTCGGTCGTGGGCACGCCGAGTTCGGCCGCGGTATCCCGCACCAGCTTGCCGATCTCGGCATCGACGAGGTACAGGTGCTGTTGCCGTGGGCGGCCGCCGGGTCCTGCGGGGACATGCCAGCCGGTATCGCCGACGCGGTGTTCGTCGTCGACGAGGCGCTGGAGGACCCGCCGGCACCGCGGCCGCAGCTCGGGGTCATGATCGAGCCCGCCGACGACGGGGTGCGGGTGGCGCAGGTTGTTGCCGGCAGTGTCGCCGAACAGAGCGGCCTCGAGGCGGGCGACGTGATTCGCCGTGCCGCCGGTTTCCCGACCGCGAGCGTCGCCGAACTGATCGAGATCATCCGCCGCCAGGCCCCCGGTACCTGGCTGCCGCTCGAAGTGCTGCGCGAGAACGAAGCAGTCGAGATTACCGCGCGCTTCCCGCAGCGCTTCGAATAGCCGGGGCGCGTCGCCCGGCCGGGGCGACTCAGGCGGCCGCGAGCTTGCGCGCCACCCACTGGTGGAAATGATGGGTGGGATTATCCATCGCCGGTGAAAACACGCCGCCGCCGTAGCCAGGCGACAGCCGGCCGCGCTGCATACCCTCGACCGCGTCGATATCCTCGCTGAACACGACCCGCCATGACTCGAGAATCGCGTTGCGACTCGCGGCATGTTCGTCGCCGACCGCGTCGTCACCGACGTAGTAGAGGCGCAGGTGTTCTCTCGAGCGGTTGCAGGCAACCGGTTCGATGATCATCGTGAAGGTATGATCCGCCTGGATGCCGAGCAGCACGTTGGGGTAAAAGGAGACGTACTCCGCCTGTTCCAGCTTGTCCTCGGGCCACTCGGGAAAGCGCGGCAGCGGACTGCCGGCCTGGTCGAACAGGCGATAGGCGAGGCTACCCTGGCCGCCGAAATTGTCGCCGTACATGATGTGATAATGGTCTTCCAGGCGCGAATAGGTGTTAAGCCCGGGATGAATCCACGGCAGGTGGTAACTCTCGCAGTAGTTTTCCACCGCCAGTTTCCAGTTCGACCTGACCTCGATCTGCATGCCCTTGCCGTTGACCGCGCTGCGCATGCGCTCGAGCCCGGTGTCGCCAAGATAACCCTGCCACTTTTCGTTCAGCGGCTGAATGTATTCATCGAAATCGGGGGCGTCACCCGACAGGTTGATGAAGATAACGTCCATCCACACGGTCGAGCGCACCGGCTTGAGACCATGTTCGCAGTGCTCGAAGCCGGGAGCGCGATGCTGTCCGATGCCGCCGAGATGGGGTGTCCCCTTGAGTTCGCCGTCCAGGCTGTACGACCAGGAGTGGTACTTGCAGCGCAGCGCACCCTGCACCTCCATTTCCTCGTGCACCAGGATCATGCCGCGATGGCTGCAGACGTTGTGAAACACCCGGATTCGGTCCTGTTTGTCGCGCAGGATGACCAGCGGTAACCCCATGAAATCGATCGGCTTGACGTAACCGGGCTTGGGCAGGTCGCTGGCGAACCAGAGTCCGGTCCAGCTGCTGGCGAAAACACTCTCGCGTTCGTGCGCGAGAAACGCTTCGCTGACGTAAGCCTGGTTGGGCAGGCCGGTGGCGTGTTCGATCGGTTGCAGTACCTGCTGCAGGTCCAGCGCGGAAACGTCTTGTGTAATCATGGCGTGTACCTCGAATCGGGCCCGCCGCGGCGGGCAGCTAGCGGAAGCCTGAATTTGCGCCGAA
Organism: Gammaproteobacteria bacterium; assembly: GCA_030066085.1. GTDB lineage: Bacteria > Pseudomonadota > Gammaproteobacteria. The sequence goes on along the minus strand of JASJCI010000028.1, from coordinate 64,714 downwards.
ACGGACGATTTGGCAATATTCCAAATCTGCAGAATGCCTTTACCTCAGGTAAACTCGAATATCATGGCGCGCCGCTATTACCAGTTGCCCAACCTGACCAGTCTCAACGTCTTCGACGCCTGTGCGCGTCATGGCAGCCTGACCGCGGCCGCGGGTGAGCTCGGCGTGACCCTCGGCGCGGTTAGCCGCCAGGTCAAGGCACTGGAGACCGAGCTCAACTGCGTGCTGTTCACCCGGCGTCCGCGCGGGGTTGAGCTGACCGCCCAGGGACGCGACCTGTTCCAGGTACTGGCCAACGGTTTCCAGCAGATCGGCAAGGTTTGCCAGGAGCTGCGCAGCCGCGGCCAGCGCCGCGACGTGACTGTCGCCGCGACCACGGCTTTCGCGTCCTTGTGGCTGATGCCGCGGCTCGGCGATTTCTGGCGGCGACACAGGGATATCAACCTCAACCACGCTATCTCGGACAACCCGGACGATCCCGGTTTTGCCGCCGCCGATATCCGCCTGCGATACGGTGACGGGCGCTGGCGCGGCGAATGCGCGGTCGAACTGTTCGGCGATCGCATCTACCCGGTGTGCGGTATCGAGTTCGCGCAACGGCATGCGCTGACCGAGGCGGCGCAGTTACTCGAGCTGCCGCTGCTCAGGCTCGACAGCCTCGATCCGGCCTGGATCGGCTGGGGTGCCTGGTTCGCGCAGTGGGGCTGCGATTTCTCGCAGGCCCGTTTTCGGCGGTTCAACAATTACGTCGTCGCGCTGCAGGCGGCCGAGGAAAACCAGGGCGTGGCGCTGGGCTGGCACTCGCAGGTCGAGGGCCTGATCGAACGCGGCAAGCTGGTGCGGCTGGGCGACCTGGAAATCGATGCACCCGGCGGCTACTACCTGACCTGGGACGAAAATCGCGAGCTGTCGCCGGCCGCGGTTAACCTGCGCGACTGGCTGCTGCAAGCGGGTGCGGCGGCTACACCGAACCCTTCGGCCGCCGTTTCGCCAGGTAGGTAAGGCCCATGCCGGTCAGCAGCAGGGCCGACTTGAACTGGTTGTAGCAGGTCTTGTCGAGCTTGTGCACCGACAGCGCGCGATCGCAGAATACCAGCCCGATCGGGCGGTTGGCGATGAACAGCGACATCAGGAAAAAGTTTTCGTGCAGGAAGCTGGCCTTGAACTTGGGTGGCAGCGCCGGCTCGTATTTCGGGTAACTGTCGGGATCGACCCACAGCGCCTGCGGTTTCGCCAGCAGGGTCGTGAGCAGGCCGGGCTGGCTGACGTCCAGTACCAGCGTGCGGATCGGTGAATCGGGATCGAGTCCGCGCGCGGCGCGCGTGCCGAGCTTGTCACGGTTACCTGACAGCAGCATCAGGACCACGCGCGACAGGTGCAGGTCGTCGTGCAGGTGCGACATCAGCAGTTCCAGCAACTGCGCCTGGGTGGCGCGCGGCAATTTGAGCAGGGCCTTGACCCGGGTTTCGAACAGGCGTCCCTTGTCGCGCGGCGTTTCTTCCACTGCCGGCCGCGGCCGTTCGCCGGGATCGCGATCCGGCTGCAGGATCAGGCGCGCGGCCGCCGGTAACACGTCTTCCAGCGGGCAGGCGCGGGCGGCTTCGACTGCCACCCGGTGGATACTTTTTTCGAGTTCGTCGGGCGACTGGTTGAGGAAATTGGCCGCGACGTCGGCGGTTGCCTTCATCGCCATGTGATACCAGCCGGTTTCGGCCTGGTGCGCAATGTCGGCGGCGAGCTGGATCAGCCGCGCCTTGCGTCCTGGCGGGATGTTTTCGTCGAGCGATTCGGTCACCAGCGGTGGCAGGCAGGCGCGATCCGCGTACTGGCGCCCGAGTTCGTGGAAGCTGAAGCCGAATACCGCCTTGGCGCTGTTGGCGCCGATGCCGACCTCGCGAAACTTGTCGAGGTACTTGAGGTAGTGCTCGTGGGCGAACAGGCAAGCGCAGATTTCGCCGACGTTGTGCAGCAATCCGGCGCAGTGAACTTCTTCCACCGCGCGCACGCCCTGCAGCGCGATGAATGCGTCGAGCTGCGCGAGCAGGTGGTAAATCCGGCTGACCAGTTGCTGGTAGCTGCGCCGGCGTTCGATGTCGGGAATATCCTGCTCGAGGACCGGGTGCTGCATGACCAGGTCGGCGATAACGCTGTCGCCGAGCAGGCCGAGTGCGCTGCCGACTGAATCGACCGGGGGTTTGCCGCCAAGCTTGAGCTTGTTGTTGACCTCGTGCAGCAGGGTAATCGACAGGCCGGGGTCGAGCGCGACCACCTCCGCCAGGTCCCGCAGGGTTTTGCTGCGATCCTCGATGATGTCCAGTGCCCGACGATGGTGAACCTGCAGGGCCGGGATGACCTGGCTGTGTTTCGCCAGCCAGGACCGCGCCGCTTGTTCGCTCATTGTCGCCCTAAAAATCCTGCGCGCTGCTCAGTGATTCCATCTGTTTGCCGTGGACGTGTTTGATCAGGATTTCCCGATCGGCTTCATGCACGTACTCGAAATCCAGCGAAACCCGGTAGTGACCGGGTTCCGGCTGATCTTCGACCTTGATTACCCGCGCAATGATGACAAGCCTGAGTCCGGAGGGCAATAGCTTGAGATTGACTTCGACCAGCGCTTCCACGGGCGGTGAGATTTGATCGCTGAACGAAATGCCCTGTGCACTGAGGTTGGCGTCGTAACGTTTCAACGCCGCGTCCTGCTCGTCTTCGACCAGGCGCTCGGTGATGAGGTCGATCTGCGCCTGCATGACCGACAGGTAGCGCGCCAGCTCGGGCATTTTTTTCTCGATCTTGTTGAAGTCCGCGATCTGCTGCTCGATCTGGAAGTTGTAGTTGTTGCGGATCGAAAAGGCGTGCTCGTTTTGCCAGAAGTCGTCCAGGCGCGCGTCCACGCCGGCCTGTTCGATGACCTCGTAGCCGAGCATAACCTCGTCGTCGATACGGAAAAACCGCCGGCGTTCGCTGGTCATACCCTAACCGTCCGGCTGTTCGACGAAGTCGACGTTGTCCGCGGGCGACGGCACGTCGATGGCGTGGCGATTGCCGTGCAGCACGCTGATTTCGACGCGCCGGTTCTGCGCGCGATTTTCCCAGCTGTCATTCGGCACGATGGGTTCGTTGTCGGACAGGGCGCGTATTTCCATGCGCTCCGGATCGATATCGCCTTCCTGGATGAAGAAGTGCACCACGCTGGCGGCACGCGCCGAGGACAAGTCCCAGTTGGAGCGAAAGCGTTTTGTTTCGATCGGGATGTCATCCGTATGCCCGGAAATCACGAAATGGCCATCACGCTTGTTGAGCACGTCGGCGATCATCTTCAGGATCGGCAGGAATTCGTTCTTCAGCTCGGCGCGGCCGGAACCGAAGGAGCCGCGTTCACGGATTCGGATCAGCACGCGGTCGGCGAATGCGTCGACCTCGATCAGGCCTTCGCTGATTGCCGTCGCCAGTTCGTCCTGCAGTTCTTCGGCCTGGGCCCGGGCTTCGCGCTCGGCCTTTTGCTGCGCGATGATCTCGGCCTCGGCCTCGCCCATGCCGCCGTCGTTACGCGAGGTCGAGTCGGTATAGTCGAGGTTGGTCTTGGTATCGTCGGTAGTCTTCTCGCGCATGATTTCGAGTGGCGTTACCTCGGTGGGCTTGCCCGGGCTGTATTGCTTGGCAATTACGCTGGTGCCTTTCGGAATCTCGGTAGCCTTGACGATACGCTGTACGCCAAAGGCGAGTTTGAGCGCGCCGGCAACCTGCTTGAACTTGAGTACGTCCATCTCCGCGAACGACAGCAGCAGCACGAAGAAGCACATCAGTAGCGCCATCATGTCGGCGAAGGTCGCGAGCCAGGGTGGCAGGCCTTCTTCGCAGGGAGGGCAGTTGCATTCCTCGCTCATGTTCTACTCGTCTTCCTGGCGCTTGGATTCCGGCAGGTAGGCATTGAGCAACTGCTTGAGTACCCGCGGGTTGGTGCCTTCCTGGATACCGCCGATCGATTCGAGGATAAGGTCCTTGTTGAGTTTTTCGTAGCCGCTGATCAGGATCAGCTTTTCCGCCAGCGGCGAGGCAAAGGCGTTGGCGATGATCGCGCCGTACAGGGTGGTCAGCAGGGCTACCGCCATCGCCGGGCCGATCGCGGCCGGGTCCGACATGTTGGACAGCATCTGCACCAGGCCGATCAGGGTGCCGATCATGCCCATCGCCGGCGCATAGGTGGCCATTGCCTTGAACATGTCGGCGCCGAGGGTATGGCGTTCGATCGACATGTTGATGTCCTTGGCCAGCAGGTTCTTGACCACGTCGGGTGCATGGCCGTCGATACACAGGCTGATGCCGCGCTCGAGAAAGCCGTTGCTGATGTCGCGGCCTTCGAGTGCGAGGATACCTTCCTTGCGCGCGATGTTGGCCAGTTCGACCGATTCGTCGATCAGGTTCTGCGGGGTGTCCAGCTTGTAAAAAAAGCCCTTGAGCGCAATCTTGAAAGAACCGAGGAAATTAGCCAGCGTGATGCGCATCAGGGTGACCGCGAAGGTACCACCGATAACGACCAGCATCGACGGTGCATTGACGAAGATATTGAACGGACCGCCGAGCGCGATAGCCGCGCCGATAATAATGTACGCCAGTAAAAATCCTACCAGTGTTGCGATATCCACCCTTTGCTCCTGCCTGCCATCGTTGTGCGGATAAACCGGGTACAGCGCAGCCGAAGTTACGCTGACAGCAGCTATATCGGTCGATACGGGCGGATCTTTAGCGGAAAATAGCCCGTGCGGAAGCGCCGCGGCAGCCGGGTTCAGGCGCCGGGACGCAGGCGGAAGGTCGGTTCGCCGTCGGCGTCGATCAGGCCGTGCCGCGCGAGCCAGGCGCGGGCATCCTCGGCATCCTGCGCAAACCAGGCGGCCGCGGAGCCGAGGCGAAAACTGTAGCCCCAGCGGTCCATGTCGGCCAGCATGCGCGCGCGGCCGAGGCCCGCGAGCGCATCCGCGAGCAGGATCTGCAGGTAGCAGACCGCGCACTCCTCGAGATCGTCGCTGCCGGCATCGGTATCGAGGGTCGCGCGGCTCGCGGGATCCGCGCAGATGTAGTGGCAGGCTTCGTGCAGGATCGAGTGCAGCGGGGTATCGCGGCGCGCGTACAGCCGGTTGGCGCGCAGCCCGGCCTCTTCACCGCCCCAGAAGCTGCCGGGAATGGGGCTGCGCGAAGCGCAGATTTCGAGCTGCAGGCCGAAGCGCGCGAGCAGCCGGCCGACCTCGCCGGTGTCGTCATCGTCGAGTCGCAGGACTGCGCCTGCTTCAGGCATGCGCACGCAGCAGGCCGGCGATCGTCTGTTGCAGCCGCCACCATTCCTCGGTTTTGTACTGCTGCGAGCGCTTGCGCGTGCGGATGACGAGGTAGTTGATCGCGGCACCGAATACGCCAAGGATACCGCCGATATCGATATTCGGTTGCGCGTAGTACTCGCGGATACGGCGCACCAGCGCCATGCCCCGTTCGCTGCGGGTGCGCGCCAGCGCGTCGGTCAGGCTGTTTTGCGCCGACATTTCCCAGGCCATTATTTCGAGCGCGAGGGGGCGCGCCTCGAGTGCGGCGACATAGCGGTCCAGCAGCGTGTTGAGATAGTCGGCGAGCGCAACATCGGCGCAGTCGGCGGCGCTTTCGGTGATGATTTCGTCGATATTCCACCACAGTTCGGTGGTGGCGGCGAAGGCCAGCAGCAGTTCGTCGAGTCCGCCGAAGTAGCGGTAGATCAGGACCTTGTCACAGCCGGCCTCGCGCGCGATCGCGTTGATGCCGACCGCCGGGTAACCCTGCTCGAGCAGCAGGCGGCCGACCGCATCGATCAGGCGCTGTTCGGTGGCGAGCCTGCTGCGGGTCACGGCTTCAATCCACGGCCTGCTTGGCCTGCTGCCAAAAGGTTTCCATGGCGTCCAGTCTCGACTGCTCCATCGGGATACCGGCGGCTGCCATTTGCGCCTGCACGTAGGCATAGCGCCGGGCAAACTTGCGGTTGGTCCGGCGCAGTGCGATCTCGGGGTTGACCTTCGCGTGGCGCGCGACATTGACGCAGACGAACAGCAGGTCACCGAGTTCGTCGGTGATCGCCTCGGCGTCACCCTCGTCGAATGCCTGCCGCAGCTCGTGCAGTTCTTCCTCGAGCTTGTCGAACACCGGCCTGATGTCCGGCCAGTCGAAACCCTCGCGTGCCGCGTCTTTCTGCAGTTTCTTGGCCTGGTACAGCGGCGAGTTCAGCGACCCCTCGAGATCGGTCTGCGCCTGTGCGGAGCTGTCTTTGCCGGCGGACTCTTTTTCCGCGTCCTTGAACGCCTGCCAGCGCCGCGACAGTTCGGCCTCGTCGGTCGGTCGATTGCGCTCGTCGCCGAACACGTGCGGATGGCGGCGCAGCATCTTGTCGGCGATACCGCGCGCCACGTCGTCGAAGTCGAACTGGCCCTGCTCCTCGGCGATACGCGCATGGAAAACGATATTGAACAGCAGGTCGCCGAGTTCTTCCCTGAGGTTGTCGGTGTCGTCGCGTTCGATCGCGTCGATCAGCTCGTGGGTTTCGTCGAGCGTATAGGGCGCAATCGACGCGCTGGTCTGGCGGATGTCCCAGGGACAGCCGGTTTCCGGGTGGCGCAGGTCACGCATGACCTGCAGCAGGTTTTCGATCGCGGACATCGGATTTATGGCATGGACTGGTCAAAAAACGGATAATACCGGCCTTTTAGACGAACCGCAGCCTCGGGGAGACGATTGGCGCTTCCGGCTGCGTGTGGCGTGGCGGATCAACAGGCATGAGCGATCGAAGGGCAGCCCTGCGGCAATGGCTGGCGCAACTCGGATACCGGGAATTCGACCTGGCGCCGGCTTCGGCCGACGCCAGTTTCCGCAGCTACCTGCGTCTGCGGCAGGATGACGTCAGCCTGATTGTCATGGATGCGCCGACCGAGCACGAGGACTGCCGGCCGTTCGTCGACATCGCCGGGCTGTTGCGCGGCGCCGGTCTCGGCGCGCCGGAAGTTCTCGCGCAGGACCTCGAGCAGGGCTTTTTGCTGCTGACCGACTTCGGTAGTAACGATTACCTGTCCCGCCTGGATGCGGATTCATTCGATCCGCTTTACGCTGATGCCCTGGACGCCCTGCTGCAGATGCAGGTCGCTATCGATGCACGCGCGCTGCCGCCCTATGATGCCGCCTTTCTCGAACGGGAGATGGACCTGTTCCGTGACTGGTTCATCGAGCGCGCGCTGGGCCTGGCGCTGGACGAGTCGTGCTGGCGTCGGATCAAGCAAATCCTGGTCGACAGCGCGCTGGCGCAGCCGCGGGTTTTCGTGCACCGCGACTATCATTCGCGCAACCTGATGGTGACCGCGCAGGGCAATCCCGGGATTCTCGATTTCCAGGACGCGATGTACGGCCCGGTGACCTACGACCTGGTATCGCTGCTGCGCGATGTTTACGTCGCCTGGCCACCGGCGCGGATCGATGCGCTGGTGCGCGCTTACCACGCGCGCGTGCGGGCGGCGGGGCTGGTCGACGTCGACGTCGACGTTTTCGTCGAGTGGTTCGACCTGATGGGTCTGCAGCGTCATCTCAAGATCGCCGGAATATTTTCGCGCCTGCGTATCCGTGACGGCAAGGAGCGCTATACCCGCGACATTCCGCGCACGCTGGAGTACATCTGCGCAGCCTGTGCCGCCAGGCCCGCAATGGCGGAACTGGCCGGGCTGATCGACGAGCTCGACCTGGTCGCGCGCGCCGCGGCGCAGGCAGACGCATGAAGGCCATGATCCTGGCCGCCGGTCGCGGCGAACGCATGCGCCCGCTGACCGATCACACGCCCAAGCCTCTGCTCGTGGTACGCGGTAAACCGCTGATCCAGCACCACGTCGAGGCGCTGGTGACCGCCGGTTTTACCCGGCTCGTCGTCAATCTCAGCTGGCACGGTGAGCGGATCCGGGAATTCCTCGGCGACGGCGCGGCCTATGGCGCGAGCATCGAGTACAGCGAGGAACCCGAGGCACTCGAAACCGCCGGCGGTATCCGCCAGGCGCTCGACCTGCTGGGCGAGCGATTTGTCGTCGTCAACGCCGATATCCTGACCAGCTACGATTTTTCGCGCCTGCGAAGTACGCGTGATCCGGCTTACCTGGTATTGGTGGAAAACCCGGCCCACAACAGCGGCGGCGATTTCGGGCTCGCGGGATCGCGCGTGCAAAACGACGGCGACCCGCGCTACACCTTCAGCGGCATCGGTGCCTACACGCGCGCGTTTTTTGCCGAGCTCGAGCCCGGCAAAAAAGCCCTCGCGCCGCTGCTGCGCGCGGCCGCCGAGCGCGGCGAACTCGGCGGCGAACTGTTTACCGGCGACTGGAGCGATGTCGGCACGCCCGAGCGCCTGGCAGCGCTGAATGCTGCCGGCCGCGATCACTGACCGGGAATCGATCGCGGCCGACGACGCGAGACTCGCTGGCAGCCCCCGGCCGAGGTGGATCAGGTCACCAGTTCCTTGTGGTAGAAATACAGCCTGCGGTGATCGTACGCCGCTTCATCGAAACGCCGGTAGCCGAGTTTCTCGTAGACGTGCCGACCGCGGGGATTACTGTCGAATACATCCAGCCAGATGCGCCGACGGCCGAGTCGATCGCGGCACCAGGCCTCCATTGCCGGTATTGCGCGCTGGCCGATGCCGGCGCCGCGCGGCGTAACGACGATGCGGCGAAACTCGACGCTGTGACCGTCGGCTTCGAGCGCGAGGATAAAATAGCCACAGGTCGTCCCGCCCCGCTCGATCGTGAGGTAGAGGATGTCGTCGCGCGCGAACTGCACCCGATGCTGCTGCAGCGTGGTCGGCAGGATATGGGGAGACGTGTCGCCATCCTGTTCCAGCCGCGCAAATCCCGCGAGTTCGTCTGCCTCGCTCGGGCGCAGGCTGATTGGCGGATCGGTCCGGGTTGCCGGCATCGGCGGGTCGATGTTGCCGCCGGTCAGCGCACGAGGCCGAGTCGGCGATGCCACTCGGCCAGGCTTTCGTCGGGATACTCGTCGTGCAGGCGATCGTCCGGGCCTGCTGCGGGTTCCACCCAGTCGGCCTTGCTCCCGAGCATCAGGTGGGTGCGTTCGGGCGGCCGCGGCAGCGGGGTATCGATCGCCGATGCGTAGGGATGAACCAGTTCGGGCCAGCGTTCGTCGTGAATCCACAGAGCGCTGCCGCAATGGCGGCAAAAGTGCCGCACAGACAGGTTAGGCTTGCCGTCGGTCTCGGCCTGGTAGCGGGCTATCGCATCCTCGCCGTCGACTTCGAGCGTCGCGAACTCGGCGCCGAGGTTGATCGCGAAGCCGCCGCCCCCGGCGGTCTTGCGGCAAATCGAGCAGTAACACAGGTTGTACGGATACGGATGGGGCGATTCGACCCGAAATCCGACCCGGCCGCAGTGACAGGATCCTTCGAGTAGCATGTTGTTCTCGCGTAAACAGGTGGGCGCAGTATAACGCGTCCTGGCGTCAGGTACCGGGCGAAGCCTTGGCGGGCTGCAGTACCTGCTCCGGGACCGGCTTGGATTTCTTGCCGCGCAGTCGGCTGCGCAGATGGCCGGCCTGGTCGAGGATTGGGTAGGCCACCGAGCTCAGGTGCGAGTTGATGCGTTTGAGATCGCGCAGCAGGTCGAGCTGCAGCGCGCTCAGGCGTGAATCGTAGGACGACTGACGGCGGATTTTTTCGAGATGCTCCTGTACCGCCCGACGTTCCCGCTTGACGAACTTGTACTTGTGCGCGAGCAGTTGCCGTGCCATCGCCACGTCGCCGCTGGTGAATACCGAGAAGGACAGCTGGAAGGCCTGCAGCACCGGTTGGTACAGGCCATCCAGTGCTTCCCGATCGGATTCCGACAGGCTGGCCTTGGTCAGCAGCTTCTTGCGCAGAATGTTATCGATCAGGTTGCCGGAGACGACATCGCCGACATGTTCGAGTTCGGTGGCGAAAGCCAGGATCTGGTTCAGGCGCCGGGATTCTTCTTCTCCCAGCGGTTCGCGCGCCAGCGCGGTCAGGTAGAGTTTGATCAGGTCGTAAAACCGGTTGACGACGTGGTCGAGTTCACGGCTTTCGCGGGCCAGCTCGAAATCGTTGCGTTCAAGCGCGCCGAATGCATTGCGCAGCATGGTTTCGACGATTTCGCCCATGCGCAGAACCTCGCGCTCGGCATTGACCAGCGCGGCCAGCGGGGTTTCGAACGCGGACCGATCGAGATGTCGCGGTTGCTGTTGCGCAACGGTTTCCGGATCTGGCGGCAGCAATCGGCTGCAGAAGGCCACCACGCGGTCGATCAGCGGGAATGCGACCAGCGCCAGCAGGATATTGAACAGCACGTGGAAACCGGCGATTTGCTGGGCGGTGGCAATCTCGAGTGGCGAGATCAGGCGCGCCAGGGGATCGATCAGCGGCAACACGAGAATAACGCCGGCGGTACGAAACACCAGGTTGCCGAGCGGGGGCAGGCGCGCGTCGCGATTGGCGCCAAGCGTGGCAATACACGGCACCAGGGCGCCGCCGATATTGGCTCCGAGGACAAACGCGAAGGCCACCGGCATGCCGATCGCACCACTGCTGGCCAGCGCCATCACCAGCAGTACCGTGGCGAGGCTCGAATGCGAGGCCCAGGCGATTGCCGCGGCGAAAACCACGGCCAGGATCAGGTCGCTGTCGAGCGCCGCGAAGACTTGCTGGATAACGATGGACTCGCGCATCGGCAGCGAGGCCGCCACGATCAGTTTGAGCGCCAGCAGCATCAGGCCGATGCCGAGCAGCACGCGCCCGAGGTCGCGTCGGCGACCCGCGTTCGAGTAACTGAACAGCGCGACGCCGAGCGCAATCAGTACCGGTGACAGCGCGCTCAGGTCGAAACTCAGCACCTGCGCCACGACCGTGGTGCCGATATCGGCTCCGAGCAGGATCGCGAGTGCGGTTGTCGCGGTTAAAAGTCCCTGGCCGCTGAACGACGCGGTCAACAAGGCCGTTGCGCTGCTGCTTTGCATCAGCAGCGTGACGCCGAGACCGGTGGTAAATGCCTTGCCGCGATGCTCGAGACTGGCGCCGAGGCGCCTTTGAATGTCTGTGCCCCAGCCGTCGGTGACGCCGGTGCGCACCAGGCGTAATCCCCAGAGCAGGAGTGCTACGCCGCCGACCAGGTTGATCAGAATGATACTGCCGCTAATCTTGAATATCCCGCACTATGATTGTGCATTTGCAAAAAAACTTGTCGAAACAGGGGGGTAGAAACGCCCTGGTTTCCGATTGTATTTACAAAATATATACAATAATGCGGATTTTGCCGTAAAAAAAATCTTATAAATCGGCAGTTTTTATAGATTTTACCTAAAGTTTGGGTCAGCGATAGCGCAGGGAAAAGTCGATGGCGCGCAGGTGCTTGGTCAGCGCGCCGATGGAAATGAAGTCAACCCCGGTTTCGGCAACGGCTGCCAGCGAATCCTGGTCGACGTTACCAGAGGCTTCGAGTTCGGTGCGCCCGGCAGCGGTGGAAACCGCGGCGCGCAGGTTTTCGAGGTCGAAATTATCGAGCAACACGCGGTCGGCGCCGGCCTCGATGGCCTCTGTCAGCTGTCGCAGGTTTTCGACTTCGACCTCGAGCAGGCGATCGGGATGCAGCCGGCGGGCATTTGCCAGGGTGGCGGCGATACCGCCACCGGCTGCAAGGTGATTTTCCTTGACCAGGTAGGCGTCGTGCAGGCCCAGCCGGTGATTGGTGCCGCCCCCGCAGACGACAGCGTACTTCTGTGCGTGACGCAACTGCGGGATGGTTTTGCGCGTGTCGAGAATACGGCAGCTGGTATGGCTGATGCGTTCGACGAAGGCGCGCGTGGTGGTGGCGGTGCCTGACAGCGTCTGCAGGAAATTCAGCGCGCTGCGCTCGCCGGTCAGCAGTCCGCGCGCCGGGCCGTCGATCCTGGCCACTACGTCACCCGCACCGACAGCATCGCCGTCGTGTGCCAGCCAGTTGACCGAGATACGTTCGTCGCACTGGCGAAAGACCTCGTCGACCCAGGGACAAGCGCACAGCACCGCATCCTCGCGCACCAGCAGCTCGGTTTCGAGCCGGGTTTCCGGCGCGATCAGTTCGGCGCTGATGTCGCCGCTGCCGACATCTTCGTCGAGCGCATTGGCGGCCTGGTTGACGATGGTCTGGTAAAAATCCATGGCTACACCTCGTGTTCTTCGCGGCGCAGTTCCTGGCCGGCATCCAGGTAGGCGCCGATGACGACTGCTTCGGGTAATGCCCCGAGATAGCGTCCGCTGCTCGAGTCTATCACCGGTACCGCCTCGCCGACGTAATCTCGCATGGCGTGCATGGCTTGCCACAGGCTGGTGCGTTCGTCGAACACCCGTCCGGGATCGAGTTCGAGCGATGCCACCTGGTGCGTGTCATCGCTGGCGCCGAGCTGGTGCTGGTAGGCCAGGCCGAGATAGCGGCCATGTTCGCCGACAACCACCGCGGTACCGGTGTCGGCGCGATCCAGCGCCTGCTGCAGCTCGGCCATGCTGGCGCTGCTGTCGATTACCGGCAGCGTCTGCCGGAGGTAGTCGCCGGCCTGGCGATGCATCAGGTAGGCGCGCTCGCGCCCCTGCGAAAGATCGACGCCGCGCTCGGCGAGCTGGTAGTCGTACAGCGAGCGGCTGTACCAGGGTGCGGCCACGAGGTTGGCGAATACGACGGCGAGCATTGCCGCGATCGTGATTTCATAGTTGTGCGTGAACTCGAACACCAGCAGGACCGCGGTCATCGGCGCGCCGATTACGGGGCTCATCAGTGCGACCATGCCGCACAGCGCGTACACCGGCAGCCCGGACCACTCGGACAGCAATAGCGCGGGTACCCACTGGGCGAACAGCGCGCCGAACAGTACGCCGATCAGCAATGTTGGAAAGATAACGCCGCCGGCGAAGCCGAAACCGATGCAGATCACGGTCACGAGCAGCTTGGTGAGCAGGATTACCAGCAGGGTATCCGCGCCGAAGTTGCCGGTTTGCGAGGCCTGGCGCAACACGTCCTGGCCCGCGCCGAGCACTTCCGGTACCTGCAGCGCGATCAGCGCGGTAACGAACCCGGCCAGCATCGGTTTGAGCGCGGCCGGCAGCGACATCTGCGCTGCAAGGCGGGTCGCCCGGTGCAGCAAGCGCATGAATACCACTGCCAGCAGACCGCAGGCGAGTCCTTCCAGGGCGAACAGCGGAAATTCCGGTCCGTGCAGGCGCCCATCGAACTCGATCAGGAACAGCGGGGGATAATCGAAGATCACGTCGGCAACGACATAACCGCAGGCGCTGGCAATGGTGACCGCGGTAAACATGCGCAGCGAGTAGTGTCGCAGGATGACTTCGTGGGTGAAGATCAGCGCCGCGATCGGTGCGTTGAAGCCGGTCGAAATGGCTGCCGCGACGCCGCAGGCGATTGCGATGCTGCGGATATCGCGCAAGCCGAGCGGCAGACGATTGCCGAGCTGGCCGAACAGGGTACCGAGGTAAACCAGGGGGCCGTACTGTCCCACGGAGGCACCGCAGCCGAGTGACAGCATCGCGGCCAGCGTCGACCAGGCACCAGCCGACGGGGGCGGCAGGCGCTCCTTCAGCTGTACGGCATAGAGCGTATCGGCAGGGCCGAGCTGGGCACCGTCGTTGCCACCGAAACGCAGTATCAGTCCCACCAACAGGCCGCCCAGGGTCAGCACGCCGACGGTAGTCAGCACCAGGATCAAAGCGTCCTGGCCGATGCGTGCGGCGGGATCCACCAGCAGCAGCCGGTTGAGACCCCCCACTATTTCGATGAAACCGATGGTGGCGAAGGCAGTCGCGAGGCCCACCACGAGGCCGACGATCGAAATCGTCAGGGTACGTTGCAGCGTCTGCCGCGACCGGTCTGAAAAACTGCTCATCGCGCGCTGGTGGCGCGCCCGGATTTCCGCTCGCGCAACGCGACTGGCATCAAACGGTCCGCCTGGTCAGCAACCCGTCGGGGTCGGGAATCGACCGAGTTTAACATTGACCTGGCCAGTGCCATAGTAGTCGCCGGCGGGGTAGTAGCCGTGCGCTCAGCGCAGCCAGGCGTCGAACTCGTTGACCAGGATCAGCGTTGGCCGATCGGCCGCCAGTGCGTCCTGCACCGCCAGGGTCAGGCCGGCAGCACTGTCGATTTTTCGCGCGAGGCAGTTGCAGGCGCGCGCCAGCGCGATGAAATCCGGATTTTCACCACGTACGCCAACCGGCTCGATACCGATTTCGACCATGCCGTCCTCGATTTGCCGCAGGCCGTCGTTGTTCCACAGGACGATCGGGATCGGCAATGCCAGCTCGGCCGCAGTGACCAGTTCCTGCACGGTAAACATGAAGCCACCGTCACCGACGAAGGTCGCCACCGGTACCTCCGGCAGCGCCAGCTTGGCGCCAATCGCGTTCGGCAGACCGGGGCCGAGGGTGCAGTAGCCGGCGGGGTAGTGAAACAACCGCGGCTGATCGACGTCGAAGGCGAAGGTGGCGCTGTAGACCAGCTGACAGATATCGCCCAGTACCACGGTCTCGGGCGGCAGCGCCGCGCGCAGCACGTCGAGCGTCTTGACGTGCCTGCGCTCGGCTTCGCTCAGGTTGTGGCGAATCGCGCCGCGGATCTCGGCAACCTCCGTGGCCGTCTCGCGGCGCGGCTCGACCTCGCCGAGCGTGCGCACGATGGCTTCGCAGGTGGTGCGCGCACCGCCGATGATCGCTACCTCGGACGGGTAGAGATCGTTCATCTTGCGCGGATCGATGTCGACCCGGATGATCTTGCCGTTGATTTCCAGGGTTTCGACGAAGCTGTCGACCTCGGACAGCTCGGTGCCGACTGCCAGCACGACATCGGCCTGTTTGAGATAACGCTGCACTTCGCCGCGCACGGTGCCGGCGCTCAGCGACAGCGGATGGGTGTCGCCGAGGATACCCTTGCCGTTGGTGCTGCCGATGACCGCCGCGCCGAGTCGCTCGGCGAGTTCGCGGATGGCGTCGGCCGCCAGCGCGGCGCCGCCGCCGACGCAGATCATCGGGCGGCGGGCGCTGCGCAGCAATTCGCAGGCGCGCTCGACCTTTTTCACGGTGGGCGCGGGTCGTTCGGGTAATTCCACGGGTTGCCAGTCGCTGCCCGCCGGCATCGCCAGCACGTCGATCGGAATCGCGATGTGCACCGGCCGGGGACGCTCGCTGGCGAAAATCGAAAAGGCGCGCGCGAGCAGTTGCGGTACGTCCTCGGGTTCGAGCGCGGTGGCGGAAAAAGCGGTCAGCGGTGCCGTGGTCGCGGTCAGTTCGGGAACCTCGTGCAGCACGCCCCAGCCCTTGCCCAGCGTATGGCTGGGCGCGTCCGCCGAGACCAGCAGTACCGGCACGCTGTCGGCGTAGGCCTGGCCGATCGCGGTCAGCGCGTTGGTTACCCCCGGACCGGAAATGACCAGCGCGACACCGGGCCGGCCCGAGGTGCGAGCATAGCCGTCCGCCATGAAACCGGCGCCCTGTTCGTTGCGTGCCTGCACGTGATGAATCTGGCTGCCGTTCAGGCCCCGGCAAAATTCCAGCGTGTGTACGCCGGGTATGCCGAACAGCGTATCGACCCCGTAAGCCTCGAGTAGCCGGATCGTGGCCTGGCCAACATTCAAATCATGCGTTTCGTTCATTAACTTCTCGCCATCGGATTGCGTCGACGTCATAACGACCCCCGGGTCACCCGGGCCGGAGCAACCTCCCGCACGAGTTGGGACAAGCGCTGCGCTCGCGATAATGGGTCTGATAGCCTAGGTTATAGCCGATTCACGGCTCGGTAAATCGCCTTTTACAGTTTTTTCAGGCATTCGATATATGCGCTCTCGTCCGGTTCGGACTGGTCCCGCTGTGCCTGCCACATGACCCGGCCGAGACATTCGATCATCGCGTGTTCGGCTTCGTGCTGGCCGTGTCTTGCCGCCAGGCGGGTGTAAATCGCGCTTACCCCGGCGGGGCGGTCGCCGCCGACCTGTTCGCGCAGGGCGATGTGCATGCCCATGTGCAGGAAGGGATTGGTTTGCCCTGTTTCGGGCGTGTACTCCAGCGCCATGATGTCGTCGCCGCGCTCGAGCAGCGCGTGGTACTCGGGGTGTAGTTCGATGATCTCGGCGATCAGGGCTTCCATCGGCTCGAGCACGGCACCGCTCGCCAGCTTGTGCCAGACGTCGAGGTAAACCTGCCGGATCTGTTCGCGCGACTGGTACAGGGTCAGTCTACCTCGGTCTTGTCGCGGTACTCGCACAGGTCCTCGATGACGCAGCTGCCGCAGCGCGGCTTGCGCGCGAGGCAGGTGTAGCGTCCGTGCAGGATCAGCCAGTGGTGCGCGTGCAGGCGAAATTCGGCCGGTACTACCTTGAGCAACCTCTTTTCCACCGCCAGCGGCGTCTTGCCCTGGGCCAGCCGGGTGCGATTGGAAACGCGGAAGATATGCGTGTCGACCGCGATCGTGGGGTGACCGAAAGCGACGTTCATGACGACGTTGGCGGTCTTGCGGCCGACGCCGGGCAGGGCTTCGAGCGCCTTCTGGTCTTCGGGCACCTGCGAATGGTAATCGTCGATCAGGATGGCGCAGGTCTTGATGACGTTTTTTGCCTTGGTGTTGAACAGGCCGATGGTGCGGATATATTGCTTGAGCCCTTCTTCGCCGAGTGCAAGCATGGCCTCCGGAGTGTTGGCTACCGGGAACAGCTTGCGCGTGGCCAGGTTGACGCTGACGTCGGTCGCCTGGGCCGACAGGATGACGGCGATCAGCAACTCGAAGTGGGAGTGGTACTCGAGATCCGATTTCGGATCGGGGATGTGTTCGCGCAGGCGCGCGAAAATTTCCCGCCGTTTTACCGGGTTCATGCCGACTCGGGCAGCGCGGTCGGTGCGGCGGCTTGCTCACGCGGCCGCTGGTCGACCCAGTTCTTGACCATGATCAGCACGGCCAGGCCGAAAAAGGCGCCGGGGGGCAGGATGGCAAGCAGGAAACCGCCGTAGTCGGGATTGATTACGATCGTCAATGCCCCGGCGCCCTCGCCGAACATCAGTTCGGCCTGCGCGAACAGCGTGCCGAAGCCGATGATTTCGCGCAGCCCGCCGAGCAGCGCGAGTACCACCAGGAAACCGGTGCCCATCATCAGGCCGTCCAGCGCCGACGGGCCAACCGGGTTGCGCGACGCGAAACCCTCGGCGCGGCCGATGATTGCGCAGTTGGTAACGATCAGCGGAATGAAGATGCCGAGCACGAGGTAGAGATCGTAGAACAGCGCCTTCATCGCCAGTTCGATAGTGGTCACCACCGACGCGATGATCAGCACGAACACCGGCAGGCGCACCTCGCTGCGTACGAAACCGCGGATCAGCGACACGATCGTGTTGGACGCGACCAGCGTGATCAGCGTCGCGATACCGAGGCCGATGCCGTTGACCACGGTACTGGTGACGGCCAGCAGCGGGCACAGCCCGAGCAGCTGGACCAGCGCAACGTTGTTGTTCCACAGCCCGTTGCGGGCAATTTCGGCTTGCGTCGTCATGGTGTCAGCCAAAAATCATATCAACGTTGGCGCGATAATACAGCAGCGTGTTGCGCACCGCCTCGACCACCGCGCGCGGCGTTATGGTGGCGCCGGTGAGCTGATCGAACTCGCCGCCGTCGCGTTTTACCCGCCAGCCTTCGGCGGCAGGGTCTTGCAGCGAGCGACCATCGAAACCGGTAATCCAGTCCGACTTGCGAATCTCGATACCGTCGCCCAGTCCCGGGGTTTCCGCGTGTTTGACCACGCGCACGCCGGCAATGCTGCCGTCGACCCAGACAGCGACCAGCAGGTGGATACGGCCGCTGTAGCCATTGGGCGCAATACTGCTGAACACTGCCGCGACCGGCTCGCCGGCCAGGCGCGCGCGATACACCAGCGAAGCCTGCTCTGTGCCGAGCAGCGGCGACGGCTCCAGCTGCAGCGTATCGCCGGCAATATCGTTGTCCAGTCGCTCGGGAGGCAGCAACGCGTACAGGTTACGCAACAGCAGCGCGCGTTCGTTGTCGGCGATCGCGTCACGGGTAGTGAATTCGGTCAGCGCGACGAAGGTCGTGCCGGCTACCGCGAACAGCCACAGGAAGGCCCCCGACAGCAGGATCTGGCGCTTGCTGATGGCCATCAGCTTTCCCCGTAGGCGCGCGGCCGGGTGTAATAATCGATCAGCGGCACGCACATGTTGGCCAGCAGCACGGCGAAGGCGATGCCGTCGGGATAACCGCCCCAGGTTCGGATCACGTAGGCCAGCAGGCCGATCATCGCACCGTACAACAGGCGCCCCGTGTCGGTGGTCGATGCGGTCACCGGATCGGTAGCGATAAAAAACGCGCCGATCATCACCGCGCCGGACAGCAGGTGAAACGCCGGTGAGGCGAAGCGCTCGCTGTCGATGCCGTAGAACAGGGCCGAAATCGCGACCACCGACAGCAGCAGCGACAGCGGTATCTGCCAGCGAATCGTGCGCGTCACCAGCAGCCAGATGCCGCCCAGTAACCAGCACAGCGCGATCCACTCCCAGCCCTTGCCGCCGACGTGGCCGAACAGCGGCGCGCTGCGGGCCTCGCTGATCGGGATGTCCTGGCCGACCGCGGTCCTGATCTGGTCGAGCGGAGTTGCCGCGGTCAGCGCGTCCCAGCCTGTCGTGTCCGCGGCGCCAAAGGTAAAGGCGAGCGAATCGGCGAGGCCGAGTGACTGACCGCTAACCTCTATCGGCAGGAACCAGGTCGTCATCTCGCGCGGAAACGAGATCAGCAGCACGACGTAACCGACCATCGCCGGGTTGAAGGGATTGAAACCGAGGCCACCGTAAACGTGCTTGCCGGCAATCATCGTGAAGCCGATACCGACCGCCACCAGCCACCAAGGGCTGTGCATCGGCAGGCACAGCGCGAACAGCCAGGCCGCGACCACGGCACTCAGGTCCGACAGGTGGGGCCGTATCGGCCGCTGGCGCAGCTTGAGGATGACCGCCTCGAACGCGAGCGCCAGGACCACCGCGAACACGATGTTGATCAGCACGCCGGGACCGAAGAACCAGGCGTATGCCAGGGTACCCGGGAGTAACGCGATTACGACCTGCAGCATCAGCGCGCCTACCGGCTTGCCGGGGCTGAGGTAGGGCGAGGACAGCTGCGCGTCGCTCAAGAGGGCTCGTCCCGCCGGGCCTGCTTGCGCGCCTTGACGCGATCAAGCGCCGCCTGTACCGGGTCCGCCTCGACGGTCGATTCCTGTCCCGGTCTGGCCCGCTTGCGTTGCAGCGCCTCGCGTTTTTTACGTTTACGCTCTTCGTCCTGCTGTTTTTTCAGCGCCAGGCGCTTTTCGCGAAACTCGAAACGGGCGCGTGCCCGATCCGACTTGAACTGCGCCTTGCGCGCCGCGCGCACTTCGCTCTTGGCGGCGCGGTAATACTGTACCAGTGGAATCTTGCTCGGACAGACGGCCGAGCAGCAGCCGCACTCGATGCAGTCGAACAGGTGGAATTCCTGCGCCTGGTCGAATGCGCGTGCGCGGCTGTGCCAGTAGAGCTGCTGCGGTAACAGCTGCGCCGGGCAGACCTCGACGCATTTGCCGCAACGGATACATTCGTCGTGGTGCCCGGGCCTTGCCGGAATCGTTTCCCGGGTCATCGCGAGGATACAGTTGCTGGCCTTGACGATGGGTACTTCGTCACCGGCCAGAGATATGCCCATCATCGGCCCGCCCATGACCAGGTGCGCGCGCTCCGCATGTCGATAACCGCCGGCCTGCGCGACCAGGTCGCGAATCGGGGTGCCGAGTCGCACCTCCCAGTTACCGGGGTCGGCGATGTTGTCGCCGCTAAGGGTGACGATGCGCGAGATCATCGGCTGGTCCTGCTCCAGGGCCTGCGCAATCGCCCGGCAGGTACCGACGTTCTGGCACAGGAAGCCGATGTCGAACGCGAGCTGCCCGTGCGGGATTTGCCTGCCGGTCAGGATCTGGATCAGCTGCTTCTCGCTGCCGGATGGATAAACAGTCGGCACGGCGATGATTTCGGTGTTCGCCAGCGGTGCCCGCAGCAGCGCCTCGCGCATGGCCGCAAGCGCCTCCGGCTTGTTGTCCTCGATACCGATCAGCGTGACGCGGGGTGCCAGGATTTGCTGCAGGTAACCGACGCCGCGCAACACGCCGGCGGGATCGGTGCGCATCAGGATATCGTCGCAGGTAATGTAGGGTTCGCACTCGATACCGTTGATCACGAGGGTATCGATGCCCTGCTGGCGGCTGCGCGACACCTTGGGCGAGGTCGGAAAAGCCGCGCCGCCGAGGCCGACGATACCGGCGCGGCAGATTTGCTGGATCATGGCCTCGGCAGCGAGCGTCGACGGATCACGCAGCTGCGGCTCGGCCGCATCGTCCTTGCCGTCGACGTCGATCACGATACAGGTGTCGGTGAAGCCGGACGGATGCGGTACCGGGCGTGCCTCGATGGCACTGACCCGGCCGGAAGTCGGCGCGTGCACCGCGGCGCAGATCAGCGACGAGTTGGCCGCGATCAGGTGGCCCTTCAGGACGCGGTCGCCCACGTCGACCAGCGGCTTGTTGTAGTCGCCGATGTGCTGCTTGAGCGGCAGCACGAGCTGTCGCGGCAGGCTCGCCTGCCTGAGTCCGCCTGCCAGGGACTCGGCCTTGTGCCCGTCGAGGCGAAGACCGCCGTGGAAACGATGCAGCTCAGGCTTCATGCGCCAGCTCCGCTTCGCTCGGTGGCATTGCCCACTTCCAGTCGTCCAGCGTCTGGGCCGAGGGCACCATGTCGATACAGTCGACGGGGCAGGGCGGCAGGCACAGCTTGCAGCCCGTGCACTCGTCCTCGATCACGGTATGCATGTGCTTGGCCGCGCCCAGGATCGCGTCCACCGGGCAGGCCTGGATGCACAGGGTGCAGCCGATACAGACCTGTTCGTCGATAATTGCCACCAGCGGCACGTCGTGGTGTTCGCCGTGTTCGGCGTTGAGTTCCAGCACCTCGGTGTCGAGCAGGCTGGCGAGCGCGACGATGGTCGCTTCGCCGCCGGGCGGGCACTGGTTGATCGGTGCTTCACCGGCGGCAATGGCCTCGGCATAGGGCCGACAGCCGGGATAGGTGCACTGCCCGCACTGGGTTTGCGGCAGCAGCGCGTCGATCTGGTCGACCACCGGGTTACCCTCGACACGAAACCGGATCGAGGCGTAGCCGAGGACCAGTCCGAACAGACCGGCCATCGCGCTGATGGTGAGAATCGCGAGCAGCATGTCGGACTAGACCTTGACCAGACCACCGAGCCCCATGAATGCCAGCGACATCAGGCCGGCGGTCACCAGGCCGATGGCCGATCCCTGCAGCGGCGCCGGCACGTCGGCCACGTTGATGCGCTCGCGCAGCGCGGCAAACAGGATCAGTACCAGCGAAAAGCCCAGCGCGGCACCGAAGCCGTAGACGATCGATTCGATAAAACCGTTCTGCTCCTGCACGTTGATCAGCGCCACGCCGAGGACCGCGCAGTTGGTCGTGATCAGCGGCAGAAAGATACCCAGCACGTTGTACAGCAGCGGGCTGGTCTTGTGCACTACCATTTCGGTGAAGTTGACCACCGCCGCGATGGCGATGATGAAGGCGATCGTGCGCAGGTATTCCAGCTCGAGCGGCGCCAGGATCCAGCTGTTGATCAGGTAGCTCAACACGGCCGACAGCGTTAGCACGAAGGTGGTGGCGGCGCTCATGCCGATCGCGGTTTCCACCTTGCGCGAGACACCCATGAACGGGCACAGGCCGAGGAACTTCACCAGCACGATATTGTTGACGAACACCGTGCCGATCAGCAGTAACAGGTATTCCGACATGCCCCGGATTATAAGGCCTGATTCGCGCTAAAAATACCGTAAAGTCAGGCGGTTATTATTAAATATGCTAATGTGCCGATACGCGCGTGATATCGGGTTCAGGATCACTACCTGCATTAATCAGGCGGCCCGGTCGAGCCGCGGGCTGACAAAGTACCTGCTGCCTAGAGCTTGCCTTTCAGGTCGCGCGCGAACTCGCTGCGAATGTGTTGCGCGTAGATCGCGATGCCGAGCCCGCCAGGGACCGCCTGGCCCGTCAGAACCGCGGTGTTGACGCCGAGTACGCTGCCGCTACTGTCGATCAACGGGCCGCCGCTGTTGCCGGGCAGGATGCGGGTGTCGGTAAACAGGAAGTCGCTGGCCGACTTGGTCACGATGCCGGTGGTCAGCGCGTCGCTGATGCCGAGCGGGCTGCCGATCGCGAACACTTCCATGCCCTGGCGCGGAGCTCGATTACTGGTTAGCTGCAGGTAGGGCGTAATGCCCTTGTCCAGCTTGAGCAACGCGAGGTCGTGGTCCTTGCTGATCCGAATCAGCCGGGCTTTTGCCGATTTGCCGTTTTTGAAGGTGACCGTGAATTTCTTGCTGAAATTCGACATGTTGCTGGCGAAGCTGAAATCGGATTTGACCTTCTTGAAGTCGCGTTCGATCTCGCGGAATTTTTTCAGCTGTTCCTCGTAGTATTTCTTGTCGCGCTGATAGCGTTCGACGTAGCGCTTGTACTGGGCCTTGTAACTGGCGGTTGCCGCGGTCGACTCGGCGTATTCGCGCCGATCATCGATCGTTGCCCTGGCTTCCTTGAGCCGCTCGCGCTCGTGCTTCAGGCGCAGGCGATAGTCGTCCAGCTCCCGCTCGCGTTCCTCCAGCTCGGTTTTTGCCTCTTTCGCCGAGCTCGAGGTCGTCGGTCGCACGACGTGACGATTGGTGACGAGGTAACCGTCGTCGGTTACGAAGAACCCGGAGCCGCTGCCGGCCGCGGTCTTGACCGTGACGACCGCAAGGGTTGCACGATCCACGTCGGTAACCGGCTTGAAGTGATCTTCCAGTTCCTGCGCGTAGTTGCGCTGGTTGCCGCCGCCGCTGGACTTGACCACGGTGGACTTGCCCGCGGCGTCGGCGGGCGGTTTGTCGCTGAAGTGCCATTTGCCGTTCTTGTCCTGGTACTTGTACAGCTCGGCATGGGCGGAGCCCGCGGCGAGCAGGGCCAGGGCCGCGCTCGCGGCGATCATCAGTCGTGCGAATTTCATTTCGGTGCGCCTGGATTCGGGTTGCCGGATGGTAAGTATTTAGTCGGCAAATTCGCCCGGGTCAAGCTCGCGCGCCTCGCGCACGAAGTCGGCCACGTCGACCGTTGGTCGCAGGTGCCAGTTGAGCGAGCTGAGACTGTTCTGGTAGCGAGCGGCGCTGCTGAAGTCTTCCAGCAGTAACAGCAACTTGGAACTCTGCATCAATGACGGCAGCACGATCGGGCTTGCGATCAGCATCGCCAGCAGCAGCGCGC
This sequence comes from Gammaproteobacteria bacterium, assembly GCA_030066085.1. GTDB lineage: Bacteria > Pseudomonadota > Gammaproteobacteria. Next base: position 41,295 of record JASJCI010000028.1, on the reverse strand, counting down.
GCCGACGATGCAGGTGCGAAATGTGAATCAGGTAGAGCGCGATCGCGCCCGGGATCAGCAGGAAGAACCACAGCAGGTATAGCAGCGTGCCGGGCCAGGCCGAGGAGAACAGGTAGTCGAGCAGGCCCGCCAGGATCGCGATCGCATAGTAAAGCAGGTAAACCAGGCACACGGACGTGATCATCTGCCGAATTTCCCAGCGATTGACCAGCAGGCGTTCGAGAATCGCCAGTGCCAGCACGAAGGCCCCGATCGACAGCAGGGTTTCACGCAGTACGTGTTTGAACAGGTCGCTCCACTGGTACTCGTTGTAAGCGTCGAGCCAGAACTCGAGGCCGCCGACGAAAATACAGGCGCAGGCCAGCAGCACTACCCAGTAGGCGCGGCCGAACAGCGAACTGCCGCTGCCCGTGCCGGCGATGGGCCGGGTTGCGGCAACCTCCTGGTCGCGGCGCAACAGCTGCGCATGCACGCGCCCGAGCTCGATTCGCAGCGGCAGCTCGCGCGAAACCAGCGATTCCAGCAGGCGGCGCTCGACGCGCGTCGGGTTGACGTCGCTGAGGTTGACCAATTCGACCGAGTCGTCGCCGTAGCGGATGATTTTCAGGTGATGCGGTGCGACCGTGGGATCCGACAGGATGATGTCGTTGTCCAGCGCGCGACCGACGGTCGTGACCTCGCCTTCGAGCGCGAAGTAACGGTGCAGGCCGCGGGTGGTCACCTCGAGGATCAGGGCTGCCACTGCATGTGCTCCAGGAAGCGCTGGATCAGCGGCAGGGTGGCGGCATAGTCGACCCCGGTCATGGTCAGCGTAATGAAAAAACCGCGATCGGGATAACCGGTCAGCGCGGCGGTGAACAGCACGTCGCTCATGCCGTCGTACTCGACGTATTCACGTCGGCACAGGTTGGCCTTGAACTCCTGGCCGGATACCTCGACGAACCAGGTACGGCAACTGAAGTTGCTGACCACGTCGCGATCCAGCTTGGAGTCGATCTGGTCCTTGTTCAGGTTCTGGTAGAGGCGGTAGAACTGGACCGGGTTCAGTTCGTCGGACTCGAGCCAGAAGTAGTCGTATGACAGTCGACCGACGAACTTGTTGTGTTCGTCGAGGTAAACATGGTTCTTGTTGGCACAACGTATCTGGAAACGCCGATAGCGCGCGGCCGCGCCCAGCTTGGCGCTGTTGTCCCAGCAGCGCACGGTCGGCGAAATTGCGCCGGGCAGGCGAAACTGGCGCAGGTCGAGATCGGGCCAGTCGCCGGTCACCAGCTTGTCGAGGTAACGGTTTTCGTAGGCCAGGACCTGGCGCGCGACTTCGTCGCGCAGGTCGGCATTCTCGTCGAAAGCAGATTGCGAGGACTGCTCGACCAGTTCGACCAGGAAGCGCGATGGCACGATGAAACTGATGTCGTTGCGCGCGGTGGCGACGTTGATGCCGATCACCGCACCCGCCTCGCTGAAGGTCGGTCCGCCGCTCATGCCGGGATTGAGCGAACCGGAAAACAGGATGCGGCTGGCGTCGGTCTGGTCGAGGATACCACCGTTGGTGCCGACCGCGATGGTCAGGCCGAGATCCAGCGGGTTACCCATCGCGAACACGGGTGCGCCGCGCGGTGGCAGGTCGGTCATCACCACCGGTTCGCCCAGCCGCTGCTCTGCGCCGAGCAGGGCGAGATCGTGCGCGACGTCGAGGCCGAGCAGGCGAAGTTCGCCCTCGCGGCCGTCCTTGCCGAGATAAGTAATGTAGAACAGCTCCGGTTCGAGGATGACCTGGCCGATGACGTGATAGTTGGTGGCAACCTGGCTGCCGTCGCCGACCAGGAAGCCGGAGCCGATGCTCGACTTTTTCCCGGTTTCGCGATTCAGCACGCGAATCTGGAACACGCGCGCCTCGTTCTGTTCGTATACCTGTTTCGAATCCAGTGCCGCGGCAGGCTGGTACAGGATCCCGGCATACAGCAGGCAGACGAGCAGGAAGCCTCGAATCAAGTGACGCGCATTCCGGGTTTGGCACCCGTGTCGGGATGCAGCACGAACAGTTCGGTTTCGCCGCTGCCGGCGGCCAGTACCATGCCCTCGGAAGTACCGAAGCGCATCTTGCGCGGCGCCAGGTTGGCGACCATCACGGTGAGCTTGCCTTCCAGCTCCTCCGGGGCGTAGGCGTTGGCGAGACCGGCAAACACGTTACGCGTTTCGTTGCCAAGGTCGAGCGTCAGCTGCAGCAGGCGGTCGGACTTTTCCACCCGGCTGGCGGCGACGATGCGCGCGATGCGGAAATCGAGCCTGGCAAAATCGTCGTAGGTGATCTCCGGCGCCAGCGGTTCGATGTCGCCGCCACCCTGCTGGATTTTTTTCTCGACCTCGGCGTCTTCCTTGCTGGCTTCGATCATGCGCTCGATAAACACCGGCTCGATGCGTGTCATCAGCGGTTTGAAACGCTCGATGGCATGGTCGAGCAGGTTGTTGCCGAGGTCGTCCCAGGTCATATCGCCGCTTTGCAGAAATGCTTCGGCCTGCGCGGCAAGGCGCGGCAACACCGGCTTGAGCAGGATGATCAGCTGGCGGAAACCGTTCAGGCCCACGGTGCAGACGTCCTGCACCTCGCTCATCCGGTTGTTGTCCTTGATCGCTACCCAGGGCTGTTGTTCGTCGATGTACTGGTTGATGCGATCGGCCAGCGCCATGATGTCGCGCATCGCCTTGCCGAACTCCCGCTGTTCGTAATACCCGGCGATGGTTTCGGCCGCGTGCAGGCACTGCGCGTCGAGACTGTCGTCGGCCAGCGTCGCCGACAGCTTGCCCTCGAAGCGCTTGTTGATGAAGCCGGCGCAGCGACTGGCGATGTTGACCAGCTTGCCGACCAGGTCGGCGTTGACCCGCGTGGTGAAGTCCTCGAGGTTGAGATCGATGTCGTCGATGCCCGGCCCGAGCTTGGCCGCGAAGTAGTAGCGCAGGTATTCCGGGTTCAGGTGATCGAGATAGGTGCGCGCCATGATGAAGGTGCCGCGCGACTTCGACATCTTTTGCCCGTCGACGGTCAAAAAGCCGTGGCAGTAAACCGCCGTCGGTCGGCGGAAGCCGGCACCGTGCAGCATGGCTGGCCAGAACATGGTGTGGAAACGGGCGATGTCCTTGCCGATGAAATGATGCAGTTCGGCCGGGCTGTCGACCTGCCAGTAATGATCGAAGTCGACGCCGTTCCTGTCGCACCAGTTTTTGAAACTCGCCATGTAACCGATCGGCGCGTCCAGCCAGACGTAAAAATACTTGCCGGGCGCGTCGGGAATTTCGAAACCCCAGTAGGGTGCGTTGCGCGAAATGTCCCAGTCCTGCAGGCCCTCGTCGAGCCACTCGTGCATCTTGTTGGCGATTTCGGTTTGCACGTGTCCGGCCGCGAACCAGTCCTTCAGCATGTCACTGAAGTCTTCCAGCTTGAAGAAGTACTGCTCCGAATCCTTTTCGATCGGAGCTTCGCCACTGACCACCGAGACCGCGTTCTTGAGGTCGGTGGGGGCATAGGTGGCGCCGCAGTTTTCGCAGTTGTCGCCGTACTGGTCGGCAGTGCCGCAGTTCGGGCACTCGCCCTTGATGAAACGGTCTGGCAGGAACATCTCGGCCTTGGGATCGTAGGCCTGCGAAATGACGCGCGTGCGGATATGACCGGCATCGCGCAGCTGCGTGTAGATGTACTCGGCAAAGTAACGGTTTTCGTCCGAGTGGGTGCTGTAATAGTTGTCGAATTCGACGCCGAAGTCGGTGTAATCGCGCAGGTGCTCGGCATGCATGCGATCGATCAGTTCCTGCGGCGTGACACCCTCGGCCTGGGCGCGCAGCATGATCGGGGTGCCGTGGGCATCGTCGGCGCAGACGTAAATACACTCGTGGCCGCGCAGTTTCTGGAAGCGAACCCAGATATCGGTCTGCACGTACTCGAGCATGTGACCGATGTGAATCGGACCGTTGGCATAGGGTAATGCGCTGGTCACGACGATCTGGCGGCGGGAAGAACTCATTCGCGGGAGGTCCGGCTAAAGCGACTTATTTTAGGGGGTAGCTCCGGGACTGTATAGAACAAACCCGTAAAAACTGGGTGATATTTGCCCCGTGGCTCGGGTAAAATGCGCGGTCCTCCAACAACCCGTCCAGGCTCCAGGTCCATGGCAGCAGACAAATCCGAGATTGAAGCGCGACTGGCGCAGGTGATCGATGTCAACATGGAAGCCGACCTCGTGTCGGGCAAGGCGATCAAGTCGATCGACGTCGACGGTGATCGCTGCGTCATCGAGGTCCAGCTGGGTTACCCCGCGGCGGGCTACTTCGCAACGCTGGCAGCCGATATTCGCGATGCGCTCGACGGCCTCGGCGAAGTCGATATCCGTATCTCCAGCCAGATCAAGTCGCACGCGGTACAGCAGAACCTGAAACCGCTGCAGGGTATCAAGAACATCATTGCCGTGGCCTCGGGCAAGGGTGGCGTGGGCAAGTCGACCACGGCGGTCAACCTCGCGCTTGCGCTGCAGGCCGAGGGCGCCACGGTGGGCGTGCTCGACGCCGACATTTACGGCCCGAGCGTACCGCGAATGCTCGGTTGCCAGGGCCAGCCCGAGTCTACCGACGGCAAGAGCCTCGAACCGATGATCGGCCACGGCGTGCAGTCGATGTCGATCGGCTACCTGGTGGAGGAAGACACGCCGATGATCTGGCGCGGGCCGATGGTCACCCAGGCGCTCGAGCAGCTGCTCAACGATACCAACTGGAACGATGTCGATTACCTGGTCATCGACCTGCCGCCTGGTACCGGCGATACCCAGCTGACGCTCGCGCAACGCATCCCGGTCAGTGGTGCGGTCATCGTCACCACCCCGCAGGACATCGCGCTGCTCGACGCGCGCAAGGGCCTCAAGATGTTCGAAAAGGTCGAGGTGCCGGTGCTCGGTATCGTCGAGAACATGAGCATCCACATCTGCAGCCAGTGCGGCCATGCCGAGCACATCTTCGGTGAAGGCGGCGGTGAACGCATGTCGCAGGAACACGGCGTCGAACTGCTGGGCGCACTGCCGCTGGATATCACGATCCGCGAGCAGGCCGACGGTGGTAACCCGACCGTGGCGGCGATGAAGGACAGCCAGATCAGCGCTATCTACCGCGAGATCGCGCGCAAGACCGCCGCCCGGCTGGCGACGCGCGCGCGCGACCACTCCGCCGCGTTTCCCAACATCGTCATCCAGAACACCTGAGGTCCGCCCCCGACCTTAGCGGGAGCGTTCAGAAGTTGCCGGCCCGGTAATCGGCGAAAGCCTGGCGGACCTCGGCTTCGGTGTTCATGACGAAAGGCCCGCCGCGAGCAATCGGTTCGCCCAGCGGGCGTCCCGCGACCAGCAGCAGGCGCGCGCCCGCGTCACCGCCCCGCAGGCGAACCTCGTCCCCGCTCGCCAGGATCCCGAGCTGACCCGTCCGCATTACGGTTTCGTCGCCCGCAGCATCGTCGGCGAGCAGCTCGCCCGCGACCAGGTAAACGAACGCGCTGTGCGCCGGCTCCAGGGGCTCGGCGAACGTAACCCCCGGCGCGAGCGTGATGTCGAGATAAAGCGGCTCGGTGAGAGGCTGCACCACCGGGCCGCGCGTACCCCGCGACGTGTTACCGGCGATAACCCGTATGTGGGTAGAGTCACGGGTTTCCAGCGGAATTTGATCGCGCGAGTACTCCTGGTACCGGGGTGGCGCGAGCTTGTGACTCGCGGGCAGATTGATCCAGAGCTGAAATCCTTGCAGCAGGCCGTCTTCCTGTTGCGGCATTTCCGCATGCACGATGCCGCGGCCGGCGGTCATCCACTGGATACCCCCGGGTTCGATGACGCCCTCGTGGCCGGCATTATCGGCGTGGCGCATGCGTCCATGTAACAGGTAGGTCACGGTTTCGAATCCGCGATGCGGATGCGGCGGAAAGCCGGCGATGTAGTCGTTCGGGTCGTCGGAGTGAAACGCGTCGAGTAACAGGAAGGGATCGAGCTGCATCAGCGCTGGCTGGCCGATAACGCGGGCCAGGCGTACACCGGCCCCGTCAGAGGCCGGCTGTCCGCCGATGACGCTTGCGAGCGCGCGGGTTGCCACCTCAGGCCGCGACCGGGTAGCTGCGCTCGATCTGTTCGAGCGCGGCGGCGAAACTGGCCTCCGCATCGATGTTCATCCGGTCCGCGCTGATGAGGGTTACGTCGCTGAGCCCGATAAAACCGAATACCTGGCGCAGGTAACCGCTGAGGAAGTCGACCGGGCTTTCGAGCGGCACGCCACCGGTGGTGACGACGATATCGACACGCTTGCCCTCGAGCAGACCCACCGGGCCTTGCGGGGTATAGCGAAAGGTTATGCCGGCACGGCACACCAGGTCGATCCATGCCTTGAGCGTTGCCGGTACGCTGAAATTGTACATTGGCGTCGTCAGCACGATATGGTCGGCCCACATCAGTTCATCGATCAGCTCGTCCGACAGGGCGAGGCGTGCACGCTGGCTATCGTCACGCGCATCGGCCGCGCTAAGGTTGGCGCCGACCCAGGACTCGTCGATGAAAGAAAGGCCCTGGTTGAGGTCGCGCTGGCGCAGCTCGACTTCACCCGCGGCGAGCCGGGCTCGCTGCAGCAGGCGGTCGCCGAGTTGCCTGCTGGCGGACTCGGCAGGGGTTGCGCTGGCGTCGAGACGCAGGATTCTGGTCGGGTTGGGCATGGTTTTGACTCCGGTAAATGTTGTTGGTTACGCCATTATGGTTGTTCCGGATTATTAATAAATGGTGATATAATTATTTCACTGTTGCCAAAAAAAGAACAATGAACCGACTCGAGGAAATGACGGCATTCGTCGCCGTGGTCGACTACCAGGGATTCGGTAATGCCGGCGACAGGCTCGGTATCGCCAAGTCGATGATCAGCCGCCGTGTCAGTGAACTCGAACGGCGTCTCGGTGTGCAGCTGCTGCAGCGTACGACACGACGGCAAACGCTGACCGACGCCGGCAGGACCTTCTACGAACGTGCAAGCCGGTTACTCGCCGATCTCGACGAAGCCGAGCAGTCGGTCGTTGCCGCGGAAGGCGAGATTACGGGACGTATTCGCGTAACCCTGCCGCTGGCCTTCGGTGTCAGCGTACTGGCCGACCCGATCGCCGAGTTCCTGCGGTTGCACCCGCAAATCTCGCTCGACGTCGACCTCAACGAGCGCACGGTCGACCTGATCGAGGAAAATGTCGATCTGGCAATCCGGGTCGGTAAGCTCGGAGATTCCAGCCTGGTAGCGCGCCGCCTCGCGAGCGTGCGTTTCGTAACCTGTGCCAGCCCGGCCTACCTGCAGCGCCACGGCGAACCGCGTCATCCGCGGGAGCTCCTGCAGCGGGAAGTCCTGGTTTACAGCAACGTGCCGGCCGGCCGCCAGTGGTCGTACGAGGAAGGCGGCAAGCGGATCAGTCCGCGCGTGCGTTATCGCGTCAGCGCCAATAACGGCGAGTTCCTGGCGACCCTGGCGAGTCGTGATCTGGCGGTGGTCAACGGCCCGCGCGCCTACCTCTGGAAGTTCGTCGAACGCGGCGAACTGGTGCCGATCCTGACCGAATACCCGTCGCCGTCGATCGGCATGTACGCGGTCTATCCACCCGGGAGGCTGGTGTCGCGACGGGTACGCGCGCTCAGCGACGCGCTGTACGCGCATTTCCAGGATCGCGAAATCTAGCGCCCGGCGAGCGCGCGCTCAGCTTGCCTTGCGCGTACCGGCGTCGCTAGACGGGAAGTAGCGTTCGAGCAGGTTGACCAGCTGTTTCTTGACGAAAGGCTTGGGAATGAAGTCGTCCATGCCGACTTCGATGCAGGCGTCGCGATCGCTGTCCTGCGTGTTGGCGGTAATGGCAACAATGGGTACGCGCCCGTTTTCGTTGTCCAGCCGGCGAATCCGGCGCGTGGCCTCGAGCCCGTCCATGTCGGGCATCTGGATATCCATGAACACCATGTCGTAGTGACGTGCCGTGACCGCGTCCACCGCTTCGCGCCCGTTGTTGGCGGTTTCGACGAAGTAGCCCAGGCTGTCGAGCATTTTTTCGACCACGACCTGGTTGACGTGGACATCGTCGACCACGAGTACGCGCAGTTGCGCACCGGTTTTGTCGGCCTTGAACTTTTGCCCGGGCAAGATGGTGACCGTGGTATCGTCGTCGTCGTTTTCGCCCGCGGCGTAGGGGTCCGTACGCGGCAGGTCAATCTCGAACCAGAAGGTGCTGCCCTTGCCGGGTTCGCTGTCGACGCCGATTTCACCGCCCATGGCCTGTACGATCTTGCGGCAGATCGCGAGCCCGAGGCCGGTGCCGCCGAAGCGTCGCGAGGTCGAGGCGTCGACCTGGGTAAAGCTGGTGAACAGCTTGTCGATTGCTTCTTCCGGGATGCCGATGCCGGTGTCGCTGATCGCGGTACGAATTCGTGGCCGGTCGTCGTCGCCGCCGATGCAGCGAATGTCGATACCGACCCGACCCTCGCGCGTGAACTTGATCGCGTTGCCGACCAGGTTGACCATGACCTGCCGCAGGCGGCCGTAGTCGCCGAGGTAGAATCCCTGCACCGCGGGATCGATTTCGACTTCCAGCGCGAGCTCTTTTTCGCGCGCCTGCGGCGTCAGTATGTCGACTACGCCAACGACCACGCTGGAGTATTCGAACTCGGCCTGTTCCAGCATGATACGCCGCGCCTCCAGTCGCGAGAGGTCGAGGATGTCGTTGATGATGCGCATCAGCGCACCGCCGGAGTCCTGGATGATCTGGGCGTAGCGTTGCTGGCGCTGGTCGAGCTTGCTTTCCATCAGCAGGTCGGTCATGCCGATGATTCCGTTCATCGGCGTGCGGATTTCGTGGCTCATGATGGCGAGAAATTCCGACTTGGCGCGGTTGCCCTGTTCGGCCGCCTCCTTGGCTTCCATCAGGGCGCGCTGCGTTTCGTAAAACTCGGTGATGTCCGATCCGGTACCGCGGTAGCCGAGAAAACGGCCGTCTTCGGTAAACACCGGCCGGCCACTTATCGAAAGCCAGACGCGGGTGCCGTCGGGCTTGTCGCGCGGATGGGTGAAATCGCGAAACGGTTGATGCTCGCGCAGTGCCTGCAGATGCGCTTCCCAGGCGTCCGACGCAACGTTCGGAATACCGGTTTCCTCGCGCGTTTTGCCGAGCAGTGCCTCGGGCTTGACCCCGGTGACGTTTTCGAACTGGTCGGAAAAGTAAGAGAAGCGCAGCTGGTAATCCATTTCCCAGAACCAGTCCGAGCCCGCGGCGGCGAAGTCGCGCAGGCGGCGTTCCTGGAAGGCCACGTTGGAGCGTTGCGCTGCGCTGATTTCACCGAGCGCGTCGTTGAGCAGGTCGATGGTTTCGCCGAGTTCATCGTCGCGTGCGTGCCGGATCGGGTTTGCGTCCGCGGTCGAAGGGCTTTGCTTGGCGTGCTGCAGGTTTTCGTGAATGGCTTCCAGCGGGACGATCAGGGTTTGCGCGACGTAGAACATGACCGCCAGTCCGACCGATGCGCAGATGATCAGCACCAGGCCGAAGATACGCAGCAGGTAGGCGTCGAGTTCGTTCCAGATCCGGCTGATGTCGACCCGCAGGACCAGCTGTCGATCGAAACCGAGTTCCGGCGACGAGAGGTGAATGTAGTGACGCTCGGTGTATTTTGCCAGCTGGCTGATGGCGATGGTGGGCGCGCCGGGTCGGTAGCCTGGAACTTCGCCGAGTTGCGCGATCTGGTTGCCGTCACGATCGTACGCGCCAACGCCAACCACGTCCGGATCCGACAACATGATTCGCGCGAGCGCGGACTCCAGTTGCGCCGGTTCGACCATTTCCGGGCTGACCGCCGCCAGTGCCGCGATGCGGGCGCGTTTCTGGGTATCCGAGATCAGGGCGTTCTTGTAGTTGGAATAAGACGGCAGAACGATGATGATTTCGATACAGGTTATGGCCGCGACCACGAACAGCAGCATGCGCCGGGCGAGCCTGTAGCGCAGCATCTGCCGCAGGACTTTCAGCCAGTTCACGGACTCGCGTAAATTATCGGGTGCTGCAGTCATGGTTCGAGTATCGGCACGCTCCGGCAAGGCTTGAACTGCTTGCGCCTGCCCATCCGTTGAGTATAGAAGGCGGCCGACAGAATGCAGCCGCCGGGATTTTGGCGCGGGTACGTCGACGGCGGCGGGGCGGTGGATATATACTGCGCATTTTTTCGGGACGGGCGCGTGAGTATCAAGTCGGATCGCTGGATTCGCCGCATGGCGGAATCCGAGGGCATGATCGAGCCATACGAGGCCGGTCAGGTGCGGGAATCGGATGGCGGCAGGATTATTTCCTACGGCACATCGAGCTATGGCTACGACGTGCGTTGCGCCGACGAGTTCAAGATTTTCACCAACATCAACTCGGCTATCGTCGATCCCAAGAATTTCGCCGACGACAGTTTCGTCGACCTGAAATCCGACGTCTGCATCATCCCGCCCAATTCGTTCGCGCTGGCGCGCACCGTCGAGTACTTCCGCATCCCGCGCAGCGTATTGACCGTCTGTCTCGGCAAGTCGACCTATGCTCGTTGCGGCATCATCGTCAACGTAACCCCGCTGGAGCCCGAGTGGGAAGGCCACGTAACGCTCGAATTCTCCAATACCACCCCGTTGCCCGCAAAGATCTATGCCAACGAGGGCGTGGCGCAGATGCTGTTCTATGAATCCGACGAAGTCTGCGAAATCTCGTACAAGGATCGCGGCGGCAAGTACCAGGGGCAGCGCGGGGTGACCCTGCCCAAGGCCTGAATACCCTTAGCCTCAATCCAGTGCGAGAACGGGCCAGCCGCGCGCCGTGGCTATGCGGCCGAGTTCGTCGTCGGGGTGTACCGCGTGCGGGTAGTCGACGATTTCGAGTAGCGGCAGGTCGTTGATCGAGTCGCTGTAAAAATAGCTGCCGGCAAGATCGCCGCCGGTTTGATCCAGCCAGGCTCGCAGCGCATCGACCTTGCCCTCGCGGTAGGTCGCGATGCCGATATAGCGGCCGGTGTAGCTCCCGTTCGATATTTCCGGTTCGGTTGCCAGCAGCAGGGGGATGCCGAGCATGCCGGCGATCGGCTCGGTAATGAATCGATGGGTAGCGCTGATGATCATCAGCTGGTGATCACGGGCGCGATGCTCGGCCAACAGGCGCGCCACGCCGGTGCGCACCAGCGGTCGAATCCAGGTTTCCACGTAGTTTCGCCGATGCGCGTACAGTTCGTCGAGCGGGTGCCGGGTCAGCGGTTCGAGCGCAAAATCCAGGTACTGGTCGTTGTCGAGCTCACCCCGCTGGTAGTCACGGTAAAAGGCTTCGTTGCGCGCGCGGTAAGCCTGCTCGTCGACCAGCCCGCTGGCAACCATGTACTCGCCCCACAGGTAGTCGCTGTCCCCGTCGATCAGGGTATGGTCAAGGTCGAATATGGCCAGGGTCACGGTTTCACCACGAGTGCGCAGCTTGCTGGGGTCTGAAAATCTGTGTCAGAATGGGCGGCCCGGATTCTATACGAAATGACCCTGCCAGCGAAATGATTGACGTAGACGGTTATCGCGCGAATGTCGGCATCATCCTGTGTAATGATGCCGCGCAGGTCATGTGGGCGCGGCGCGTTGGCCAGGATGCATGGCAGTTTCCGCAGGGCGGGATTGCCGATGACGAGGATCCGCTACAAGCCATGTACCGGGAACTGTGGGAAGAAACAGGTCTGCGACCGGAGCACGTATCGCTGCTGGCCTCTACCGACAGCTGGTTGCGTTACAAGCTGCCACGGCGCCTGATGCGACGCAACTCCGAGCCTCGCTGTGTCGGTCAAAAACAGCTCTGGTACCTGTTGCGCCTGGAATCGGACGAAACCAGCTTCGATCTGGGGGTGTCCAATACCCCGGAGTTTGACCACTGGAAGTGGGTGGATTACTGGTACCCGGCCGACAACGTCGTTTTTTTCAAGCGCCGCGTCTATCAGTGCGCGCTGGCGCAACTGGAGTCTAGCCTGCCGCCCCGCGTTTCTCCGGCCAACGACTGATTGCACCGGTGAAGCCAGATGGCGTCGATGATACACAGATTACAGCGCATCGTTCAGGAGGTTAACCACGCGCCTGATATCGACAACGCGCTCGACCTGATCACGTCAAGCATCAACCGCGACCTGCGCGCCGACGCCTGCACCGTGTTCCTGGCCAAGCCGGGTGAGCCGGGCGTGCTGGTCCTGCAGGCCTGCGACGGCCTGAATCCGGAGATCATCGGCAAGGTCGAGCGTCGGCTCGGCGAGGGTGTCATCGGCACCATCGCCGAACGCGCCGAGCCGCTGAACCTGACGGATGCGCCCCGGCACAAGAACTTTCTGCTGGTGCCCGAGTCCGGCGAAACCAGCTTTCCGATTTACCTCGGTGTGCCGATCATCGCGCATCGCGACGTGGTTGGCGTTATCGCCGTGCAGCGCGCGGAACAGGCCTTCAACGAAGACGAGGAAGCCTTCCTGACGACGCTGGCGTCGCAGCTTGCGACGTCGATCGAACGGGCTGAAAGCCAGGGCCGCTTTGCCACCGGCAACAGTCCCGCGCTGGTGCTGCGCGGGGTTGCGGGTTCACCCGGCATGGCCATCGGTGAAGCCATCGTGTTGAACCGGGGGGTCAACCTCGAATCAGTACCGGTAAAAAAATCGGATGACCTCGATGGCGAACTCAGGAGTTTCAATGACGCGGTGGCCAAGGTCTGTGGCGAGCTCAACGAGCAGGCGGACAAGATGCGCGGTGTCCTGCCCGACGAGGAATGCGCGCTGTTTGTCGCCTATGCCCAGATGTTGAGCGGCGGCTCGCTGATCGACGATACCGAGCGCAGTATCCGCCAGGGTTTCTGGGCGCCGTCGAGCTGGCGCGACACGGTCGAGGAACATGCCTATGTCTTCGAGCAGATGGAAGACCGCTACCTCGCCGAGCGCGCCAACGACATTCGCGACCTGGGGCTGAGAGTGCTGCGCAAGCTGATGCTGGAACAGACGCCTTACATCAATTTTCCGGACAGGACGATCCTGGTGGGTGACGACGTCACCGCCACCGACCTGGCCGACGTGCCGCCGGATTGCCTGGCCGGCATTTTATCAGCGCACGGCAGCAGTTCGTCACACGTGGCGATTCTGGCGCATGCGCTCGGTATTCCGGCCGTCATGGGTGTGCCCAACCTCCCGGTCAAGCAGCTGGACGGGGTCAACCTGGTGGTCGACGGCTACAACGGGTCGGCCTTCGTCAATCCGGACCAGTCGCTGCTGCGCGAGTATGAAAAATACCTCGCGGAGGAAGCCGAACTCGAACAGGACCTGCTCGAACTCAAGTCCCTGCCCGCGATCACGACCGACCAGCATCCGATTACGTTGATGGTCAACTCGGGCCTGATGTCCGATTACACGCCGTCGTTGCGTAGTGGCGCGCAGGGAGTCGGCCTGTATCGCACCGAGATCCCGTTCCAGATTCGCGATCGCTTCCCGAGCGAGGAAGAGCAGTTCATGATTTATCGCAACGTGCTGGAAACCTTTTACGGCATGCCGGTAGTGTTGCGCACCCTCGACGTCGGCGGAGACAAGCCGCTGAGCTATTTCCCGATCAAGGAAGCCAATCCTTTTCTCGGCTGGCGCGGCGTGCGCATCACGCTGGACCATCCGGAGATATTCGTGACCCAGGTGCGCGCAATGATCCGCGCCAACGTGGGCAACGACAATCTCGAGATCCTGCTGCCGATGATCAGCGGCAAGCCCGAGCTGGACGAATCCCTGTTCCTGGTCAACCGGGTGCGCGGCGAAATCGAGGAAGAGCTTGGGCAGCCGGTGGCGTGCCCCAAGATCGGCGCAATGATCGAGGTGCCGTCGGCCGTCTACCAGATCGAGGACATCTGCGGACTCGTCGATTTCGTCTCGATCGGAACCAACGACCTGACCCAGTACCTGCTGGCGGTCGATCGCAACAATGAAAACGTCGCCGACCTGTTCTCGTCGCTGCACCCCGCCGTGCTCAAGGCGATGGCGCAGATCATCGCCGGGGCACGGGCCTGCGATACGCCGGTCAGCGTTTGCGGCGAGCTCGCGGGCGACCCGCTCGGGGTCATGGCGCTGATCGGCATGGGGGTCGACGTACTGTCGATGAGCGTGGGCAGCCTGCTGCGCGCGAAAAAAGTCATCCTGTCGTTCAGCCGCGCCGAACTGGCCGAGCTGTTCGTGAGCGCGGTCCGGCAGCCCGACGCGGGAGCCGTGCGCGAACTCTATGCTGCCGAGCTCGAAACCCGGGGCCTCGGCGGATTCCTGCGGGCCGGCAAGTGACCCGCCGCGAAGCGGCGGGTCATCCCGGGGCGCGCGCAGCGCGAACCCGGGATCTCGAGCAGGCCGCGCGGTGCCAGCCGCGAAGCGGCGGGTCATCCCGGGGCGCGCGCAGCGCGAACCCGGGATCTCGAGCAGATCGCGTGGTGCCAGCCGCGAAGCGGCGGGTCATCCCGGGGCGCGCGCAGCGCGAACCCGGGATCTCGAGCAGGCCGCGCAGTAGCACCGGGAAGCTTCAGCCGGCCGCAGGAATCGCGATACTCGACTAGACTTTGAGCCAGCCTAGCGGAGTTTATCGATGAACTGTCATCCCGTCTTGCGTCTCTTGCTGCTCGTGCCAGTGCTGCTGGTATCGCCGGCACAAGCCGACTCCCCGGTATGGAAGCTGGAAAAGAACGGCAAGCACGCTTTTCTCGCGGGGTCCGTGCATTTTCTTGGTGCCGATGACTACCCGCTACCGGATGCTTTCGAGCGTGCCTGGGCACAATCGCAAACGCTGGTGCTGGAAACCGATATCGAGCGCCTGCAAAGCCCCGAGTTTGTCCCCGTTATGCTGGCGCAACTGACCTATCCGGCCGGCACCGGCCTGCGCGATCACCTGCAGCCGCAAACCTGGCTGGCGCTGGAACGTTACCTGCAGGCGCGTGGCGTCCCGGCAGCGCAGCTCGCGTCTTTTCGGCCCGGCATGCTGGTGACCACGTTGCTGGCGATCGAGCTGCGAAAGCTCGGCGTGACTGCCGCCGGGGTCGACCAGCATCTGGATACCCGCGCTCGGGCCGAGGGACGGCCGCGGCAGTATCTCGAATCGGTCGAGCGACAGATCCAGATACTGGCGCAAATGGGCGAGGGTGACGAGGACAGCTTCGTGCGTTACAGCCTCGAAGACGCGCAGCGTATGCCGAGCCTGTGGCGCGGTATGGTTGCGGCCTGGCGTGCCGGCGACCTGGCCGGGTTGCAGGAGATCGCGCTGGCACCGATGCAGCGCGAGATTCCGCAGGTCGCGGAGGACGTGCTGCAGCGTCGCAATCTCGAATGGTTGCCGCAAATCGAAACCATGCTGGCCGATGCCGGAGTTGAACTAATCGTCGTCGGCGCCCTGCACCTGGGTGGCGAGGGTGGACTGCTCGAGTTGCTCGAGGCGCGCGGCTATCGGCTCGAGCAGCTGCCCTGAGGGCCAACGGGTCGCCGGCTCTCCTAGAATGGCTTGACCACGGCCAGGATTACGGCGCTGAACAGCACCAGCACCGGCAGCTCGTTGAACCAGCGGAACCAGACGTGCGAACGCTGGCAGCGGCCGGCGGCGAAATCACGCACGATCTTGCCGCAGTAGAAGTGATACACCACCAGTCCCGCGACCAGCAGCAGCTTGAGGTGCAGCCAGCCCATGTGCCTGTAGGCCGCCCAGGCATACTCGTACAGCAGCCAGAAGCCGAACCCGAGTGTCAGCAACATCCACGGCGTGATGAAGCGGTACAGCTTGGCTTCCATGATCGCCAGCCGGTCCCGCACCGCGGGCTCTTCCGCCATGGCGTGATTGACGAACAGGCGAGGCAGGTAAAACAGGCCGGCGAACCAGGCGACCATGAATATGACGTGAAAGGCCTTGATCCAGAGCATGCTTGAATTCCTGCGTTCGAAATGTCGTGTCGGCGGGCAAAATAATCCCTGCTGATAGGCTAGAATCAGCATCTATGTATAATGCGTCGTCCATTCAGACGGCCGGGACCGAACAATAGCATGATCAGAGTAGGAATAGTGGGCGGCACCGGGTATACCGGGGTGGAATTGATGCGCCTGCTGGTGCGCCATCCCGGCGTGCAGCTGTCGGTGATTACCTCGCGCTCCGAGGCCGGCAAGCCAGTGGCCGAGCTGTTCCCGAACCTGCGCGGCAGCGTCGATCTCGATTTCAGCCAGCCGGATGTGGATGTCTACCGGGATTGCGACCTGGTTTTTTTCGCCACGCCCAATACCACCGCGATGTCGCAGGCCGAGGCGTTGCTCGGCGAGGGTATTCGCGTTATCGACCTGGCCGCTGATTTTCGCCTGCGCGATATTCCGACCTGGGAGCAATGGTACGGCGCAACCCATGCCTGCCCGGCGCTGGTCGAGGACGCCGTGTACGGCTTGCCCGAACTCAATCGTGACGCGATCCGCCAGGCTCGCCTGGTGGCTAACCCGGGATGTTATCCAACCGCCGTGATTCTCGCCCTGCTGCCATTGCTGAGCCGTCAGCTGATCGAACCCGCGTCGATCGTCGCGGACTGCAAATCCGGCACCAGCGGCGCGGGCCGCAAGGCGGCGGTCGGCACCGCCTTTTGCGAAGTCACCGAGTCCGTCAAGGCCTACGCCGTGGACGGGCATCGCCACCTGCCGGAGATTCGCGAGGTATTGCGCGGCGTGGATCCCGCGGCGGACCTGGTTTTTACCCCTCACCTGATGCCGATGGTCCGCGGCATCCATGCGACCGTTTATGCCGATGCACGCGATGACGGCGCGGGCGTGCAGGCCGCGTTCGAAGATTATTATCGCGATGAACCTTTCGTCGACGTCATGCCGCCGGGTTCGCATCCCGAAACGCGCAGCGTACGCGGAGCCAACACCTGTCGCGTCGCGGTCCATTACCTGCCGGCAGCAGGCAAGTACGTGGTGCTGTCGGTGGAGGACAACCTGGTCAAGGGTGCGGCCGGGCAGGCGGTGCAGAACATGAACCTGATGTTCGGACTGGACGAGACCCTGGGACTGGAAGCACCCGGGATGATGCCGTGACTACTTCGCATCGCGGGTTCCAGGTTCGCCAGCACAAGCCCTGGAAGCTGTGGGCGGCGCTCGGGCTGATCGTCATACTGCTGGCGCTGTTTTTTTATCTCGGCCGCAGCTACCAGGGCTATGAACTTCGGCACCTGCAGCTCGAGCGGGAGACGCTGGTCAGCCGAATTGCCGACCTCGAGACACGCAACTCCGGCCTGGTGCAAAAGAACGCCCATCTCGAGGGCAGTAGCAGGATCGAACGCGATGCCTACGAACTGGCCAGCCAGGAACTGGCCAAGCTGCAGCAACAGTTGCTCGCGCAAAAGGAAGAACTGGTTTTTTACCGCGGTATCGTCTCGCCGCAGGGTGCCGCGCTGGCGGTCAACCTGCAGTCCTTCGAGCTGCGGCCCAAGGGTGTGGCCAACCAGTACAGCTACAAAATGATCCTGACCAAGAGCGGCAAGAGCACAACCAAGGTGCGCGGTGGCGCCAACGTGGTGATACGCGGTGACAACAGCGGCGCGGTCAAGGAGCTGAAAATGACCGACCTGCGGCTTGAAAATCCGGGAAAAGCCAACAAGTTTGCTTTTCGCTACTTTCAGGTTTTCGAGGGAGATATCGTCCTGCCGGAGGGATTTGAGCCTTTTGAGGTAGAAATCGGCATCAAACCGACTACAAAGAAGGTTAAGTCTTTTTCCGAAACCCGATCGTGGACACAGGTGCTGTCCGAGGGAGTTTAAATGTTTGGTAGAAAAAAAGCGTTCAGCGCGGCACAGGTCAACACGTTGGTGGGCCAGGACACGGAAATCAGGGGCGACCTGGTTTTTTCCGGCGGTTTGCACGTTGACGGCAAGGTGAACGGTAACGTCATCGCCGAAGAGGGCAGCACGGCCATGCTCATCCTGAGCGAATACGGCAGGATCGAAGGTGAGGTCAAGGTGCCGAACATGGTGCTGAACGGCGAAATCGTCGGCGACGTCTATGGCTCGACCCGCGTCGAGCTCGCGCCGAAGTCGCGTATCAAGGGCAGTGTGTATTACAATGTGATCGAAATGGCGATCGGCGCCGAGGTAAACGGTAACCTCGTGCACCAGCCGCAGGGCAGCCAGCTGCCCAAGCGCCTCGAGGACAAGTCGAAAAGCGAACACGGTAGTACCGGCAGGCCCGGTGGTGCCGAACCCGTTACCGACAGCTGAGGCCCGGCTATTGCCCGATCGCGCCAACCGGAGACGGACGTAGTATGGAAGTAATGATCGATGCCAATTTCGGCGTGCCGCTCGGACCTACCGGCGGCAAGACCCTGCTCGAGTTCAGCGATTCGGCAGTGCGCAAGCTCAAGGCGATTCAGCAGGAAGAGGGCAACACCGACCTGATGCTGCGCGTGTCCGTCTACGGTGGAGGCTGTTCCGGCTTTCAGTACACTTTTTCGCTCGAGGAGGAAACCGGCCCGGCCGACCGCAGCGTCGAAAAGGATGGTGCGACGCTGGTTATCGACCAGTCGAGTTACCAGTACCTCGCGGGTTCCACGGTCGACTACACCGAGGGTCTCGAGGGCGCCATGTTCGTCGTCAACAACCCCAACGCCTCGTCGACCTGCGGCTGCGGCGCTTCTTTCTCGATCTAGCCGAGCGCAGCCTCACCAGTACCCGTTCCCGGGGTTTCCCTCCGGAATGACGCTTTCCTGAGCCAATCAGGCCTGCAGGAGCGGGATAGCGCTGCTCGCAGCGGCCGGCGTCGGCGGTATTGATGCTGGCTGTATTGATATTGGCTTGCCAGGGGGCGGAATTCGACTAAAACATCGGCAAGCCCGGACAACGGGTATTGCGCCCGCTGTGGTGCCGACCCCTAGAAGTTGTAATAACCGTTGAAGAAGATGCCGTCGTACTCGAAATCGGTATCGAGTTCGTTGACGTCATCCAGGTCGAGCGAAAAGTACTTGTATCCGCCCTCGATACCGAGTCCCCGGCGGGATTCGTAGCCCAGCAAGATGGTCGAATCCTGCGCTTCGCTCTCGGACAGACCGAGATCGACCAGGTTGGCGTTGATGCTGGCGCCGACGTAGAAGCCCGTTTTCGGCAAGTCGAAGCGTGCCGACAGGTACAGCAGCGGAATAGTCTCGTCCACCTCGACAGTCGCGCTTTGCTCGCCGCCAACGGAGATCTCGCCGTCGAACAGCTTGAGATCGACGCCCAGATCGAGGTCGACCCAGTTGTCGACGAGCTGGTAGTAGAGCACGATTTCTTCGTGTGACAGGTCGAAGCTGGAATCAGGTTGATCGGCCGATCTGAAAGTCTGGCCGATGAAGTTGACATCGCTGTCGAACGCGGAGGGAACCGAGGAATCGAGGTCGAATCCCTGGTACCTGAGGTTGGGCAAGGCCTGGATAGGGTGCTCCAGGATCAGCACCATCGACGACTGCGACGAATCCTCGACATCCAGATCATCGACCAGGTCGATGCTTTCATCGCTGCTGCCCTGGAAGGCGCCGGACAGGGACGCAGACCACTGGCTTGCGCCGATGTCGAGACCGACAAACTCTGCACGCGCACTGCTACAGGCCAGCACGATCAGGGCTGACAGGACGATAGCTTGGCGCGTTGAGTTCATCGGGAGGTCCGGGGTGGTTTGACTCGAGTATAGCACCCGGCTGTCATCGAGGCATGTGATGCCGGTCCGGGTTCGGGTTGTTTGTAAACTAAGTCACACTTGCAATCGACGCTAATCGGCCAGGTAAAGCCCGCCGAGTATGCCGTTACGGCTGGCGTGGGTGATGTCGACGACCTGGACCGCCCGACCCGCCAGGCGCTCGCGCGCCAGCCAGGCGAAGGCGGTGGCCTCGACGTAGTCCGGATCGATGCCGAGCGCCGCGGTGCTGTCTACACGCCAGTCCGGCAGGGCTGCCGCCAGGCGTTCGAGTAGAAACGGATTTTGCGCACCACCGCCGCAGACGTAGCAGGCCGGGTGTGTCAACGGCAGGCGGGCCATTTCGGCCCCCAGGCTGCGCGCGGTGAGTTCCACCAGCGTGGCCATGACATCGCGCGGGTCCTGCTCCGCGACAAGGCTCGATTCGAAGCGGGCCAGGTTGAAGTAATCGGTGCCGGTGGTTTTCGGCGCCGCGGCGGCGAAGTAGGGTTCGTCGTGCAGCCACTTGGCCAGCAGGGATTCGATGATTTTGCCACCGCGCGCCCATTCACCGTCGCGGTCGAAACGCAGCTCGCGGTGGCGTTCGATCCAGGCATCGGCCAGCGTATTGCCGGGGCCCGTATCGCAGGCGCTGATCGCGCACCGGTCGGATGCGGGCAGCACGGTGATGTTGGCGATCCCGCCGATATTGGCGATCACCCGGTCCTCGTCCGGATGATGGAACAGCGCGCGGTGCAACAGCGGCGCCAGCGGCGCACCCTGGCCGCCGAGTGCCACGTCCATGCGCCTGAAATCGGCCACCGTGGTAATCCCGGTGGCGGCGGCAATACGATTGGGGTCGCCGATCTGTACCGTGAACGCGGGTACCGTGTCGGGACTGTGCCAGAGCGTCTGGCCATGACAGCCGATCGCAGCGACCTCGTGCGCGTCGAGGCCGGCGGCGGCGAGCGCATCGTTGACAGCCTCGGCGTAGGCGTCGCCCAGCAGTGCATCGTGACGGTAGAGCTCGCTTACGCTGACCGCATCACCGTTGCACAGGCGCCGCAGGGCCTGCCGGAGTTGTGCATCGTAGGCCGTGGTCTGCGCGTGCACAATGTGCGGGGCGTCGCCCTCGAAAGCGACGATGGCGACATCGATACCATCGAGGCTCGTGCCGGACATGATGCCGACAAAGAGTTCGCCTGAAGCGGGGGAGGTCACTGCGAGTTGTCGGCCAGCGTGCGATCCATCAGGCGCAGCATGGTCAGGTATGCCCTGGTATTGTTTTCGAAGTGTGTGAGGTAGCTCGGGTGCACCGGCTCGGCTTCCGGCAGCTTGACGGTCAGCGGGTTGCGATGCACGCCGTTGACGCGGAACTCATAGTGCAGGTGGGGGCCGGTCGCGAGACCGGTACTGCCGACGTAGCCGATGACCTGCCCCTGCTTGACCTTCTTGCCGCTGCGGATGCCGCGCGCGTAGCGGTGCAGGTGGCCGTAGGCCGTGGTGTAGCGGCCGCCGTGCCTGATCAGGATCAACTTGCCGTAGCCGCCCTTGGTGCCGGCGAAGATGACCTTGCCGTCGCCGGAAGCTCGCACCGGGGTGCCGCGCGCCGCGGCATAGTCGACGCCCTTGTGCGAGCGCCACTTGGACAGCACCGGGTGCCAGCGCTTCTTGCTGAAACGCGAGCTGATGCGGCTGAACTTGACCGGGCTGCGCAGGAATGCCTTGCGCATGCTCTTGCCCTCGGGCGTGTAATAGTCGCTGTTACCGCTGGGATCGGTATAGTAAACCGCGTTGTAGGTTTTGCCGTTGTTGACGAACTCGGCCGACAGGATGCGGCCGTTGCGAATCTTGACGTCGTCCTTGTAGAGTTCCTCGTAGACGAGACGGAAGCGATCGCCCTTGCGTATGTCGAGTGCAAAGTCGATGTCCCAGCCGAAGATCGCGACCATGTCCATGATCACGTCCTCGGGAATGTCGGCGTTGGCCGCCGCGACGAACAGCGAGTTCTCGATCACGCCCTCGCGATACACGGGGTAGGCGTCGAGCTGGTAGTTGATGATCCGGCTGTCGTAGTTGCCCTGCTCGTTGCGCTGGATCAGCAGGGTGCGGGTAATGTCCGGAATGTACTTCATCTGCCGCAGGCCGCGCTCGTCGTCGAGCAGCAGCTGGATCTTTTCGCCGGGCTGGATGTAGCGCAGCGTCCTGGTCTGTTCGTTCAGGCGCGCGATATTGTGCGTCGTCGTGGCCGCTATACCCTGGCTGGCAAAAATGGATGCCAGCGTGTCACCGGACTTGATTTCAACGGTTTTCCAGGGCAGGGACTCGGCCTCCGCCGCGGCATTCTGCAGGTCCTGTTGCAGGCCTGGCACGGGTTCCGGAAGTGACAGCGAGTAGTGTAATCGCGCCGACTTCGGCGTAGAATTCGCGGACTTGGCCGACGGCTGCCAGTTCGATACGCTGAACCCGAGCAGCGTCACCAGGGTGCCGACCAGCAGCAGCTTGCCCGCCAGCCTGACGCGTACCGGCGAGGGTACCGTAGCCGGCTTGCGCGGTTCACTCATGTAGGCTCGATCAGATTTGAAATCCAGATCTTGAAAGCTCATTAGGTAGGCCGGCTAAGTTATTGGTTAGAATGGGATAATAGATCATAAATGGCTTCCCGGACAGGTATTTAGCATGATTTCGGAAAAAGATGCAATGCAGGAACTCAGGCGTGGCTGTGACGAGATCCTGCTCGAGGCCGAACTGCAGACCAAGATAGCGCGTGGTAAGCCTTTGAAAATAAAGGCCGGTTTCGATCCCACCGCGCCGGATCTGCACCTCGGACACACGGTGTTGATCAACAAGATGCGCCAGTTCCAGGAACTTGGCCATCACGTCATGTTCCTGATCGGTGACTTCACCGGCATGATCGGTGACCCGAGCGGCAAGTCGGCGACGCGCCCGCCGCTGACGCCGGAGCAAATCGAGCAGAACGCGCAGACCTACCGAGAACAGGTGTTCAAGATCCTCGACCCCGAGACCACCGAGATCTGTTTCAACTCCAGCTGGCACGGATCGAAGTCCTCGGCCGACATGATCCGGCTCGCCTCCCGTCACACCGTGGCGCGCATGCTCGAGCGCGACGACTTCAGCAAGCGCTATCGCAACAACCAGCCCATCGCGATTCACGAATTCCTCTACCCGCTGGTGCAGGGCTGGGACTCGGTGGAGATGCAGGCCGACGTCGAGCTCGGTGGCACCGACCAGAAGTTCAACCTGCTGGTCGGACGCGAGTTGATGAAAGCCGAGGGCATGGAGCCGCAGGTCATCATCACCATGCCGATCCTGGAGGGGCTCGACGGGGTGCAGAAGATGTCGAAGTCGCTCGACAACTACATCGGCATCGAGGATCCGCCGAACGAAATGTTCGGCAAGCTGATGTCGGTCAGCGACGACCTGATGTGGCGCTACTTCGAACTGTTGAGCTTCCGTCCGATGGCCGAGATCGAGCGTTTTCGTCGCGATGTCGAGGGCGGCGCCAATCCGCGTGATATCAAGTTCCTGCTTGCCGAGGAGATCATCACGCGTTTCCACGACGCAAGCGCGGCCGAAGCGGCGAAGCAGGATTTTATCAACCGTTTTGCGAAAGGTGCGATGCCGGATGAAATGCCGGAGCTACGGCTGCGGCTGGAGGAGGATACGATCGGAATCGCGGCGCTGCTCAAGCAGGCCGGGCTCACCGCCAGCACCTCGGAAAGTTTCCGCATGATCCAGCAGGGCGCGGTTCGTCTCGACGGTGAGAAGGTGTCCGACAAGGGGCTCAGTCTCGCGCGCGGCACCGAGGTTGTCGCGCAGGTCGGCAAACGCAAGTTCGCGCGCGTCACGCTCGAGTAAAACGGTTGGCGGGGAGGCCCGGATCGGGTGGTCGCTACAGCTGTTAAACCCGGTGAGATCGACGGGCCTGGCTCCTCGTCAAGGAGCGGCGATCCGTCAATCACGTGCCAGTGGCGGGTGCCCGGTTACCGGGGGGTAAGGCCCACGAGACAGCGGGCCGGCTGTTGCGCCAGCGCCTGGGCCGGTGCGCTCAGGCCGGGTACTGCCAGCGATATTGCCCGGGCACGGTTTCGCCCCAGAGCTGGGGTAGCAGCATGCGGCCCTGCGGCGTAATCGCGATGCGATCGCCCTCGATTTCGACGAGTCCCCGGTCGTGGTAATGGTCGATCCGCCCGCTGTCGTCCTCGAGCTCCAGCAAGGCCTCGTAATCGGCCGATTCGAGGTTGCACATCAGGTTGGTCAGTGCGTGGCGGTAGCGCTTGTCGGCGGATGACATGCGGATGCCGCTGCGAATCGGTAACCGCTTGGCCGCCAGCGATTCGTGCCAGCTCCTGACGCCGAAATGATTCTGTACGCAGACCGACCCGACCTCGCTGACCGAGTGCGTGCCGAATCCGAGGACATTGTTGGTTTCGTCCAGCGTGTAACCCAGCCAGTTGCGGCGTAACTTTTGCTCCAGTTGCGCCTGGTGCAGCGGATCCTCGCGGCGGGTAAAACAATCGAGACCGATCCAGGCGTAGTCGTCGCTGGTCAACTCCTCGACTACGACATTGAGCAGCGCCAGCTTGTCCGCCAGCGAGGGCGCCTGCGAATCAGCAATTGCAAGCTGGTGCGGAAAGGCATCGATCATGCGCGTGAAAGGCTTGCAGGAAATCTGATCCGGGGCCAGCAGTTTCAGCAGCTTGACCGAGCGACGCATGGTCTGCGTGCTCTGTTTCGGCAATCCATAACTGATGTCGGTGCCGACGGATTCGAAACCGGCGTGGCGCGCGTTGTCGAACACCTCGCGCAGCATGTCGAAGGATTGCACCCTGCCGATCGCGAGTTGTACCTCGGGATCGACGTCACGCGTCGGGAAATTAATCCGGGTGAAACCAAGACCGCGCAGCAGGCTCAGCTGTGAAGAGCTGGTATGGCGTGCATTGGCCACCAGCGACAGGGTAGTGCTCGCATCGAGCCCGAACGACTGTTCGATAATGCTGACCAGGCGCACCAGTTGCGAATCGCTGAGATAGTTCGGCGAACCGCCGCCGATATGCAGCCGATTGACGTGCCGGTTGCTGCCGATGCGCTCGACCACGAGATTTACCTCGGTCTGAAGTGCATCGAGGTAGCGGTCGATGGCCGCTGAATCGTGGGTTACGGTGACGTTGCATTCGCAGTTCAGGCAGCGCACGGGGCAAAACGGGATGTGCACCTGCAGCGAGATCGAATCCGGCTTGCCGCCGTCCTGGTCGGCGAGCGCCTCGATGTAGTCGGTGGCGCTCAGGCGATCCGATTCCTGATCGATGCGAGAGGTCATGGTTCGCTTGCCGGGAGGGCGTTGCGCGGGATTTTCCCCGTTGGTTTTTTTCATGTCGGTTCCCCCATTGGTTGCGTAATCGACGCCGGGGTGACCTAGCAAGGGGGCCTAAACACGGGGGCGATTGCGCCCCGGGCTGCTGCGCTCGCTTTGGTCCAGTTTTTTATTGTTCAGACGATTCGCGTGTCCGATGGAGAGTATCGTCAATTTTACTAGACGTCAATTAAAATAGACTTATGGTTGACCGGTATCCCGAAAAGGGTCGACAGGTTCAACCCACTGGATACTTAACTTTTAAAAAAATCTAACAAAAACAGGGTTTTATAAATTATTCTTTATAAATTCTGCACTTTTTTAGTGCAACTGACTGTAAACGTAGCTTGACTTCATTTCACCGTGTTTCCCGACCATCGTACCGCTGCCCGTAAGGCCCAGTTCCACAGCACGCTGTCGCGAATCCTGAGCACCATGAATCCATGTTCGAGAATCGCCAGGCATAACATGCTTGCCACGAGCAGGTAACCGGTTCTGACGTGCGCGTCCGGTGTGACTATGGCAGTGTGAATCCACCAGGCCGCGACCAGCGACGCCAGCGTAATCGAAACCGGGAACAGGTAATTCATGCGTCTATGACGGATATAGGTGGCAAGGTAGCGCATGTGTGGCGGAAACCACTCGACGTTGATCCTGGCGACGCCTAGAAACAGGTTCAGCTTGGCGCTCCAGCGCATCAGCCACAGAATAAGGAAGGTCAGGGCGCAAAACGGGTTCGGGGCGCCCCAGGTCCAGCTAATGATCAGCATGCCGACGAAGATGACCGCGACCTCGTGATGAATGCTGGTCTTGACTGCCAGTTTGAACCGGTTCCAGCCTTCGGCATCGGGCGGACAGGGTTCGCGTGAGGCGCCGGTCAGCGCCCCGGTCAGGTAGGTCAGCTCCAGCCAGGACCAGATCGCGAGCGCCTGCAAAAAGGCCAGGATCGCGCCGATGCGGCTGGCATCCTCGGCGACGACGTCGAGTGTTATCAGGCCGACGGCGAACAGCAGCGTTGCGCCGGTCAGGCTCCACTTGTGCGTGCTGGGTGGCAGATTGTTCAGAAACAGGAGAATTCCGGTCAGAAACCACCAGGCGAGCAGCGAGAGGAGTACGGGTTGCACAAACTCGAACACGTGTAGGGGCCTGTGGCGGGTGACTCAGCCGGCCGAGCCGGGGTCGGGTTGCATCGACGCGGATCGACCTGCGTCGATCAGGTGGTCGAAAGCGGCCAGGTTGGTGACGCCGAAAGCATTGAGGAACAGGGTGCGTCCGGTTGCGAGGTCTTCGAGCGTAACGCGGCCATCCCGGAAACGGGCAATGCGAAACGGTGTTTCGTCACCGATACCGCGCGCACGGCGTTCGCGCGCCAGGCCTCGCAGCACGCCCCGGATGAAGTTTTCGCTACCTGGCGCCAGGGTGGCGACCACGTGACCTGTCGGCCAATCGTGAATCGTGACTTCGCCGCCGCCGACATCGATGAAACGAAGGTCGCGCACCGCAATAGCATTGCCCGTTGTTGCGACGGCCGCCGGTGAATCCTGCAAGCGGTGCACGCTGACGCCGAGCAGCGCAAAGCCGATCAGGCCGGCTACGGCGAGCAGCAGCCAGCGCGGCAGCGTGCGATCGTGATGGTGATGTCCGCTCATCGGGTGCCTCAGGGTGCCGTGGCAGCTGTAGACCCGCTGCCGAGTATGCCCGGTGTGACCGCTGATGGTGCCTCGCGGAATTGAGTGGCAGGTGGCTCGTAACGCGTGCGCAGGATTTCCCCCAACTGCGCGGCGACGGTAGCGGCGTCCCGGATGCTGCGTATCGCCGGCATCACCGGCGAGAAACGCCAGGGCCTGATCAGCGGCCACAGCAGGATGTATGACATGCGCCGCGCCGGGTCGACGGTAAAAACGATATCGCCGGTGCCATCACGGTGCTCGAGCAGATCGGCCTGCGTGATTCGCGACCAGGGGATGTTGACCGCCATGGTCAGGGCAACGCCGAAACGCATCACCAGGCGTTCGCTGGTCAGTGTGTAGACGGTTGTGCGCGCGTACAGCCAGGCTAGAAAGTACAGGATCCCGAGCGCGCTCAGGGCCAGCGTCAGCTGCCAGCTGGCCGCGGACACGATTGCCGCGATCGACTCGCCGCCAACCAGCTTGCTGGTCGTCGAAAAGGCGATCAGCAGGCCGAAGTACAACGCGATCTTGCGCACATGGAAAACCCGCCGCGCCAGGCTGCGCCAGTCGGGCTCGCCGCGCCAGATCGTGCGTTCGCCGGCCGGCAGCAGGTCGGGCAGGCCGCGTACCGGTTCGTATTCGTGTTCGTTCATAGCAACGGCTCCGAACGCTTCGGAAAGGCGTACAGATGACCACCGCCGTAATAGGCGCAGACCTTGTCTTCCTCGCGCAGCGTGATCTGGTCGGGATTCGCCAGGGTTGGCACATTGGCGAACTGGTCGGAGCGGATCGAAACCACGTTGATGCGCAGGCCGGCGCCTTTGACGCGCACGAAGTTCATCGGCAGCAGAACAATCTTGCCGTTGGCGTCGACCTCCATTTCGAGATAACGGATCTGCGGTTCGCCGCGGTCCACCCAGATATCGCGCACCGTGGCGCCCGCCTTGCCGTCCGCGCCGTATACCCGTTTGCCGCGCGGATCGGGATCACGCGGCTCGATGCTGAACTCGGTCGCAACGCGCATTGGTACGATGCGCGGGGTTCCGTGGTGCGTCAGGTCGGGCACGTTGGGTCGCATCGCGTAGGAGGCCGGACCGACCGCATCGACCAGCGGGTCGCCAGTCGGTTCCAGCGGCGCGCCGGGGAAGTGGCCGGCCGGTTCGGCCGCCAGCGGATAGGATTCTTCCGCTTCCTGGCGCGGTGCATAGCGCACACCGCCGCCATGGGGCAGGACAAATTTCTTCGGTTCCGGCAATCCCGGAAACCCGACGACCTGGACGAAATCCGAGCGGTCGGATTCGAGCGGGTAACCTTCGCGCTTGTCTTCCCGCCGCAGGTAAAAAATCAGGCCGGCAAAGAATATCCAGAATGCATACAGCACCATTTGCGCGACGTCGATGTAATCGGTGATGGCACCAGTTTCCATAGTCGTTGCTCCCGTGAATCAGGTCATGTCAGTTCGGAAAATCGGCGAGGCCGAGGCCCCGCGTTGGTGGCTGTTTGGCGGGTCCCGACCTGGCGGTCAGCGGACCGATCGCTACCAGGGTTGCGAACAGCAACAGGATTTCAACGTGATAGACCACGCCATAGCCAGTAATGGGTCCCGTCAGCGCGGGTCCCAGTAAATCGCGCTCGGCCATGCCGGTAACGGCATCACGCAGCGCGCCCCCGAGTGCTATCGCGAGCCCGGCGGCGGTCGCGTTGACCGCACCCCAGGCGCCAAGGGCGATGCCGCTGTCGCTGCGTTCGGCCAGTGTCATCGCGAAGGTCAGGGTGCCGACACTGAACAGGCCAGCGCCAAATCCGATCGTCAGCGTGCCGCAACGAAACAGCAGGGCTGATTCGAAGGTGCCGGACAGAATGACCGCGGCGAATGCGAAGGTCCCGGCGAGTGCGCCAAAACCGGCCAGCCGTGCCGGATCTTTGCCGCGACCCAGCGCCCGCGAAGCAACCGCGAACGCGATCAGCATACCGCCGGCAAACAGCGCGGTCAGACCCGTTGTGGCCGCCACCGACAGTTTCAGTATTTCACCGCCATAGGGCTCGAGCAGGATATCCTGCATGCTGAAACCCGCGGTGCCGAGACCGACCGCGATCAGCAGCCGCGGAACGCGCCGATCTTCGCGAAAGCGTCGCCAGGTTTCAGCGAAACCGGGCACGGCCCTGGCAGGCGAAGTTCGCGCGGGATTGCGAGACTCCTGTTTCCACAGGGCCAGCACGTTCAGCACCATGGTCAGTACGGCTGCGCCCTGGATCACTTCTGTCAGCCGCCTGGGACTGAAGTCCTGCAGCAACAGCGAAAACACCAGCGAGCAGGCGAACATGCCGAGCAGCAGCATGACGAACAACAGCGCGACCACACGGTGGCGCACCTCGGGCGGCGCCAGGTCGGTGGCAAGCGCGAGACCGGCGGTCTGATGGGTATGCAGCCCGGCGCCGACCAGCAAAAACGCAAGCGCGGCGCCGGCGTAACCGAGCCAGGCAGGCCCGGCATCCGGCGTCGACAGCACCAGCAGTGCAAACGGCATGATCGCGAGCCCGCCGAACTGCAGCATCGTGCCCAGCCAGATGTAAGGCACCCGTCGCCAGCCGAGCAGCGAACGATGGTGATCCGAGCGGTGTCCGATCAGCGCGCGAAACGGTGCGAACAACAGCGGCAGTGACACCATTAGCGACACCAGCCAGGTCGGCACGTTCATCTCCAGCACCATGACGCGGTTCAGCGTGCCGTTGAGCAGCACGATCGCCATGCCCGCCGAAATCTGAAACAGCGCCAGGCGCAGCAGGCGACTCATTGGCAGACTGTCGGTGGCCGCGTCGGCAAATGGCAGATATTTCGGGTCCAGCGATTTCCAGCCCAGCGCGAACATGTCGGAAAGGCGTTTCATCGACGCAGGATCTCGCAGGCCCGGGACTGGTAAAAACCACTGCGGATAGCCTGGCTGCGGCCGTGGCGCCAGTCGCGCAGTCGTGGCTCGCGTTCGAGGCTGAGCCGCAGGTGATTTTCGCCCACCGGCACGATCGACGGCGCGCGGTTGCCGCGTGGAAACAGGCGTCCGACCGAGTGCATCACGGCCAGCGCCGGCGTGCGCGGGGCAAAGGTAAACTGGATCGAGCGCCGGCAGCGCGGCGCGAGTTCGCACAGCGCCGCGATCACGTCGTCGGTCTGGTAGTGAATCAGCGAATCCATCGCTACCGCGTGATCGAAGTCGCCGAGGTCGGCACCTAACATATCGCCGACGCGAAACTCGACGCTGCCGTTACCGAGATCACGGGGCGTACGCTCGCGCGCAATGTCGATCAGGCTCGGAGAGATATCTATCGCCAGCACCTCGGCGCCGCGACGCGCGGCCTCGATGCTGAGAGCGCCTGTACCGCAGCCCGCATCGAGAATTCGCTGTCCCGTGAGATCGTCGCCAAGGCGTTCCAGTAGCAGTGCCCGCATCGCGTCGCGTCCTGCGCGCACGGTGCTGCGAATGCGCCCCACCGGTGAATTGGAAGTCAGTCGCGACCAGGCTTCGAGCGCGGTGCGGTCGAAGTAGTGCTCGATTTCGGCGAGGCGCTGGCGGTAACTGTGGGTGGCCATTATTCGAAGCCCAGGAAATCGAACAGGTCGCGGTCGCGCATGGGCTCGACATCGAGCGGATCGGTGCCGCGCCACAGGGCGTCGGCCAGCGCCAGGTATTCGTCCTGCACGGCCTGCAGGCCGGGTGCATCGTCCATTTCGAACAGGGTCGATTTTTTCAGACGGCTGCGACGGATGACGTCGAGATCGGGAAAGTGTGCCAGCCGTTTGAGACCGACCGCCTCGTTGAAGCGATCGATTTCATCGGTACGTGCGCTGCGATTGGCAATCACGCCACCGAGGCGCACGCCATAGTTCTTCGACTTGGCGCGAATCGCGGCGGAAATTCGGTTCATCGCGAAGATCGAGTCGAAATCGTTGGCGGTCACCACCAGCGCGCGTTCGGCATGCTGCAGCGGCGACGCGAAGCCGCCGCAAACCACGTCGCCGAGGACGTCGAACAGGATGACATCGGCATCTTCCAGCAGGTGGTGCTGTTTCAGCAGCTTCACGGTCTGGCCGACGACGTAGCCGCCGCAACCGGTGCCCGCGGGCGGACCGCCGGCCTCGACGCACATAACGCCGTTGTAGCCTTCGAACACGAAATCCTCGGTGGTCAGCTCTTCCGGGTGAAACTCGACCGCTTCGAGGGCGTCGATCACCGTCGGCACCAGCGATTTGGTCAGGGTAAAGGTAGAGTCGTGCTTCGGATCGCAGCCGATCTGGATAACCCGCTTGCCGAGCTTGGAAAACGCGGCGGACAGGTTGGACGAGGTCGTGCTTTTACCGATGCCACCCTTGCCGTAAACCGCGAACACCTTGGCCTTGTCGATTTCGATTTGCGGATCGAGATGGACCTGCACGCTGCCCTCGCCGTCCGTCGGGGGTGGCGGGGCTGCTTGCTGTACCTGGATAGGAATACCTACTGCGCTCATGCGGCTACCTCGCTGGTGATGCCTTCCACGCTGTCCTCGAGTTCCTCCACGGCGTCACGCAGCGCGTCGAGCGTGCTGCCGTCGGGATTCCAGTACTGGCGATCGTGTGCTTCGAGCAGCCGATTCGCCAGTTTCAGCGATGCGGCCGGATTGAGTTTCGACATGCGTTCCCGCATGGCCTTGTCGAGCACGAAAGTTTCGGAAAAACGGGTGTATATCCGGGGATCGACCTGGCCAGTGGTTGCCGACCAGCCGACCGTGTTGGTGATATGCGCCTCGATTTCGCGCACGCCTTCGTAGCCGTGCGTCAAAATGCTCTCGTGCCACTTCGGATTCAGGATCCTGCTGCGGGTCTCCAGCGACAGCTGTTCGGACAGGGTGCGCACCTTGCCGTCCCCGGTGGTCTGGTCGGAGATGTAAACCGGGACTTCGTCCCCGGTGGAACGCTGGATTGCGCGCGTAATTCCACCCAGCGTGTC
Organism: Gammaproteobacteria bacterium; assembly: GCA_030066085.1. Classification (GTDB taxonomy): domain Bacteria; phylum Pseudomonadota; class Gammaproteobacteria. The sequence goes on along the minus strand of JASJCI010000028.1, from coordinate 9,551 downwards.
GAAGTAGTGATCAACCGACGTGATGCCGAGCTCGACCGAATCGAGATTCTGGTAGGCGAGCTCGACGCCGGAGAGAACTTCCTCGAACATCTCGGGCTTCTGCGCCGGGCGGCCCTTGTGGTCGTAGGCAAAACACTTGCGCTTGGTGAAGGTCGCGGCCAGTTCGTCCTCTTCCTGCCACAGGCCGTTGTCGATCATCAGGTTGACGTTCGAACCGTAGGCTCCCTCGGCGTTACTGAATACGCGCAGCGTGGCGGATTCGAAATCGCAGTCGTGTTGCTCCTGGTAAGCGAGTACGTGTTTACGCACGTAATTCTGTTCCGCCGGTTCGTCGGCGCTGGCCGCGAGGAAAGCCGCCTCGGCCAGCAGGCGGGTCTGCAGCGGCAGCAGGTCGCGAAAGATTCCGGACAGGGTCAGGACGACGTCGATACGCGGTCTTCCCAGTTCCTCCAGCGGCATGAGTTCGGCACCGCACACGCGGCCGTAGGAGTCCAGACGCGGCCGCGCGCCGATCAGGGCCAGGGCTTGCGACAGCTGCGCGCCCTCGCTCTTGAGATTGTCGGTGCCCCAGAGTACCAGGGCCACGGTTTCGGGCAGGCCATTACCTTCGTCCCGGTGGCGCTGCAGCAACTGCTCGGCCTGTTGGCGGCCGTCGAGCAGGGCAAACTGACTCGGCATGCGGAAAGGATCGAAGCCGTGCATGTTGCGCCCGGTAGGAACCACTTCCGGATTGTTCAACAGGTCGCCGCCCGGGGCGGGGCGCACGTAGCGGCCGTCGAGGGCCGAGACCAGCGCCTCCAGTTCGTGGTCACCGGCGAGGCAGGCCGCCAGGTGCCTGACCCGCTGCCAGGCATCGAAATCCTCGCGCTCGGCGTCAATGGCGATCTCCTGCGCGGGATTGGCAACGATTCGCGCCAGCAGTTCGGCGTCGGCTTCGGCCCCGCTCGCTGCCCGGTAGACTTCCGCCAGCAGCTCGATTTGCGCAGCGGGATCCGCCTGCGCGCCAACGACATGCAGGCCCAGCGGAATCAGCGACTGTTCGAGCTCGAGCAGCTCGAGGCGCAGCGCCTCGATGCGCGCATCGGTCTCCTGTTGCCATTCGGGCTCGGCCTCGGCCAGGTCGATCGCGGCGGCCTGGGCCTGGATCAACGAGGCCAGTTCGGCCCGTTCGCGCGCGCCGGCGTCACCGTTGCCACGCCAGCGCTCGATCGAATCCTTGAGGTCGGCGAGCCCCCGGTAAAGTCCCGCCTTGGCCACGGTTGGCGTCAGGTAGGTAATCAGGGTCGCGCCGCCCCGGCGCCGGGCAATGATGCCCTCGGACGGGTTATTGGACGCGTAGAGGTAGAAGTTGGGCAGATCACCGATCAGGCGCTCGGGCCAGCAGTTGCCGGACAGCCCGACCTGTTTGCCGGGCATGAATTCGAGCGCACCATGGGTGCCGAAATGTAATACCGAGTGGGCGCCGAAATTGTCACGCAGGTAGGCATAAAATGCAGCGAACGCGTGGGTCGGGGCAAATCCGGATTCGAACAACAGGCGCATCGGGTCGCCCTCGTAACCGAAGCCGGGCTGTACGCCGACGAATACCTTGCCGAACTGCGCGCCGAGAATATAAATCGACTTGCCGTTGGTCTGCTGCCGTCCCGGCGCCGGCCCCCACTGGGCTTCGATCTCGTCGAGATGAGGTTGCTGACGCACGTAATCGTCGACCGCCACGCTGGCGCAAACGTTGGCGGGCGTGCCGTGCTGGTCGGCATTACCCTGCAGGATGGCATTGCGCAGCGCGTCCAGGCTTGCCGGTACCTCGACGTCGTAGCCCTCGTGTGCCAGGCGCTGCAGCGTATTGTACAGCGAGCCGAACACGTCGAGGTGCGCGGCGGTGCCGACATTGGCCGCGTTGGGCGGAAAATTGAACAGCACGATTGCCAGGCGTCGCTCCTCGCGCGGTGTTGCGCGCAACTCGACCAGCCGGGTAACGCGTGCCGCGAGCTGCTCGACCCGTTCGGGCTCCGGGTGCATGCGGTTCGAATCGCCCGAGCCACCATCGGCTCGGCGGCCGGCGAAAACCATCGAGCCGGTGGCGCCGTCGAGTTCGGGAATCGCGACCATCATCGTGGTCTCGACCGGCATCAGCCCGCGCGTTGAGTCTTCCCACTGGTTCAGCGTCTGCAGTTCGACCGGCGTGACCGACAGGTAGGGTATGTCGAGACCGGCGAGCAATTCCTCGGCGGCCTGAGCGTCGTTGTAAGCGGGACCGCCGACCAGTGAAAATCCGGTCATGGATACCATTGCATCGACAATCGGCTGGCCGTCCCGGACAAAAAACTTCTCCACCGCCGGGCGAGCATCGAGGCCGGTCGCGAACGCCGTGATAACCGACAGGCCGCGCGCCTCCAGGGCATCGATAACCGCGTCGTAGTGCGCGGTGTTGCCGGCCAGCACGTAGGAACGCATGATCAGCAGGCCGATGGTGCCGCGGGACTCACCTCGCGCGCGCGGCAGCCGATGGCTGCGATCGGTAATCCGGTCCTTGAGGCGCGGGTGATAAACGCCGAGGTCCGGGTACAGAATCGGCGACTCCTCGCCGAAGGCGCCGTTGAGTGCGCGCCGCGGGCCGTCGGCGTAGCGGCTTACCAGGAACCTGATCATGCGCATGAAGTTTTCTTCGGAGCCAGCCAGCCAGTACTGCAGGGCGAGAAAATAGGCGCGCAGGTCCTGCGCCTTGCCGGGGATGAAGCGCAGAATACGGGGCAGCTTGCGCAGCACCGACAGCTGCTGCGCACCCGCGCTGGCGCGCGATTTGCCGTTGCTGCCGCGCAGGCGCTTGAGCAGTGCCATGGCACCGCTCTGGGGGCCATCCATTGAAAACCGTCCCATGCGGGTCAGGTGGACAACTTCCGGTGCCGACATGCAGCAGACCATCGCGTCGCAGTCGTCCCGCCGCGCCTGCAGCGCCGGCAGCACCGCGCGGATATGATCGTCCATGAACAGCATCGAGACGAAAACGAGGTTGGCGCGCCCGATCGCCTGGTGGCAGGCGGCCAGGCCGTCCGGATTGTCTTCCCAGTCTGTCGCGGCGTGCACCGACAGTTCGAACCCGGGGATCTCGCGCGCCAGGCGTTTGCCCACGCACGCCATCGCGTCGCTCAGATGGTTGTCGAGCGTGACAATCGTGACCCGGTATTCGACCGGGTCAGCGACTGAAGTGCGCTTTGGCTTCATAGAGTGTCTCCACGCTAATGGTTTCGACACCGCGTTCGCTGGCGAACAGTTCGGTGTTGCGGCGTGCCTTGCCGCGAACGAAGAACGGGATCTTCTTCAGTTCGCGTTCCGCGTCCTGGGCCCAGGCCGGCGTTCCCTCGGCAGCTGTACCCGTATCATCCTGCCCGGACCGCGCGTAACCTTCGCCGGGCACGGCGGCGAGATGCGACGGCATCGCCTCGTCGTTGAATTCGAAATCTTCGCGGAACATGCCGAGTAGATGTTCCTCGAGGCCCATCATCAGCGGATGAACCCAGCTGTCGAAAATGACATTAGCGCCCTCGTAACCCATTTGCGGCGAGTAGCGCGCCGGGAAGTCCTGCACGTGCGCCGGCGACGAAATCACGGCACAACCGATGCCCAGTTTCTTGGCGATATGACGTTCCATCTGGGTGCCGAGCACGAGTTCGGGCTGCAGTTCCGCGATTCGTCGCTCGACCTCCAGGTAATCGTCGGTAATCAATGGCTCGAGGCCATGCTGACGCGCCGCCTCGCGCACCCCCCTGGCCTGCTCGCGCGAATAGGTACCCAGGCCGACGACTTCGAAACCCAGTTCCTCGCGCGCGATGCGCGCCGCGGCCAGCGCGTGCGTGGCATCGGCGAATATGAAAACCCGCTTGCCGGTCAGGTAGGTCGAATCGACCGAGCGCGAGTACCAGGGCAGGCGGCAATTCCGTTCGATCTTGTCGATATCGATCTCGATCCCGGTTGCCTCGGCGACCTCGGCGAGGAAGTCCCGCGTGGCGCCGACGCCGATCGGCACGGTGCGCACCGTCGGCTGGCGAAATTTGCGTTCGAGCCAGGCGCAGGTCGTCTGCGCTATCTCGGGATAGAGGCAGACATTGGCATCGGCGTCCGGAATGCGCAACAGGTCCGCGACCGACGCGTCGGCGGGTGCCGCCAGGTTGACGTCGACACCGGCGGCATCCAGCAGGCGCGTGATCTCGGTAACGTCGTCGCGGCAACGAAAACCGAGTTCTGTCGGGCCAAGCAGGTTGACCCGCGGACGACGTGCCGGGTCAGCAGGCTTGCGTTCGCTGCGATCTTCCCGGCCATTCAGCAGGGCTCGTACGAGATGGTAAAGGGTTTCGCTGGCGCCCCAGTTCTCCTTGCGCGAATAGGCCGCCAGTTCGACATGCACGACGGGCACCTCGAGATCCGCGCCGGCCGCCAGTGTGCCGGGCTGGTCCTGCAGCAGCTCGGCGGTGCAGCTTTCCGCGACCAGCATCAACGCAGGCTTGAAACGTTCGGCCGCCTCGCGTGCGCTTTGCAGCACGATGGCCGCCGTGTCGGCGCCGAGATCGCGCGCCTGGAAGGTCGTATAGGTCACCGGCGGGCGCTTGCCGTTACGCGCAATCATCGTGAACAGCAGGTCGGCATAAGTGTCGCCCTGCGGCGCATGCAGGAGCAGGTGAGAATCCTCGAGCGAGGCGGCCACCCGCATCGCACCTACGTGCGGCGGGCCTTCGTATGTCCAGATCGTCAGTTCCATGGCTTCACACCGCCAGTCTCTCGTTGCGCACCAGCGGCCGGCAGAACAGTTCGGCGAGATCGCCGGCCTGCTCGAAGCCCTGGATCGGCGAGAACATCAGCTCGATCGACCACTTGGTTCTGAGTCCCTCGGCCTCGAGCGGATTGGCGATGCCGAGACCGCAGACGGTCAGGTCGGGTTGCGCTGCGCGCACGCGATCGAGTTGCCGATTGAGCGCCTGGCCCTCGACGATGCGGATGCCAGCCGGCAAAAGCTCGAGTTCCGCCGCCAGCGACTGGCGGTCGAAATAGGGTGTGCCGATTTCGAGCAGGCTGGCGCCGCACTCGCGCTGCAGGAAACGGGCCAGCGGCAGTTCGAGCTGGGAATCTGGCAGGAAGGCGATTCGTTTGCCCTCCAGTCGCTTGCGCTGCAGGGCAACGGCGCGCTGCGCCCGCGCCAGCGGGGCAGCGGTCACGCGCTCGAATCGATCGTCGTCCACCGCAAAGGTGCGGGCAGCGGCGCGCAGCCATTCCAGGGTGCCTTCGGCGCCCAGGGGGTAGGGTGCCTCGACAAGGCTGGCGCCGCGCCCGATCAGGGCGCGCGCGGTCTGGCCCAGGTAGGGCTGGGCCAGCAACACGCGAGTCTGCTTACCGACCGGCGGCAAGTCATCGAGCGATCGCGCCGGCAGGAAATCCACCGCGCCGATGCCGAGATCGCCGAACAGGCGCAGGAACTGGTCCTCGACGATGTCCGGCAGCGTGCCGGCAATCAGCAGTCGCGGCTCGTTCGAGTCGTCTGCCGGCATATGCTCGACGAGTCGGCTCAGGCACGAGTCCTCGCCCTGGGTAAATGTGGTTTCGATCCCGCTGCCCGAGTAGTCGAAGAAACGAACTCGTCCGCCGTACTGGCGATTGAGCCGCCCGGCGGCGTTTTCCAGGTCCAGCTTGATGACTTCCGACGGGCAGGAACTGACCAGAAAGAGGTTACGCAGCTGCGGGCGCCGTTCGAGTACCTGCGCCACGACCCGGTCGATCTCCTCGTGGCAGTCGGCGAGACCGGCCAGGTCCCGCTCCTGCAATACCGCGGTCGCGAAGCGGGGCTCGGCGAATATCATCACGCCGGCGGCCGACTGGATCAGGTGGGCACAGGTGCGTGAGCCAACGACGAGGAAAAAAGCATCCTGGATCTTGCGATGCAGCCAGATGATCGACGTCAGGCCGCAGAAGACGGCGCGTTCGCCATGCTCCTGCTCCGGCGTCACGCAGGTTTCGATCGGGATATCGCTGATTGCGGCCGGCTGGTTCATCGTCACGGCTCCACCAGCTGGCCGAGGTGCGTGTCGGCGCGTGATTGCATGCGCGCGGCGCGGAACTTGATCAGGAACTGGGCGGCGTTGACGGCGTAGGCGCCGTAGGCCAGCAGTGCCAGCAGCATCTGGCCGCGAGCGTCGAGCAGGCCGTAGAACCACGCGGCCAGGTAGGCAGTGTGCAGCGCGATCACGAACATGCTGACGACGTCTTCCCAGAAAAACGCCGGCGCGAACAGGTAGCGGCCAAAAACGTCTTTTTCCCAGATCGAGCCGGTGATCATGATCGTGTAGAGAATGGCGGTTTTGAAGACGATCGACGCCGTTGCAAGGGCAAAACCGGAATCGGTAACGAGAAAGCGCAGCACCAGCGCGAGGCTGGCGAGAAATACCAGGAACTGCAGCGCGGCCAGCACACCCTGCACCCGGGTCCAGACGGATTGATCCCGGCGCAGCCGTTGTGCCGGTGTATAAAGCGATGGTCTCGGCGTTGGCTTGACGCTCATGGCGATGTCGTCGTTCATCTAGTCTCCTACCGCGGCCATTTAAGCCTGAAAGCAGGCAAGTGTCAACTAAACATTACACTTTTAAAGCTAAAATAAAATTGACATTTGTTGCCCGGGTCGACAAGATTGACATTCGTCAAGTGATTAAAGTTGACACTTAAAATATACTTGCGCCGGTTTCTATATGACGGGAGGCGGATTCGCCCCGAACGACAATGCAAGCCGGGACGCGGGAATCGATTCATTGGTTAAAGGAAAGTAGCGGTGTGTTTGCAGGTCTCGAAAGATCCTCGCTCCTGACTCTGTTACAGCAAGCCGCTGACGTTGCGCTCGAAATCGATTCCGAGGGCCGGATCCTCGCTGTCGAGATCGCAGGTGGCGACCTTGGCAGCGATATGGACGACAGCCTCGTCGGGCGCGCCTGGGTCGACCTGGTCACCGACGAGAGTCGGGTCAAGGTCGAACAATTGTTGAGCCAGGCGCGCAACAACGGCAGCAGCAGCAAGTGGCAGGACGTCATTCACCAGCAACCGGATGGTTCCGAGTTGCCGATCAGCTATTTCACGCGGCGTGCGGACGAGGGTGACCTGCTGGTTGCCATCGGTCGCGACCTGCGCGCGCTCGCGGCGCTGCGCCAGCAGCTGGTCAATGCGCAAATCGCGCTGGAACGCGATTACTGGCGCCTGCGCCAGGTGGAAACCCGCTATCGCCTCGTGTTCCAGATGGTCGACGAGGCGGTACTGGTGGTGGACGATCGCACCGAGCGGGTGCTCGAGGCCAACGATGCAGCCAATGCGATCCTTGGTTCCAAGGATTCCGCGGTGGTCGGCAAGTCTTTCAGCGGCCTGTTCGAAGGCAGTGAAAAGGAATCGTTGCGCGCCCTGCTGTCGGAGACGCGCGTGGTCGGCCATGCTTTCGCCAGCGAAATTCGCAGCGCCGAGCGCGGCGAGGATTTTGCCATCGATACCAATCTGCTCAAGCAGGATGCCGATTCGCGCATCCTGATCCGGCTGACCGCCAAGGCCAGCGGTGCAGCCCCGGTCGCGAGCGGCCAGGCATCCTTTCGCATGGACGATATCATGCGCAGTGCGCCCGATGCGATCCTGGTCACCGACCAGCAGGGCCAGATCGTTGCGGCCAACCAGCGCTTCGTCGACCTGGCCGAACTCGCCAACGAGGAACAGACGCTGGGGCAGTCGGTGGATCGCTGGCTCGGGCGCAGCGCGGTCGATCTCAACGTGTTGTTGACCCACCTGCGGCGCGGCGAATCGGTTCGCCTTTTTTCGACCACTCTCATGGGCGAACACGGCGCGGCCACCGAGGTCGAGATTTCCGCCACGGCGCATAGCCTCCACGGGGAAACCAGCTTCGTCTTCTTCGTGCGCGATGTGGCGCGCCGGATCAGCGCGCAGGATCCGGCGGAACGACGCCTGCCCCGCTCGGTTGCGCAGATTACCCAGCAGGTCGGACGAGTACCGCTCAAGGCACTGGTGCGCCAGTCGACCGATGTGGTCGAGAAGCTCTGCATCGAGGCCGCGCTGAACCTGACCGGCGATAATCGCGCCTCGGCGGCGGAACTGCTCGGGCTGAGCCGTCAAAGCCTGTATTCCAAGCTGCGCCGCCATAGCCTCGGCGATATCGGTTCCGGCGAGGACTGATCTCCGTTCGGCGGCCCGCCCGCTGTTGCTCAACGCTTGTCAAATCCGCCGCTTGCGCGGTGCTGAAGCCCTGTTTCTGTGTCATGTGTAAATAAAAATTGACAATTGCATGTGACATTTGTAGATTACACATGTGATAAAGACCGAATCGACAGCACCCGGTTGGCAGCGCGCCGAATGGTCGGCACTGGTCGAACTGCTCAAGCCCATTACCTGGTTCCCGCCGATGTGGGCATTCGCCTGCGGCGTGGCGTCATCGGGTGTCTCGCCACTGGAGCAGCCGCTCGTCGTCGTTCTCGGAATCCTGCTGGCGGGGCCGATGGTCTGCGGCGCCAGCCAGGTCGTAAACGACTGGTTCGACCGCCACGTCGACGCGATCAACGAACCGGGACGACCGATACCCTCCGGACGTGTTCCGGGTCGCCAGGGGCTTTACTTCGCCATTGCCTGGACCTTGCTGTCGCTGGCGCTGGGCGCCTGGCTCGGCACCTGGGTGCTGGTCGCAACCGTTATCGGCGTCGCGTTGGCGTGGGCGTACAGCGCACCGCCGCTGCGACTCAAGCTCAACGGCTGGTGGGGTAACGCCGCGGTCGGGTTTTCCTACGAAGGCCTTGCCTGGGTTACCGGCGCAGCCGTCATGATCGGCGGTGCCATGCCGGATTACCGCGTATTCCTGCTGGCCATACTCTATAGCATCGGTGCGCACGGCATCATGACGCTCAATGATTTCAAGTCGGTGGACGGCGACCGTCAGCTGGGGATACGAACCCTGCCGGTTCAGCTCGGCGTAACGCGTGCGGTGAAACTGGCCTGTATCACGATGGCGCTACCCCAGTTGTTCGTTATCGGTCTGTTGCTTGCGTGGGAGCGGCCGCTGCATGCGGCTGTCATCGTCGTATTCGTGCTGCTGCAGCTGGCGGCAATGGCGCGGCTGATACGCCGCCCGCGCGAGGTCGCGCCCTGGTACAACGGTACCGGTGTATTGCTGTCGGTACTGGGCATGATGGTCAGCGCGTTCGCGGTTGCGCCCTGAACGTGATGAAGATCGTCAAGGAGATTCGATGAACGCTGCAACACTCGGCTGGTTCGGTATATTTCGCCTCGGGCTGGTACAGACCTGCCTGGGGGCGATCGTGGTGCTGACAACCTCGACCCTCAACCGGGTGATGGTGGTGGAGCTGGCGCTCCCGGCGGTCCTGCCCGGCGCCCTCGTGGGATGGCACTACGCGATCCAGCTCTCGCGCCCGCGTTGGGGCTACGGCTCGGATCTGCGCGGCCGGCGCACTCCCTGGATCGTCGGAGGCATGGCGATCCTCGCCCTCGGTGCGGTCGGGGCCGCGGCCGCGACG
>JASJCI010000064.1 GCA_030066085.1 Gammaproteobacteria bacterium | reverse complement strand
CGTTACCGACGAGGGCGATTTCCCGCAGGTCGCCGGCAAACCCGTAGCTGTCGATTTCGGCGCGCTCGAGGCGGGCGATCCCGTGCAGGTGCAGGCCGAAACCGGCGAGGCTCTCCGCCAGGTTCAAGCCGCACCCCGCGCGTGCCAGTCACAGGCCGCGCCGACGGCGGTCGCGATCACGGTGGATTCGAGGAACAGTTCGCCGTCGACCTCGTCCTGTACATGCACGTCGTCGAACGCCAGGGTCACGCTCGGGTCGATGGCGCCGGCGGCCACCGCCTTCTGTTGCGCCAGCTCGGTAACGATCGCCTGCGCCTCGGCGCGCGCGGCCTCGAGCGATTCGTAGTTCCTGGGCTGGTCACCGTGGAACAGCCGGAACTGGCCGTGCTGCGGCTGGGTAATCGTAACCTGGGCGCGCTGGATTACGCTGCCCATGACCGCGCCGAAGGCATTGGCGACATCGGCATGTTGCGGCAGGTGCAGATCGACGAACAGGCTGTCGGCAACATCGCGATAGTAGCTTGACGCCGGCGCACCCACCGCGACCACCGGGTAGTCGCTGCCGAAATCGAGCTGGAACAGCGGCTTGCGCTCCGCGCTTGCGTGGCTGCCGAGCACCATGCGGGTAATCGTTTCGACCACCGCGTCGGTCTTGCTCGACTTCTGCGTCAGGCCGAACTCGTTGAGCCCTACTTCGATCAACAGGCGACGGATGTCGGCGATGACGAGGTCGTACACCTGGCGACAGGCGGCCTCGATATCGTCGCTGTCCCACTTGCCGTAGCCGTAAAGAAAACGCATCTGGCGCATCCAGATGCGCGCCGAGAGCTCGGCCGCATCGCGGTTCCAGTGCGAGTTGATGCCGAGCACATGGACCGCGTCCGACGGGGTGAAACCGCTGTAGATCGCGAGGCCGAGACGCTTGAGCTTGGCCAGCGCGCGCGCATGGGTGCGGTTTTCCTGCACGATGGAATCGAGTTCGACCGGTTTGTCGGACAACATTTCCCAGGCCTCGAGCTCGGCGGCGTTGAGCTGCCCCAGCAGCGCCGGGTTGTTTTCCAGGCGCATGACGAAACGGTTGCTCCTGGCGGTCGCCATGCCTCCCAGCTGCGTTTCCAGTTTGGGCACGATCTCGGGAAAGAGATGGCCGAGCAGGCTGGTCGGCACCACCCGGCGCGGTCCGATCGACAGGCCCTTATGGCCACCGAATCGAACCTCGCTGTCGCCGCCGAGCCCGATCGAGTTGACCCGCACCGCCTCGACCATCGGCTGCCAGTCGCCGATGTTGGCGCCGTCCGGGCTGAGCTGCGGCTGGCCATTGCTGACCACCGCGATATCGGTAGTGGTGCCACCCATGTCGGCGACGATGGCGTTTTCGAGCCCGGACAGCTGGCAGGCGCCGATGACGCTCGCCGCCGGCCCCGACAGGACCGTGCCGATCGGTTTTTCGATCGCGTTATCGAGGCTCGCGAGCGAACCGTCACCCTTGACCAGCATCAGCGGCGCATCGATTTCGTGGCGCGCGAGGATTTTTTGTACCGACGCGATCAATTCCTTGATCGGCGGCACCATGCGCGCGTTCAGCGCCGCGGTCAGCGCGCGCCGCGGCGCGCCGAGGCTGGAGGCCAGTTCGTGACCGCAGATGACCGGCATGCCGGTGAGCTCGGTAACGAGCTGCTTGAGGCGGTTTTCGTGGCTGGAGTTGCGCGTGCCGAACATGCTCGAGATCGCAAACGCCGACACCTGGCCCTTGAGCCTCTCGATGGCTTCCTGCGCGGCGGCCTCGTCGAGCGCTTCGTGTTCACGACCGACCGCGTCGAAACCGCCGGCGAGCCGCACTACCAGCTGCGCCGGCAGGATTTCGAGCAAACCGCTCTGCTTGATCTGTTCGCTGCTGTAGCCGGGCAACAGCACGCACACCGGCGCACCGAGGTCCTCGACCACGGAGTTGGTGGTCAGCGTGGTCGACATCGAAACCATGGTGACCTGTTCCAGCGCGGCGGCCGGCAGTTTGCCGATCACGTCACCGATGCCGACGCTGAGATCGAAGCGCGTGGTCAGGCTCTTTTCGGCGTTGACGATCTGCTTGTCGTCATCCACCAGGACCGCATCGGTGAAGGTACCGCCGGTATCGATACCGAGGCGAAAAGACATGGTTGGCTCCCGTTTTCGGGGAATATATAACCAGCACCGGCGCGCGTCCATGACATGCTGTTATCGATATGCGACATCCCGCGTTGAACCCGGGTTTCGCACGGCAATTTCAGGTCGGAGCAAAAACTCGGTATAGTTTTTTGCTTCGACCAGTGTTTATTCCGGGTATTCCCAAGATCATGACGGACAGTTGTGTCCTGCCGCAGTTCGACCGCAACCAGGCCGCGCGCCTGGCAGCGGAGCTGTACGGACTCGAGGGTTCGCTGAGCCTGCTGCAAGGCGAGCGCGATCTCAATTTCCGGGTCGACACGGCGGCCGGCCGTTTCGTGTTCAAGATTGCCAATGCGCAGGAATCGCCGGCAATGCTCGAGTGCCAGCACGAGGTGTTCGCACGACTGGCCGCCGCGGCCGTATTTCCGGGGGTCGCAACCGCACTGGCCTCGAAACGCGGCCGGCAGATCGAGTTTGCCGTCGACGCCGAGGGCACGCGACATGCCTGCCGGGTGTTGCCCTACATCGAGGGACGCCTGCTGGGAAGCCTGCCGACACGCGACCCGGCAATGCTGCGCGATCTCGGCCGGCGGCTGGCACAGCTGGACCTGGCGCTAGCCGGCTACAGCCATGCGGCGCTGGAACGGCCGCTGCTGTGGAAAATGGACGACGTGCTGCAAACCGTCGAGCGTTTCCTGCCGCGGCTGGCGACGCATGCACAGCGCGAACTGGTCGCGCACTTCGTCGATGTCTACCGTGGCGAAGTAGTCCAGCGCACGGGCGAACTTCGCCGCGGCGTGATTCACAACGACGCCAACGGTGGCAACGTGCTGCTCGACGACAGCGGCACGCGCGTCGTCGGCATCATCGACTTCGGTGACATGACCGAGTCATGGCTGGCGGTCGAGGTCGCCATCGCGGCGACTTACGCGATGCTCGAGCAGGAGCAACCGCTGACCATCGCGCAACAGGTTGCCGCCGGGTACCACGCCACGCTGCCGCTGCTGGACAGCGAAATCAACGCGCTGTTCGGTTTCATCTGTATGCGGCTGTGCATGAGCGTTTGCGTTTGCGCCTACCAGCGCGACCTCGAGCCCGACAACGAGTACCTGAGTGTCGACGAACCCGCGGCCTGGGCGTTACTCGGCGAGTTTGCCCGGCTCGACTACGCCGCGGTACGGGAGATCCTGTTCGCCGCCTGCGCAACGACCTGACCTGGCCGGTTTTTCCGCTTACCGCGGCTCCGTGGGGCCTTGCCTGCCGAAGGGCCCAGGAGCACAGCGAAGCAATCTCCCGAAGCCCTCGTCTTTGCGGACCCAAAGGGCCTAAAAGCGCAGCGAAGCAATCTTCCGAATTGCCAACTATTAGGAAGATTGCTTCGCCCCTGCGGGGCTCGCAATGACGAGGGAGTCGAGCGAAGCCTTCACGCGCGCTGGTGCCCTCTGGGTATTTGGGTACCTGGTTACCCTGGTTTTTCTGGATCCGCAATGACGCGCTAGTGCAACACCGGGTGCACGCGACTAACCGGCCTCGAGAACCCGCTTGCGGTAGCTTTCGCGATGCATGTCGACGATCTCGACACCGACGCTGACGACTTCCGGCAACAGCGGTTCGATCGCTGCCAGCACTGTCTCGCTGAGAGCGGCTTTCTGCGTGTCGTCACGCCCCGACAGCAGGCGCAGGGTCAGGTGCACGAAGCTGTCGCGGGTCTGGCCGGTGCGGTGACTTGTATAGCCGATAGCGCGGGTCTTGATGTCGTATTCGGGAAACAGGCCGGAGGCCAGCGCACCGGCATGGGCGGCGTCGACGACCGCGTCGAGGTCGACCTGCCCTGCAATTTCGTCGGAATATTCTATAATCAGATGAGGCATTGTTCTCTCCAGTAGAGGACGCTTTCCCCGGCAGGTCGCCCCGCGGCCTGCCTTTTTTTTGCCCGAAACGATTATTTCCTGTCAGGTTCGGACATGATCGGCGATTTTCGTGAACTCTCGCGTCATTTCGACCTTGAAAAGCATATTCACGAAAACCGCGCTTTGCGGCAGCTTCCTTATTCGTCATCTCCGCGCAAGCCCGCGCGGCTTCAGGCTCTCTGGGTCCCGCCTGGTTGCGGCGTCCCGCAACCCCGAACTATCACGCCGCTTCCGGGAAACCCGGCGGCCCACGGTTTCGGCCGCGCCTTTGGCGCGTCGTGCATGACGCATGATCGTTCTTCCCTCGGGATACTCCCGTCATTCCCGCGCAAGCGGGAATCTCAGGCTAAAAGGCCTCTAACGAGATCCCGGCGGTCCGACGCTTCGGTCGCGCCTGCGGCGCGGCCGGGATGACATTTGCCCCCGTTCGTGTAGACACGAACCGGGGCAAATGTCACATGTTCGGGTAACTCGGGCCGCCGCCGCCCTCGGGCACCGTCCAGTGGATGTTCTGGCTCGGGTCCTTGATGTCGCAGGTCTTGCAGTGCACGCAGTTCTGCGCATTGATCTGCAGCGCGGGCTGGCCCTCCTGTTCGACGATTTCATAAACCCCGGCCGGGCAGTAACGCTGCTCGGGCGCATCGTACTTTTCCAGGTTGAGGACGATCGGCACGCTGTCGTCGCGCAGGCGCAGGTGCGCGGGCTGGTTGTCTTCGTGGTACACGCCCGACAGGTAGACCGAGGAATTGCGATCGAAGGTAACCTCGCCGTCGGGCTTGGGATATTCGATCGGCGTGTAGTTGCGCTTGTCGCCGATCTGTTCGTGGTCGGCATGGTGCCCCATGGTCCAGGGCGCGGCGCCGCGAAACAGGTAGGATTCGAGCGCGGCATTGACCAGCCCCAGCCACAGTCCCTTGCGGAAACCCGGGCGGATATTGCGCACCTTGTTGAGTTCACCGTAAAGCCAGGACTGTTTGAATTTCTCGGGATACGCGGTTGCCTCCAGCGCCGGTCCGGGATTTTCCTCGTCGTACTCGGCCGGCAGCATCTCGAACACGGCCTCGGCGGCGAGCATGGCCGACTTCATCGCCGTGTGCGTGCCCTTGATCTTGGGCACGTTGAGAAAACCGGCGGTATCGCCGATCAGCAGGCCGCCCGGGAAGGTCAGCTTCGGCAGCGACTGCAGGCCGCCCTCGGAAATTGCACGCGCGCCATAGGAAATGCGCTTGCCACCCTCGAAGATCGGGCGGATGTCGGGATGGTTCTTGAAGCGCTGAAACTCCTGGAACGGGCTGAGGTAGGGGTTCTCGTAATCGAGGCCGATGACGAAACCGACCGCGACCTGGTTATTCTCGTTGTGGTACAGGAAGGAGCCGCCGTAGGTGTCCGACTTCAGCGGCCAGCCGATGGTATGCAGGGTTGCACCCTCGTTGTGTACCTCGGGGCGCACTTCCCAGATTTCCTTGATGCCGATACCGTAGGTCTGCGGGTCGACACCGTCGCGCAGGTTGAACTTGTCGAACAGCTCGCCGGTCAGCGAGCCGCGGCAACCCTCGGCGAAAATCGTTTGCCGGCCGATCAGCTCGACGCCGGGCTCGAAGTTGTCGGTGGGCTCGCCGTCCTTGCCGATACCCATGTCGCCGGTGGCGACGCCGCGAACCGCGCCGCTGTCGTCGTAGAGCACCTCGGCGGCGGCAAATCCCGGGAAGATTTCCACGCCCAGCTCCTCGGCCTGCTCGGCCAGCCAGCGGCACAGGTTGCCGAGGCTGATGATGTAGTTGCCGTCGTTGTGCATCTGCGGCGGGGTCGGCATCGCGAACGAGCCTTTCTCGGTCAGGTACTTGAACTGGTCGGACTTGACCGCGACCGTGACCGGCGCACCTTTTTCCTTCCAGTCCGGGATCAGTTCGTTGAGCGAGCGGGGCTCGAGCACCGCACCGGACAGGATATGCGCGCCGACCTCGGCGCCCTTTTCGAGGATGCAGATGGTCAGTTCGCGTTCCTGTTCCTGCGCCAGTTGCGCCAGGCGAATACCCATGGACAGCCCCGACGGCCCGGCGCCGACGATGACCACGTCAAAATTCATCGATTCTCTTTCCACGACTCGTCCCGATTTGTCTATGTCACGTTCGAAGCCGGCGAATTATAAATAAAGCGCCGGCGCAAAACACGCGAACCATACCGCCCGCACGGCATGAATACTTGCCGAATAACGACATTCACGGCTCTCGGACGCCCACCGGATCCCGTCCGCCTGCAATCGGGGGACAGTTTACTTAATTCGCACGCGAATTAAGTAAACTGTCCCCGGAAATAAACTACTGCCCCATCGTCATCCCCGCGTAAGCGGGGATCTCCCTGAACGCCGTCGTCACAAGATCCCCGCTTTCGCGGGGATGACGATGAGCCGATAGTGGGAAAACAGGGGCCGTCCCCGATTTTACAGCGCGTCGCGGTTCTTGAAGGTGATCACGAGTACGTCGCGGTAGGCTTCGCTGTCGGGGTCGATCTGCGTGATCGGGGTAACGCCGTGATAAACCTCGCGGTCGTTGACCAGCACCATGTCGAAGGCATCGCGCAGCATGAACTCGCCCACCAGCCGGTTATCCAGGTCGAAGATCGTGGTGGCGCCACTGTCGATATTGACCCGCTTGATCATGACGACGATGACGAAGTCGACCCCGTCGCGATGCACGCCTTCGGGAGTCGGTTTACCCTGGCCGCCGTCGCGCGCCTCGATGCGAAACTGGTGCAGCTCGATATGCCACGCCGGGTTGGCGCCCATCTGGCTGAACAGGCGGTTACCGAACTCGAGCAGCGCGGCCAGCGTCGGGCTCTGGTGCAGGTCGTCGAGAATCGGTGCGAAGTAGCGCGCGACGCCGCCGTTGAGCGGGTTGTAGTCGACGGTCTGGTAATGCGGCTGGTAGGGCATCCGGCGCGCGCGCTCGCCGGCCTGCATGACCGCGTAGGTTGCATGGCGACGCTTGCGGTACTTGCCGCCGTCGGCCATGTAATCGTCCTGTTCGAGCCGGTTCCAGCTGTCGAGGAATACCGCGTCGTCACCGATCGGCTGGCCGGCGATAGCCGACAGCAGTTCGATCGTATCGGCGCGGTCGACGAACAGGAAGTCCGTGTGCGCGAGTCCCTCGGCAATTTGCTCCAGGTCCGTCATAGCGGCCACGCCAACGCGGGCCCGGATATCCGTTGCAGGCTCAACGCAGGAACCGGGTCGAGATGAATCGATCGTAATCCTCGAGCGCCGCGCGCGCACGCCCCTGCTGGACGAGGAACTCCGCCAGTTCGCGGGTGTAACGCTGCAGGTTACCGCCCAGCCAGGCCTCGGACTTCTGCGTGGCGCTATCGGGAAACCCGAATCGATCGAGCGCGGCATCGGCAGCGGCGCGATCCATGTCCGCGGCGCGCGCGATGACGGCGCGCATCGGCTCGGGATTACGCCGAAACTGCTCGTTGGTGGCGGCGGTGACATCCATGAAGGTCTGCAGCCGGCCGGGATGCTGTTCGACGAACGCGCGCGGCGCGCTGATGACGTCGAACACCGGCAGGCCGATGGCGTCGAGCTCGGCGGCGGCAAGCAACGGCCGTGCAATATCGCCGAGCGCCCGCAACGCGCGGCCATAGGTGCAGGCCATTGCGACCTCGCGCCGGCGCAGCGCGGCAGCCGCGGCGGCGGCATCGTCGAACTCCACGATTTCGAGCGCGGCAGGATCGAGACCGAGATGCTCGAGCATGCGCAGCAGGCGGAAGTGGGTCACGCCGCCGGCCACGGTCGCAATCTTGCGCCCCTGCAGCTGGCCGGCACTGGCCTGGTTGATCGCGGAATCGTTCGCCACCATGCAACCGTCGTCGGCGGTATAAACCACCGCGATCCCGACCAGGGTCAGCTCGAGACCGCCGCTGACGCCGAGCACGAAGGGCTCGTGGCCCTGCGAATAAGCGATATCCAGATTACCCGCGGCCATGGCCGCGTTCATCGCGGCGCCGTCGTCGAAGGCGACCCAGTCGACCGGCATGCCGAGCGCCCGGTCGTAGGTCTGCTTGACGCGCGAGAACAGGCTCGGGGTCGGCCACTGTTCCAGGTAGCCGACGGTAAGTCGTTCGGGTTGGTGGCTGGCGGCGTACCCGGCCAGGCTCACCAGGCCGAGGCACAGCGCCAGCAGTGTCAGCAGACTGTTACGCGTAACCAATCACTGTCCTGCAGGGTATCAACTAAATCTCGAGGTTGCCGAGCGCGACGTCGATAGCACTGATGATTTGATCGATATCATCCCTGGTGCAGATCAGGGCCGGGCTCAGGCACAACGTGTTGTTGAATTGTGGCAGGCTGCGGTTGGTCCGTCCAATCATAACGCCCTGCCTGAGGCAGTCGGCGGCCACGCCGGCCACCTTGGCCTCGGGCATGGGTTCGCGGGTGGCGCGGTCCACCACCAGTTCCGCGCCGAGGAACAGGCCCTTGCCGCGCACGTCGCCGATGACCGGGTACTTGTCCTTGAGCTCGTGCAGGCGGTCGAGGCAGTAGTCGCCCATCTTGTTGACGTTGTCGAGCAGGTTCTCGCGCTCGATGATCTCCATGTTCGCCAGCGCCGCGGCCGGCCCGCCGGCGCATCCGCCGAAGGTGCTGATGTCGCGGAAGTAGTGCAGCTGCTCGGTCGGCTCGGCGAGAAACTCGTTGAACAGGCCCTCGGTGGTCGCCAGTACCGAGATCGCGGCGTAACCGCTGGCGACACCCTTGGCCATCGAAACCATGTCCGGCTCGACGCCGAAGTGCTGATAGCCGAACCACTTGCCGGTGCGGCCCATGCCGCAGACGACCTCGTCGATGTGGATCAACACGCCGTACTTGCGGCAGATTTCCTGCACGGTTTCCCAGTAACCCTCGGGCGGGACGATGACGCCACCACCGGCGGTGATCGGCTCGAGGCAGATCGAACCCACCGTGTCCGGATCCTCGCGCAGGATGACTTCCTCGATGTCCTTTGCCGCCTTGACGCCGTAATCGGGATCCTCGCCGCGCGGGTCGCGGTAGGCGAGGCAGTGCGGCACTTCGACGAAACCGGGGGTGAACGGACCGTACTGCTCCTTGCGCTGCGCCTGGCCACCGGCCGACAGCGTGGTAATCGTGGTGCCGTGGTAGTCGCGGTCGCGGTACAGGATCTTGTGTTTCTTGCCGTCGTTCTTGAGCGCCGCCAGCTGGCGCACGAGTTTAAAACCCTTTTCGTTGGCCTCGGAACCGGAGTTGGCGTAATACACGCGCGACAGGCCGGGCATCTTGTCGATCAGCTTTTCGGCGAACTTCGCGCCGGGGATATTGCCCGCGGAGTTGGCGAAGTAACACATCTTCGCGATCTGGTCGCGCACCGCGTCGGCGATTTCCTCGCGGCCGTAGCCGACGTTGACGGTCCAGACACCGCCCGATACCGCGTCGAGGTATTCCTTGCCGTTGTGGTCCCACACCCGCAGGCCCTTGCCTTCGACGATCACCATCGGATCGGCCGACTGCCAGGGCTTGTGCTGCACCAGGTGATGCCAGAGGTGGTTGCGGTCGCTACCTACGATTTCGCTGATATTGTCGGGTTTCATCGGCTTTCTCCACGCACGCGGGTGCTCGATTGGGATGAGGGGAAAGAGAGGCTAAAACGGATCGAACAGGATACAATAGAACCAGATTGTACCTATTCATGAGGCCAACCGCGCGATGCACGCCCACCGCAGCGACGACATCATGTGGAGCCGGCTGTTTCGACTGTCGCGCGACCGCAAGATCAGCTACCAGCGCCAGCTGCGCGAGATGATCGTGAGCGCAATCCTCGACGACAAGCTGCCGCTGGACCTGCCGTTGCCGTCGTCACGCGAACTGGCGCGCCATCTCGGTATCGCGCGCAACACGGTGGTGCTGGCCTACCAGCAGCTGATCGACGAGGGTTACCTGGTGTCGCGCGAGCGCAGCGGCTACTACATCGACAAGACCATTCTCGATGGCCGCGTGCGCGTCGAACCGCTGGCGCTGGCCGGCGAAGGCGAAGCGCCGGACTGGGAGACGCACATCAAGTTCCACCCGTCGCGCCAGCGCAACGTGATCAAGCCGGTCGACTGGAAACAGTATCCCTACCCGTTTCTGTTCGGCCAGCTCGATCCGGAGCTGTTCCCGGTGGCCGACTGGCGCGAGTGCTGCCGCCAGGCGCTCAGCGTCAGCGATATCCGCGACGTCACGCCGGATGCGATCGACACCGACGACCCGCTGCTGATCGAGCAGATCCAGGCGCGCATCCTGCCGCGCCGCGGCGTGTGGGCCGCGCGCGACGAAATCCTGATCACGATGGGGGCGCAACAGGCGCTCTACATTCTCGCCGACCTGCTGCTGGAGCCCGGCACGCGGGTCGGCATCGAGAATCCCGGCTATCCCGACGCGCGCAACATCTTCCTGCTGAAGTCACCGGAGATGATCGCGCTCGACGTCGACGAACACGGCGTGGTGCCCGCAGATGCGCTCAACCGCTGCGAGTTCGTCTACACCACGCCGAGTCACCAGTCGCCGACCACGGTGACCATGCCGCTGGAGCGGCGCGAGGCACTGCTGCAGCGCGCCGAGGAACACGATTTCCTGGTTATCGAGGACGATTACGAGAGCGAGATCAACTTCGTCGGCGAGCCGACACCGGCGCTCAAGAGCCTCGACGCCAACGGTCGCGTGATCTACGTCGGCAGCCTGTCGAAGACGCTCGCGCCCGGCCTGCGCCTCGGCTACATGGTGGCGCCCAAGCCGCTGATCGACGAGGCGCGCGCATTGCGCCGGCTGATGGTGCGCCACCCGCCGGCCAACAACCAGCGTATCGTCGCGCTGTTCCTGTCGATGGGCCATCACGACTCGCTGATCCACCGGCTGAGCCAGACCTACCAGGAGCGCTGGCAGGTCATGGGCGAAGCGCTCAACAGGCATTTGCCCGAGTCGTCGCGCATTCCGTCGTTCGGCGGCACGTCCTACTGGGTCGAGGGCCCGCCCCAACTGGACACGCGCGCACTCAAGGAAACCGCGCGCGAGCACGGCATCCTGATCGAGTCGGGTGACATCTGCTTCCTGCAGGACGATCCGCCACTGAACTTCATTCGCCTCGGCTACTCCGCCATCGCGGCAAAGAAGATCGAACCGGGCATCAAAAAACTGGCCGCCCTGATCCACGAAATGATCTAAACCAGGGACAGTCCCCGATTCAAAACGGGGACAGTCCCCGGTCGTAAAGGAGCCCTCCGGGTCTCACTACTGCTGTACTACCGGCTGTACTACCGGCCACACCGTCATCCCCGCAAAAGCGGGGATCTTGTGACTGTGGCACCCATCGCGTATTCCGGCAGCGTTTGGCAACGTCAACATCTGGAGATCCCCGCTTGCGCGCACTGCTGTCCGGAATAATTTTTTACAGCACTGTTAACACCTGTAACCCCGCGGCTTGACCGCGGGGTCCAGTGATGAGCCAAGGTTTTCTGGATCCCGCGGTCGAGCCGCGGGAGGACAACTCAAGAGGTAGAGAATTAAGTCGGAGTACGGCTTTAGCGTACCAAAACATCGTTTTTAAAAGTGTTTTTGATCAGGCGTTTAAAATATCCCGGAC
>JASJCI010000030.1 GCA_030066085.1 Gammaproteobacteria bacterium | reverse complement strand
GGCTTCCACGGCACCGGCGGTTCGCTCAAGCCCGAGCACGAGCCGACCTATGCCGATTACCTGCTGCGCTACCTCGAGGCCTACCGCGACGAGGGGGTCGACATCTGGGGGCTGACGCCGGTCAACGAACCGCTCGGCAACAACGGTTCCTGGGAGAGCATGCACTTCAGCGCCGAAAGCCAGCGCGATTTCATCAAGTATCACCTCGGGCCGAAACTGCAGCGGGGCGACTGGGCGCAAACCGAGTTGCTGATGCTCGACCACAGCCGCCCGGATCTCGAGTACTGGGCCGACGTGATTTACACCGACCCGGACGCGGCGCGTTACGTCAGCGGGGCCGCGGTACACTGGTACGAAAGCAGCTTCAAGGTTTACGAAGACGTGTTCGAACGAGTCCACGCGAAGTACCCGGAATACTCGATCCTGCATACCGAGGGCTGTGTCGACGACCTCGGCAAGGACGCGCCGGCCGGCGTGCTCGATCCCGCGGGCTACAAGGAGTCGGGCTGGTTCGACAACGACGATTTCTGGTGGGGCCCGAATGCCAGCGACTGGGCCTACAGCGCAACCTGGGAAGGCGTGGTCGCCGAGGATCACCCGATGTATACCCCGGTGCATCGCTACGCGCGCAATATCATCGTCAGCCTGAATCACTGGCTCGCGGGCTGGATCGACTGGAACGTGGTGCTCGATCACAACGGCGGCCCGAACCACGCCGGCAACTACTGCGGCGCGCCGATCATGATCGACACCGATTCCGGTCATGTCTACTACACGCCGGTTTTCCACGTGCTGAAACAGTTGAGCCGCACGATCCGGCCGGGCGATCGCGCGGTCGGGACCGCGCGTCGACTGGCCGGTCTCGGCGAAGACGACCTGCACGCCTGTGCGTCGCTGGACGCGAGCGGGCTGCTGTCGGTGCAGGTTCTGAATACACGGGATACAGCGGTGGATTACCGCCTGAAGATCGGTGACCGGCAGGCCCGGATCGACATCGATGCGAACGCGCTGCAGACGGTGCGGCTGCGACTGAATTGAATATTGCTATAGAGCTTTGAGTTAAACCGAAATATTGAGAATAACCGTTAAATTATTGTTGGAATTGAAGTTTAAATTGGCCTGATCGCGGCTTTATTGACAACAAAATCGTGAGAAGGCAGACTGCTATATAGCAAAAAACTGCCCATCGCCCGAAACGGGCGAAGACCGACAAAGGAGTCGGCGGGTTTTTATAACCGAAGGACATTGTGTAATTTTTCGGCGATGGAAATGCGCATCGCGGGCAGCTGCTTCGAGGCGGCGGTTCGTGGCATATCCGGCCCTGCGAGGTGACTCGCCCGGCACGTCGAATATGAAACTGAGGGGAGAACCATGGCGAAACTTGGTGTTATCGCTATTGCGAAAAGGTACTTTGGCCTGTGTGCGGTTGCGGCCGCGCTGGCGTTTGCGACGAGTACGCAGGCGGCATACGAGCGGGTCACGACCTTGCAGGATGAAAACGGCTGGAAGCTGCAGGTCGATGGCCGCGACTTTTACGTCAAGGGATTCGTCTGGGGTTATACGCCGCGCGGCGCGAACTATACCTTCAATCTCTGGAGCGAGCCGGAAGAGCGGATTCGCGCGGTACTCGACCACGACTTCGGCCTGATGGCCGCGGCCGGGGTCACCGCCAACCGTTCGTTCACGATCATCCCGCCGAAGTGGGTGACCTACATCTACGAAAAGTACGGCATCTACTCGGTGATCAACCCGTTGATGGGTCGTTACGGCGCCAGTATCGACGGTGTCTGGGTCCCGTTCACCGATTACTCCGACCAGCGCACGCGCGAGGTGCTCAAGGAAGAGGTATTCGAGGTTGTTCGCACCTACAAGGACGTGCCGGGTGTGCTCATGTTCGCGCTCGGTAACGAGAGCAACTACGGCCTGTCCTGGTCGAGCTTCGAGATCGAGGATCTGCCGGTCGGCGAGCAGAACCGGGAAAAGGCCAAGTTCCTCTACAGCCTGTTCGGCGAAACCATACGCGAGGCCAAGGAAATCGCGCCCGAGCACCTGTTCACGATCGTCAACGGCGATATCCAGTATCTCGACCTGATCGCCGAGTACGCCTCCGAGATGGACGTGCTCGGGATCAACGCCTACCGCGGCATCAGCTTCGAGGACAAGGCCAACAACGTATCCATGTGGCGCGACGTCAAGGAAGGTTTCGACCGCCCGATCGTGTTCATGGAGTTCGGCTCGGATGCGTTCAACGCGCGCACCTTCGCCGAGGACGAGCCGGCGCAGGCGCATTACCTGCGTGGCCAGTGGCAGGAAATTTACAACAAGAGCTACGGCAACGGCGAGGAAGGCAACGCGATCGGCGGTTTCGTGTTCGAATGGCGTGACGAATGGTGGAAATACCGCCAGACCGAGAACCTCGATATCCAGGATCGCACCGCGTCCTGGGCCAACGGCGGCTACAAGTTCGACCACGTCGAGGGCCAGAACAACATGAACGAGGAATGGTTCGGCGTGGCCCGCCTTGGCGATATCAACGACGACGGCGTCTACATTGCCGAGCCGCGCATGGCCTACGACGTACTCAAGGAAGTCTGGAAGGAAGACCCCTACGGCATGTCGCGCACCGCGATCAATGCATCCTTCGGTGGCATCGACATGGACACGATGCAATTGCGCAGCGACATTCGCAAGATCCAGGCGCAAAATCAGGAAAACAACAAGTTTCGCCTGGTCGGCGGCAGCTTTACCGGTGAAATGTTCGTGCAGGGTTTCGACAGCGACATCGACGAGGACGGCGAGGACGGCCTGACCTTCAGTGACGGCCAGATGGCGTTCTTCGATTTCGCTTTCGAACCGACGCGCGACATCAAGGGCGACATGACGGTCAACCTGCTGGCCAACGTTGCCGACAGCAACTTCGAGCTGCGTTACGGCGATCGCGGTGAAACGCTGACCGTCGAGGGCATCGAGACCACTACCGAGCTCGGTGCGATCCAGATTTCGCGCGAGGAAGTGGACATCACCGATAACGAGCGCATCGAGATCTACGACTTCCAGGCGTCCTATACCACCACGGGCTACGATCTCAACGCGTTTTACCACGTACCGCGCTATCACTGGCGCTACGAGGGCGACTACTTCGGCCTGCTGTACGAAACCACCGACATGGAGGGGCAGGACATCTGGAACGAGAAAGCGCCCTACGGTTTCGAGTATGTCGGCAAGGGAGAAACCGACGGGCTGAAGATTGTTGCCGGCCCGGAAATCTACTGGGGCGCGAACCCGGCGACGATCATCAAGTACCAGTTCGGCCACAACGACAAGTACTCCGTGGTGATGTTCGAGGATATCGCGCGCCGCGACGAGTCACAGTCGTTTACCGAGGCTACCGAGCGGCAGTATCGCGCGGTGACCCTGTATGGCCGGTTCGATCCGCTGGAAAACGTGCAGCTCGAAATCGGCGGCATCGTTGCCAATACCGAGCGTGAGGGTGACGACTATGACCGCGTCGAAAGCGGCGAAATCAAGGTCGACCAGATCGATTACGAAGACACGCTCGGTATCAAGTCGACCCTGACTTTCAACAAGGGCAGTACGACCGAGAGTTACATTGGCCTGAACCTCGCCGGACTGGTTGCCGACGGCGGTGAACCGCATCGCGAGTGGGGCACGGACCTGCCGTACTCGTCGCTCGGCAACAAGTACGAAATCGAAGGCGGCGTGCGCAAGACCTGGGGCGTGCACACGATCTACCCGCGGTTCCTGTACCGCGAAAACGTGGTCGACGCGAACCCCAATATCGAAGCGGTCACCACCGGTCCCAACCTGAGCCCGGGCATCGACTCGCGCAACCGCGAGGAAGATCCCTTTGCCGTACTCGATAACCGGGAGGCAACCTCGCTGGAGCTGATCTACACCTACGACCCGACGCCGGCCACGTACTTTTACGCCTGGAACGTCGACATGATCGAGGACGCGCCGATGGCGTTCAATCTCGGCCTGACCGCGACCAGTTACGGCACCGACACGGATGCCGAACTGTTCTTCTTCGAGGGTACGCGCTCCAACGTACCTTTCGGGGGAGGCATCGCCGAGGAAGACGTCTGGCAGCTCAAGAGCAAGCTGGTGCTGAATCCGCGCAAGGGCCTGACGCAGGTGTACGATGTCTACATCGGTGAAAAGCAGTCGACCGGCGTGCCCGACGAGGAAACGCTTGAGTACTACGCCGTAGAGGCCAAGCTGATCGTCGACAAGATCCATATCTACGAGGGCTACGTCAAGGTCGACGATTTTGGACCCTACGACTTCCAGGAACAGTTCAATATCGTTTACCCGCTGCAGCTGAAGCTTGAATACGCGCGGCTGCTCGACGCGTTGGCCGACGAGGACCGTTCCAGCCGGTACGGGATCAAGCTGCTCTACCGCGAGCTCGACGAACTGTCGGCAGAAGACGAGTACCAGGATGGTGAAAACGACTACATGTTCGAAATCCAGACCTACTTCACTCTCAGATTCTGAGATTAGACATTCGATCAGAGGTTATAACCATGCATGTCACGAAGAATCGAAACAAACTTTCAAACGGCTGGCGCGTCACGCTGGCCGCCCTGCTGTTGACCGCGGTCGCCGCCTGCGGCGTGGACAGTGACGACGGCGACGATCGCAACACGGTCGGCCTGGCGTTCGACGACACGGTAGCGCTGGATCTTTACTGTGCCAACATCGGGATCTTCCCCGACCGGTGCGTACTCGAAGACCCGGCCAATCCCTACCGGTTCTCGATCGTTACCGAGGAGACCAAGTTCGACCTGGCCGCCGACGCGCCGTCCGAGACTGCCCGCTTTTACCTCTGGGCCACGGCCCTGGTCCGCGGCGCGGGTATTCCGGGCGAAAACCAGTATAACGTCGCGCTGAGCCTGCAGCGCCTGTGGGGTTCGAGCAACAGCGAGTTGACGCGCCAGCAGGCGCTCAAGGCCTACCGCGCCTACCTGGATAACTTCTTCGACTCGATAAGGTTTCGCGAGGAGCCGCCGAACAGCGGTAATATCGTGCCGCGCAACCTGAACCAGGCGACCGGGCAAAACCTGTTCAACCCGGCCGGTGGCGGTAACCAGGAAGGCTCCACCGACCCGCTGTTCAATCTGGATCCCGCCATCAACGCGGACGAAGCCGCCAAGGAAGTCGGAGACTGGGGTTACACCTACGACCAGGTGAACGAGATCTTCAGTTTCCCGCTCTGACTCGGGGCAGTAACCTGCGCTGCCCGCTCCGGTGCCGGGCAGCGCATCGATTCGAAGTATCAACAGGGCAACCGAGGCCATGCCGTTTCCGCAGGATTTCGCCTGGGGTGCCGCCACCTCAAGTTACCAGGTCGAGGGCGCCGCCTGGCGCGCCGGCGGCGGGCCCTCGGTATGGGACATGTTCGACCGCCAGCCGGGCAGGGTTGCCAACGGCGATACCGGGGAGAACGCCTGCGATCACGTAGCCCGGTATCGCGACGACGTCGCGCTGATGGCGCAAATCGGCCTCGGCGCCTACCGTTTCTCGATCAGCTGGCCGCGCGTGCTGCCGGAGGGTGTCGGCCGGATCAACGAGCGCGGCCTCGATTTTTACGATTCTCTGGTCGACGCCCTGCTCGAGCGCGGTATCGAACCCTGGGTGACGCTGTTTCACTGGGATTTTCCCTACGAGCTCTATTGCCGCGGCGGCTGGCTCAACCGCGACAGCGCGGACTGGTTCGCCGACTACACGAGCCTGGTCGTCGAACGCCTGTCCGACCGGGTAACCCGCTGGTGCACCCTCAACGAGCCGCAAATCTACATCGGCCTCGGGCACCTCGACGGCAGCCACGCGCCGGGTCTGCAAATGGGTATGCGCGAAGCGTTGCTCGCCGGCCACCATACGCTGCTGGCACACGGCAAGTCGGTACAGGCGATTCGCGCGCACGCGCTGGCAGCGCCCAGCGTCAGCGCGGTACAGGCCTGTTTCGTCTACGTCCCCGAGCGCGACCACGAGCTCGACATCGAGACCGCGCGCCGCGCCAGCTTCGCGGTGCGCGAGCGACACTTTTTCAACAACAGCTGGTTGTGCGAGCCGATGCTGCGCGGGTGTTATCCCGCGGACGGGCTCGAGCTGTTCGCCGACGATCTGCCCGCGCTGCGTTCCGGCGACCTGGAAACCATTTGCCAGCCGCTGGATTTTCTCGCCTGCAACATCTACTGGGGCAGCTACCTGCGCGCGCGGGACGAGGACCGCTTCGACCTGGTCGAGCGGGACGATATGACCCGTTCGGCGATGGGCTGGCCGGTGACGCCCGAGGTCATGTACTGGGCACCGAAGTTTTTCGCCGAGCGTTACGACCTGCCGGTAGTAGTCACCGAGAACGGCTTCGCCGCTGAAGACGTGGTGCGCGACGGTCGCGTCGACGATGCGGCGCGGATCGATTTTCATCGCCGCTACCTGAACGAGTACGCGCGCGCGATCGAGGACGGCGTGGATTGCCGCGGTTACTTCGCCTGGTCGCTGCTGGATAATTTCGAATGGGCCGAGGGTTACGCCAAACGTTTCGGCATGGTGCACGTCGACTACGCCAGCCAGCGGCGAACGCCGAAAGACTCGGCCTACTGGTACAGCCACGTGATCGCCGCCAACGCGGTGGTTGATGACAACCCACGAGGCTTTGCCGATAAGGGTGCTTCGATTCGCGCGGTCGATGCGGCCGCGAAGGGCCGCGCGTGACACCCGATGCCGCCTATCCGAGCGTGGTGCTCGACAACGGCGAGCTGCAGGCGCTGGTCTACCTGCCGGATGCCGGGCGCGGCTATTATCGAGGAAGCCGTTTCGACTGGTCCGGCATCGTTGCGCGGGTCGAACTGCGAGGGCACCGCTTTTACGCGCCGCTGCACGCACGGCACGATCCCGTGCGGCACGATGCGCTCGCGGGCCCGGCCGAGGAATTCGCGATGTTTGCCCCAATGGGTTACGCCGAAGCCGGGGCAGGGGAGGCCTTCGTCAAGATCGGGGTTGGCCTGCTGCGCCGGCTCGATAGCGCCGATTATCGCTTCGACGCGCCTTACCCGATCCTGCACGCGGGTGACTGGCGGATCGAGTCCACCGCCGCTTCGATCGATTTCGAGCAGCAGCTGGTGACCGATTCAGGCTGGGGTTACCGCTACCTGAAACGTGTTCAGCTGATGGCCGATGAACCCGGGCTCGTGTTGACCCGCCAGCTCGAAAACACCGGTACCCGCGCAATCGACATCGACCATTACAATCATAATTTCACGCTGATCGACGATCGCCCCTACGGGCCCGATTACAGCGTGGAATTTCCGTTCGCGAGCGACGCGCCACGCTCGATCGACGATATCGCCTGGTTTCGCGGTAACCGGATCGACTGTGGTGAAGCCCTCGGTGAACGGTCGCTGTGGATCGAGCTGTTCGAGGGCAGGGATCCGGGATTTTACAATGCCGCGCTGGTGCGCAACGACCGCAGCGGTGCCGCGGTCGCGTTTCGCGGCGATGCGCCGGTCGAGCGCATGGTGTTCTGGGCGGTCGAACGTGCGGCCTGTCCCGAACCCTTTATCCGCATCCGGCTGCTGCCGGGCGAGGCCATGACCTGGTCGTCGCACTATCGCTACCACGTGCCGGGCTGATCCCCGCACGCCCACGACGGCCGAGCCCTGTTACCGGGCAAAAAAATGCCCGCGGTGTAAAACCGCGGGCACATCTGGTGGCCGTTAGCGCGAGTCTTGTCAGCCGCGGGCGTTGAGCCAGTCGGAAATCGCCGGGGTCACGGTTTTTTGCGCGGTGCCGCTGACGTAGATGCCGATATGTCCGCCGGGGAATGACAGCTCGGTGTAATCCTTGCTGCCGACCAGCTTTTTCAGCGCCCTCGATGCGTCTGGCGGCACCAGGTGGTCCTGTTCAGCGAAAATGTTCAGCACCGGCGTTTTCAGGTTCTTCAGGCTGACCTCCTGGTCGCCGATCCTGAGTCCGCCCTCGACCAGCTTGTTCTGCTGGTAGAAGTCCTTGATGAACTGGCGGAAGGCTTCGCCGGCCTGGTCCGGGCTGTCGAAAATCCATTTTTCCATGCGCATGAAGTTCTTGACGTTCTTTTCGTCGGAGATGATGTCGACCATGGACACGTACTTCTGTCCCATCAGCTGGAAAGGCTTCAGGTTGAGGAAGGTCCAGTTGAGCATTTCGCCGGGCAGGTTACCCATGGCGTCGACGATCGCGTCTATGTCCATCTGCTGTACCCAGTGGCTCAGCATGTTGTCCGGCGTCTTGCAGTCGACCGGCGTGACCATCGTCACCAGGTTCTTGACCTTGTCCTGGTGCAGCGTGGTGTAACACAGGCTGAACACGCCGCCCTGGCAAATGCCGAGGATATTGATCTTGTCGACGCCGTGGCGTTCGCGCATCACGTCGACGCAGCGGTCGATGTAACCGTTGATGTAGTCGTCGAGGGTCAGGTACTTGTCGGCGCGATCCGGGTAACCCCAGTCGATCAGGTAGACGTCCTGGCCGGTGTCCAGCAGGCCCTTGATGGTCGAGCGGTTCTCCTGGATATCGGTCATGTAGGGGCGGTTGACCAGCGCGTAGATGATCAGCGTAGGGATCTTGTTCTGCACCACGCCGGTAGACGGCTGGTAACGATACAGCTTGAGCTTGTCCTCGCTGTAGACTTCCTCGCGCGGGGTAACGCCGGCGGAAATTTCGTCCGCGTCGAGCAGGTTCTTGACGCCCTTGCTCAGGTTCTGGTTGAACTGCACCAGCTCGTCGACCACGCGGTCGGAACGGAACGGGATGTTTTCCATGGTGTCAGGCTCCTGCTTTGGCTCGGGTTACTTTCGATTTCTTGACGGCGGCTTTTTTCGCCGGCGCTTTTTTCGCGGCGGCGGCCTTGGCCGCCGGTTTGGCGGTTGCCGCCGGTTTGGCTGCCGGCTTGCCGACCAGCTGCGCCAGCGTCGCCTTGATTTCGCTGATTTCGCGCTTGAGCGCAAAGTTATCGCGGCGCAGCTGCTGCAGGCGCTCCTGCATGGTATCGATTTCGCGGGTGTTCGGCAGGTTCAGCGCGCGCAGGAAATCGTCGGTCATTTCGCTGTAGTGCTTGCGCATGGTCATCAGCTTGTTGACCATGTCGCCGTACAGCCCCTGGTATTCCTCGCCCATCGCAAACTCGGCATAGTGCGTTTCGCTGACCTCGACCCAGAGGTCGTAGAGCTCGCGCAGTGACTGCGGCATGGTGTCGCTGTCGAGGCCGAGCAGGCGCTGCTGGAAACCCTGGATGGATTCCAGCGCGACGCGCAGGAATGCCTGGTTGAAGCGGTAGTTGGCTTCCTGGTATTCGAGGGCAAGCTGAAGCCCGCGCTGCTGTTTCTCCTGCGGTTCACGGAAGTAACCGACGCCCGGGGCTTCGAGAATCTTGCCCAGCGGGTCGATGGCCTCGCCGAGGTTGAAGACCGAGGTATTCATGCCCGGCATCTGCCACATCGCCTGGTTCATCGGGGTCAGCTGCGACACCATGTCCTGCCAGTTGGCGCTCGGTGAAAACCACTGCTTCATGAAATCGTTGACCGCGGCGCCGTTGAATCCCGGCATGCCGGTAAACTGTCCCAGTGCCTGCTTCATTTGCTCCAGCCACTGGTTGATCGCATCCACCGGGTTGCTGCCCTGGCTCATCAGCTTGCCGACCTGCTCGGCCATGGCGAAATATTCGCGTCCCATGTCCATGCACTTGCGCAGCGCGACCTCGGCGTCGGGTTGACCGCGGCCCTCGAAGCTGCGCCGCCAGGCATCGAAGTTCTTCGCCCACAGGTCGGCCTGGCTGGCGCCGCCGGCGTTGCCGCTGCGCGCCATGTCGGTCCAGGCATCGACGAACTGCTGTTGCGCCTTGAACCACTGTTCGGTCCAGGGATTGTTTTCGCTCATGTCGCTAACTCGTTAATTTTAAAAAGGATTGAAGCCTAGCACAGTTTATTGTGCAGTGCAACATAATAGCGCCGAAAACTGGCTCGAAACGCAGCAAAAAAGCGGGCCCGAGCCCGCTTTTGTTTTGCTGACAGTTATCTTGATTCGCAGGTGAATCAGGCTAACTGGCAGCGGATATCCTCGCCCCGGAGGATCAGGTCATGTACATGCCGCCGTTGACCGGCAGGTTGGCGCCGGTCATGTAGGTATTGCGATCGTCGGTGAGGAAGCTGACGACGTAGGCAATTTCGTCCGGTGACGCCATCCGCCCCATGGGTACCTGCTGGATGATCGCATCGCGGACTTCTTCCGGGATCGCGTCGGTCATGTCGGTCTTGACGTAGCCGGGCGAAACGGAATTCACGGTGACGCCCTTGGCGGCGAGTTCCTGCGCCACTGCCTTGGTGAAGCCGTGCAGGCCGGCCTTGGCGGCGGAATAGTTGGCCTGGCCGAACTGTCCCTTCTGGCCGTTGACCGAGGAAATGTTGACGATCCGGCCGAAGCCGCGCTCCGACATGCTTTCGACCACGTGGCGGGTGACGTTGAAGGCCGAGTCGAGGTTGGTGCGCATGACCGCGTCCCACTGGTCGGGGGTCATTCGCTTCAGCGTTTTGTCGCGGGTGATGCCGGCGCAGTTGACCAGGATGTCGACCACACCGATGGTGTTTTCGACGTCGTGCATCATCTGTTTGCTGGATTCGTAGTCGCTGACGTCGCAGGCGACGATGTCGAAGTCGTAGCCGGCTTCGCGATGCTTGTGTCGCCAGGTTTCGGCCTGGTCTTTGTCCGGCGGATAATATCCCGCGATGACCTTGCGGCCCTGGTCGGCGAGCGCTTTACAGATTGCGGTGCCGATTCCGCCGGTACCCCCCGTGATGAGTGCAATGCGTGGCTGATTCATATCTCTGTCATATTCACGTGGTAGTTTGGAAGCTTGCTGCGATGCAGCATGTTGCACTGCACAAAATAGGCGTTTATGCCGCGGCTGTCAAGTCGACGGCGGCCTGATTGCGAAAAACAGTGCTAAAACAGGGTCTTAGGATTTATCCGAGTCGTCGTTTTCCGGCCCGAGACCCATCATCTGCCGCCAGGCGTCGATGTTTTTCTGCGTCATGTCGTTCCAGAAGGTCATCGGATTGTGGCCGGTCATGCCCTCCATCGCCTTGCCGAATTCGCGCTGCTGCTGCTGGAAGAAGTTCATGCTCTGGCCGATGAAGTCGGAAAAGCCGAGGTGTGCGCCGGCGTTGTAGAAGCGAATGAAGCGTTCGAGGTTGTCGTTGGAAAACAACGGGTTGGTTTCCGACTCCTGCTCGAAGATGATCTGCAGCAGGATGCTGCGGGTGATGTCTTCCTCGGTTTTCTGGTCGATGACGATGAATGCCACTTCGTCGAGCACCAGGTCGCGGATTTGCTGCAGGGTGACGTACTTGCTCTTTTCGGTGTCGTAGAGACGCCGGTTCGGGTACTTCTTGATGATTCTGGGTTCGACTTCTGTATCGCTCACGTCGCGGATCCCGCTGGCTGGGTGTTAAACAAGTGTAACCTATTTTTCCGGTCTGTTTTCCGGCGCTACTTTTTGGGTGGCACCCGGCCCATCAGGTAAAACTCGTCGTTGGTGCGCATGCTCGTCAGGTTGACCAGGCGATTGGACAGGCCAAAAAACGCGCTGATGGCGCCGATGTCCCAGATATCCTCGTCGTCGAAGCCGTATTCGTTGAGCAGCCGATAGTCCTGCTCGTCGACTTCCTCGGCATGCCAGGAAACCTTGATCGCGAAGTCGAGCATGGCTTTCTGGCGCGCGCTGATGTCGGCCTTGCGATAGTTGGTCGCGAGCTGGTCGGCAAGATAGGGATTTTTTGCGCGGATGCGCAGGATCGCACCGTGCGCGATGACGCAATACTGGCACTGGTTGCGCGCCGAGGTCGCCACCACGATCATTTCGCGCTCCGCCTTGGACAGGCCCGGCGTTTCCTTTTCCATCAGCGCATCGTGATAGGTAAAAAATGCGCGGAACTCCTCCGGCCTGCGCGCCAGCACGAGGAACACGTTGGGGATAAAGCCGGCTTTCTCCCCAACTTCGGCGATACGCTCGCGGATGTCCTCGGGCAGATCATCGAGCTCGGGCACGGGAAAACGACTGACCGCGGGTTCGCTCATGGCACACCTTTGTTTACACGCTGATAGTTGTCAGTAATATAAATGAATTTCACGAAGCTTGACCAGCGCCGGATTGACGCGATGAACTTACCCGCCCTCGACAACGATGACACCGCGGCCTTCGAACGCCTCGTGCGCACGCGCCGTTCGATTCGTGGTTTTTTGCCGGCGCCCGTACCGCGGGAAACGCTCGAGTCCATTTTCGGCACGGCCGCGCCGGCGCCGTCGAACTGTAACACCCAGCCGTGGCAGACCCACGTGGTTTCCGGTGAACTGCGGGATCGACTGAGCCGTATTTTCATAGATGAAACCATTGCCCAGGGTAAACACTCGCTCGACTTTCCCTACGAGGCTAAATACGAGGGCGAGTTCCGCCGTCGCCAGGTCGACGTCGCGGTGCTGCTGTACGAGGCGCTCGGGATTGCACGCGACGATCGCGAGGGCCGCCAGCGCGCCTTTCTGCGCAACCTGGAGTTTTTCGGCGCACCGCATGTCGCCTTTATCTTCATGCCCGACTGGTGCGGTATCCGCGAAGCCTGCGACGTCGGTATGTATGCCCAGAACCTGATGCTGTCGATGTGGGCCCACGGTGTTGCCAGCTGTCCGCAGACCATTCTCGGCTACGACGCGGACAGCGTGCGCCGGGAACTGGGTATCGGCGACGATATGAAATTGCTGTTCGGTATCTCGTTCGGTTACGCGGACGAGAGCCTGCCGGAAAACCGAATCGTGCCCGACAAGCTGTCGCTCGCCGACGCGGTCGTGTTCCACAACCAGGACTAAATCCATGCCCGAATATTATGCCCCGCTGCGCGACATGCGCTTTGCCGTCAACGAGATCGCCGATCTCGCCGCGCTCAACCAGTTGCCGGTATTCGCGGATGCCAGCCCCGACCTCGTGGAAGCCGTGCTCGAGCAGGCCGGCGTACTCGCCAACGAGGTCTTTTCGCCGTTGAACCAGCCCGGCGACCATCACGGCACCCGGGTCGAAAACGGCGCGGTCGTGAGCCCGCCGGGTTATGCCGAGGCTTACCGGCAGTTCGTCGACAATGGCTGGCAGGGGATCGGCAAGTCGATCGATATCGACGGCCAGGGCCTGCCGTTCCTGGTGCACTCGGCGGTGGCGGAAATGTGGTACGCGTCGAACATGGCGTTTGCGCTGTGCCCGCTGCTGACCTCGGGCGCGATCGAGGCGATCGAAATGCACGCCGACGCAACCCTGCAACAGGCCTACCTGCCGCACATGATCAGCGGCGAGTGGAGCGGCACGATGAACCTGACCGAACCGCAGGCCGGTACCGACCTGGCGGCGATCAAGACCCGCGCCGAGCGCGACGGCGATCGCTATCGCATTCGCGGACAAAAGATCTACATCACCTGGGGCGAACACGAGCTGGCCGACAATATCGTGCACCTGGTGCTTGCGCGCCTGCCCGACGCGCCGCCGGGGGTCAAGGGCATCTCGCTGTTCCTCGTGCCCAAGTACCTGCCCGCGGCGGACGGATCGCCCGGCGAACGTAACGATCTGCGCGTGGTATCGGTCGAATCCAAGCTCGGTATTCACTCGTCGCCAACCTGCGTGATGTCGTACGGAGATAACGATGGCGCCATCGGATACCTGGTCGGAGAGGAGCATAATGGCCTGGCCTGCATGTTCACGATGATGAACAACGCCCGTCTCGAGGTCGGCATGCAGGGTGTTGCGATTTCCGAACGTGCCTACCAGCATGCGCTGGCCTACGCCAGGGAGCGCGTGCAGGGCGTTGCGCGCGGCCACAGCGAGCGCAGCACGATCATCCACCACCCGGACGTGCGCCGCATGCTGATGCAGATGCGCGCCACCACCGAGGCGGGCAGGGCACTGGCTTATTATGCCTCGGCGCAGACCGACCTGGCGCATCACGCCGAATCCGCGGAGGCGCGCGCCGCGCACCAGCGCCGGGTCGACCTGGTCATCCCGATCGTCAAGGGCTGGTGTACCGAGATGGCGCAGGAGACGACGTCGCTGGGCGTGCAGATTCACGGCGGCATGGGCTTCGTCGAGGAAACCGGCGCGGCCCAGCACATGCGCGATGCGCGCATCCTGACCATCTACGAAGGCACTACCGGTATCCAGGCGCTGGACCTGATGGGGCGCAAGATGTTGCGCGACCAGGGACAGGCCATGGGGGAACTGATCGCGGAAATGCGCGAGCTGCTGGCCACGCTGGCCGCGGCGACCGGCGCCCCGGCCGACCTCGCGGGACCCTTCGGCACCGCCCTGGATGCGCTGCAGGACGCGACCGGCTGGTATCTCGAAAACGTCGCCGAAGATCCCGACCTTGGCAGCGCGGTCGGCGTCGACTACATGATGCTGGCCGGTAATGTCGTCTGTGCCTGGCTCATGGCCCGGGGTGCACTTGCGGCGCAGCGGCATATCGACGAAGGCGACGACGATGTCTTTTATGCAAACAAGCTTGCGACCGCGCAGTTTTTCGCCGACCGGGTCCTGCCACGCAGCCTGGCTCAGCGCGACATGGTCAGGGCCGGGTCGGCATCGGTCATGGCGATCGCCGCGGACGCGTTCTGAATACCATGCCGCGTGATTCGGAGCCGACTGCGGCGCAAACGGAACGGGACGCGGGTTATGAACGCGAAACCTTCCGCCTGTTCACGCCTTCGCCGACGCGCTTCGGCGACTGCGACATGTTCGGCCACGTCAACAACGTTCAGTTCGCGCGTTACTACGAATCCGGGCGGCTGGACTACTTCGACCGTGTACTCGAGCTGCGCGCCAGCGCCGAACCCGCGCAGACGCTGATCATCGCCGATATCCACATCAACTTTTTGCAGCAGATCAACCACCCCTGCGCACTCGAGGTGGGGTCCCGGATCGGTCGGCTCGGCAACAGCAGCTTCGATTTCGAGGCGGCGATCTTCGCCCCCGGCGAAACCCGGCCGAGATCGACCGCGAAAGCCACCTGCGTCTGGTTCGACTTCGGCGCCGATCGCAGCATGCCGATCCCGGACTTCGCGCGAGCCGTCATCCAACAATTCGAGGGTATTCCGTCATGAGTGAAGCGAGCTACTTGCAGGTCGAGAAACATGATGCCGTGGCACTGGTGCGGCTCAACCGCCCGGAGGTGCTGAACGCACTGTGTATGGGCCTGATGCAGGAGATGGCCGAGGTTTTCGCCGAACTCGAGGCCGACGATTCGATCGCGGTCATG
The DNA here is from genome assembly GCA_030066085.1 of Gammaproteobacteria bacterium. Taxonomy (GTDB): domain Bacteria; phylum Pseudomonadota; class Gammaproteobacteria. Next base: position 20,394 of record JASJCI010000030.1, on the reverse strand, counting down.
GTGCTCACCGGCAACGACAAGGCGTTCGCCGCCGGTGCCGATATCTCGGAGATGCGCGAAGTCAGCTACCAGTACATGCTCGAGGATGGCGGCCTGACCCGCCACTGCGACACCATTGCCGATTTCAACAAGCCGGTGATCGCCGCGGTGGCGGGTTACGCGCTCGGCGGCGGCTGCGAGCTGGCGATGATGTGTGATTTCATTATTGCCGCCGAAAACGCGAAATTCGGCCAGCCCGAGATAACGATCGGCACCATCCCGGGTTTCGGCGGCTCGCAGCGCCTGACCCGCCTGGTCGGCAAGTCCAAGGCGATGGACATGTGCCTGACCGGGCGCATGATGGATGCCGCGGAAGCCGAGCGCAGCGGCCTGGTATCGCGCGTCGAGCCGCTGGATTCATACCTCGAGGTTGCGCTGGACGCGGCGCGCACGATCGCGTCCTTCTCGCGCCCGGTGGTGGCAATGGCCAAGGACGTGGTCGACCTGGCGCTGGAGACGCCGCTGACGCAGGGTATCAAGAGCGAGCGTCAGCAGTTCAAATCGACCTTTGCACTCGACGATCAAAAAGAGGGCATGGCCGCGTTCGTCGAAAAGCGCCGGCCGGACTTCAAGCATCGTTGAAATATCCGCTGGCAGGACTATATATGCCGCCGGGCAAATAATCGCCGCGGCTACTACCGGTTTTGCCACAGTGTGGTAGAATATGCGCCGGCGGATTTCTCGATCCGCAGAATTTCCTTGTAAATCAATAGTTTACATTGGGCTTCGCGTCTCCCGACAGTACGCGAGGCAGGGTTTTTTATTAAATGCCGGGGACGGACCCCGGTCGCAGACGAATTGACTTTGACGGGATACCAGCATGGCTAACCTGAGCACCTACCGGAACATCGGTATTTTTGCCCACGTGGACGCGGGCAAAACGACGACGACCGAGCGCATTCTCAAGCTCACCGGCAAGATCCACAAGATCGGCGAGGTTCACGATGGCGCCGCTACCACCGACTTCATGGACCAGGAGCAGGAACGCGGTATCACGATCCAGTCGGCCGCGACCAGCTGCGAATGGAACGACCATCGTCTCAATATCATCGATACTCCCGGGCACGTCGATTTCACGATCGAGGTGTATCGCTCGCTGAAGGTGCTCGATGGCGGTGTCGGCGTATTCTGCGGCTCCGGCGGTGTCGAGCCGCAATCGGAGACCAACTGGCGCTATGCCAACGACTCCGAGGTTTCGCGCATCATCTTCGTCAACAAGCTCGATCGCCTGGGTGCCGACTTCTATCGCGTGGTCAAACAGATCGAGGACGTGCTCGGCGCCAACCCGCTGGTCATGACGCTGCCGATCGGCACCGAGGAAAACTTCGTCGGCGTGGTCGACCTGCTGACCCGCAAGGCCTGGGTGTGGGACGACTCCGGCGACCCGACCAGGTACGAAGTGCAGGATCCGCCCGCGGACATGGCCGACCAGATCGAGGAATACCGTGAAAAGCTGATCGAAACCGCGCTCGAGCAGGACGACGAGCTGCTGATGATGTACCTCGAGGGCGAAGAGCCCGAGATCGACGACATCAAGGCCTGCATTCGCAAGGGCACGATCGCGCTCGACTTTTTCCCGACCTACTGCGGCAGTGCGTTCAAGAACAAGGGTATCCAGCTGGTGCTCGACGCGGTCGTCGACTACCTGCCGAACCCGACCGAGGTCAAGCCGCAGCCGGAGATCGATCTCGAAGGCAACGAAACCGGTGAAGTGGCGACCGTGGATCCGGCCAGGCCGCTGCGCGCGCTGGCGTTCAAGATCATGGACGACCGCTTCGGCGCGCTGACCTTTACCCGCATTTACTCCGGCAAGCTGGCCAAGGGCGACACGGTCCTCAATACTTTCACCGGCAAAACCGAACGGATCGGCCGCATTGTCGAAATGCACGCGGACGACCGCATCGAGCTGGACAAGGCCGAGGCCGGCGACATCGTCGCGCTGGTGGGCCTGAAGAATGTTCAGACCGGTCACACGCTGGCCGATCAGAAGGAGCCGGCCACGCTGGAGCCCATGGTATTCCCGGATCCGGTCATCTCGGTGGCGATCAAGCCCAAGGACCAGGCCGCGTCGGAAAAAATGGGTATCGCGATCGGCAAGATGGTCAAGGAGGATCCGTCCTTCTACGTCGAAACCGACGAAGAGAGCGGCGAAACAATTATCAAGGGTATGGGCGAACTGCATCTCGACATCAAGGTCGACATCCTGCGCCGTACGCACATGGTGGACGTCGAGGTCGGCAAGCCGCAGGTAGCCTACCGTGAAACCATCACCCAGCGCGTCGAGGACAGCTACACCCACAAGAAACAGACCGGTGGTTCGGGCCAGTTCGGCAAGATCGACTACATCGTCGAGCCCGGCGAGCCGGGTAGCGGCTTCCAGTTCGAGTCCTCGGTCACCGGCGGCAACGTGCCGCGCGAATTCTGGCCCGCGGTGGAAAAGGGCTTTGCGTCCTGCATGGTCGAAGGCGTGCTCGCCGGTTTCCCGCTGCTCGATGTCAAGGTCAACCTGTTCGACGGCGCTTTCCACGCGGTCGACTCGTCCGCGGTTGCGTTCGAGATCGCGGCCAGGGGCGCCTATCGGCAGACCATTCCGAAGGCCGGTCCGCAGCTGATGGAGCCGATCATGAAGGTGGACGTGTTCGTTCCGGAAGATCACGTTGGCGATGTCATCGGCGATCTCAACCGGCGCCGCGGCATGATCAAGTCGCAGGAGCCGACGCCGACCGGCGTACGCGTCAAGGCCAGCGTGCCGTTGTCAGACATGTTCGGCTACATCGGCGACCTGCGCACCATGACCTCGGGACGCGGCCAGTTCTCGATGGAATTCGAGACCTACATGCCGTGCCCGAAAAACGTCGCCGACGAGGTCATCAAGGAGACCAACGAGCGGCGCGCGGCCAGGGGCTGAGGAGTATTGTTAAGCCATTGATTATTTTGGGCGAATGAGGATTCGCCGCTATTGACATGGGTCTGGGGCGTGTAGAGAATACGCCCCTTGCTGGAGGGATTCCCGAGCGGTCAAAGGGGGCAGACTGTAAATCTGCTGGCTCAGCCTTCGGTGGTTCGAATCCACCTCCCTCCACCATTTATTAACAGGGGCGGGACCACTGTATCCACACCCCGATTTCGACTCCTTATATATAGGGCGTTGAAAAAGCGTAAAATATTGCGTTTTCGCGGGTGTCGTATAGTGGCTATTACCTCAGCCTTCCAAGCTGATGACGCGGGTTCGATTCCCGCCACCCGCTCCAGATTTGAGGTAGCCGAAACGGTTATTCGCTCATATAGCTCAGGCGGTAGAGCACTTCCTTGGTAAGGAAGAGGTCACTGGTTCGAATCCAGTTATGAGCACCAATATCGATGTAGCGAAAAATGCATTTTTCGTTACGTCATCCCCGCGAAAGCGGGGATCTCGTAAAGACGGCGTCGATCTGGATTGCGCCGTTGTTACAAGGTCCCGGATAAACGCCTGCGGCGTTTTCCGGGATGACGCTGAAGAACCGATGCGACAACGGCCCTGGGGCCGCCGTCACATCGAGGTCCCGGATAAATGCCTGCGGCATTTTCCGGGATGACGCTGAAGTAGCAGACAGTTTAAGAAATGCCGGCGCATTTCTTAAACTGTCTGCAGGTTTATAAAATTCTACAGTCCGGCTTATTGCAAGGTACAGAGACATGGCAAAAGAAAAATTTGAGAGAACCAAACCGCACGTGAACGTTGGCACGATCGGCCACGTGGATCATGGCAAGACGACGCTGACGGCGGCGCTGACCAAGGTGATGGCGGAGCAGCAGGGCGGCGAAGTGAAGGCTTTCGACGAGATCGACAACGCCCCGGAAGAAAAGGCGCGCGGCATCACGATTGCGACCTCGCACGTGGAATACGAGTCGAACAACCGTCACTACGCGCACGTGGACTGCCCGGGCCACGCGGACTACGTGAAGAACATGATCACGGGTGCGGCGCAGATGGACGGCGCGATCCTGGTGGTATCGGCGGCGGACGGCCCGATGCCGCAGACGCGGGAGCACATCCTGCTGTCACGCCAGGTGGGTGTGCCGTACATCGTGGTCTTCATGAACAAGGCCGACATGGTCGACGACGAAGAGCTGCTGGAGCTGGTCGAGATGGAGATCCGCGAGCTGCTGGACGCGTACGAGTTTCCGGGCGACGACACGCCGGTCATTACCGGTTCGGCGCTGAAGGCGCTGGAAGGTGACGACAGCGAGATCGGCACGCAGTCGATCGTGAAGCTGGTGGAGGCGCTGGATTCGTACGTACCGGAGCCGGAGCGTGCGACCGACGGTGCTTACCTGATGCCGGTGGAAGACGTGTTCTCGATCTCGGGTCGTGGCACGGTTGTTACGGGTCGTATCGAGCGCGGCATCATCAAGGTGGGTGACGAGATCGAGATCGTCGGCATCAAGGCGACCGAAAAGACGACCTGCACGGGCGTCGAGATGTTCCGCAAGCTGCTGGACCAGGGTGAAGCGGGCGACAACGTGGGTATCCTGCTGCGCGGCACGAAGCGCGAAGAAGTCGAGCGTGGCCAGGTACTGGCGGCGCCGGGCTCGATCACGCCGCACACGAAGTTCGAGTGCGAGGTATACATCCTGTCGAAGGACGAGGGTGGTCGTCACACGCCGTTCTTCAACGGTTACCGTCCGCAGTTTTACTTCCGCACCACGGACGTGACGGGTGCCTGCGAGCTGGAGTCTGGCGTGGAGATGGTCATGCCGGGCGACAACGTCAAGATGACGGTGGAGCTGATCGCGCCGATCGCGATGGACGAGGGTCTGCGCTTCGCGATTCGTGAAGGCGGCCGCACCGTTGGCGCGGGCGTCGTTGCCAAGATTATCGAGTAAGGCATAAATCTTGCATCGGGGCGGGAGATGGGATACCATCCCCGCCCTTTGTTTGATGGGGCCCGTGTTCGGCGGGTGTCACCAGATTAGGACAGTAGCTCAATTGGCAGAGCAGCGGTCTCCAAAACCGCAGGTTGGGGGTTCGATTCCCTCCTGTCCTGCCAACATTGTGGATTTCGAGGTTATTAGTGGTCAGCAAGACCGAGTCAACATCTTCGGCGCTCGATACCTTTAAGTTGATGACAGCCGTGCTGGTGCTGATTGCCGGCGTGGTGGGTTTTTACTACTTCGAAGAAGAGTCGCAGCTGTTGCGCGTGCTGGGAATGCTGGCGGTCGCCGCCGTCGCGTTCGCGATCGCCGCCACCAGTCACCAGGGCCGCGCTGGCCTCGCGTTCGTCAAGGATGCGCGGGTCGAGGTTCGCAAGGTCGTCTGGCCAACGCGCCAGGAAACGCTGCAAACCACGATAGCGGTGTTATTCATGGTCATCCTGGTCGCAATCATGCTGTGGCTGTTTGACATGTTTTTGGGTTGGGGCGTCACCAAGGTGCTGACCTGACCCCGGGATTACAGATGACTGACGAAGAAAACAAGGTCGAAGAGCCGACAGCGGAGGCGAGCGACGAAGGCCAGGCAGAGGCACCCGCGGAAAAACCGGGTAACCCGAACCTGCGCTGGTACGTCGTGCACGCCTATTCCGGCTTCGAATCTTACGTCAAGAAAGTGCTCGAGAGCCGCATCGGCACCTCGGCATACAAGGACAAGTTCGGCTCGATCATGGTGCCGACCGAGGAAGTTGTCGAGATGCGCGAGGGCAGCCGGCGCAAGAGCGAACGCAAGTTCTTTCCCGGCTACGTACTGGTGCAGATGGAAATGGACAACGATACCTGGCACCTGGTCAAGGACGTGCCCAAGGTACTGGGTTTCATCGGCGGCACCAGCGACAAGCCGGCGCCGATCACCGAGGCCGAGGCCGACGCGATCCTGAACCGGGTCGAGGAAGGCGTGGATCGTCCGCGCCCGAAGGTACTGTTCGAGGTGGGCGAAGTGGTGCGCGTCAACGACGGCCCGTTCAACGACTTCAACGGCGTGGTCGAGGAAGTCAACTACGAAAAGAGCAAAATGCTCGTGTCGGTGCAGATTTTCGGTCGTTCCACGCCGGTGGAACTGGCTTTCGGCCAGGTCGAGAAAGGTTAGGAAAGGTTTTTTGGTCTCCGGTCGCTGTTTGACCGGGGTATATGAATACGAGTCTGTTTTAAAGCGTCGCGAGCGCAGCAGAGACAAGGCGAAAGCGACCGCAGGTCGTCCCGGAAAGTGCGAAGCACTTAGCCGGGATCTTGTAAAGGCGGCACCTTTACAAGATCCCCGCTTTCGCGGGGATGACGAGGGCGGTCGAATCTAACGCAGGATCTGCGAGCGCAGCAGCTTTAGAACAGTCTCGGCGATGGGGAGGACAGACTAAAGCGCTGTCCGCATGCACCCGGGAGATAGCTTTAATGGCTAAGAAGATAGAAAACTACATCAAGTTGCAGGTGCCCGCGGGCTCTGCCAACCCGAGTCCGCCGGTCGGCCCGGCCCTCGGCCAGCATGGCCTCAACATCATGGAATTCTGCAAGGCGTTCAACGCCGAAACCCAGGATGTCGAAAACGGCCTGCCGCTGCCGGTGGTCATTACGGTTTACTCCGACAAGAGTTTCACCTTCGAGATCAAGACGCCGCCCGCGGCCGTGTTGCTGAAGAAGGCAGCCGGTGTCAACAAGGGTAGCGGCACGCCGAACTCGGCCAAGGTCGGTACCGTGACCCGTGCCCAGCTCGAGGAGATCGCGACTACCAAGATGAAAGACCTGAATGCCAACGACATGGATGCGGCGGTACGCATCATCGCCGGCAGCGCCCGCAGCATGGGCCTCGACGTGGAGGGCCTCTGACATGGCGAAACAATCGAAACGCATGGCTGAAATCAAGGCACGCTTCGACCGCACGCGCCAGTACCCGATCGAAGAGGGTCTGAACCTGCTCAAGGAATGCAGTCGCGCGAAGTTCGACGAGTCGGTCGATGCGTCGATCAACCTCGGCGTGGATCCGCGCAAATCGGATCAGAACGTGCGCGGTTCCAGCGTGCTGCCGAACGGCACCGGCAAGCAGGTGCGTATCGCGGTTTTCACCCAGGGTGAGAACGCGGACAAGGCGCTCGCGGCGGGTGCCGACAAGGTCGGCATGCAGGATCTTGCCGACGCCATGAAAGGCGGGGAAATGGATTACGACGTCGTGATCGCGAGCCCCGACGCAATGGGTATCGTCGGTCAGCTCGGCCAGCTGCTTGGTCCGCGCGGACTGATGCCGAACCCGAAGGTCGGCACCGTCTCGCCTGACGTCGAGACGGCGGTGAAAAACGCCAAGGGTGGCCAGGTGCGCTATCGCACCGACAAGGGCGGCATCATTCACTGCACGATCGGCAAGGCCAGCTTCGAGGTGGCGCAGCTGCAGGAAAACCTCGAGCACCTGATTGCCGATCTGAAAAAGGCCAAGCCGAGTTCGTCGAAGGGCGTGTACCTGAAGAAGGTATCGATTTCGACGACCATGGGACCGGGTTTTTCGGTCGACCAGGCTTCGCTGAAAATATAAATCCGGCTCTGCCGGATTTATATCCCCGCGAAAGCGGGGATCTCCAGCGGACGGCGCGATCCCCAAAGCTGGAAAGAGCAAGACTTTACGAGATCCCCGCGTACGCGGGGATGACGGTTTGAAGAGTTGTTTTTACGGAGTAAAAACAACGGATTATTGGAATCTTTGAGAAGGCCCGCCCCGGCGGGCCACTCGTCAAAGACCGCGGGTGACCGGGAAACCGGTCTTAATTTCCTGCGTAGACGATCTTCTGAGACAGGGTGACCTGGTTAAGAAGTCGTAAAGGATCACGGCCGCGAGGCCGGACAGGGATAGCGGTCCGGATTTGAATCCGGTGAAGTAACTTAATCAGGAGAAGTCATATGCCTTTATCTCTCCAGCAAAAGCAGAATGTCGTGGGCGAGGTGGCCGAGGTTGCCGCGCAGGCGCATTCCGTGATTGCGGCCGAGTATCAGGGCTTGACTGTTGGCGAGATGACCGAGTTGCGCAATCGCGCGCGGGAATCGAACGTCCAGATGCGCGTTGTCAAGAACACGCTGGCGCGGCGCGCCTTCGACGGCACCGATTACGAGTGCATGAGCGAAGCGCTGCAGGGCCAGATGGTGTACGCGTTCTCGATGGAAGAGCCGGGCGGTGCCGCCCGCGTCCTCAAGGACTACACCAAGGACAACGAGAAACTGGTCGTGAAGCTGATCGCGTTCGGCGGCGAATTGCTCGATCCGTCCGAAATCAAGCGACTGGCTTCGATGCCTACCTACGATCAAGCTATCAGCATGCTGATGGCCGTGATGAAGGCCCCGGTGGAAAAACTGGCGCGCACCATGAACGAGGTGCCCGGCAAGTTGACCCGTACCGTGGCCGCCGTCCGCGACCAGAAGCAATCGAGTTAATTTTTCTGTATCAGGAGAACAGTAATGGCAGTCTCTAAAGAAGACATTCTGGAAACTCTGTCCAACATGACGGTGATGGAGGTCGTAGACCTGATCGCCGCGATGGAAGAGAAGTTCGGCGTATCCGCAGCTGCAGCGGTTGCCGCGGCCCCGGCCGCAGCCGCCGGTGGTGATGCCGGTGCCGAAGCTGCTGCCGAGAAGGACGAGTTCGATGTCGTCCTGACCGGTTTCGGCGACAAGAAAGTCGGTGTAATCAAGGCCGTTCGCGGCATCACCGGTCTCGGCCTCAAGGAAGCCAAGGACATGGTCGAGGGTGCGCCCGCGACGGTCAAGGAAGCGGCATCCAAGGACGAAGCCGAGGAAATGAAGAAGCAGATCGAAGAAGCTGGCGGAACCGTAGAGCTCAAGTAAGCGCTCGGTTCTTGTTTACCAGTTACTTCCAAAGTGCAAGGGCTGATGACTTTCGAGTCATCGGCCCGCGCGCGCTTCTGGGTCGGAAGCGGCGCGAACGGACGCGCAATACTGGCGTTCGGGACTAAACCTAATCGATGGTGATTCTAGATGGCATACTCTTTTACTGAGAAAAAACGGGTTCGCAGGGATTTTGGCAAGCGGCCGGCGGTGATCGATGAACCCTACCTGCTGGCAATTCAGACAGAGTCCTACCGGCGTTTCCTGAATCCCGAGGGAGAGCAGGAAGGTACCGGCCTGCAGCGCGCCTTCGAGTCCATTTTCCCGATTGTCAGCTTCAGCGGCAACGTCGAGCTCGAGTACGTCAGCTATCGCATCAGCGATCCGGTATTCGACGTCAAGGAATGCCAGATCCGTGGCCTGACCTACGCCGCGCCGCTGCGCGTGCTCGTGCGCCTGGTGATTTACGACAAGGAAGCCTCGGCCAAGAATCGCTCGGTCAAGGACATCAAGGAACAGGAAGTCTACATGGGTGAAATGCCGCTCATGACCGAGAACGGTACCTTCGTCATCAATGGCACCGAGCGCGTCATCGTGTCCCAGCTGCACCGCTCACCCGGCGTCTTCTTCGACCACGATCGCGGCAAGTCGCATTCCTCGGGCAAGCTGCTGTTCTCGGCCCGCGTCATCCCTTACCGTGGGTCGTGGCTCGATTTCGAGTTCGACCCGAAAGATTCACTGTTCGTCCGGATCGACCGCCGGCGCAAGCTGCCGGCCAGCATCCTGCTGCGCGCGCTCGGTTACGACAACGAGCAGATGCTGGAGATGTTTTTCGATCACAACGTGTTCAAGTTCAAGAAAACCGGTATCGACATGGCACTGGAGGCGGACTGGCTCAAGGGCGAGACCGCGACCTTCGATATCAAGGTCAAGAACGAGGTGCTGGTGCCGCAGGGCCGTCGGATTACCGCGCTGCACGTCAACCAGCTGAAGAAGTCCAAGCTCAAGCTGCTGCCGGTCCCGGAAGAGTTCCTGGTCGGCAAGATCCTCGCGGCCAACATCGTCGATACCGAAACCGGTGAAATCTTCGCCAGCGCCAACGACGAAATTACCGAGGAACTGCTCGCACAGATCAAGGACAAGGGGATCAAGGAAATCCGTACGATCTTCACCAACGAGGTCGATCGTGGTCCCTACATCTCCAACTCGCTGGCGCTGGATCCCACCACCAGCGAACTGGAAGCCAAGGTCGAAATCTACCGCATGATGCGCCCGGGCGAGCCGCCGACGCGCGAATCGGCCGAAAACCTGTTCCAGAACCTGTTCTTCAACGACGAGCGCTACGACCTGTCCGAGGTCGGCCGCATGAAGTTCAACCGCCGACTCGGCCGCGACACCATCGAGGGTGAGGGTATCCTGTCGACCGAAGACATCGTCGACGTGATGAAGGTGCTGATCGATATCCGCAACGGCAACGGTAACGTCGACGACATCGATCACCTCGGTAACCGCCGTATTCGCAGCGTCGGTGAAATGGCGGAAAACGCCTTCCGTACCGGTATCGTGCGCGTCGAGCGCGCGGTGCGCGACCGCCTCGGCCTGGTCGAATCCGAGGGCCTGATGCCGCAGGACATCATCAATGCCAAGCCGGTGGCCGCGGCGGTCAAGGAATTTTTCGGTTCCAGCCAGCTGTCGCAGTTCATGGACCAGAACAACCCGCTGTCCGAGGTTACCCACAAGCGCCGCGTATCCGCGCTCGGGCCGGGCGGCCTGACGCGTGAACGCGCGGGCTTCGAAGTGCGCGACGTGCACCCCACGCACTACGGCCGCGTGTGCCCGATCGAAACGCCTGAAGGCCCGAACATCGGCCTGATCAACTCGCTGTCGGTCTACGCCCGCACCAATCACTACGGTTTCCTCGAGACACCGTACCGCAAGGTCACCAACGGCAAGGTGACCAACCAGGTCGAGTACCTGTCGGCGATCGAGGAAGGCCAGTACCGGATCGCGCAGGCCAATGTCGCGCTCGACAAGAAGGGCATGATGACCGACGACCTGATCCCGTGCCGTTACCAGAACGAGTCGATTCTCTCCACCGGGGACCAGATCGATTACATGGACGTGTCGCCGAAGCAGATCGTGTCGGTGGCCGCGTCGCTGATCCCGTTCCTCGAGCACGACGACGCCAACCGCGCGCTGATGGGTTCCAACATGCAGCGCCAGGCCGTACCCTGCCTGCGGGCCGAGAAGCCGCTGGTCGGTACCGGTATGGAACGCGCGGTGGCGGTCGATTCCGGCACCACGGTCAAGGCCGTGCGCGGCGGCGTGGTCGACTCGACCGACGCCAGTCGCGTGGTGGTGCGCGTCAACGATGCCGAAACCAGCGAAGGCGAGGCCGGTGTCGATATTTACAACTTCACCAAGTACACGCGTTCCAACCAGAACACCTGTATCAACCAGAAGCCGCTGGTCAGGCCCGGCGACGTGATCGAAACGGGCGACGTGCTGGCGGACGGCGCGTCCACCGATCTCGGCGAACTGGCGCTGGGGCAGAACATGCTGGTCGCGTTCATGCCGTGGAACGGTTACAACTTCGAAGACTCGATCCTGCTGTCGGAGCGCGTGGTCAAGGAGGATCGCTTCACCACGATCCACATCGAGGAACTGCAGTGCCTGGCGCGCGACACCAAGCTCGGTGCCGAGGAAATCACCGCGGATATCCCGAACGTCAGCGAAGGCCTGCTGTCCAAGCTCGACGAATCCGGCGTGGTTTACGTCGGTGCCGAGGTCAAGCCGGGCGATATCCTCGTCGGCAAGGTCACGCCCAAGGGCGAAACCCAGCTGACTCCCGAGGAGAAACTGCTGCGCGCGATCTTCGGCGAGAAAGCCTCGGACGTGAAAGATACCTCGCTGCGGATGAAGTCCGGCGTCACCGGCACCGTGGTCGATGTGCGCGTATTCACGCGTGACGGCGTCGAAAAGGACCAGCGTGCGCTGGACAACGAGCGCATCGAGATCGAGGCGCTAAAAAAAGACCTCGACGACCAGTTCCGTATCATCGAGGAAAACATTTACCAGCGTGTTGCGCGTCTCGCCACCGGCAAGAAAGCCAGCGGCGGTCCCGGCGGCATGAAAAAGAACGGCGTGATCACCAAGGATTACCTCGAGTCGATCGGCCGCGACCAGTGGTCCAAGATCCGCGTGATCGACGACAAGCTGGCGAAGCAGATGGAAGCGCTCAACGAGCAGCTCGAGGCGCAGCGCGCCGAGTTCGATCGCCTGTTCGAGGAGAAGAAGAAAAAGGTTACCGCCGGCGACGATCTCAAGCCCGGCGTGCTGAAAATGGTCAAGGTCTACGTTGCGGTCAAGCGCCGCATGCAGCCCGGCGACAAGATGGCCGGTCGCCACGGTAACAAGGGCGTGGTGTCGATGATCGTGCCGGAAGAGGACATGCCTTACCGCGAAGACGGTACCCCGGTCGACGTGGTGCTGAACCCGCTCGGCGTACCCTCGCGCATGAACGTCGGCCAGATCCTCGAGGCACACCTCGGCTGGGCCGCGGCCGGCCTCGGACTCAAGATCGGCGAGATGCTCGATGCCCAGCGCAAGGTCGAGGAAATGAAGACCTTCCTGCGCAAGATCTACAACAACTCGTCGGAGAAGTTGAAGCTCAAGGAACTCGACGATGGCGACGTGGTAGAGCTCTGTCAAAACCTGCGCCGCGGCGTGCCGATGGCAACGCCGGTGTTCGACGGTGCCGACGAAGAGGAAATCAAGAACATGCTGGCGCTCGCCGAGCTGCCGGAAACCGGCCAGACCACGCTGATCGACGGCCGCACCGGCGAAGCCTTCGACCGCCCGGTCACGGTCGGTTACATGTACATGATGAAGCTCAACCACCTGGTCGACGACAAGATGCACGCGCGTTCCACCGGCCCCTACAGCCTGGTTACGCAGCAGCCGCTGGGCGGCAAGGCGCAGTTTGGCGGTCAGCGTTTCGGCGAGATGGAGGTCTGGGCGCTCGAATCCTACGGCGCGGCCTACACGCTGCAGGAAATGCTCACGGTCAAGTCGGACGACGTCAACGGCCGCAACAAGATGTACAAGAATATCGTCGACGGCGATTTCAGCATGGAAGCCGGAATGCCCGAATCGTTTAACGTTCTGCTCAAGGAGATTCGTTCCCTGAGCCTGAACATCGAACTCGAACAGGAATAATCATGAAAGACTTGCTGAATCTGCTCAAGAAACAGGGTGCGGACGAGGATTTCGACTACATCCGCGTCGGTCTCGCGTCGCCGGACATGGTACGTTCCTGGTCATACGGCGAAGTCAAGAAGCCGGAGACGATCAACTACCGTACCTTCAAGCCCGAGCGCGACGGCCTGTTCTGCGCCAAGGTGTTCGGCCCGGTCAAGGACTTCGAATGCCTGTGCGGCAAGTACAAGCGCCTCAAGCATCGTGGCGTGGTGTGCGAAAAGTGCGGTGTCGAGGTTACCCAGACCAAGGTCCGGCGCGAGCGCATGGGTCATATCGAACTCGCCTGCCCGATCGCCCACATCTGGTTCCTGAAGTCACTGCCGTCCCGTATCGGCCTGCTGCTCGACATGACCCTGCGCGACATCGAGCGCGTGCTCTATTTCGAGGGCTTCGTGGTCATCGATCCGGGTATGACGACGCTGGAAAAGGGCCAGCTGCTGACCGACGAGGCTTACCTCGAGGCAATCGAGGAATTTGGTGACGACTTCAACGCCAAGATGGGCGCGGAAGCCGTGTTCGAGCTGCTGCAGGACGTGGATCTCAACCACGAAGCGCAGCTGCTGCGCGAGGAAATCGACAGCACCAAGTCGGAGACCAAGTTCAAGCGCCTGTCCAAGCGTCTCAAGCTGGTCGAGGCCTTCATCGACTCGGGCAACCGCCCGGAGTGGATGGTCATGACCGTACTGCCGGTGCTGCCGCCGGACCTGCGCCCGCTGGTGCCACTCGACGGCGGCCGCTTTGCGACCTCGGACCTGAACGACCTGTATCGCCGTGTCATCAACCGTAACAACCGCCTGAAGCGGCTGCTGGAGCTGAACGCGCCGGATATCATCGTGCGTAACGAAAAGCGTATGCTGCAGGAATCGGTCGACGCGCTGCTGGATAACGGTCGCCGCGGCCGCGCGATCACCGGCACCAACAAGCGGCCGCTGAAGTCGCTGTCCGACATGATCAAGGGTAAACAGGGCCGGTTCCGCCAGAACCTGCTCGGCAAGCGCGTCGACTACTCCGGCCGTTCGGTCATCGTGGTCGGTCCGACGCTGAAGCTGCACCAGTGCGGTCTGCCGAAGAAAATGGCGCTCGAACTGTTCAAGCCGTTCATCTTTTCCAAGCTGCAGCTGCGCGGTCTCGCGACCACGATCAAGGCAGCCAAGAAGCTGGTCGAGCGCGAGGTTGCCGAGGTCTGGGATATTCTCGAGGAAGTCATCCGCGAGCACCCGATCATGCTCAACCGCGCGCCGACGCTGCACCGTCTCGGCATCCAGGCCTTCGAGCCGATCCTGATCGAGGGCAAGGCAATCCAGCTGCACCCGCTGGTCTGTACCGCGTTCAACGCCGACTTCGACGGCGACCAGATGGCGGTCCACGTGCCGCTGTCGCTGGAAGCCCAGCTCGAAGTACGCGCGCTGATGATGTCGTCGAACAACATCCTGTCGCCGGCCAACGGCAAGCCGATCATCGTGCCGACCCAGGACATCATCCTCGGCCTGTATTACATGACGCGCGACAAGGTCAACGTGCTCGGCGAGGGCATGGTCTTCTCTGATTCGAAGGAAGTCATGCGCGCCTACCACAGCAACGCGATCGAACTGCAGGCGAAGATCAAGTGCCGCGTTTCCGAGTACACCCGCGACGAAGACGGTAATCGCGTCGAGAACCGCGGCCTGGTCGAAACCACCGTCGGGCGCGCGATCCTGAGCGACCTGCTGCCGAAGGGGCTGCCGTTCTCGCTGATCAACCAGGCGCTGGACAAGAAGGCCGTTTCCAAGCTGATCGATGCCTGCTACCGCGAAATCGGTCTCAAGGACACGGTCATCCTCGCCGACCAGCTGATGTACACCGGTTATCACTACGCGACCAAGTCGGGTATTTCGATCGGCGTCAACGACATGATCGTGCCGGAAGAAAAGGCCGACCTGATCAAGTCCGCCGAGGCCGAGATCAAGGACATCGAAAAGCAGTGGGCCACCGGTCTCGTCACCTCCGGCGAGCGTTACAACAAGGTGGTCGACATCTGGTCGCATGCCAACGACCGCGTCGCGCGCGCGATGATGGACAAGATCGGCAAGGAAACCGTGGTCGACTCCGAGGGTAACGAGGTCGAGCAGAAATCGCTCAACTCGATCTTCGTCATGGCCGATTCCGGCGCCCGCGGTAGCGCGGCGCAGATTCGCCAGCTCGCCGGTATGCGCGGCCTGATGGCCAAGCCGGACGGATCGATCATCGAAAACGCGATCACCGCCAACTTCCGCGAGGGTCTCGACGTACTGCAGTACTTCATTTCGACCCACGGCGCGCGTAAAGGTCTCGCCGATACCGCGCTCAAGACCGCCAACTCGGGTTACCTCACCCGTCGCCTGGTCGACGTATCGCAGGACCTCGTGGTCAACATGGACGACTGCGGCACCGACGACGGTATCGTCATGCGCCCGGTTATCGAGGGCGGCGACATCGTCGTCGATCTCGGCGAGCGCGTGCTCGGCCGCGTGGTGCAGCAGGATATCGAGGATGCCGACGGCAAGGTCGTGATCAAGCGCGGCACGCTGCTCGAGGAGCGCGAGGTCGAAATCATCAACAACCTCGGCGTCGACGAGCTGCTGGTGCGCTCGCCGGTGACCTGCGAAACCCGCCACGGCATCTGCGTCAAGTGTTACGGGCGCGAGCTCGCGCGCGGCCACATGGTGTGCAAGGGCGAGGCGGTCGGCGTCATCGCGGCGCAGTCGATCGGTGAGCCCGGCACCCAGCTGACGATGCGGACCTTCCACATCGGTGGCGCGGCCTCGAGCTCGGCTTCGGTCAACAGCATCGAGACCAAGAACGCCGGTAGCGTGCGTTTCCACAACATCAAGGTGGTTGCCAACTCGAGCAAGCGCCTGGTCGCGGTCTCACGCTCGGGCGAGGTCGGCGTTGTCGACGAGGCCACCGGTCGCGAGAAAGAGCGCTACAAGGTGCCCTACGGTTCCGAGTTCTCGATCAAGGACGGCGCCAAGGTCGAAGCCGGCGAGACGCTGGCGACCTGGGACCCGCACATGCACCCGGTCGTGACCGAGGTTGCCGGCAAGGTCAAGTTCACCGATTTCGTCGAGGCCGTCACCGTACAGCATCGCGTCGACGAGATGACCGGCCTGACCACGATCGAGGTCATGGACGATTCCATTCGCTCCAACGCGGGCAAGGAACTGCGTCCGACCATCGAGCTGGTCGACGGCAAGGGCAAGGTGCTCTGTTATGCCGGTACCAACATCCCGGTGCACTACATGCTGCCGGGCGGTGCGCTGGTCAACGTCGAGGACGGCGCCAGGATCAAGGTCGGCGACGTGCTCGCCAAGATCCCGCAGGAATCGTCCAAGAACCGCGACATCACCGGTGGTCTGCCGCGCGTGGCCGACCTGTTCGAGGCGCGCAAGCCGAAAGAACCCGCGATCCTGTCGGAAATGACCGGTACGGTCTCCTTCGGCAAGGAAACCAAGGGCAAGAAGCGCCTGGTCATCACCAATGCCGACGGCGAGTCGATCGAAACGCTGATTCCGAAGTTCCGCCACATCAACGTGTTCGAGGGTGAACACGTGGACAAGGGTGAAATCCTGGTCGACGGTGAACTCGATTCGCACGATATCGTGCGCATCAAGGGTATCCGCGAACTGACCCAGTACATGGTCAACGAGGTCCAGGACGTCTACCGCCTGCAGGGTGTTGCGATCAACGACAAGCACATCGAGGTCATCGTGCGCCAGATGCTGCGCAAGGTTACGATCAACGAGGGCGGCGATACCCGCCTGCTGCGCGGCGACCAGGTCGACAAGGCCCGCGTGCTGGACCTGAACGACAAGGCCGAGGCGATGAACAAGAAGCCCGCGACCTTCGAGCAGGACCTGCTCGGTATCACCAAGGCTTCGCTGGTCACCGAGTCCT
Organism: Gammaproteobacteria bacterium; assembly: GCA_030066085.1. Lineage (GTDB taxonomy): Bacteria > Pseudomonadota > Gammaproteobacteria. Next base: position 3,393 of record JASJCI010000030.1, on the reverse strand, counting down.
TTATCTCGGCGGCGTCGTTCCAGGAGACCACGCGCGTACTGACCGAGGCGGCCGTCAAGGGCGCCAAGGACGACCTGCGCGGACTCAAGGAAAACGTCATCGTCGGTCGCCTGATCCCGGCGGGAACCGGGCAGACCTACCACGAGGAACGTCGGCGCAAGCGGCAGCAACCCGCGATGCCGATCATGCCCGAAATGGAAGGGGACGAGGGTGCCGCGGAAGCCCCCGCCGAAGCCGAGGCCGTGTCCGAATAAGCGGTTGACAGGTAAGGCTTTGGTCCCTAAAATTCCGCATCCCCAAATGGCAGGCTATACATGCGAATGTATAGCCTGTCGTTTGTTGTGACCCATGAATTTACTGAATAACCCGAACGAGCGACCGCAGGAGAGTCGAATCGATGTCAACTGTTAACCAGCTGGTGCGCAAGCCGCGCCGGTCAAAGCGCAGCAAGAGCAACGTGCCCGCGCTCGAGGCTTCGCCGCAAAAACGCGGCGTCTGCACCCGTGTCTACACCACCACGCCGAAAAAGCCGAACTCGGCCCTGCGCAAGGTGGCGCGTGTGCGCCTGACCACTGGTTACGAGGTTGCTTCTTACATCGGTGGCGAAGGCCATAACCTGCAGGAGCACTCGGTGGTACTGGTACGCGGCGGCCGGGTCAAGGACCTGCCGGGTGTGCGCTACCACGTGGTGCGCGGCAGCCTGGATACCCAGGGCGTTCCGGCACGTCGCCAGGGTCGTTCGAAGTACGGCGCCAAGCGCCCCAAGTCGTAGGTTTAACCCATGCCCCGTCGTAGAGAAGTCCCCAAGAGAGAAATCCTGCCCGACCCGAAGTTCGGTGATCAGCAGATCGCGAAGTTCGTCAACATGATCATGCGCAACGGCAAGAAATCGACCGCCGAGAAGATCCTGTACAACGCGCTCGACAGCGTGTCGCAGAAAAGCCACGTCGATTCGGTCGAGCTGATGGAAAAAGCGCTCGAGAACGTTCGCCCGATGGTCGAGGTGAAATCCCGCCGGGTCGGTGGCGCCACCTACCAGGTGCCGGTCGAGGTGCGCCCGTCACGGCGTAACACGCTGGCGATGCGCTGGATTATCGACGCGGCGCAGAAGCGCGGCGAAAAGACCATGGCCAGCAAGCTGGCCGGGGAACTGCTGGACGCCTCCGAGAACAAGGGCACGGCGGTGAAGAAGCGCGAGGATACGCACCGCATGGCCGAGGCCAACAAGGCCTTCGCGCACTTCCGCTGGTAAGCGCGAACGACACGAAGGGACGGTTGCGGTGGCGCGGACGACACCGATTACGCGGTATCGGAATATCGGCATCATTGCCCATATCGATGCCGGCAAGACGACCACCACGGAACGGATCCTGTTCTACACCGGCGTCTCCTACAAGATAGGCGAAGTGCATGACGGCGCCGCCGTCATGGACTGGATGGAGCAGGAGCAGGAGCGGGGTATCACGATTACCTCGGCTGCCACCACCTGTTTCTGGTCCGGCATGGACCAGCAGTTCGACCAGCATCGTATCAACATCATCGATACGCCTGGTCACGTCGATTTCACGATCGAGGTCGAGCGCTCGCTGCGCGTCCTCGACGGTGCCTGCGTCGTGTTCGACGCGGTAGCCGGGGTCGAGCCCCAGTCGGAGACCGTCTGGCGCCAGGCCAACCGCTACCAGGTGCCGCGCATGGTGTTCGTCAACAAGATGGATCGCCAGGGCGCGGATTTCCTGCGCGTGGTGCAGCAGGTCGAGGATCGGCTCGGCAGTAACCCGGTTCCGATCCAGATGAATATCGGCGCCGAGGAAAACTTCAAGGGCGTGATCGACCTGATCAAGATGAAGGCGATCTTCTGGGACGAGTCCAACATGGGCACGACCTACGTCGAGGAAGAGATTCCCGCCGACATGCTGGAGCTCTGCCAGCAGTGGCGCGAGAACATGGTCGAGGCCGCGGCCGAGGCCAACGACGAGTTGATGGAGAAGTACCTCGAGGAGGGTGACCTCGGCGAGGACGAGATCCACCAGGGGCTGCGAATACGCACCCTCAACGGGGAAGTGGTGCCGGCACTGTGCGGCAGCGCGTTCAAGAACAAGGGCGTGCAGGCGATGCTGGATGCGGTCATTCGCTACCTGCCGTCGCCCGAGGACGTACCGCCGATCCGCGGCATCAATGCCGATGGCGAGTTCGAGGACGAGCGGCCGGCCGACGACAAGGCGCCGTTTGCGGCACTGGCGTTCAAGATCGCGACCGACCCGTTCGTCGGCAACCTGACGTTCTTCCGGGTTTACTCGGGGGTGTTGAATGCCGGCGACTCGATTTACAACACGGTGCGCGACAGGAAAGAGCGCATCGGGCGCGTGCTGCAGATGCATGCCAACTCGCGCGAAGAACTGAAAGAGGTTCGTGCCGGCGACATCGCCGCCGCGGTTGGCCTCAAGGACGTCGTTACCGGGGATACCCTGTGCGACCCGAACAGCCGGATTACGCTGGAGCGCATGGAGTTCCCCGACCCGGTTATTTCGGTCGCGGTGGAACCGAGGACGCAGTCCGACCAGGAAAAGATGAGCGTTGCGCTGGGTAAACTGGCGAAGGAAGACCCGTCGTTCCAGGTGCGCACCGACGAAGAGTCGGGGCAGACGATTATCTCGGGTATGGGGGAGCTCCATCTCGACATCATCGTCGACCGGATGAAGCGCGAGTTCAACGTGGAAGCCAACATCGGCAAACCGCAGGTGGCCTTCCGCGAGACGATTCGCAAGCCCGTCGAACAGGAAGGCAAGTTCGTGCGGCAAACCGGCGGACGCGGCATGTACGGCCACGTCTGGCTGAAACTCGAGCCCCTGCCGGGCGGCAGCGGTTACGAGTTCGAAAACGCCATTGTCGGCGGCGTGGTGCCGCGCGAATATATTTCGGCAGTCGACAAGGGGATACAGGAACAGATGGAAAACGGCGTACTTGCCGGGTTCCCGATGGTCGATGTCAAGGCGACGCTGTTCGACGGCTCGTATCACGATGTCGACTCGAACGAAATGGCCTTCAAGCTCGCTGGCTCGCTGGCGATGCGCGAGGGCGCGCAGGCGGCGGATCCGGTACTGCTGGAACCGTTGATGAAGGTCGAGGTCGTGACGCCCGAGGATTACATGGGGGACGTCATGGGCGACCTGAACAGGCGTCGCGGCATAGTCGCCGGCATGGAAGATTCCGTTGCGGGCAAGATTATTCGCGCGTCGGTGCCGTTGTCCGAGATGTTCGGCTACGCCACCGACCTGCGCTCGGCGACCCAGGGTCGCGCGACCTACTCGATGGAGTTCGAGAAGTACGAAGAAGCGCCGAAGAGTATCGTCGACGCGATGAGTTGACAAAGCGGAAAACGCGTTTTCCGCTTTG
>JASJCI010000063.1 GCA_030066085.1 Gammaproteobacteria bacterium | reverse complement strand
GGGATCCAGAAAACCTTGGCTCATCACTGGACCCCGCGGTCGAGCCGCGGGGTGACAGGTGTTAACAGTGCTGTAAAAAATTATTCCGGACAGCAGTGCGCGAAAGCGGGGATCTTGCAAGGGTGGCGCCGTAGCAGATTCCGGAACGCCGGAGCCCGCCGGGACCCGAAGGGCCCAAAGCCGCGCAGGCTTGCGCGGGAATGACGGCCCCGGGAGGGGGTAAAAAATGCGGGCTATCCCCTTTGGTTACATCGCTGCACTACCGCTCCGTGGACTGATCGGCCTCGGGGAATTCGTGCACCACGGCGGGATTGCCGGGGGCAAAGCTCGCCTCGGCCGTCGGCATGATGCTGCGGCGGGCGTTGACGACTTCGCGGTAACCGATGTAGACCCCCGACACGATGATCAGCGCCATGCCGACGAGGGTATTCCACGTCGGAACCTCGTCGAAAGCGAGGTAACCGAGCGCCGCCGCGAGCGGCAGGTAGGCATACTCGAACGGCGCCACGGCGCCGACATCGGCAACCTGGTAGGCGCGGGACAACAGTGTCCAGCCGACCATGCCGATCGCGCCCAGCAGGACGAGCCACGGCAGGATGCCGACGCTAAAGGCCTGCCAGCTCCAGCGCAGGTGCGCGGCCTCGGCGCCGATATCGAACAGCGCGTTGAGCGCCCAGCCGAGCGGTAACACGAACAGCCCGGCGAGGATGATGGTGTAGGCGCCCGCGACCATGGCCGTGTCGCGGTCGCCGATCCGCCGCGCCAGCATCTGCGAGGTCGCGTAGCTGAAGGCGCAGATCAGCGGCAGCACCGACACCCACTGAAACGAATCCGCGCCCGGTTTCATCGCGACCATGACGCCCACGAAACCGAGCACCAGCGCGCTGATACGATGGATGCCGATGTGCTCCTTCAGAAACACCGCGGCAAACACCGCCGTCAGCAGGGGCGCGGCGAAGAAAATCGTCGTCACCGCGGCCAGGGTCATGAACGGGAACGCCGCGTAGTAGAGCGAGAAACCGAACGCGAACAGCATCGCGCGCGCGACGTGCAGCGGCCACAGCGGTGTCAGGATGCGGTGTGGCGGGCCGAAATACAGGATCAGCGGTACCATGACCAGCGAGCAGACGACCGCGCGCACCAGCAGCAACGGCCACACCGGGAAATCGCCGAGCAGCGATTTCATCATCGCGTCCTGGCACACGAACAGCAGCATCCCGAGAATAATCGCGGCGATGCCCTGCGGTGTGCGGCTGACCGGTACGTCCGCCGTGGGTGCGACTGTGCTCAACTCTGTTTCCTTTGTGCCTGTTTCAGCGCGGCGCGCGCCGTGACGGCTATTAATAGCCGAATTTCCCGCTGCTACCAAGCCAAAGAAATCGATCGATCCTATCGGACATTCCTCACGTCGTCCGCGCCATCAATTTGTATTGATGTTATAAAGCGGCCCATGCTCGATTCTCAATTACTCTGGTTGATCGTCAGCTGGCTGGTTTACTTCGGCCTGCACTCGCTGCTGGCTTCGATCGGGGCCAAGCAATATGTCGCGCAACGCTGGCCGCGCGCGATGCCGGCCTATCGGCTGGTGTACAACGGGCTTGCGGTCGTGCTGCTGGCAGTGCCGTTGTGGCTGAGCCTGGCCGGCTCGGGGCCGTGGCTGTGGCGCTGGAGCGGCGTCGCGTTTTACCTGTCGCTGATACTATCGCTGGCTGCGCTGGCGGGTTTCCTCTGGTCGCTCAAGTTCTACGATCTCAGCGAGTTTGTCGGCCTGCGACAGCTCAGGGAACATAACGCCAGTGTCGACGACCAGGAGCAGTTCCAGCTGTCGCCGCTCCATCGCCGGGTGCGTCATCCGTGGTATTTCTTCGCCCTGGTCATCGTCTGGACACGCGACATGAATGCGCCGATGCTGGTCACGGCGATCTTGATCACGCTGTATTTCATCATCGGCTCGCGGCTCGAGGAGCAAAAGCTGATTCGCTATCACGGGGAGATCTATCGCCGCTATCGCGAGCGGGTGCCGGGGCTGGTGCCGCTGCCGTGGAAGTTCCTGCGGGATGCCGATGTGCAGGCGCTGACCGGCGATCGCGAATAGCGAGGATTCCCCGGCGTAAAACGGGGGCAAAAAATGGGGACTGTCCCCTTTACGGGGACAGTCCCCACTTGGTTCCGTTTAATTCAGCGTGGGCTCGTGCTCGCGGTGACTTCCGCGTAGTCCGCGGACCGGTAGGGTACGAACTGATCCGCCAGCCGGTTTTTGCGGTGTTTCTCCAGGCCCATGTCGTCCATCAGGTCGTCGATGTAGGGCATCTGGTGCAGGTTGAGTACCTGCGAGCGGTTCGGTCTTGCGCTCACGAAGTCGCGGTTCCATGCTTTGAGAGCCTCGATCTCGGCGAGTTGATCCTCGGCGGCGGGCAGGGTGAATTCACCTGTCCACAGGCGCGCCAGCCAGGTCGACTGCATGGCGTAAAGGGTCGCGCTGTTGATGCCCTGCACGCCGCCGACGAAGGCGAATCCGGGCAGCGCCGGATGCAGCATGTGGCGATAGAGGTGCATGCCGTCCCGGTCGTGGATGGTTGCCAGCAATTCGGCCGGCAGGAACGAATAGTCGTGGCGCCAGCCGGTTGCGCACAGCACGAGGTCGGCGGGCAGGAGCTCGCCGTTGGTGAGACGAACGCCGTTTTTTTCGAACGCCTCGATCTCGGCCCGGTGCGCGGCGATCCGGCCTTCGCCGACGAGCCCGAAAAAACGCGGCGGCGCGACGTACAGGTTGGTGAACAGGTCCAGCTTGATTGGACGGTCGGGTTCCAGCTTGCGCTGTTTCAGCCGGAACTGGGTGCTCAGCAATACCTCGAAAAACTTCCAGAAAAAATCGACGCCGCCCTGCAGTTTGCCGTGTAGCAAGCGGGCGGTTTTGCCCGGGCGTATCCACGGCGGCGCAAAGTGGGTCGGCCAGCGCGCGAACAGCAGCACGTGGTTGCGAATCAGCCCCAGGATCTTTTCCGGCACCGGCCAGCGGATCGAGCGGTGCAGCATGCTCAGGCTGGCGGCCTCGTCGACGATGTCGACCGCGATATCCATCGCCGAGCGGCTGAAGCCGACGATGACGACCTGCTTGCCGGCGACCTGGGCGCCGTCGCGGAATTCGCTCGAATGCATCACCTGGCCTGCGAAATCGTCCTGCCCCGGCCAGTCCGGAATCTTCTTCAGGTTGAACATGCCGGGCGCCATGACGAAATAATCGTGCTCGGCGCTGTCGCGTTCGCCGTCGGTCTCGGTGACGACGCGCCAGCGCCCGTCGGCGGTGGGTGTCGCCGCGACGACGCGGGAATTCAGTCGAATGCGGTGACGGATGCCGAACCGTTCGGCGTACCGGGTGAGGTATCTGCGCACGTGCTCCGCGGGCGGGTAGAGCGGCGTCTCGGATGGCCACGGCCAGTCGGGATAGCCATAAACCCATTTCGGTTCGAGCACGCGCAGCGAACGGTAATTGTTGGCCCAGACGCCCCCGATCTCGGAACACGCTTCGTGAACCGTGACGTCGAAGCCGTATTGCGTGAGCGTTTTCGCGGCCGCCAGCCCGGCCACCCCGGCACCGAGCACGGCGACCGTCCTGTTTTTGTCGGTCATGCTACAGCCCTCTCTTTGTGATTATTTAGAGGTACTGCGGGAATTCATTGCCCCTTCGTGAACGGACAGTATACCGGTTCGGGGAGTGGTCTACCTGCACGAGTCATGGTGTGCGTTAACGCAATCCCCTGTTTATGAATAGTGCAGGCCCGATTCCTTATCCTGCTTCGGCCTGCCGCAGACCCTCGACCAGCAAATGATTGCTCTCGGTCGCCCGGTACAGGACGAGGTCGCCACGCATCAACGAGGGGATGAAGTCGGGCGAGAAACCGGCCAGTGCGGCGGCATGTTGACGGGCCTCGTCGGGCCGTCCCTGGAGCGCGCAACAGGCCGTCATGAGCGCGCGCCGCACCGGCGCGGTGGCGTGCATCTGGATCGAAAGTCGCCCCCACTTGATGGCCTGCTCGAAATCGCGCTCGGCGAAGCTGGCCTGCAGCAAGCCGAGGTAGGCATAGCCGAGGAAAAGATCGTATTCCTTCGGGCTCAGGCGCAGGCCCAGCTCGGCGTGGGCCCTGGCTTCGGTCGTTAGCCCGGCCAGGGATTCGCCCCAGGCCGCGTGAATCAGGTGGATCGACGAGTTGGGGTTGAGCGACAGGCCGTACTCGTAATCCGCGGTGGCGAGATCGTATTCGCGCCGGTAGGTGTTGATACCGCCGCGCAGGATGTAGCCACCCGCATGTGACGGATCGGCGGAGATCAGTTTTTCCGCCACCTGCATCGCGCGCGCGAGGGCGTCCTCGTAATCGTCACCCCACTGGTAGGTAAACTGTTCCATCAGCGCCAGGCCCAGGATCCACAGGGCGTGCGTGTTGCGCTCGTCCAGTTCGAGCGCGGCGTCGGCGGTTTCGATCGCGATGCGAAGCCGGTCCGCATCGCCGAAACGGAACGCGTCGTAGGTAAGAGACTTGGCCTTCAGCGCGAGTTCGTAAGACGACAGGTTGCCGGGTTGCAGTCGGCGGCCGCGTTCGACTTCGGCGAGTTCGATCTGTGGTGCGATGCTGCCGACGATCTTGCGCGTGATCTCGTCCTGCAGTTCGAACAGGTCGTCGAGGTCGCCTTCGAAGCGTTCCGCCCACAGCTGGTTGCCGTCGAGCGCGTTGATCAGCTGGCCGTTGATGCGAATGCGGTTGGCCGAGCGCCGTATGCTGCCCTGGAGCAGGTAGCGCACCCCCAGCTCGCGCGCGATCTGGCGCGCGTCGGTTGCCTTGCCCTTGTAGGAAAAGGACGAGTTACGCGCAATCACGAACAGCCCCGCAAAATGCGATAGCGCCGTGATGACGTCCTCGACGATACCGTCGCTGAGGTAATCCTGTTCCGGGTCGGAGCCCAGGTTGTCGAAGGGTAACACCGCGATGGAAGGCACTTCGGGTAAGGTCAGTGCCGGCGATTGCTGGCCTTCCCCCGATTTTTCACCGCTGTCGTCGAGTTCGGCAACGAACTGGTAGCCGCGGCCGTGATGGGTCTTGATGACGCTTTGTCGGCTGCCGCTGTCGCCGACGGCCTTGCGCGCGTCCTTCAGGCGGGCGGCGAGCGCTGCGTCGGTCACGACTTTACCCGCCCACAACTGGTTCAGCAGTTCGTCACGCGAAACGACGCGCCCCCGGTTTTGCAGCAGGTAAACCAGTAAATCGAATACCAGCGGCTCGACCGCGACCGGTTCGCCCTCGCGGCAGAGCTGGTACCGATCGGTATCCAGCGAGTAGCGGTCGAATTGGTAGTTCAATGTCTGCGAGAACCGGACCGGCACAGATGGAAGTCGCCCAGAGGTTAGCATAGATCGGATCTATCCGGATTCGAGGTCGGGGCTGGCTGTGGAGGCGAGGGTATGTATCAGGGTCGCGAGCGTGCGTTACGAATCAGGGCGAAGGAAAAAAAAGGGGACGGAGGGATTAAAAAATAATCCCTCCGTCCCCTTTTTTGAAGGGTGACGGTTAGCTGATGCCGGGATCGAGCTAACCGTCACCCCGGGCCGTGCGATCAATCGACCAACCGATGCAGGCCCAGGCTTTGCTTTTGTTCGAGCGGCATCGCGCTGACGATATCGCGTTGTGCTGCAGTTTGGGCCGCACGCTCGCGCTTGAGCCGGTAACGGGCCTGCGCCTGCTCTAGCTCGCTGCGCGTGAACCAGCCGATGACGGTTTTGGCCAGGGCGATGAAACCATTACGCGACGGCAGGGCGGGAAGGTCGATGGCTGAGTCGGTGGTTGCGTTGTATTGCAGGGTTTTGCTGTTCATCTGTTTTTCCTCTCGGTTGTCTGTTTCGGCAGATGGTGAGATTGTGGGCCGAAGCGGCCAACCGGACATGACGATGACCTGACCTTGGCTTGACGATTTCATGACTTCGTTGGCGTGCGCGTAAAAATAAGCCGTTAACATCGGCAAAAAGTTCTGTAATCATGTCTGCAAACAAGCACTTAGGGCCCCTGCAGCCTTGATTTATCGATTCGAAAACTGCGTGCTCGATACCGACCGTTACCGGCTAGACGTCGGTGATGCGCCGGTTGCGGTCGAGCCGCTGGTATTCGATCTGCTGGTCTACCTGGTCGAGCAGCGGGCCCGCGTGGTCGGCCGCGACGAATTGCTCGAAAACCTGTGGCAGGGCAAGGTCGTGACCGACGCCGCGCTGGCCGCGCGTCTGAAGGATGCGCGCCGGGCGATCGGTGATAGCGGCAAGCAGCAGCGCATGATCAAGACCCACCACGGTCGGGGTTACCAGTTCATTGCGGAGGTGGCCGAGTCGCCGGCGGGCGCAGCGGAGACACAGGCCCCTGAACCTGCCGCGGCGGTGTCGAACCGGCAGGAAAAGCCGTCCGTGGTCGTGCTGCCGTTCGTCAATATGAGCGGCGATCCGGAGCAGGAGTATTTCAGCGACGGCATCACCGAGGACATCATCACCGAGTTGTCGCGCTTCGACGTCCTTTACGTGATTGCCCGGCACTCGTCGTTTGCGTTCAAGCACCGGCCGGTCGACCACGGCGAGATCGCCACCAGGCTCGGTGTACAGTACATCGTCGAGGGCAGCATTCGCCGCGCCGGCAACCGCGTGCGGGTGACGGCCCAGCTGACCGAGGCCGAAACCGGTAAACATGTCTGGACGGGACGCTACGATCGCGAGCTGGAAGACATCTTTGCGCTGCAGGACGAGCTGACCCGCAGCATCGTCGCGGTGCTGCCCGGACGGGTGCAGGAAGACGTTGCGGCGCGTGCGTCGAGAAAACAGCCGGATAGCCTGAAGGCCTACGAGTTCATGCTACGGGCGAAAGCCGTGCGCGACAGTTTCAGCGCGGATGCCACGGCCGCCGCGCGCTCGCTGTACGAGCAGGCGATCGCCCTCGACCCGCATTACGCGCGGCCTTACATGTACCTGTCGGACACCTTCCTGGTGGATTACATGCTCGGTATCGAATTGCCGGACACGATCCCGAGGATGATGGAGCTGGCGCGCAAGGCGGCGTCGCTCGACAGTCACGACGTCGCCATCCTGAATCACCTCGGCTACACCTACGCGGTCGAGGGTCGCTGGGAAGAGGCGGAACGCCAGTTCGAGCGCACCATGCAGAAAATGGACATCGAGGCCGAGCAGATGTTGTGGGGCGGCTTTGGGCTGTTGTGGGTCGGCCAGGCCGAGCGCGCGCGGGATATCGCGCTCGAGGCGAGGCGACTGGACCCGCTGCACCCGAGTTCCTACGACTGGGTGCTGGGCCAGGCGCTGTTTTTCATGCACGACTTCGAGGGCGTGACGCAAACGCTGACCGGTGAGGCGCTGCTCAATTCCCTTGGTCATGGCTGCCTCGCCGGCGCCCATGCCTATCTCGGGCGCCCGGACGAGGCCGGCAAGGCGCTGGAGTCGTTCGTCGCCGAGCGCCACCGCGAGTTTGCCAGCCGCGGACTCGGCGTCGAGCGCGATAGCGTCGAGACGCTGGCGGGCGGGTATCGCCGGCAGTGGCAGCTGGCAAGCTACTGGGAGACGTTCAGCGACGGACTACGCAAGGCGGGGCTGCCCTGACCCGGAACTGACTGCAAAAACCCGGGACAGGTTCAACTAGTCGTTAGCGGGGTTTGCTGCAGGCCGATCCAGGCGCTTGTGATCGCAGCATTGCTGATGTTCCGAAACTGCGATCTGTCCCTGTTTTCAGGCGACAGGGCTGGTGCTCGCCGATCCAGGTATCCCGCGGACTAGTCGTCGTCCCTGTCGTCGTCATCGTCGTCGTCCCCGTCATCCCGGTCGTCATCGTCGACCCTGCAGACACCCTTGTCGGTGCCGGCGTAGAACTGCTCGAAGATCGCTTTTTCGGGACCGAAACGCATGAACCGCGAGCCGCGGTCGCGCAGCTTGCTGAAGTCGGTTGCTTTCGTCTTGCGCAGTTTCTTTATCGGGGTGTGACCGCCGGCTATACCGAGTGTGCCGATGATGCTCGGTGAATAAACCGGACCGGTATTGGCCAGTTCCTCGACGATCATCTCGATCGTGCCGTTGCCGTGGATCGCGATCTGCAGCGTATTGGGCTCGGTGGTGCCAAGCGAGGGTACGTCCACGTAGGTGACTACGACGCGGTCCTCGATGTCATCGTAATAAGCGAACACGTTTTCGGCCGGGGCGTCGAGGTCCTTCATCAGTGCGCCTATCTGGAACTGCGCGCCGAGCAGCAGGTGGCCCTTCATGTACCAGGGCGAGCCGTTGTCGTCGATCGCGCCGATATCAGAAGTCGTGCGCGTCGTGATGGTGCCGTTCTCGGCGAGGAACAGGTTTTCGACCGGTTCCGCCATGCCGGGCACGGGAAAAGAGAAATCCGGGTACTGGAGATAGGCTACGCCGTCGCCGGACACGTCGATCAAGTCGCCAGTCGGGTAGAACCCGGCGCCCGAGACGAGACTCACCTCGTAGCCATAATCGCCGACCGGGACAAAGGTCAGCTTGTCGCCCGGGAGCAGGTCCATCGGCCGCGGCTTTTCCTTGAAGCAGCCGACGTCGACCCGGGCGAGCGGGTTCTTGCGGCTGCCTTTTCTCGCTCTTTTCAGGTAACGCTGGTACTTCCGGTCTTTTTTCAGATGGCGATTGAAGAACGACACCGCGTAGTAGTTGGAGGTGCGCGTGATCTCCTCGACCGAGGCCTCGGGCTTCAGCGGCATCGACGGCAGAAGCTCGTCGCGTACCGCGAGGATGTCGGGGTTGCCGAACAGCACGTCGATCAGTACTTCGTCGCTGAGGTTGTCGAAGGTGGACGGCTCGCAGTAATCGTACACACCGGAATTACGCGTACCGGTGTAGATCCAGTAAAAAGTCGAGGTGAAGCCGTAGTTGGCGAGATCGGAGGGATCGAGTAGCTGGGGCGCGAAGAACACCGTCGGAAAAACATCCGGGCTGACGGACTCCATCGAGCTCTGAAAATCCTGGCACCAGCTTGACTGGTAACCGCCGACGTGATGGTTGTAGTCGGCGATATCGACATGATATTTCGTGCGGGTGCCGGTAAAGGCATTGAACTTGTCGTAGACGATGCCGGTATCGTTACCGAGGAACATCAGCGGCACACTGGCGTTGGCGTAGTCGTCGTCGTTCAGTAGCAGGCCGTAATTGCTGCCGCCGCCCATCAGGGCCGCCTTGATGCGGCGATCTGCCGGGTGGTTCTGCACGCTGATTCCAGTGACGCTGGCGAGGCTGGTCATGCCGCCGAGCGAGAAACCGAGCACGCCGATGGATTTCTTGTCCAGCCGTTTGGTGAACTGGATGCCGGTCGCCTGGTCGAGTCGCCCGTCGAGCACCGCGTCGATGATAAAGCTGACGTCCTTGCTGCGTTGCAGGATGGTGCCGTTGTCTTGCAGCGTCGGATTGGGCCCGACCGGCGTATTCAGAAAAGACGGGTTGTTGAACAGGCTGGCCTGGTACTGGGCATCATTGTTGCCGGTGTGTTCGATCGACGCGATGACGTAGCCGTGACTCGCCAGCAGTTCCAGCGTGTCGGGCATGTTCTTGGCGGAGGCCACGAGGTTACCGTGCGAGGCCACCAGCAGCGGGAACCTGCCCTTGTTCGCGAGCGGCGCACCCTCTGCGATGGTATTGGTCGACAGGCTGCCGTCCCAGGTCATCGGCGGCAGGTCGGGCAGCTCGGGATATATGGCGCTGCCCGGGTTTTGATTGTACAGCGGGTTGTTCCAGTCATACCAGATGCGCTCGCTGGTCTTGACGTTGGTCGGATACCAGATGTCGAGGTAGAGGTAGCGTCCGACGGACGTGGCCGGCGCGGAGCCGTCGACGTTGCGCGAGGGGTCGGTCAGAATCACGGTCGTATGTCCGATCTGGTAGGGCCCTTTCTCGTCCGGCGCGACGTGTTTCCTGTCCTTGGCGAGCGCCGACTGGCTGCCGAGCAGCAGGGCGCCGAGCACCAGCGCCGCTAGCAGGGCAGATGCCTTGCGATAAGCATTCGATGATTGATTCATGGTTCCTCCCTCGGGTCGGTGTGCAGTGCGCGCACCGGTTTGCATGTCGCGAGTTGCGATTTTTTTACGCAATCGGTTCGCGTCATTTTAGTTGTAATGTGATGCTACGGGCCGATTGTGGCGATAGCGTGACGCGTCCTTCATTCTCGGCCCAGTTCGACCGAGGTGTCAAGTTGGCCGCACGATGGTGCAGGCGCTTTGGCCTGGCAGCCCTGGAACGTCGCCAGGCTTTTGCAGGTGGCTTCGTCTTCTAGTCGTCGCCAATGATCGTGCACACCACGCGTCGATCGTTGCGCGGACCGTCGAATTCGCAAAAGAAGATGTTTTGCCAGGTCGACAGGCCCAGCTTGCCGTCGATCAGCGGAATGGTTTCCGACGGGCCGACCAGGCCGGATTTCAGGTGTGAATCACCGTTGCCGTCCTGCGCGTCGTGCAGCCACACCCCGCGCGGAATCACCTTTGCCAGCAGGTTGACGACATCCGTCTGCACGCTGTCGTCCCAGTTCTCCTGGATCATGATCGCGGCGGTCGCGCCCTGCGCGTACACGCTGACCAGGCCGTTTTCTATGCCACTCTGTTCCACCACGCTTTCGACCTGTGGCGTGATATCCACCAGCACCTCGCGGCGGTGGGTTTCGATATGGATGGTTTCTCTCATGCGTGTTGCTTCGATCTGAACAAGCTCGAAGCATACCCTGAATCGCAGTTGTGGTTTGAACCGCGGCCAGATACCGGGGTCAGATCACAGATTTTGTGTGCATTAGAAAAAATGGTGGTTTAACCCTAAAACAAGATTCCCGCTTTCGCGGGAATGACGGTAAAGCGGTCTGCACTGGATCTCGGGTTTTTTTAGTTGAATTCTTGACCGGCGACAACCGGGATGCGCCGGATACCGGGGTCAGATCACAGTTTTCGCTCATATTAGGAAGAACTGTGATCTGACCCCGGCATAAATGGGAGATTCCGGAACGCCGGAGCCCGCCGGAGTTGTCATCCCGCGGCTCGACCGCGGGATCCAGAAAACCTTGGCTCATCACTGGACCCCGCGGTCGAGCCGCGG
>JASJCI010000009.1 GCA_030066085.1 Gammaproteobacteria bacterium | reverse complement strand
CGACTGCCTGCACCGGGCCGGCGAACACGACATCCGCGCCGTGGTATTGCCCGGGCCGCGTGGCGTATACCGGATCGGGATGACGCATGCCGCCGGCCTGCCGCAGCAAGGCGACCTGGTCGACGTTGACGCCGGGAAGAGCTGGGGTGACCGCCATGACTGCTTTCTCCTGTTACTACCGGGCCGCTGCGAGCGCGGTTACAAATTCGTTCCCCGCCGCACCATGCGCGCGTAGACTTCGCGGGATTTTAGCGTTTTTCCGTGCAAGTTAAAGTCGATCATGGCGCGCATCACCGAGCGCGCCAGGCGACGCACCGCCGGCTCCCGGTAGTCCTGCAATTGCCAGGCCAGCAGCAGTTCGCCGGCAACCGCTTCGGCGTCATCGGGACCACAGGCCACGAAGCCATTGCCCGGCAGGTAGCGATAGCTGCGCGCAGGATCGATCGGCAGGCCGCTGTCGGCATCGATTGCGAGGTCGGGGAAATACCCCAGCTCGCGCAACAACAGCATTTCAAACCCGCGCAGATCCGGTTCGTCGAGCCCGGCGCGCGCATGCTGCAGCAAGCGCAGGTAGGCGTCGAATACTTCCGCCGCGGGTTCCTCGCGCGGTAACAGGTTGAGAAGTAACTCGTTAACGTAGAGCAGCAGCGGGTAATTGCTGGCATCGACCCCCAGCGGCTGTCCTTCGATCGTAGTCAGCGACTTCAGATTTCCATCACCGCTGTAGCCCAGCGACAACAGCACGAAAGGTTCGAAGTCTGCGCGTGAATGGCTTTTACGGGCACCGCGGGCGACCAGGCCGAGGCAGCCCCGCTCGCGGGTGAACACGTCCAGGATCAGGCTGGTATTGCGCCATTCGCGCCGCCGCAGAATAACCGCGGCAAGATCATCGACCCTGTTCGACATCCGAGTACCCGAAGGCGGCCAGCGAGCGCTCGTCGTCGGCCCAGTCCTCGCGCAGCTTGACCCACAGCTGCAGGTATACCTTGCCCTGCAGCAGCCCTTCGAGATCGGCGCGTGCCTGGCTGCCGATTTTTTTCAACTGCCGCCCACCCTTGCCGATCACGATCGCCTTCTGTGACTTGCGTTCGACCCAGATCGTGGCCGCGATACGGGTCAGGTCGGGCTCCTCGACGTAATGATCGACGTTGACCGTGATCGAATACGGCAACTCCTTGTCCAGCGAACGAAACAGTTTCTCGCGCACGATTTCGGCAGCGATAAAGCGCATGGAGCGGTCGGTAAGCTGGTCGCTGGCGTAGAACGGACGGCCGGGCGGCAGGCGCGCAACGATCAGATCCTCGAGGGTGTCGAGGTTTTCCCGCTTCAGTGCCGACACCGGTACGATCTCGACACCGGGCAGCAGTTCGCCGAGGCGCTGCAGTACCGGCAGGCAGTCCTCGCGCGCTACCAGGTCAATCTTGTTCAGCACCAGCAACAGCTGGTCGTATTTCGCCACCAGGCGCAGAATTTTTTCATCCTGCGCGCCGATGCGGCGAACGTCGAGCAACACGCACACCAGGTCGGCGTCGTCCAGTACGCTGGTTGCGGCCCGGTTCATGTAGCGGTGGATCGCCTTGCTGCGATCGTCGTGGATACCGGGCGTATCGATAAAGATGCACTGGCTGTCCTCGCGATTGCGGATACCGAGAATCTGGTGCCGCGTGGTTTGCGGGCGATGTGCGGTGATGCTCAGTTTTTCGCCAACCAGCGCGTTCATCAGCGTGGACTTGCCGGTATTGGGGGTACCGACGAGGGCAACGTAGCCGCAGCGAAAGCTGTCGCTCACGACTCGATTCGGCGCAATAGCTCGCGCGCCGCCGCCTGTTCGGCATTCTTGCGACTCGAACCGCTGCCCTGCGCGCTGAGATCGAGGTCGGGCACGCGGCAGCTGACCGCGAAAACCTGGTCGTGCGCCTTGCCGCGGGTCTGCTCGACACGGTATTCGGGCAGCGCCAGGCGGCGCGCCTGCAAGTATTCCTGCAGGCGGGTCTTGGGATCCTTGAGTTCATCGAGCGTCGACAGTTGCGACAGCCGATCGCGGTAGAGTTCGAGCACGAAGGCACGTGCCGAGTCGAAATCGCTATCCAGGTATACGGCCGCGATCACGGCTTCCATCGCATCCGACAGAATCGACGCCCGCCGGTGGCCGCCGCTCTTGAGCTCACCGCCACCGAGAAAAAGATACTCACCGAGGTTAATGCCGCGTGCAATGTCCGCCACCGTCGCCTGCTTGACCAGGTTAGCGCGTATGCGGCTCAGGTCGCCTTCGTTGGCGGAATCATATCGTTCGAAGATATGGTGGGATATAACCAGGTCGAGAATACTGTCGCCCAGGAACTCGAGGCGCTCGTTGTTGTCCTTGCGCGCGTAACTGCGGTGCGTAAGCGCCTGCTGCAGCAAATGCTCCTGCCTGAACTGGTATCCGGTCAGGGCAAAAAACTGCGCCGGCGTCACCGGTCGATCACGATGCTTTCGCTGAAATTGCCGCCGATGAACAGGTTGCCGATATAGGCGTCACGAGTCTCGTAGGTAACCGTGACCGTGGTCTTGCCGTCCTTGCGGGTGATCTTGACATTTTCGCGTTTGACCGAGCGAATCTCGTCGACGAACATGCGCTTCTGCAGCGACTCCCAGATCGCGCGCTTCGATTTCGCGTCGATCTCGGTATCGGCCTGCAGCCGCTCGAGCGCCGCCTTGACCTTGAAGTTTTCGTAGTACATCGGGAAAACCTTGAAAAACGTCACTATGATCAGGCCGAAAAGTCCGACCACCGCAATCCAGCCAGCCGTGGACAGGCCCTCTTGTCGCTTCCGCTGTCGGCTTATCGTGTGCATCGCGCTACCTCAGTTCGAAATTTTAGTCCAGAAACGGGACGGATCGAATCCGGTGCCATTGTCGCGAAAATCCCAGTGCATCCAGATACGCGTTGCCTTGCCCACCAGGTTCTCCTCCGGGACGAAACCCCACAGCCGACTGTCGTTGCTGTGGTCGCGGTTATCGCCCATGACGAAATAGTGATTCTCCGGCACGATCCACTCCCCCTGCACGCTGAACGGACTGCTCGGGTTGTTCATGACGGTGTAACGCGCCTGCTCCGAGGACTCGAACAGCACCTGGCAGCGCGCTCCGCTACGATCGCAGCCGCCGGCGTTATACATGCCGTTATTGTCGCCTAATCCCTGGTATAGCCCGTCACGCTCGATTTTCAACTGTTTGCCGTTCACGGCCACGCGTCGATTATAGTAACTTATGTGATCACCCGGCAAACCAACCACGCGTTTGATGTAGTCCTGGGATTCGTCGTTGGGAAAGCGGAAAACGACGACATCACCGCGCTTCGGCATATCGCCCTCGGTGAGGCGGGTGTGCGAGACCGGCGCGCGCAGCCCGTATGAATACTTCTGTACCAGGATAAAATCGCCCACCAGCAGCGACGGCATCATCGATCCCGACGGAATGCGAAACGGCTCGAGCCAGAACGACCGTACGAGCAGCACGGCGAACAGGACCGGGAAGAAAGCCTTGGCGTATTCGATTACGACCGGTTCGGCCGGCGCCTTGCTGGTGGCGTGGTTGCGGCGCAGGCGAGCGAACAGCAGGATGTCCGCCAGCCAGATCAGTCCCGAAACCGCCGACAGTACCAGCAACAAGAGTTCGAAATCAAAATGAAACATCCGTCCGACTCCAGTGATTCGGCTCAGCTATCGACTTTTAACACGGCGAGAAAAGCGTCCTGCGGAATTTCGACGCTGCCAACCTGCTTCATGCGCTTTTTACCCGCTTTTTGTTTCTCGAGCAATTTCCGCTTGCGCGTCACGTCACCGCCGTAACACTTGGCGGTCACGTTTTTGCGCAGCGCCTTGACATTGGTGCGCGCGATGACATTGGACCCGATCGCGGCCTGGATCGCCACGTCGAACATCTGCCGCGGTATCAGCTCTTTCATCTTCGACGCCAGTTCACGGCCGCGGTAATCGGCATTGCTGCGATGCACGATCAACGACAGCGCGTCGACTCTCTCGCCGTTGATCAGCACGTCGAGCCGGACGAGGTTGGAATTCTCGAAACGCAGAAACTCATAGTCGAAGGAAGCGTAACCGCGACTGACCGACTTGAGCCGATCGAAAAAATCGAGCACGACCTCCGACAGCGGCAGTTCGAACACCAGCGAAACCTGGCTACCGAGAAACTGCATATCCTTTTGCACCCCGCGTTTTTCGATACACAGGGAGATTACCGCGCCGATATAGTCTTCCGGCAGCAGGATGTTGGCACGGATGATCGGTTCGCGAATGTGCTCGATCTTGTTGACCGGCGGCAAGTCGGCCGGGTTGTGGATTTCGACGATCTCGCCGGCCGTCGTCTCGACCTCGTAAACCACCGTGGGCGCGGTGGTAATCAGATCGAGATTGTACTCGCGCTCGAGACGCTCCTGCACGATTTCCATGTGGAGCATGCCGAGAAAGCCACAGCGAAAACCGAACCCGAGGGCCTGCGAAGTCTCCGGCTCGAACTGCAGCGATGCGTCATTGAGCTTTAGTTTGCGCAACGCTTCGCGCATGTCTTCGTAGTCGTCCGAACTCACCGGGAACAGGCCGGCGAACACGCGCGGCTGTACCTGTTTGAAGTCGGGCAGCGGTTCGCGAGCCGGCTTTTGCGCAAGCGTAATGGTATCACCCACGCGCGCCGACTCGATATCCTTGATGCCGGCGATTATGAAGCCGACGTTGCCTGCCTCAAGCCTCTCCGAATCACGCCGCTTGGGTGTGAACACGCCAACCTTTTCCACCATGAACTCGCTGCCGCTCGACATCATGCGGATCTTTTGCCGCGGTGCGATAGCACCTTCGACCACGCGCACCAGCGTGATGACACCGACGTAGGGATCGAACCAGGAATCGATGACCAGGGCCTGCGCGGGATTGTCGACCGATCCGCGCGGTGGCGGAATGCGCTCGATGATCTGTTCCAGCAAGTCTTCGACGCCAGCGCCGGTCTTGGCGCTGACCTCGAGCGCATCGGCCGTGTCGAGACCGATGATTTCCTCGATCTCGGCCTTGACCCGCTCCGGATCCGCGGCCGGAAGATCGATCTTGTTGAGCACCGGCAGCACTTCCAGATCGAGGTCGATCGCGGTGTAGCAGTTGGCCACGCTCTGGGCTTCGACACCCTGCGATGCATCGACGATCAGCAGCGCCCCCTCGCAGGCAGCCAGCGACCTGGACACCTCGTAGGAAAAATCGACGTGTCCCGGGGTATCGATAAAATTCAGCGTATAGCTTCGACCATCGCGGGCCTCGTACGACAGCGAAACGCTCTGCGCCTTGATCGTGATACCGCGTTCGCGCTCCAGGTCCATCGAGTCGAGCACCTGTGCAGCCATCTCGCGCTCGCTCAGGCCGCCACAACGCTGGATGAACCGATCAGCCAGGGTCGACTTGCCGTGATCGATGTGGGCGATGATCGAAAAATTACGTATTAGCTCCATGCCCATGAGGGGTAAACTCGAATCTCCCGAGAACAAGCGCAGCAATGCGCGATGCGGACGAACGAGGCCCCTGGCCCCGCGTAAAACCCGCGAAGTTTACGCCAAAGCCAAGGCTGCTAGCAACGCCGATTCGTCGAAAAAGTAATGACAGATCTCGCGCTCACCCAGGCACAACACGGGAACGCGGGTGTCGTATAGCCGAATCAGCCGGGGATCCCGATCGATGTCGACCTCGAGCCATTCGATCGGATGATGACGCCGCGAGAACGCCACCAGTGCCTTGCGCATCGCATCGCAGAGGTGGCAGTGCTCGCGGTAGTAAAGTACCAGGTCCAAGCGCGGGGCGAATTCAGGAATCCTGCGGACGAATCGCGAGAAACACCGGCCCGTTACGCCGCTGTACCAGCAGCGCCACCGATTTCCCGCTCTCGAGGTCTCCCGTGATCGATTCGAAGTCATCGAGCGACCCGACTTCACGGTTGTCGATCATGGTAATCACGTCACCTTCCTGGATGCCCGCGTCACTGGCCGGACCGGTGTCGTCGACTTCGGTGACTTCGACACCTGCTTCGACCTTGATACGCTTGCGGGCCTCCTGGCTGAGGGTTTCAACCTTCATGCCAAGCGCCGAGTTCACCCCCGCTTCCGCTTCCGGCGGGGTGTAGGCGGCCTGCGTGATCGTGGTCGGCAACTGTGCTATCAGAACGTCGATACTGCGCGCGTTGCGGTCGCGGATTACGGTGACGCGGGACTCGGTTCCAACCTTGGCGCGACCCACCATCGGCGGCAGCGCGCTGGAGCGGATTACCTTCTTGCCATTGAACTCGACGATCACGTCACCGACCTTGAGGCCGGCTTCCGCCGCCGGGCTGTTCTCCAGCACTCTTGCAACCAGCGCGCCGTGCGGGCTGTCCATGCCGAAGGACTCGGCCAGCTCACGCGTGACTTCCTGGATCAGCACGCCGAGCCAGCCGCGCGAAACCTTGCCGGTCTCCTTGATCTGGTTGGCGACGTCCACCGCCATTTCGATCGGGATGGCGAACGACAGGCCCATGAAGCCGCCGGAACGGCTGTAGATCTGCGAATTGATACCGACCACCTCGCCGTCCATGTTGAACAGCGGGCCGCCCGAGTTACCCGGGTTGATCGCCACGTCCGTCTGGATGAAGGGCACGTAGTTGTCGCTCGGCAGGCTGCGCCCCTTGGCGCTGACGATACCGGCCGTCACCGTGGCGTCGAAGCCAAAGGGCGAACCGATCGCGAGCACCCATTCGCCAACCTTGAGATCGTCGGAATCGCCGATCTTGAGCGTCGGCAGGTCGACGCCGTCGACCTTGAGCACGGCAACGTCGGAGGCTTCGTCGGAACCGATGATGCGCGCGGTGTACTCGTTACGGTCGGCCATGCGCACAATGACCTCGTCGGCGCCGTCGATGACATGGTGATTGGTCAGGATATAGCCGTCGCGGGAAATGATGAAGCCGGATCCCAGCGACTGCGAATCGCGCCGGCGATTGAATTCATCGCGGTCGAAAAACTTCTCGAACAGCTCGCCGAACGGGGTATCCTCGGGAATTTCGGGCATTTCGAAATCGCGTGCGCTGCTGCGCTTGGGCTTCGACTTGGTGCTGATATTCACCACCGAGTCCTTTGCGTCATCGACGATTTCGGTGAAATCCGGTAATGCGGCGCCGGCACTGAACGGCAGTGCCATGAGTGTTGCCAGCAGAAGCGGATACAAAACCTGTTTTAAACTTGTCATGAGCAGTTACTTCCTGTGCTTTAACAGTATCTACGACCCGGTGCCATGCCCCGGGTTCAGTTCTATATGTACGACGGTGGGCAGCAAAAGGTTTTGTGCAACCCCCGCAGCGCAGTATACGGCCAGGCGAAAGCCGAACCAGAAACCCGCCGCGGAGACGACCAGCAGCTGCCACTCGGGCAGGTCGAACAGGGCGTGCGCAAGCAGGCCCGCTAACAGCATACCCAGCAACGGCAGTCCATAGACCAGCAGGCTGACACGAACCAGGGCTGCCTCGGGGAAACCGAGCTGCACACGATCTCCCGGCGCGAGTTCGCGATCGCTTTCGACCAGCAATGGTCGCTGGCGCCGTCCCAGCAAGCGGCCGAGCGCGCCGGTGCCGCAGCCCTGCGCAACCTCGCAGCCGCTGCAGGCCGATGTGCGCATCAATTCGACTTCGACACGATGATCCACGCGACGCAGGACGATTGCGGGCTCGGTCAGCATGGGTGGATTATACGCAAAATCCGCCGGCTGCGGCATGCAGCCCGGGATTACTCGCGCTCATAGGATATCGATTCGGCAACCCGTTTGACGGTAATTGCGGGCACTTCACCAATTGCGGTCACGGAGTGATCACGCAGGATCCGGATGTAGGCATTGACCGCCCCCATCGACGAGCTGCCCTTGTGACTGCCACTGGTATGGCGCTCGATGAATATCGACAGCGAAGCCAGGCCGTCGGTGTAAACCATCTGCTGGACGAAGTCCCGGGTACCCGGGACCTGGCGTCGCAAGGTCGACTCGCGCCAGAAACCGCCCGGCGGATCGACCAGGCGCCAGGCATTGTCGACCTCGAGCGTGGCAACATTGTCACCGCTATGGTAGCGCAGCAAGGTATAGTCTTCGCCTATCGGGGGCATGGTGTCGAACTTGAGCGGCTCGGGGTCATCGAAAACCTCGAGACTGGTGAACATAACCTGCTCTACTTCACGCCCGCTCTCGTCGAGCAGGCTGGATTTCATCATCAGGCCATTGTCGGCATTGATCCAGAATTTCATGCCGTAGCGGTAGCGATCACGCGGATCGATATGCACGACGACACTGTCCATACCGGCAACCCGATCGCGACCGACCAGGTCCATGCGGTAAAACTTCTCCAGCCGCGCGATATCTTCCGGAATGAATATGGGGGAGAAACTGTTCTTGCGCGATGCGTCGACCACCACCTTGCGGCTGGAAGGCCAGATACAGGTCAGGTTCTGGTTGTCGCGGATCACCTCGCGGGCCTCGCCGTTGAGCGACAGCAAGCGCTCCTTTTCTCCGCCCGCATCGCGATAATGCGAGATTTGCATGCTCTCGAGCTGGTTTTCGTGCATGTATACGAAATTGCCGCGATAGTTCAGGTTTCGCATCGCGTGCGACATCTTCTGCACCCATTCCATCGCGGGCCCGGCCAACGCGGGAGAACTGACAACCGCCGACAGCAGCACGGGCAGCAGGACCCCGGCCAGCCGCTGGGCGCGGTGCTGGACCTTACTGTTGTGCATCGAAACCGGCTACGCGTGCCTGCGGGATCAATCCCTGCATCGAATTCGAATACTCCGTGTGATTCACCAGGTAAGCATTCAGCTTTTGCTGGATTTCGGGCGCGTCCTGCTCGAGTTTCCAGCGCATACCCAGCGCGGCCGGCACCGCGTTGGCGGGTTCCAGCGAACTGGCAATTTCCTGGATCTTGATCTGTTCGTTGCTGGCCACGCCACCATCGGTCGGCTCCACCTGCTGCTGCAGCGGCTGCCACAGGCTCACGGTTACCAATGCAACGCTGGCGGCCACGGCAAGGCCGGCGAAAGGTTTCCAGCGCGCCCACGGCGACACCGCGTCCTCGACCGCGGCAGCGGGTCCGGCGGCCGCCTGCAGCGCATCCTCGGTCCTGATCCTGGCCATGACCGAGTGATGAAAGTCGGTGTCGACCGCCTGCGGCAGTTCGTGCCGCATTACTTCCCCGATCATGCGGTAGCGGCGCAGGCGATACTGCATATTGACGTCCGCCAGCGCTTCATCGATGACCGCGGGCTCGTCGCCACCCGCTGCATCATCGAGCAGGAGGGACATTTTTTCGTCTATATCTGTCATTTCATTTCTCTTGCAAACCCCGTCCACGACAGGTAACTCGTTTGTTGCACCTTAGTCACTCCAACAGCGGCCGAAGTTCCTTGTCGATCACGTCCCGGGCGCGAAATATTCTAGATCGCACGGTACCGATTGGACAATCCATGACCTCCGCGATCTCTTCATAGCTCAAGCCGTCGATTTCACGCAGCGTGATCGCCGATTTCAGGTCTTCCGGCAGCCGCTCGATCGCCCGGAAAACCGTCGCCTTGATCTCGTCGGTGAGCAACAGGTTCTCCGGATTTGCATACTCCTTCAAACCCGATTCGCCCTCGTAATGCTCGGCATCGTCGACGTCGACCGCGTAGGCCGGCGACTTGCGCGCGCGCGAGGCCAGGTAGTTCTTCGCCGTATTGGTCGCGATCCGGTAGAGCCAGGTGTAAAACTGGCTGTCACCGCGAAAACTGTCGAGCGCGCGGTAAGCCTTGATAAAGGCATCCTGCGCAATGTCCTGGCACTCGGCATGATCGGAAACGTAACGGCCAACGAGATTGACGACCTTGTGCTGATACTTTTGCACCAGCAGATCGAAGGCCGCGACATCGCCCGACTGTACTCGACGGACCAGTTCGGCGTCCAGTTTACCCGCCTGCACTAGCCAGCACTCCGCGTCGAGCGCAATCGGCCCGGCCCCGGTCGGCTCGCGCTGCCAGGACGACACCACTCCGACGTGGAGCTGTCGATGCCTCGCCCGATCGGCGCGGCGGATGCGGATCGCACAAGGCGCAGACCGCCAATCCCCATGTTGTACCCCGTGTTTATAGTTAACCGGTCCCGCATTAACGCGGCGGGACTGTGCTAGGGACCGCTTATTGTATAAAAAGTTCTGCTCTGCGCGAGGTTTTGCGCTCCGAAGGATTTCACTATACTGGTGGATCTGTTACAGCCGGTCGCGATATGAGCCATCAATTCAGCTACGACGTGGTCGTCATTGGTTGCGGTGCGGCCGGGCTTTCGACCGCGCTGCACCTGCCGCGCAACCTGTCGGTTGCGGTACTGGCCAAGACACCCGACGAACAGCACTCGAGCTACTGGGCCCAGGGCGGCATCTCGGCCGTGCTCGAGCCGGATGACAGTATCGAGCAACACGTGGGCGATACCCTGGTCGCGGGCGCCGGTCTGTGCGATCCCGCGGTGGTCGAATTCACCGCGGCGGCCGGACGCGACTGTATCGAGTGGCTGGCCGATCTCGGCATGCCTTTCAGCCGTGATCGGCAGGAAATCAGCAGCAGCGGTTTTCACCTGACGCGCGAGGGAGGACACAGCAGGCGCAGGGTGGTACACGCCGCCGACGCCACCGGCAAGGCCCTGCAGCAGACGCTCGAAGCGCATGTCGTCGAGCGCGACAATATCCAGATGTTCCATCAGCACGTCGCGATCGACCTGATCCGGCGCGATGGCCGCTGCGTCGGCCTGTACGCATTCAACCGGGAAAACCACCGTGTCGATGTTTTCCGTGCCCAGAAAGTAGTGCTCGCCACCGGCGGGGCCAGCAAGGTTTACCTCTACACCAGCAACCCGGACGGTTCTACCGGTGACGGTATTGCCATGGCCTGGCGCGCCGGCTGCCGCGTCGGCAACATGGAATTCATCCAGTTCCACCCGACCTGCCTGTACCACCCGGAAGCCAAATCCTTTCTGATTACCGAGGCCATCCGCGGCGAAGGCGGCAAACTGCTGCTGCCGGATGGTGAGCGTTTCATGCCGCGTTTCGACGAGCGCGCCGAACTCGCGCCCCGCGATATCGTCGCGCGCGCCATCGACCATGAAATGAAACGCCTCGGTATCGACTGCGTGTATCTCGACATCAGCCACAAGAGCAGCGCCTTCATCAAGGCGCACTTCCCGACGATTTACCGGCGCTGCAAGGACTTCGATATCGATATCAGCCGCCAACCCATCCCGGTGGTGCCGGCAGCCCATTACACCTGTGGCGGCGTGCTGGTCGATATCGATGGCTGCACCGACATCGCCAACCTGTACGCGGTCGGCGAAGTCGCCTGTACCGGATTGCACGGCGCCAACCGGATGGCCAGCAATTCGCTGCTCGAATGCCTGGTTTTCGCGCGCGCGGCCGCGACGCGCATCGCGAGCGAGACGACACCGGGTGTGCCACTGCCGATGCTGGACCGCTGGGACGAGTCCAAGGTGACCGATTCCGACGAGGATATCGTCGTTGCCCATAACTGGGACGAGTTGCGGCGCTTCATGTGGGACTACGTCGGCATCGTGCGCACCAACAAACGGCTCGAGCGCGCGCTGCATCGCTGCGAACTGCTCAAGCGCGAAATCAACGAGTACTACGGTAATTACCGGGTCTCGCCGGACCTGCTGGAATTGCGCAACCTGGTTGTCGTCGCCGAGCTGATCATCCGCTCGGCGCTTGCGCGCAAGGAAAGTCGCGGCCTGCACTACACGCTCGACTATCCGCAGCCGGACGAGACTTACCTGCAGCCCACGATCCTCGAAATCGACGCAAAGAACCGGGTCGCGGCGCGCCTGATGTCCGTCTGATACCGTGCAACAGTTTTCCCTCGACGTGCACACCGACGGCCGCGCAACGCTCGAGATTACCGCGCAGGTGCAGCAGTTGCTGCGCGAGTCAGGCATTGCCCGGGGCCTGTGCCACGTGTTCGTGCATCACACCAGCGCGTCGCTGATCATTACCGAAAATGCCGACACCGACGTGCGCCGCGACCTCGAAACCTGGCTCGCGCGCATCGTCAGGGATGGCGACCCGGCTTTTCGTCACGACCAGGAAGGCGCCGACGATATGGCCGCGCATATTCGCTCGGTGCTGACCCAGACCGAGATCACGATACCGATCGAGCGCGGTCGGCTGGCGCTGGGCACCTGGCAGGGCCTGTACCTGTGGGAGCACCGCTATCGCCCCCATCGCCGCCGCCTGACCGTAACCCTCAATGGAATCGATAGCGAGTATTGAGTCCCCGATATTGCCATCGGCGCGCAAACCCGGAGAATGACGACTTGAATAAGAGGCATTCACATGAAAGTCATACTGTTAGGCCCGCCCGGAGCCGGTAAAGGTACTATTGCAAAAGCGTTGACCGAGTACGACGGGTCGGTACAGATTTCTACCGGCGATATCCTGCGCGCCGCAATCGCGGCCGGCACCGAGCTCGGCAAGCAGGCCGAGGCCGCGATGAAGGCAGGTAACCTGGTCACCGATGACCTCATCATGGGTATCATGGAAGAACGCCTGCGCGAGGACGACTGTCAGCAGGGCTACCTGCTCGACGGTTTCCCGCGCACGATTCCGCAGGCCGAGGCACTCCGAACGCTGTTGAGCCGGCTCGGCGAAAGCCTCGACGCCGTGCTCGAGCTCGATATCCCACGCGACGTCATCATCGATCGCCTGACCACGCGCCGCACCTGTACCAACTGCGGCGAGATTTATAACATCAAGTACAAGCGGCCGAAGGTCGACGGTATTTGCGATGTCTGTGGCGGCACCGAGATCGTGCAGCGCGACGACGAAACCGAGGAAGCCATCGAAAACCGCCTCGAAGTCTACAACGAGCAAACCGCTCCGCTGGTCGATTTCTACCGCGACGAAGGCCTGCTGGTCAGCGTGCCGACCTCGGAGCGCGAGCCGGTCATGCAGGCACTGCTGGCGCGCATCGGCGGCTGATCAGCGCGTCTCGATTTCGATCCGTTCGATCTCGGCAACAAACACCTGCACTCCGTCCAGCGTGGTAAATCCATCGCTGTGAATGTCGCTTTTCACCACGCGGTAGGATTTCTTGTCACCGGACTGGGTGTTGATCACGTGCACCGTGACCACCGCGTTGCGCTTGTCGACCTCGAGATAAATCATGATTGCGGCCGCAACTACCATGACACCCATGAAGGCGAAGGCCGCGTTGCGCAATTGCTTGCGACGCTTCTGCTCGGCCGGATTGACAACGGTTTTCAGCTGCGGCTGCGCACGTGAAGACAGGACCCACAGGCAAATCACGATCACGCCGAGCGTGAGCAGTATCTTGGTAATCATAACTCCGGCTCCGGCGCGCGGCTACGCGGGAAGGTAACAAGGTGATCGACATCGAGGCGGATGCCGATGCGCTCATTGACCCGATGATCGTGGTGGCTCGGGGCCAGGCACATGATTTCGACACCGCTGTCCATGCGCAAGAAATACAGAAAATCGGCGCCGCGAAAGGCTTTTTCGACCACGATGGCCGATTCGCTGGAGCGGTCGTCGTGAATCACGTCGTCGGGCCGAATCAACACGTCGACGGTTTCGCCGGGCGCGGACTCGATGGCATCCTCACCGCGAATCATGCCGAGATCGGTTTTGACGGTATGGGCGTCCTGCACCTCGGCCGGAATGATGACACCCTGGCCGATAAAATCGGCAACGAAACGATTGGCCGGGCGGTGATAAAGATCGTAGCCGCTGCCCTGTTGCTGAATACGCCCTTCGTGCATGACGCAGATTTGATCGGCCATGGCAAAGGCTTCGGTCTGATCGTGGGTGACCAGCACCGCGGTGTGATTTTCCTGTTTCAGAATATTGCGCACCTCGCGCGCGAGCTGTTCGCGCAACTCGACGTCCATGCTGGAAAAGGGTTCGTCGAGCAGCAGGATCGACGGTCGCGGCGCCAGCGCCCGCGCCAGCGCGACGCGCTGCTGCTGGCCGCCCGACAGCTGGTGTGGATAAGCGCGGGCGTAGGCCGGCATGCCGACGATTGCGAGCATTTCGCTGATGCGGGCCTGGCGCTCCTTCCGCTCCCAGCGCCGCAAACCGAAGCCGACGTTATCCTCGACCCGCAGATGCGGAAACAGCGCAAAATCCTGGAATACCATGCCGATGTTGCGCCGTTCGGGCGGCAGACTTTTCTTCCGATTGCCGACTTCGACACCACCGATGCTGATACGCCCGCGCCAGATCGATTCGAAGCCCGCGATGGCCCGCAGCGCGGTGGTCTTGCCACAGCCGCTGGGGCCGAGGATGCAGCCGATTTCGCCCGGCTGCAGCACGAGGCTGACATGCTCCAGAACCTGTAAATCATCGTAACCGGCATCGATGTCCTCGACGTCGAGTTGGGCGGTCATGTACCTGCTCGTGAAACGGAAATGCTGTGGCTCAACAGGATAACAGGTAACAGGCCGACTGCCACTATCATCAACGCCGCGGTCGAGGAATCGGCCAGGCGCTCGTCGGCCGCCAGCTCGTAGGCGCGTACCGCCAGCGTGTTGAAATCGAACGGCCGCAGGATCAGCGTCGCCGGCAATTCCTTCATGACGTCGACGAACACGATCAGCATCGCGGTGAGCACGGTACCGCGCATGATCGGCAGGTGAACCCTTAGCAGGATTTGCGCGGGCTTGCAGGACAAGGATCGCGCAGCGTCGTCCATCGAGTGCTTGATGTTGCCGAGACCGGATTCGACCGACTGGATCGAGATCGCGAGGAAACGCACCATGTAGGCAAACATCACGGCGACGAGGCTGCCGCTGAGTAGCAGGCCACTGGAATAGCCGAAGGTTACGCGCATCCAGCTGTCGAGCTGATTGTCGAACCAGGCGAAGGGAATGATGACACCCACGGCAACCACGGTTCCCGGCAAGGCGTATCCCGAGGCCACCACGCGGATTGCCGCGGTAACGGTTTTACTGCGCAACAGGCGCTTGCCATAGCCCAGGAACAGCGCGAGCAGAACCGCGAGTACAGAAGCCCCCAGCGCCAGCACGATCGAATGCCAGGTGAGCGTAAAAAAAGTTTCGTCGAGCATGTATGGATAAGTTTCCAGCGCCCACAGGCAGAGCTGCGCGCCCGGCAGCAGGAAGCCGAACAGCAAGGGCAGGAAACAGGCGGTAAATGCCAGCAGCGCGCGCCAGCCGCGCAGCCGATACTGCGGCAGGCGCTGGTATCGATTGGTCGCATGATGATATTGCGCACGCCGCCGCGAACCGCGCTCGATGATGATCAGCGCGAATACAAACAGCAGCAGAATCGACGCCAGCTTGGCCGCCGCAACCGCATCGCCAAAGCCGAACCAGGTGCGAAAGATACCCGTGGTAAAGACACCGAGACCAAAAAACGAGACCGTACCGTAATCGGCCAGCGTTTCCATTAGCGCCAGCGACAGGCCGGCTACGATCGCGGGTCGCGCCAGCGGCAGCGCCACGCGCAAAAAACTGGCCCATATCGAACAACCCAGCGTGCGGCTGACCTCGAGCACACATACCGACTGCTCCAGGAACGCAGCGCGCGCGAGCAGGTAAACGTAGGGGTACAGCACCAGTGACAGCATGATGACCGCACCACCGAGCGAACGGATCTCGGGAAAGTAATAATCGCGAAATCCCCAGCCGGTCAGTTCTCGCAACCAGCTTTGCAGCGGACCGGCAAAATCGAGCATGCCGGTGTAGGTGTAGGCGATGATGTAGGCCGGAAAGGCCAGCGGCAGAAGCATCGCCCAGGCGAACAAACGCTTTCCCGGAAATACACAAACGCTGGTCAGCCACGCGCAACCTACACCGATTACCAGCGTACCGCTGCCGACGCCGAGTACCAGCATCGCCGAGTTGAACAGGTACTCGGCGAGTACCGTTTCGCGCAGGTGTTGCCAGACTTCGTTCGACGGCTGCAGGACAAATCCGAGAATAGTAAAAATCGGCAGGCTGAACAGGAGCGCGACCAGCAGGATCCCGGGCGCCCAGCCACGCAGAATCAACGGAAAGCTGACACGGGTCAAACTGACGGACACGGTATCGGTATCAAATCAGCGGAGCGGTGCGCGGGCGACACGCGAAGCCCGCCCGCATCCCGCGTAACAGCGGTTTTCGGTCGGGAGTAATCGACGGTACACTGCGTCGGCAGCAAGTATTTGTGCAAGACCGGTAAACTCGGGACAAAATCCAATACGAAAGCTAATGATAGTAGTTCTCATTCGCATATAAAACCACTTCGATGTCGACATCCAGTCATATTCCTGCCCTGCTGGAAGACCAGCGCCAGCCGTGGCTGAACCTCTGCGAGGCCCTGCGCGATGGCGATCTCGATCCGCAGGCGTGGCGGGACCTCGAGCAACTTGCGCTTGCAAGTCCATACGCTCTGCGGCAGCTGGGTCGCGATCCCGGTCTGGCACGGGAACTGCTCGCGCTCGATGACTTCAGCCTCGACGACGCGATTATCGACCTGGCGTCGGAAGATCGAGTTGATCTCGATCAGGTCAAGTCGCGCCTGCGGCGCTACCGCCATCGCAAGCACCTCGCTATCATTTTTTTCGACGTCGCGCGTGCTGCCACCGATGAGGATACCCTGCGCCGGCTCAGCGATCTCGCCGACCAGGTGATCGGCGAAGCACTGGCGGCCTGCAACCGCTTGCTGGCCGACAAGCACGGGCAGCCGGTGACCCAGGCCGGCGAGCCCATGCTGCTCAATGTCATCGCCATGGGCAAACTCGGCGGACGCGAACTCAACTTCTCGTCCGATATCGACCTGATCTGCTGTTTCGACAGTGATGGTGAACTGGCCGGCTTCGGCCAGCTGAGTTACCAGGAATATTTTACCCGGCTCGTACGCATGCTGAGCCAGGTCCTGTCGGAAAACACCGCCGACGGTTTCGCCTACCGGGTCGACCTGCGCCTGCGGCCCTGGGGCGAATCCGGCCCGGTGGTGCTCAGTCACGCCGCGCTCGAACACTATTACCAGCTGCACGGCCGCGAATGGGAACAGTACGCGATGGTCAAGGCGCGCCTGCTCAGCGGCAGCACGGCCGATCACGACTATCTCGGCTCGTTGATTCGTCCCTTCGTCTACCGACGCTACCACGACTACCGGGTGTTCGAGGGGCTGGCGACCCTGAAGGACAAGATCGATGTACAGGCCCGCGCAAGGGCCATGCGCGTCAATATCAAGGTCGGCCCCGGCGGCATTCGCGAGATCGAGTTTTTTGTCCAGGCCTTCCAGATCCTCAAGGGTGGTCGCAATCACCGCCTGCAGCAGACCGGCATTTTCGACTGCTTCGATGCGCTGGCGGAACAGGCCATCGTCGACGCAGCGGTCATCGACGAATTACGCAAGGCCTATTGTTTCCTGCGCCGGCTGGAAAACCGGATACAGATGTATGACGATCAGCAAACCCACGATCTGCCGTCACAGCCGATTCAGCAGGCACGCATCGCCGCGACGCTCGACTTCGCGGACTGGGCATCGCTGCTGCACGAGTTGCAGCACCATCGCGACCGCGTCAGTCATCACTTCACCGAACTGTTCAAGCGCGAGACCACCAGTGACGCCACGGTCGCGGTCGGCGCCGATTTCAGCGAACCACCGGAAGACGACCACGAGTGGGATTTCATCCGCGACAGCAGGCTCGAATCGCGCGCCGAGATCAATCTTCGTATGACCGAGTTCGTGCGCTCCAAGGCCTGGGGTTTCATGTCCACGCGCGCGCGCCAGCGTTTCAACAGCCTGTTGCCGGGACTCGTGCAGAGTATCGCCAACGGTCGCTGTCACGCACTGCTGTTCGATCGGTTCATGCGCCTGTTCTCGTCCATCGCCGGGCGCAGCGTCTACTTCGAGCTACTGGTGCAAAACCCGGTACTGCTGGATCGCCTGACGCATTTGTTCGACAACAGCGCCTGGATCGCGGACGAAGTTGCCGCCTACCCCATGTTGCTGGAAAACCTGATCGAGGATAGCGCGCAGCAGTTGCCGGAGCGCGACGCGCTGCTGGCGCAATTACGTGCCCGCCTCGCCAACGTCGCCGGCGACACCGAACTCGAACTCGATACGCTGCGCCTGTTCAAGCGCGAAATGACCCTGGTGGTTGCCAGCGCCGAGCTCGCCGGCAACCTCGACGCGCTGCAGGCGAGCGCCTGTCTCAGCGACCTCGCAGAGGTCGTGCTGGAGGCCGTTTACGATCTGGCCCGCGCCAGCCTCGGCGAGACCTACGGCGAACCCGAATGTAGTGTCGACGGCGTCAATCGGCGCGCCGAGTTCGCGATTATCGGTTATGGCAAGCTCGGTGGACGGGAACTGCATTACCGCTCGGACCTCGACGTCATCTTCCTGCACGATTCCGAGGGTGAGCAACAGTACACCAACGGCGCCAGGTGCATCGAAAACACGATGTATTTCGCGCGCCTGGCGCAGAAGATCATTTCGCTGATCAGCGTCATGACGCCGTCCGGCAAGCTTTACGAAATCGATTCGCGCCTGCGTCCCGATGGCTCCAAGGGTTTGCTGGTTTCGTCGCTGCCCGCGTACCAGCGTTACCAGCAGGAAAAGGCCTGGACCTGGGAACACCAGGCACTCGTGCGCGCGCGCGCGGTCGCGGGCAGCAAGGCGCTCGGCGAGCGTTTTGCCGACATCCGCCGCAGCGTGCTGCAGCAACCGCGCGACAAGACTTCACTGGCACAGGAAATCGTCGACATGCGCCTGCGCATGTACCGTCACAAGCAACCCTCCGAGGCCGATCGCATCGACCTCAAGCAGGCGCGCGGTGGCATGGTCGACATCGAGTTCCTGGTGCAGTACGAGGTACTTTCGCAGGCAAATAATATTGGCTCGGAGCATTTGTATTCTGATAACATTCGCCTGCTCGGAGAACTGTTTCGTCTCGGCCTGATTTCCGGCTCGCAATCGCAACTCGCTGAAATCTATCAACATTATCATCACTTGTTGCACGAGTCCGTGTTGCAGAACGAGAACGGCGAAGTCGCCGCGGAAACAGTGGCCGCACAATTACAACAGGTTATGTTGTGCTGGAACGACTGTTTCGGCACGGGAGAAGATTAGACATGTCGATGGCCGATCGCGATGGATACATCTGGTTCGACGGCGAAATGGTGCCCTGGCGCGAAGCCACGGTCCACGTACTCACCCATACCCTGCACTACGGCATGGGCTGTTTCGAGGGCGTGCGCGCCTACCACGCCGACCAGGGTACCGCCATTTTTGCGCTCGAGGCGCATACGCTTCGCCTGCTCGATTCCTGCAAGGTGCTCGGCATGAACATCGGCTGGAACAAGCAGCAGCTGATGGATGCCCAGATCGCCGCGGTGCGCGATAACAACCTCGACAGCGCCTATATCCGGCCGATGGTTTTTTACGGCTCCGAGGGCATGGGACTGCGCGCCGACAATCTCAGCGTGCGCTGCATCGTCGCTGCCTGGGAATGGGGTTCCTACCTCGGCCAGGAAGGTCTCGAAAAAGGTATCCGCATTCGCACCTCGTCCTACACCCGCCATCATCCGAACATCGCGATGACCAAGGCCAAGGCCAACGGCCAGTACATCAATTCGATGGTGGCGCTGGGCGAAGCCCTGCGTGACGGCTACGACGAGGCCCTGTTGCTCGACCCGGAAGGTTACGTCGCCGAGGGCAGCGGCGAAAATATCTTCGTCGTGCGCGACGGCATTCTCTACACGCCCGAAACGACGACCGCGCTGAACGGCATCACGCGCAAGACGATCTTTCGGCTCGCCGAAGACCGCGGTTTCGAAATCGTTACCAAGCGACTCACGCGGGATGAAATCTACGTCGCCGACGAAGCCTTTTTCACCGGCACCGCGGCCGAGGTGACGCCGATTGCCGAACTCGACGGCCGCGCCATCGGGCCCGGCGCACGCGGTCCGATTACCGAGGTCCTGCAATCCGACTACTTCGATCTCGTCCACGGACGCAACGACAAGTATCTCGACCTGTTAACCCTGGTAACATAAGCAGATGGTCAATCCAGATACCGCAGCCGATCAGGGCAGCTACGCCACGCCGAACGCGAAGTCCGCGATCGAAGTCAAACCGGAAGATCTGCCGATTCACTGCCCCATGCCGGGCAGCAGCCTGTGGAACTCCCACCCGCGGGTCTACATCCCGGTCATGGAAAACGGTGGTGAAGCCCGCTGCCCTTACTGCGGCGCCATCTACAAACTGCTGCAGACATAAAAAAACCGCGGTTTCGAAGCCGCGGTTTTTTTCGGGGAAGCCTTTTTCAGCTTCAGGCAGTGGCCGCCTCGTCGGCGTCGACCGCCTTCATGCTCAGCCGGATGCGGCCCTGGCGATCCACTTCCAGTACCTTGACCTTGATGATGTCGCCTTCGGACAGCTTGTCGCTGACGTTCTCGACACGCTCATCGGAGATCTGCGAGATGTGCACCAGGCCGTCCTTGCCCGGCAGGATGTTGACGAAGGCACCGAAGTCCATGATCTTGGCAACCTTGCCTTCATAAACGACACCCACCTCGACCTCGGCAGTCACCTGCTCGACGCGGCGGCGTGCTTCGTCACCGGCGGCCTTTTCCACCGATGCAATCTTGACCACACCGTCATCGTCCACCTCGATCGTAGCGCCGGTTTCCTCGGTGATCGCACGAATGGTCGCACCACCCTTGCCAATCACGTCGCGGATCTTTTCCGGATTGATGCGGAAGGTGATCAGGCGCGGCGCGTATTCGGACATTTCGGCACGGCTTTCGGAAATGACCTTGTTCATCTCGCCGAGGATGTGCAGGCGACCGGCCTTGGCCTGGTCCAGTGCCTGCTGCATGATCTCGGTGGTGATGCCATCGATCTTGATGTCCATCTGCAGCGCGCTGACACCATCGCTGGTACCGGCTACCTTGAAGTCCATATCGCCGAGATGATCTTCGTCACCGAGAATGTCTGACAGGACCGCAAAGTCGTCCCCTTCCTTGATCAGGCCCATCGCGATGCCGGCTACCGGTGAACTCAGCGGCACACCCGCATCCATCAGCGCGAGGCTTGCGCCGCAGACGCTGGCCATCGATGACGAACCGTTGGACTCGGTAATTTCGGACACCACGCGAATGACGTAGGGGAAATCGTCGACATGCGGCATCACCGCCTGTACCCCGCGCTTGGCAAGACGGCCGTGACCGATCTCGCGCCGCTTGGGGCTGCCGACCCGACCCGTTTCGCCCACGCTGGACGGCGGGAAGTTGTAGTGCATCATGAAGTTTTCGCGGTAAGTACCTTCGATCGCGTCAATCAGCTGGGCGTCGCGGCCGGTGCCGAGCGTGGTGACCACCAGAGCCTGGGTTTCGCCGCGGGTAAACAGTGCAGAGCCATGGGTACGCGGCAGTACGCCGGTGCGAATTCGGATCGGGCGTACCGTATCCTGGTCGCGACCGTCGATACGTTTTTCACCGGCCAGGATACGACCGCGGACGATCGACTTTTCGAGTTTACCGATCATACCGCGCACGGCGCCCTCGTCCGGCGAATTCTCGTCGTCGCTCACCAGGCTGTCGACGATTTCGCTGCGGATCGCGCTCAGCGTGTTTTGACGTTCCATCTTGTCGGCGATCGTGAAGCCTTCGGCGATGCGAGCTTCGCCGGCGGCTTTGACCTTCTCCAGCAGGCTTTCGTCGGTTTCCGGCGCCTGCCAGTCCCAGGCCTCGGCACCCGCGTCGCGCGCGAGTTCCTCGATCGCGGCGATCGCGGCCTGCATCTGCTCGTGGCCGTAGACCACCGAGCCGAGCATGACTTCCTCGGACAGGCACTTGGCTTCCGATTCCACCATCAGCACCGCGTTACGCGTGCCGGCGACAACCAGGTCCAGCTCGGAATCCTCGAGCTGACTGTGGGTCGGGTTGAGCACGTATTCGCCGTTGAGGTAACCGACGCGAGCAGCGCCGATCGGGCCGGCGAACGGTATCCCGGAAACCGCCAGCGCGGCCGAGGCGCCGAGCATCGCCGGCACGTCCGGATCGACCTCGGGATTCATCGACATGACGTTGGCGACGATCTGCACTTCGTTCATGAATCCCTTGGGAAACAGGGGCCGGATCGGTCGGTCGATCAGGCGGCAGGTCAGGGTTTCCTTTTCGCTGGGGCGTCCCTCGCGCTTGAAGAAGCCGCCGGGAATACGTCCCGCGGCGTAGGTTTTTTCCTGGTAGTCGACGGTCAGCGGGAAAAAGTCCCGGCCCGGATCCGCGTTGCGGTTACCGACGACGGTGACCATGACAACCGTGTCCGCCATGTTTACAAATACAGCACCGCTGGCCTGGCGCGCTACTTCTCCGGTTTCCAGCGTAACTTCGTGTGCGCCGTACTGAAATGTCTTTTTGATTGGATTCACGATTGTCTCACTATGCTTAACGACGCAGACCGAGTCTGGCGATCAGGTCCCGGTAGCGCTGCTGGTTCTTCGATTTGAGGTAATCCAGAAGATTGCGGCGCTGGTTAACCATGCGTAACAGTCCGCGACGCGAGTGATGGTCGTGGATGTGCGTCTTGAAGTGCTCGGTCAGATGACTGATCTGATGAGTCAGAAGCGCAACCTGCACTTCGGGAGAGCCGGTATCGCCCTCACCCTGCTGATAACTGGAGATAATTTCAGCCTTTTGTGCAGCTGACATTGCCATGGATTAAACCTCGTGGGCCCGAAAAAGGCCCGTATTCTACCTATCTGCGGTGGTGGTAACAAGAACTTTCACCGCAATCCCGCGGTAAATGCCGGCAGCACCCCACAATGGGAGCTATCTGCCTGTATTCATTAATCTTTTTGCCTTGATGACACCTCCCGGGGAGATCTCGCCGAGGCCGATAAAAGCGCCTCCGGGATCCACCAGTCGATGAATTCCGGGCGCCGCCGCGGATGCGTTCGAAATCGCCTTGCCGTGGCGTATCGCGCGCGCTTCCTCGTCCGTCAAGCGCTGTGCGGGAATATGCGCCAGCATGGTCGAGATCGACAGCAGCCGCGCATCGAGCGCGGTCTCGCCCTGCTCCGCCAGCGATAACAGCCCGGCTTCGTCGGTGCTGTCGGCTTCGTCGAACTCGTCTACCGCGGTTCTGCGCAGGGCGGTCAGGTGGGCCCCGCACCCCAGCGCCGCGCCCAGATCCTCGGCCAGCGTGCGCACGTAGGTTCCCTTCGAACAGAACACTTCGAAACTCAGCCGCTCACCGTCGAGTTCACACAGCTCGAAACGATGGATTCGGATCGGGCGTGGCTCGCGCGCAACCGTCTCGCCGGCACGTGCAAGCTCGTACAGGCGTTTGCCCTGGTGGCGCAGCGCCGAGTACATTGGCGGCACCTGCTCGATATCGCCGGTCAGCCCGGCCATCGCCGCACGTACATCGGCCTCGGTTACCCGGACCGGCAGTACTTCAAGCACCTCGCCCTCGACATCGCCGGTGGCGGTACGGATGCCGAGTCGGCATTCGGCGCGGTATCTCTTGTCGGCGTCCAGCAGGTAGTTCGAAAACTTGGTGGCTTCACCGAAACAGATCGGCAGTACGCCGCTGGCGAACGGATCCAGGCTGCCGCAGTGGCCGGCCTTGCGCGCGCGAAACAGGCGCCGTATCCGCTGCAGGGCCTGGTTGGAACTCGGTCCGACGGATTTATCGAACAACAGCAGACCGTCGATATCGCGGTAAGCAACGCGCGCGTTGCCACGAGGGCTCATGATTCGCGGTGTTTGTCCCGATCCGCGGCAACCGCGGAATCGATCAGGTCGGACAGCTGTCGGCCGCGCAGGTCGGTATCGTCGTAGACGAAGCTCAGTCGCGGCGTGACGCGCGCCTTGAGCGTCTTGCCCAGTTCGCGCTGCAGGAACCCGGCAGCCTTGCCGAGCGCATCGAGGCAGTCGGGCGCAAGCGCCGGATCGAGCACGCTGACGAACACCCGCGCATGCGCGAGATCCTTGCTGACCTCTACATCGAGGATACTGGCAGCGGCGGCACGCGGATCCTTGATCCCGTGCTGGATGAGTCCCGCCAGCTCGCGCTGGATGTGCGACGCCACGCGTTCGCTGCGCGCGAATTCCTTCGGCATGAGCGCGCTCAGTCGATCGAGCGCGCGACTTCGACCCGCTCGAACACCTCGATCTGGTCGCCGGGTTTGACGTCGGTGTAGTTCTTGACCGCGATACCGCACTCGGTACCCATGCGCACTTCCTCGACGTTATCCTTGAAACGGCGCAGCGACTCGAGTTCGCCCTCGTAGATGACGACGTTGTCGCGCAGCACGCGGATCGGCTGGCCCTTGCGTACCACGCCCTCGACCACGATCGAACCGGCAACATCGCCGAACTTCGGCGAGCGGAAGACTTCCTTGACCTCGGCGAGTCCGATGATATTTTCCTGCGATTCGGGCGACAGCATCCCGGACATCATCGACTTGATGTCGTCGATGATGTCGTAGATCACGCTGTAATAGCGGATATCGATCCCGTAATCCCCGGCCACCCGCTTGGCGGAGGCATCGGCGCGCACGTTGAAACCGATGACCACGGCCTCCGAGGCCGCGGCGAGGTTGATGTCGGATTCGTTGATGCCGCCGACACCGGTGGCTACCAGCTTGGTGCGTACTTCGTCGGTGGACAGCTTTTCGAGCGATTCGCGAATCGCCTCGGAACTGCCCTGCACGTCGGCCTTTACCAGGATATTGATCTCGGCCACTTCACCCTCGGCCATGGCATCGAACATACCCTGCAGCTTGGCCTTTTGCTGATCGGCGAGCTTGGTTTCACGAATCCTGGATTCGCGGATCTCGGCGAATTCACGCGCCTTGCGTTCGTTCTCGACGACGAATACCTCGTCACCGGCATTGGGTACACCCGACAGACCGAGTACTACCGCCGGCATCGACGGTCCCGCCGACTTGATGGTCTTGGCGTCTTCGTCGTACATCGCGCGCACGCGCCCGAACTGGGTACCGGCGAGCAGCATCTGTCCCTGCTGCAACAGGCCGGACTGCACCAGCACCGTGGCCACCGGGCCGCGGCCCTTGTCGAGCGAGGCCTCGACCACGATACCCTTGGCGTTACCCTTGTCGACCGCGCCGAGTTCGAGGATTTCAGACTGCAGCAGGATCGAATCGAGCAGGTCGCCGACGCCTTCACCGGTGATCGCGGATACGTTGACGAAAATGTTTTCTCCGCCCCACTCTTCCGGAATCACTTCCAGCGCGGCCAGTTCATTCTTGACCCGGTCCGGATCGGCTTCCTCGCGGTCGATCTTGTTGACCGCGACCACCAGCGGCACCTCGGCAGCCCGCGCGTGCTGTATGGCTTCCTTGGTCTGCGGCATGACGCCGTCGTCGGCGGCTACCACCAGGACGACGATGTCGGTCGCCTGCGCGCCGCGGGCGCGCATCGCCGAGAAGGCCGCGTGCCCGGGAGTATCGAGAAAGGTGATGATGCCCTTGTCGGTTTCGACGTGGTAAGCGCCGATGTGCTGGGTAATACCGCCGGCCTCACCCGAAGTCACGCGTGACTCGCGAATGTAATCCAGCAACGAGGTCTTGCCGTGGTCGACATGACCCATGATCGTGACCACCGGCGGCCGCGAAACGCGCTCCTCACCGGCCTGCTCAGCACTGGCCTGCAGCTCTTTCTCGAAGTCGTCCTCGCTGGCGGCGGTAACCACGTTGTGCCCCATCTCCTCGACCACCAGGGTCGCGGTGTCGCGATCGAGGACTTCGTTGATCGTCGCCATGGTGCCCATCTGCATCAGCACCTTGATTACATCGCCGGCCTTGATCGCCATGCGCTGGCCGAGTTCGGCCACGGTTATCGCGTCCGGTATCTCGACATTGCGCACCACCGGCGCGGTCGGCTTGACGAACTCGTGCTGGCGGGTAATTTCCTGCACCTGCCGCTGGCCCTTCTTGAATTTCTGCTTGCGGTTGGGCTGGTGCGCGGATTCCTTGACGTGCAGTTCCTTGCGCCCGTAACGCGTACTGCGGTCTTCGTGTTTGCCATGCTTGCCGGGCTTGTCCTGGGCAGCGGCAGCACTGGCCGCGGCAGCCTGCTCGAGGGCGGCGCGCTGGGCCTGTTCAGCGGCGGCGGCGGCTTCTTCCTCGGCCCGCTTTTTCTCGATCGCGGCACGCGCGACCTCGGCTTCCTGCATGCTCTTTGCGATAGCCTTTTGCTCGGCTTCGGCGCGCGCTGCCTCTTCCTGCGCGGCAAGCTCGGCGGCGGCGGCGGCTTCGGCCTCTTCCTGCTCGCGACGGGCCTCGGCTTCGGCCTGTTCCTGCAGCAGCCGGCTTTCTTCCTCGGCCTGCGCCTGTGCCTCTTCCTGTACGCGCGCTTCTTCTGCCTCGACATCGGCACGACGCACATAGGTGCGCTTCTTGCGCACCTCGACGTTGATGGTCTTGGTCGTGGTATTACGGCCCGACGAACCGGAAACACGCAATTCGCTCTTGCTCTTGCGTCGCAGGGTAATTTTCTTCGGCCCCGCCTCGGTCTCCTTGCCGTGACTGGAGCGCAGCGATTCGAGCAACTTCAGCTTGTCCTCGTCCGAAATAGGGTCGTTCTCACTGGATACATCCACGCCGGCCGTATTCAACTGGGCCAGCAGTTTTTCTACGCTGACACCGATGACTTCCGAAAGTTGTTTCGCCGTTACATTTGCCATGTGTTTTTTCCTGCTTGCATATTATGACCGAAGCCGATCGCTTTCCCTATTCCGCCTCCGCTTCAGCGAACCAGGGCTCGCGAGCTTTCATGATCAGCTTGCCGGCAAACTCGGGGTCGAGTCCCTCGATTTCCTCGAGTTCGTCGGTGGATTGCTCGGCCAGGTCTTCCATCGTGCAGATTCCGCGGCGCGACAGCTTGTGCGCCAGTTCCTCGGTCAT
This sequence comes from Gammaproteobacteria bacterium, assembly GCA_030066085.1. Classification (GTDB taxonomy): domain Bacteria; phylum Pseudomonadota; class Gammaproteobacteria. The sequence continues at coordinate 16,834 of JASJCI010000009.1, read as the reverse complement.
GTATTCCATGTTGAGCAGATCGTCCTGTGGCTCGCCGGCCTCGGCGGTTTCCTCGCGCGCGATCGCCATGGTCAGCAGTGCATCGCGCGCCCGGCCGCGCAGCTCCTGCACGATTTCTTCGTCGAACTCCTCGATTTCGATCAGTTCCGATTCGGGGATGTAAGCCACCTCGTCGATCGAGGTCAGGCCTTCCTGTACCAGGATGATCGCGACTTCCTCGTCGACGTCGAGCTGTTCCATGAAGTTTTGCACCAGCTGGCGCGCCTCGCCCTCGGATTTCTCCTCGGCGGCAGCCTCGTCCATGACGTTGAGGGTCCAGCCGGTAAGCTGGCTCGCGAGCTTGATGTTCTGCCCGCCGCGGCCGATGGCCTGCGACAGCTTTTCCTCCGGTACGGCAATATCCATCGAGTGCGCTTCTTCGTCGATTACGATCGAGGTAACCTCTGCCGGCGACATCGCGTTGACCGCGAACTGGGCCGGATTTTCGTCCCACAGGATGATGTCGACGCGCTCGCCCGCGAGTTCATTGGATACCGATTGCACGCGCGAACCGCGCATGCCGACACAGGCACCAACCGGATCCATGCGTGGATCGTTGCTCTTGACCGCAATCTTGGCGCGCATACCGGGATCGCGCGCGGCGGAGATAATCTCGATCAGCTCCTGGCCGACTTCCGGCACCTCGAGCTTGAACAGTTCGACCAGGAAATCGGGCGCGGTCCGGCTGATGAACAGCTGCGGGCCACGTACCTCGGATGCAATCTTGTAGAGAAAGCCGCGCACGCGATCGCCGGGACGTACCGATTCGCGCGGAATCATTTCCTCGCGCGGAATGAAACCCTCCGCATTGTCGCCGAGGTCGACGTACACGTTACCGCGCTCGACGCGCTTGACCTGGCCCATGACCAGCGTGCCTTCACGGTCCGCATAAGCATCGATCACCTTGCGCCGCTCCGCTTCGCGGACTTTTTGCACGATGACCTGCTTGGCGGTCTGCGCCGCGATGCGGCCGAATTCCACCGACTCGATCTGTTCCTCGACGAAGTCGCCGAGCTCGATCTCCGGTTGATCGATTTGCGCGGCCTCCAGCGTGATCTGGCGCAGGGGCTCCTCGAGCCCGCCTTCTTCGGCCGGTTCGACCACTTCCCAGCGACGATAGGTATCGTATTCACCGGTACTGCGATCGATGTCGACGCGTACGTCGATATCCTGTTGATGTTTCTTGCGCGTGGCCGACGCCAGCGCGGCCTCGATCGCTTCGAAAATGATTTCGCGCTCGACGCCCTTTTCGTTGGACACCGTATCCGCGACCAGCAGAATTTCTTTGTTATCCATTGCCGTTACTCGGTTGATCATGTTCCGGGGCCCGCAGCTCCCGGTCTAAATCAGATTTCACCCACCAGGTTGGCGCGGGCGATATCCGCATAGGGCAGCTCGAATACCTCGCCATCGACCTCGATCCTGACGTCGCCGGCGTCGCTCAGCCCGCACAACCTGCCCTTGAAGTTGCGCCGGCCAGCCTGCGCTACCGCCAGCCTGACCTTCGCAGTCTGGCCATCGAAACGCGTGTAATCCTCGCGTTTGAACAGGGGCCGGTCCACGCCCGGCGACGAAATTTCGAGATCGTAAGCCTGTCGAATCGGTTCCTCGACATCGAGGATGCCACTGATCTGGTGGCTGATCGCGGCGCAGTCGTCGAGACTGACGCCATCAGCGTGATCGATATACACCCGCAGGGTGCCGTGCGATCCACCTTGCTGAAACTCGACGCCGACCAGCTCGTAGCCCATGGACTCGACCACCGGTTCGAACAGCGCCGCCAGATCCTGCATCGAACTGTCTCCGCAAATCCAATAAAAAAGGCCCAAAAGGGCCTTTTAACTGACTCACTGACTCCAACGGACCAAGATCCTTCTCGAGCCAGTTAAATGTAGTCTCCGAACTCTTTCTAATGGTAAGCGACCATACAAAAAGAGTTGGTAGCGGGGGCAGGATTTGAACCTACGACCTTCGGGTTATGAGCCCGACGAGCTACCAAGCTGCTCCACCCCGCATCAGAGGCGCAGAATAATAGCTAGGTTGGGGTAAATTTACAAGGGGTTACGCGCACCGTTTGGTGAAAATTTACGCCACGCCCGGAGCGGCCACCGCTGGCCTGCCGCCGGCCCTCGCGCGCTGCCGTGTCACCGCCCCGATCAGGCGAAAGCCAGCAGGCAATAGGCCATCAGCAGCGACGGGAAAATTCCGAGCACGATCAGGGACAGCGAGTTGGCGCCCAGGATGACCTTGACATCGAGTGCATCCTTGATCGTGATCGCCTGCTCACTCGCCGGTGCGTCGAAATACATGACCTTGATCACGCGCAGGTAGTAAAACAGGCCAATGACCGAGAACAGCACCGCCACTATCGCGAGCCAGATCATGTCGATCTGCACCACGGCCTGCAGCACCGACAGCTTGGCGTAGAAGCCTACCGTGGGCGGCACGCCTGCCATCGAGAACATCGCGATTGCGAGCAGCGCCGCGTACCAGGGATTGCTGTCGTTGAGTCCCGCCAGGTCGCTGATGTTTTCCGCTTCGAAACCCTTGCGATTAAGCATGATCAATACGCCAAAGGCGACCGCGGACGTGATCGCGTAGGTGATGGTGTAAAACATCGCCGATGCAAAACCGCTGGCGGTGCCGGCGATGATACCGAGCAGGATGAAGCCGACATGCGATATGGTCGAATAGGCGAGCAGGCGTTTGAAATTGGTCTGCGCCACCGCGATTACGTTACCGAGCGCCAGCGAAGCCAGCGCCAGCGCGGTCAGCATCTGCGACCAGTCCAGCTGCAGCCCGGACAGGCCGTCGACCAGCAGGCGAATGGCCATCGCGAAGGCCGCGATCTTGGGCGCGGTGCCGATAAACAGCGTGACCGCGGTCGGCGAACCCTGGTAGATATCCGGCAGCCACATGTGGAACGGCACGGCTCCGAGCTTGAACGCGAGGCCGACGACGACAAAGGTCAGCGCGAAAGCGAGCGCGGTCGGATTCTGTTCGATCTGGCCGTCGATCGCGGCCGACACCGCGTTGATGTCGAGCGTGCCGGTGATGCCGTAAAAGATCGAAATGCCGTACAGCAACAGGCCCGAAGCCATCGCTCCGAGCACGAAGTATTTCATGGCAGATTCCGACGCCGCCAGCGAATTGCGATTGAACGCGATCATCGCGTACAGCGACAGCGACAGCAATTCGAGACCCAGATATACCAGCAGGAAAGAATGCGCCGAGATCATGACCATCATTCCCAGGGTCGCGAACAGGCCGAGCACGTAGTATTCGCCGCGATAGATGTCGTGGTCCTTGAGGTAATCGCGCGAGTAGATGAACACCAGTATCGTCACGACGCAGGTTGCGATCTTGAGCACCACGGCGAGCTGGTCGAGGATAAAACTTCCGCCGAAACTGCTGACCGACCCGCTGGATGGCGCCACCGCGCCGACCGCGAGTACTGCGAGCAACAGGGTCGATATCGACAGCAACAGCGTAAAGCCGCGTTTTTCCTGCGGCAGAAACAGGTCGACCACGAGTACCAGGCAGGTCATGCCGAGCATGACCATTTCCGGCAGCGCGGGCATCAGGTCCGGCGGAACGAATTCAGTCGTCATATCTTCGGCACCGCGATGTGGTTGAGCAGGTTATCGATGGTCGGATGCATGACGTCGACCAGCGGCGCCGGCCACAGCCCGAGCGCGAGCACCGCGATCGCGAGAATCGCCAGGAACAGGAATTCCCGCCGGTTCAGGTCTTCCAGCGCGGCCACGTTATCATTGGCGATTTCGCCGTAGACGACTCGCTTGACCATCCAGAGGGTGTAGGCAGCGCCCAGGATCAGCGTGGTCGCCGCCAGGAACGCAATCCAGAAGCTGGCCTTGAAGCTCGCCAGGATCACCATGAATTCGCCGACGAATCCGGACGTTCCCGGCAGCCCCGCGTTCGCCATGGCGAAAAATACCACGAAGGCCGCGAACACCGGCATGGTATTGACCACCCCGCCATAGTCGGCGATCTGGCGACTGTGCACGCGATCATAGAGGACGCCGACACAGAGGAACATCGCCCCCGAAATAAAGCCGTGCGAAATCATCTGCACCATGCCGCCTTCGAGCGCAAGGCCGGCGCCGGCGCTGCCCTGCTCCGAATCGAGGATGCGGAAAACGATGAAAAAACCGAGGGTAACGAACCCCATGTGCGCGATCGACGAATAGGCAATGAGTTTCTTCATATCGCGCTGCACCAGCGCGACGAAGCCGATGTAGACCACCGCGGTCAGCGACATGGTAATGATCAGCCAGTCGAGTTCGGCGCTCGCGTCCGGCGTGATCGGCAGGCTGAAACGCAGGAAACCGTAGCCGCCAATCTTCAGCATGATCGCCGCCAGGATGACCGAGCCGCCGGTGGGCGCCTCGACGTGCGCATCCGGCAGCCAGGTATGCACCGGCCACATCGGTACCTTGACCGCGAACGCGACCAGGAACGCGAGAAAGATGAGCACCTGTTCGGTGAGGTCGAGCCGCAGGTGGTGAAAATCGAATATCGCGAAACTGCCCGACTGGCTGTACATGTAGATCAGCGCCACCAGCATTAGCACCGAACCGATGAAGGTATAGAGGAAAAACTTCAACGTGGCGTAAATCCGGTTGGCGCCGCCCCAGACGCCGATGACGATGAACATCGGGATCAGCATCGCCTCGAAAAAGATATAGAACAGGATCGCATCGAGCGCAGAGAAGGTACCTATCATGAAACCTTCCATGATCAGGAAGGCCGCCATGTATTGCGACGCGCGGTACTGGATCACCTGCCAGGCGGATATGATCACGATAATGGTCATGAACGAGGTCAGCAGGATCAACGGCATCGAGATGCCGTCGATACCGACGTAGTACTCGATATTGAAGGCATCGATCCAGGAGTGGCGCTCGACGAACTGCATCAGGTGAGTTTCGCTGTTGAACTGCGTGTACAGCGGGATCGACAGCGCAAAGGTCACCAGGGATACGACCAGCGCGATCTTGCGCGCGCCCGAGGGTTCCCGGTCGCCGGCAAACAGCACCAGTACGCCACCCAGAATCGGCGTCCAGATCACGAGGCTCAGCAATGGCCAGTCTGCGTACATCGTCTGTTGTTACCCTGTCGTTGTTCTGTATTTATGCTTGTGTTTGTTCGTTTATCAGCCCGGGCCCCGATCAACCCAGAATCATCCAGCCAAGCAGCAGGATCAGCCCCGAAATCATCGCGAACGCGTAGTGATTCAGGTACCCCGTCTGCACGTAGCGCGCAATGCTCGAAAACCAGCCCACCAGGCGCGCGCTGCCGTTGACCACCAGCCCATCGATCATCAACGCATCGCCGATACGCCACAGCACCTGGCCGATACCCCGGCTGCCGGTGGCGAACACCGCTTCGTTGACGCGATCGAAGTAATACTTGTTTTCCAGAATCCGGTAAGGCAACGCCAGCTTCGCCCTCAGCTGCGTGGCCAGCTCCGGTTGCTTCAGGTACAGGTACCAGGCCGCGATGACACCCGCGGCCGCGAGATAAACCGCGGGACCAACGAAACCGTGCAGCACGAACCCGGCCGGGCTGGTAAAGACCTCGGCCACCGCCGCCATCGCACCGTGATCGGGCATGACCATGATCGCGCCGTCGAACACGCCGCCAAACAGTACCGCCTCGATCGTGATCCAGCCGATGATGACCGACGGAATGGCGAGCGCAACCAGCGGACCGGTCACCACCCAGGGTGTTTCGTGCAGGTGTTCCTTCGTATGCTTGTCCATGCGTTCCTCGCCATGGAACACGAGGAAGAACATGCGGAACGAATAGAACGCGGTGACGAATACCCCGAGCAGCACGCAGAGATAGGCATACCCCGCTCCCCAGACCTCGGCATTTTGCGTCGCGACCAGGATCGCGTCCTTGGAAAAATAGCCGGCGAAGCCCGGGAACCCGATCAACGCCAGCGAACCCAGCAACGATACCCAGTAGGTAATCGGCATGTATTTTTTCAACCCGCCCATCTTGCGGATATCCTGCTCGTGGTGCATCGCGATGATCACCGAACCCGCGGCAAGGAACAGCAGCGCCTTGAAAAATGCGTGCGTCATGAGGTGAAAAATAGCCGCCGAGTAAGCCGACGCACCGAGCGCCACGCACATGTAGCCGAGCTGTGAAAGAGTCGAGTAGGCAACCACGCGCTTGATATCGTTCTGCACGATGCCGATCAGGCCCATGAAAAACGCCGTGGTCGCGCCAATAATGATAACCACCGACAGCGCGGTCTCGGACAGTTCGAACAATGGCGACATACGCGCCACCATGAAGATGCCCGCGGTAACCATGGTCGCGGCGTGTATCAGCGCCGAGATCGGTGTCGGACCTTCCATCGAATCGGGTAGCCAGACGTGCAGGGGCACCTGCGCCGACTTGCCCATGGCGCCGATAAACAGCAGGATACAGGCCAGGGTAATCACGTCCCAGGCCGAGCCGGGAATGACTTCCATGGTCTGGCCGAGCATCGAGTCGGCGCGATCAAACACCTCGTAGTAGTCCAGCGAACCGGTGTACATCAGCAGCACCGCGATACCGAGCAGGAAGCCGAAATCACCGACCCGGTTGACCAGGAAGGCTTTCAGGTTGGCGTAGATCGCGGTCGGTTTCTTGTACCAGAAGCCGATCAGCAGGTACGACACCAGCCCCACCGCTTCCCAGCCGAAGAACAGCTGCAGGAAATTGTTCGACATGACCAGCATCAGCATGGCGAAGGTGAACAGCGAAATGTAGCTGAAAAACCGCTGGTAACCGGGGTCGTCATGCATGTAGCCGATGGTATAGACGTGCACCGCCAGCGACACGCTGGTCACGACGACCATCATCAGCGCAGTCAGGCCATCGACGAGGAAGCCGATTTCGAAGCGGATCCCGTCGCTGACCATCCAGGTATAGACGGACTGGTTATAGATCGCCGCGCCATCGAAAACGTGATGCTTGAGCACCACCAGCGACAGCAGGCAGGATATGCCGACACCGAGGATCGTGACCGAGTGAGCGCCGGCGCGGCCGATCTGGCGACCGAAAAAACCGGCGATGACGGCGCCTAACAGCGATGCCAGCGGGATAGCGAGGTATACGGTCTCCATGCTTATCGTGCCGTGGGCTGTCATGTCAGGCTCACCGGGTCAGCGCTTACCATTTCAGCTCCTTGATATCCTCGACGTTGATCGATCGCCGGTTGCGGAACAGCACCACCAGGATGGCGAGGCCAATGGCGGCCTCGGCCGCGGCAACCGTCAGGATAAAAAACACGAAGACCTGCCCGGCGAGGTCGTCGAGGTAATGCGAAAAGGCGATGAAATTAATGTTCACCGCCAGCAGCATGAGTTCGATCGACATCAGCAGGATGATGATGTTCTTGCGGTTGATGACGATACCGGCAATAGAAATGCTGAACAGCACCGCGGCGAGTATCAGGTAGTGGCTGAGACCAACCGTCATCGTCAGTCCTCCCCGGCCGGCATCTTGACGATACGCAGACGATCGGCCTTGCGCACGCGAATCTGCGACGCGGGGTCCTGGTACTTGGTCTGCGGTCGCTTGCGCATGGTCAGCGCGATGGCGGCGATGATAGCCACCAGCAGGATTACCGCGGCCACCTCGAAGGCGAACACGTGCTCGGTATAGAGCACGCGCCCAAGCGCCTCGGTGTTGCTGTAGTCGGCCGGTTTCGGCACCGGTTCGGAAGCCGCATCGAGCACGAAGATATCGCTGGTAACGACGCTGACCATCAGGCCGAGCATGACCAGAGCGACCAGCAGGCCCAGCGGCAGGTAGCGCACGAAACCCTCGCGCAGGAGGGCAATGTTGATATCGAGCATCATGACGACGAATACGAACAGCACCATGACTGCACCGACGTAAACCAGCACCAGCGTAATCGCAAGGAACTCGGCCTCGAGCGTCATCCAGATAATCGCGCTGGTGAAAAATGTCAGCACCAGGAACAGCGCCGCATGCACGGGATTTCGCACCGTCACGACCGCGGTCGCCGTGGTCACGGTCGAGATCGCGAAGACGTAAAAGATGATCGACTCAACCATGTTTTTTCCTAGCGATAAGGCGCGTCCGCGGCACGGTCGGCGGCCAGCTGCGCCTCGTACTTGTCGCCGATTTCGAGCAGTTTTTCCTTGGTCATGATGTTTTCACCGCGATTTTCGAAGTGGTACTCGAAAATATTGGTTTCGACGATCGAGTCGACCGGGCAGGCTTCCTCGCAGAAACCGCAGTAGATGCACTTGAACAGGTCGATGTCGTAGCGTGTCGTGCGCCGCGTGCCGTCTTCGCGCTGCTCCGACTCGATCGTAATCGCCAGTGCCGGGCACACCGCTTCGCACAGCTTGCAGGCAATACAGCGCTCTTCGCCGTTGGCATAACGCCTGAGCGCGTGCAGGCCGCGGAAGCGCGGGCTGATCGGGGTCTTCTGCTCGGGGTACTGCACGGTAACCTTCTTGCGAAAGAAGTAGCGCCCGGTGACACCGAGGCCCTTGAGCAGTTCGAGGAAAAGGAAACTCTTCAGGTAATAATGAATCTTGGCAAACATGGTCTTATACGAACAGCGGCACCTCGAAATAGATCGCGATTCCCTCGACGAACAGCCAGACGATGGTTACGGGCAGCAACACTTTCCAGCCCAGGCGCATGATCTGATCGTAGCGGTAGCGCGGAAAGGTGGCGCGGAAATGCAGGTAGAGCCACATGAACAGCGCGGTCTTCAGGAACAGCCAGCCGATGCCATCGCCGATGAGATCCGGCACGGGACTCAGCCAGCCACCGAGGAACATCAGCGCACACAGCATCGATATCAGGATCATGTTGGCGTATTCGGCGAGGAAGAATACCGCGAAGGCCATGCCGGAATACTCGACGTGAAAACCGGCCACGATCTCCGACTCGCCCTCGGCCACGTCGAAGGGCGCACGGTTGGTTTCGGCCACGCCCGAGATCAGGTAGACAAAAAACAGCGGCAGTAGCGGGATGACAAACCATTCGCTCCAGCCGCCGGCCTGCGCGTTGACGATAGCACCGAGGTTCAGCGATCCGCCGAGCATGAGAACGCCCACCAGCGCGAATCCCATGGCGATCTCGTAGGCGACGATCTGTGCCGCGGAACGCATCGCGCCGAGCAGCGCGTACTTCGAATTCGACGCCCAGCCGGCGATGATGACCCCGTAGACGCCGAGTGAGGTCATCGCGAGTATGTACAGCAAGCCGGCATTGATATCGGCAAACACCAGGTCGGCGTCGAACGGCACCACCGCCCAGGCCGCCATCGCCGGCGCGAATGTCAGCACCGGCGCGATGATAAACAGGTAGCGGTTGGCGTTGGTCGGAACGATGATTTCCTTGACCATCAGCTTGAACATGTCAGCGAATGGCTGGAACAGCCCCCTGGGTCCAACCCGGTTGGGTCCCTTGCGCATCTGCATGTAGCCAATGACCTTGCGTTCGGCAAGCGTGTAGTAAGCCACGACGATGAACAGCGGTAGCAGTATCGCCAGTGCCTTGGCCCCGCTGGCCAGCGTGTACTGCACGTACTCGTGCAGCCAGTTCCACAGCGGGAGGAAGAAATCCGTCACGAAACCTTCTCCAGTGAGACCTTGCCGAAGGGCGCGGACAGGTGGCGTACCGAATCGAGCCCCATCGGTACACAGGCGCAACCCGGGGGAACACTGTCATCGATCAGCAGCGGCAGCACACCCGTGCCCTTGCCCTGCTTGACCTGCACCTGTTCGGCTTTGTGCAGCTTGCTCTGTTGTGCCTGTTCGCCGTTTATCGCAACCGAACCCATCGTGCGCATTAGCGGCGTCGCCTGCAGCGGTTTCGACAGGCGCGCCATTTCGTCGCAGGCATAAATGGGAGTAAGGCCGATCTTCTGCACTCCGCCCGGTTCCTCGGGCAGCGTGCGGGCGCCTGCCTCGACCCCGCAGAGGTTACTCAGGCTGACTTCGCTGCAAAGCTCGCGGACCTCGGCCCGGACCGCCGCGGAATCCGCGTAGTCGAAGCCGTCGAGCGACAGTGCCCGGCCAAGTGCGGTGAGTATCTTCCAGCCGGGCCGGCTTTCGCCGCGCGCAGCGACACAGCCGCGAAAACTCTGCCACAGGCCCTCGACGTTGACGAAAGTACCCGAGGTCTCGAACACCGCCGCCAGCGGCAACACGATCTCGGCCTGCTGCTGGATAAAATCGTTGTCGAAGCTGCTGACCGCGATGACCGACTCGTTGTTGTCGGATAGCGGCTGTACGGCCGGGGTATCCAGCATCGGATCGAGCCCGAAGCTCAGCAACAGCTTGTGTTTGCCCGCCAGGATCCGCGCAGCGTCTTCTCCCGGCGAATCCAGCGCGATAGCGGCCGGACCACGATGCGGCGTTGCCCCGGCGAGGCAGGCGCCTGCGCTGTTGGCCGATATCGAGAGGTAGCCGAGGGTAGCATCGGTGCGCTCGGTGATAGCCTCGCAAAGCTCCCTGATCAGTGCCCAGTGGGGACTGGCCAAAGCCTGGATGCCGACGATCAGCGCGGTTTGTTCGGCCGTCTTCAATGCATCGGCGATCGCGCGATGCGATGTTTCGACGCTGGCACCGGCAACGACCGCGGCCAGACCTTGATTCAAGGCCGCCTCGCCCGACTCGACCAGCGCCGCGGCAACCGCCGCGAGATGCGCTACGAGACCTGCCGCCGATCCGGCCAGGTCATGCTGCAGCGGGAAATTGTATTGTCCGCGCAGATGTCCGATCGACGAGATGCGCGCACTGTTGTGCAGCGCCGCCTTGCGCAGCCGATGTGACAGCAGGGGCTGCTCGAAGCGCAGGTTGCCGCCAACGATGAGGGCCGCATCGAGATGCTCCAGCGACGCCAGCGAACGCCCCAGCCACGGCATTACCGGTTCCTTGTCCTGGCTCGAGAAATCGACCTGCTGCAGCCGGTGATCGATGTTGTTCGAGCCGAGCGCTCGCAGGAGTTTCTGCGCCAGGAACTGTTCTTCCAGGCTTGCCTGCGGACTGACCAGCGCGGCCAGGCTGCCAGCCGCCTCCGCCAGCCGCGTGGCGGCCGCGTTGAGCGCGGTTTCCCAGTCTACCGCTCGCAGTTCTCCCTGCTCGCGCAGCATCGGCTGCAGGATACGCCGCTCCGACTTGAGCGCGGGGTAGCTGAAACGATCGCGATCAGAGATCCACGATTCATTGATCGCATCGTTCTCGCGCGGCACGATGCGCATGACTTCATTGCCGCGGGCGTGCACGAACAGGTTGGAACCGACGCAATCGTGCGGTGAAATCGCCGAGTGCTGGGTCATTTCCCAGGGCCGCGCGGTGTATCGCGACGGCCTGGCAGTCAGCGCGCCGACCGGGCAGACGTCGATTACATTGCCGGAAAGCTCGGAAATGATCGATTTCTCGATGTAAGTGCCGATTTCCATGTGTTCGCCGCGGCCGGTCGCGCCGAGCTCCGGCATGCCGGCGATTTCGTCACCGAAACGTACGCAGCGGGTACAGTGGATGCAGCGCGTGAAATCGGTCGCAATCAGCGGGCCGATGTTCTTGTCCATGACCACGCGCTTGGACTCGGTGTACTTCGAAATACCCTCGCCGAAGCCCATCGCCACGTCCTGCAGTTCACATTCACCGCCCTGGTCGCAGATCGGGCAGTCCAGCGGATGGTTGATCAGCAGGAATTCCATGGTGGCTTTCTGTGCCGCTATGGCATTCGGCGAGCGGGTCTGTACCACCATGCCGTCCATGCACTGGGTCGCACAGGCCGGCATGGGCTTCGGCGCGCGCTCGATCTCGACCAGGCACATGCGGCAGTTGGCCGCCACCGACAGGCGCTTGTGGTAACAGAAGCGCGGGATCACGATGTCGTTTTCGTCGGCAACGTCGATCAGCAGCTTGCCTGGCTGGGTTTCGATTTCCCGGCCGTTGATGGTGATGGTGATGTTGTCGCTCATATCGATTCCGTCAGGCTGCGTTCTCGACCAGCGAGCGCTTGTGTTCGACGTAATACTCGAACTCGTGGCGGAAATGTTTGATAAAACTCCATACCGGCATGGCGGCGGCATCGCCAAGCGCGCAAATCGTTCGCCCCTCGATCTTGTGCGACACCTCTTCGAGTTGCTCGATATCCTCGGGCCGGCCCTTGCCTTCGACGATGCGGGTCAGCATGCGATAAAGCCAGCCCGTACCCTCGCGACAGGGGGTGCACTGCCCGCAGGATTCGGAAAAATAAAAACGCGAGATACGCTGCAGCGCGCGCACCATGTCGGTGGTTTCGTCCATGACGATGACCGCGCCGGAACCGAGCATGGAGCCGGCCTTGGCAATCGAATCGTAATCCATCGTGCACTGCATCATGATTTCACCGGGCAACACCGGTACCGACGAACCTCCCGGAATCACGGCCTTGAGCTGGTGACCGTCCCTGACTCCGCCCGCCATTTCCAGCAGCTCGCTGAACGGCGTGCCGAGCGAGATCTCGAAGTTGCCCGGACGATTCAGGTGACCCGACACCGAGAAGCACTTGACGCCGCCGTTGTTGGGAATGCCGAGATCGGCGAACCACTGCGCGCCGTTGCGGATGATGGACGGGGTGGAGGCCAGTGACTCGGTATTGTTGATCGTAGTCGGTTTGCCGTATAGACCGAAGTTGGCCGGAAACGGCGGCTTGTAGCGGGGCTGGCCCTTCTTGCCCTCGAGTGATTCCAGCAGCGCGGTCTCTTCGCCGCAGATGTAGGCGCCCGCGCCAAGCGTGGGATAGAGATCGAAGTCGACGCCGCTGCCGAGAATGTTCTTGCCGAGGTACCCCAGTTCGTAGGCTTCGCGTACCGCGTTTTCGAAACGCTGAAACACCTCGTCCATGAACTCGCCGCGCATGTAGTTGTAACCGACGGTTGCACCGATCGCGTAACCGCAGATAGCCATACCCTCCACCAGCGCGTGCGGATTGAAACGCAGGATGTCGCGATCCTTGCAGGTACCGGGCTCGGATTCGTCCGAGTTGCACACGATGTACTTCTGGCCGGGCGCGTTGCGCGGCATGAAGCTCCACTTCAGACCGGTCGGGAAACCCGCACCGCCGCGGCCACGCAGTCCCGAGGCCTTGACCTCCTCGATAACTTCCTCGGGCGTCATGCCACCGCCGTAAACCTTCTTCAGGGCCTCGTAGCCACCAATCTCGAGGTATGATTCGAGCGTCCAGGGCTCGTCGAATTGCTTGGTTGCGTAACAGACTTCGTTCGCCATGCCTAATCCAGTGCGTCCAGAATTTGGTCGACCTTTTCCGGGGTCAACTCGGTGTGATAAACGTGATCGACCTGCATCATCGGTCCACCCGCGCAGGCCGCGAGGCACTCTTCCTCGCACTTGAGGTAAATGCGGCCGTCCTCGGTACTCTCGCCGATCTTGATGCCGAGCTTTTTCTCGACGTGCTCGACGATCGTATCCGACCCCATCAGCATGCAGGAGATATTGGTGCAGATCGCGACATTGTGCCGGGCCACCGGCCGGGTCTCGAACATCGAGTAAAAAGTCGCGACCTCGTAGACCTGGATCGGCGGCAGTTCGAGGTACTCGGCAACCGCATCCATCAGGTCGGTAGTCAGGTACCCTTGGTTCTGGTGTTGCGCCGCGATCAGCGCCTGCAGCACCGCCGAACGCTTGTGCTCGGGCGGGAAACGGGCAATCCAGCCGTCGATTTCCTCGCGCGTGTGCGCGGTCAGCAGGGCGATGCCGGATTCGGTTGCGTCAGCCATCAGCGGTCGATCTCGCCGAAAACGATGTCCTGGGTGCCGATGATCGCAACCACGTCGGCCAGCATGTGGCCCTGCGCCATTTCGTTCATCGCCGACAGGTGCGCAAATCCGGGGGCGCGCACCTTGACCCGGTAAGGCTTGTTGGCGCCGTCGGACACGAGATACACGCCGAATTCGCCTTTCGGATGCTCGACCGCGGCGTAGACTTCGCCGGCCGGCACGGTATACCCCTCGGTGAAGAGCTTGAAGTGATGAATCAGGCTCTCCATATCGGCCTTGGCCTGCTCGCGCCGCGGTGGCGCCACCTTGTGGTTATCGCTGACCACGGGGCCGGGATTGGCGCGCAACCAGTCGATGCACTGGCGGATGATGCGGTTCGACTGGCGCATTTCCTCCATGCGCACGAGATAACGGTCGTAGCAGTCACCACTGGTGCCGATCGGGATATCGAAATCGACCCGGTCGTACACCTCGTAGGGTCGTTTCTTGCGCAGATCCCAGGCAACCCCGGAGCCGCGCAGCATGGGTCCGGTGAAACCGAGCTGGTAGGCACGCTCCTCGGATACGACGCCGATTCCCACGGTGCGCTGCTTCCAGATGCGGTTATCGGTCAGCAGGGTTTCGTACTCGTCGACGTAGCCCGGGAAACGACGGGTAAAGTCGTCGGCAAAATCGAGCAGGCTGCCCTGCCGGTTTTCGTTGAGCCGGTCGGCCTCCTTCTTGCTGCGCCAGCGGCTTTCCTGGTGCTGCGGCATGCGATCGGGCAAGTCACGCGCGACGCCGCCAGGACGGTAGTAGGTTGCGTGCATGCGTGCGCCGGACACCGCCTCGTACATGTCCATCAGGTCTTCGCGCTCGCGGAACGCGTAAAGAAACATGGTCATGGCACCAACATCGAGCGCGTGGGTCCCGATCCACATGAGGTGATTCATGATGCGCGTGATCTCGTCGAACATCACCCGAATGTACTGCGCACGCAGCGGCACCTCGACGCCCAGCAGCTTTTCGATCGCCATGACGTAACCGTGCTCGTTACACATCATCGATACGTAGTCGAGGCGATCCATGTAACCGATGGTCTGGTTGAAAGGCTTGGTCTCGGCCAGCTTCTCGGTAGCACGATGCAGCAGCCCGATATGCGGATCGGCGCGTTCGATCACCTCGCCGTCCATCTCGAGCACGAGGCGCAGCACGCCGTGCGCGGCCGGATGCTGTGGGCCGAAGTTCAGCGTGTAGTTACGAATTTCAGGCATCTTCCGCGGCCTCCTCGGGTTCCGCATCGGGTGCATCAACGACGTAACGATGGTCCTCGCGGCGCACGCGCGGCACCAGTACCCGCGGTTCGATGCTCACGGGCTCGTAGACCACGCGCTCGCGCTCGGGGTCGTAACGCATTTCGACATGCCCGACGAGCGGAAAATCCTTGCGGAACGGGTGCCCGACAAATCCGTAGTCGGTCAGGATACGGCGCAGATCCGGGTGGCCGCTGAACAGGATGCCGAACAGGTCGAAGGCTTCGCGCTCGAACCAGTCCGCCGACTTCCAGATCCCGATGACGGTGGGCACCACCGGGAAATCGTCGTCCGCGGCGTATACCCGCAGGCGCAGGCGACGGTTGTGAGCATAGGACAGCAGGTGGTACACCACCGCGAAACGCCGCCCCTGCGTGGCCGCCGATTCGAGATCGTCGCCAAAACTGAGGCGTCCCGTGCTGCCGTCTTCCGACACGCCACGGCTGAAGCCGGTGCGGGTCGCTTCCTCGGTATGCCATTCGTCGCGACCATACTGCGAATAGTCGACGCCACAGATGTCGGTCAGTTGCTGAAAGCGAAATTCGCTGTCGTCACGCAGCCGGGTAGCGACCTCGACGAGTTGTGCCGGCGCAATCTCCAGCGTGACTTCACCGAGGACTTCGATGACCGTTTCCACCTGTTCGCCCAGCGCCGCGCGCAGCGTCTCCGCGAATTGCCGAGAGGAATCCTGAGCAGCCATCAGCGGGCAATCGTATTGGTGCGTTTGATCTTGGCCTGCAACTGCAGGATGCCGTACAGCAGTGCTTCCGCGGTGGGCGGGCAGCCCGGCACGTAGACATCGACCGGCACCACGCGGTCACAGCCGCGCACTACCGAGTAGGAGTAGTGGTAATAGCCGCCGCCGTTGGCGCAGGACCCCATCGAAATCACCCAGCGCGGCTCCGCCATCTGGTCATATACCTTGCGCAGTGCCGGCGCCATCTTGTTGACCAGGGTACCGGCAACGATCATCACGTCGGACTGGCGTGGCGACGGCCGAAAAATAATGCCGAATCTATCGAGATCGTAACGCGACGCCCCGGCCTGCATCATCTCGACCGCGCAGCAGGCCAGGCCGAAGGTCATCGGCCACATGGATCCGGTGCGCGCCCAGTTGATCAGTTTGTCCGCCGAGGTGGTCACGAATCCCTGCTCGAATACGCCTTCTATTCCCATTCCAGCGCTCCCTTCTTCCATTCATAGATAAACCCGACGACGAGCACCGACAGGAAGATACCCATGGCCGCCAGGCCAAAGGTGCCGATCTCGTCGAGCACAACCGCCCACGGAAACAGGAACGCGATTTCAAGGTCGAAAATGATGAACAGGATCGCGACCAGGTAATAGCGTACGTCGAACTTCATGCGGCTGTCCTCGAAGGCCTCGAAGCCGCATTCGTAGGGGGAATTCTTTTCCGCGTCCGGGCGTGACGGCCCGAGCAGTTTACCCAGTATGATGAAGACCGATCCCATGATCAGCGTCAGGCACATGAAGATCAAAATCGGCAGGTAATTGCCAAGCATGGAGCGTCTCTATCCCCTTGAAAAACCGCGCCTGAAACTCAGGGCGCCAGTCTATTGTGGCAGCTATCCGAGTGTCAAGAAAACTGGTCGCCGGTCGGCAAAAACTGATATCGGGTATAAGGTTTCCCGGCTGCTGTCGCCCGGCATTTCCGGGCGCACAAAAAGCGACCCGGGGCATG
>JASJCI010000062.1 GCA_030066085.1 Gammaproteobacteria bacterium | reverse complement strand
GATGACAACTCAAGAGGTAGAGAATTAAGTCGGAGTACGGCTTTAGCGTACCAAAACATCGTTTTTAAAAGTGTTTTTGATCAGGCGTTTAAAATATCCCGGACAGCAGTGCGCTTGCGCGGGGATGACGCAAGATTCTGGGGTCAGATCACAGTTTTTACTGATACGAGGAAATATCGGGGTCTGACCCCGTTTTAGGTCGCCCCGCGGCCTGGACCCCGCGGTCAAGCCGCGGGGTGACAAGTTATTTCCGGGTGCCGCGACTTGCGCGGCCCGGTCAAGCCGCGGGGTGACAGACTGGTGTGAGTCAGTATGGGTGTCCAGCGTGCGCACGATGAAAACCCCGGCGGTCTCGAAAACGCGAAAATTGGCCGGGAGAGACTGCGGGTTTATACTGCGGTTCAGCACAAAGGCACAGGCAGTATGCACGCTCATGGCCGGACCGGTTTCAACGCGCCACCCCGTCAGCGCCGCAATCGCGCCCCTGTTGCTGCTCGTCGCCATCGGCCTGGGCGCGGCCGCGCAGGCCAGCGATCCCTACCACGACAGTCGCCAGCACATGATCCGCCTGATCGAGGCCGACGTGCGCGCCACCAGCGACTATCTCCGCCGAACCGCGCTCGACGCCCGCGTGCTCGAGGCGATGGCCCGGGTCCCCCGGCACGAATTCGTCCCGGACGACCTGGTCGACGCGGCCTACCGCAATCGACCGCTGCCGATCGGCCACGGGCAGACCATTTCGCAGCCCTACATCGTTGCCATCATGACCGACCTGCTGGATCTCGAACCGGGCCAGCGCGTGCTCGAGATCGGCACCGGCTCCGGCTACCAGGCCGCGGTGCTGGCGGAATTCGGCGCCAGCGTCTGGAGCATCGAAATCATCCCGGCACTGGCCGAGCAGGCCGCGGAGCGCCTGCCACGGCTCGGCTACGACCAGGTCGAGGTGCGCGCGGGCGACGGGTATTACGGCTGGCCTGACGAGGCGCCGTTCGACGCCATCATCGTCACCGCCGCGGCCAGCCACGTGCCGTCGCCGCTGCTGCAACAGCTGAGAACGGGCGCGAAAATGATCATCCCGGTCGGCAGCCCGTTTTCGACCCAGCAGTTACTATTGATCACGCGCGATCAAAACGAACAGGTCAGGACGCGCCAGGTGCTGCCCGTCAGGTTCGTGCCGCTGACCGGGGAACACTAGCCCTGGCACCCGCTGCCCAGCCACGCTTGGCGATCGCGCTGATCTCGGCGGCGGTGCTGGCCTACGAAGTGCTGCTGATGTCGCTGTTCTCGCTGATCCAGTGGCACCACTTCGCCTACCTCGTCGTCAGCGTCGCGCTGCTCGGCTTCGGCGCCAGCGGCAGCTTCCTGGTGCTCGTCCGCAAGCAGCTCGAAAACCGTTTCCGCGGGTTCGCCGCGCTCCAGGCCTGCGGCTTCGGCATCGGCGCGCTGCTGTGTTTCGCGCTGGCGCAGCATTTGTCGTTCAATCCCGAGGAGCTGATCTGGGATCACGACCACTGGCTGCGCCTGGCGCTGGTCATCCTGCTGCTGGCGCTGCCGTTCTTCTTCGCCGCCAACCTGATCGGGCTCGCGCTGATGCAGTTCCGCCAGTCGCTCGCGCGCATCTACGCCTTCGACCTGGTCGGCGCCGGCATCGGCGCGGCCGCGATTATCGCGCTGCTGTTCCAGCTGTCGCCGGACGCGGCGCTGCGGCTGGTGTCGTTCGCGGGTTTCGCCGCCGCGGCGGTGCTGTGGATCGAGTGCCGCGGACGCCTGGCGCCGGTGCTGGTCGGCCTGCCGGTGGCCGCGCTGTGCCTGATCCTGCTACCGGCGCACTGGACCGAGCCGCAACTTTCGCAGTACAAGGGACTGACCCAGCTGCTGCGCATGCCGGGTACGCAGGTGGTCGCCGAACGCTTCAGCCCGCTGGGGCAGGTAAGCGTGGTGGAAAGCAAGACCGTACCGCTGCGCCACGCGCCGGGCATGAGCCTGAACGCCGAGCGCGAACCGCCCGCACAGCTCGGCCTGGTGATCGACGGCGACAGCCTGAGCGCCATTACGCGCTTCACCGGCGACCTCGCCGAGCTCGGCTATCTCGACTACCTGACCTCGGCGCTGCCTTACCATCTGCGCAAACCGCGCCGGGTGCTGATCCTCGAGGCCGGCGGTGGCGCCGGCGTGCTGCAGGCGCTGTACCACGGGGCAGGGCAGATCGACGCGGTCGAACTCGATCCCGCGGTGGCCGGGCTGGTGCGCGACGACTTCGGCGATTTCAGCGGCCGCATATACGATTTACCTCAGGTGAGGCTGCACATCGCCGAGCCGCGGGGATTCCTGCAGGGATCGAACGAGCGCTTCGACCTGGTCCAGTTCCCGATCCTCGATGCGGTCGGGGGCGGGGCCAGCGGCGTGCACGGGCTCAACGAAAACTATCTCTACACGGTCGAGGCATTGCGGCTGGCGCTGGCCCGGCTCGCCGACAACGGCATCCTCGCGATTACCAGCGGCATCGATATCCCGCCGCGCGACAGTCTGAAATTATTTGCCGGCGCGGTCGCCGCGCTCGAAACCGAGGGCGTGGAACGGGTCGACCGCCGCCTCGCGCTGATTCGCGGCTGGCAGACCAGCACGCTGTTGGTCAGGAACGGTGAATTCAATGGCGCCGACATCGACGCGATCCGGGAGTTCTGCACGCAGCGCTCGTTCGACCTGGCCTGGTACCCGGGTATGCTGGCGAGCGAGGCCAACCGCATCAACCAGTTCGACCAGGCTTATTTCCACGATGCAGCGCGCGCGTTGCTCGGTGACGGGCACGAGCGCTTCATGCGCGACTACAAGTTCGATCTCGAGCCGGCCACCGACGACCGCCCGTTCCATTTCAACTTCGTGAAGCTGAGCAGCCTGCCCGAACTGATCGAGCTGCGGCAAAAGGGCGGCGGCGCGCTGCTGGAGACCGGCTATCTCACGCTGGTCATCACGCTCGCGCTGGCGCTGCTGTTGAGCCTGCTGCTGATCCTGTTGCCGCTGGCGTTCATTCGCCGCGAAACCCCGCGCATAACGAGACCGCGCCGTAACCTTGGCATCGTGACCTACTTCTTCGCCCTCGGGCTCGGTTTCCTGCTGATCGAAATCGTCTACCTGCAGCAGTTCATCCTGCTGTTGCACCACCCCGTTTACGCCGCCGCGGTGGTGCTGGCGTCTTTCCTGGTGGCCGCGGGCCTCGGCAGCGCCTGGTCGCAGCGCTTCGCCGGCCAGGTGCGCTCGAAGCGCGTGCTGGTTACCGTGGTCGTCGCGATCGTGGCGCTCGGCCTGGCGCAGCTCGCGCTATTCGAACCGCTGCAGCAGTTCGCGGGCGACTGGCCGCTGGCGTCGAAGATCGGGCTCGCCATCGTGCTGATCGCACCACTCGGCTTTTGCATGGGCATGCCCTTTCCGCTGGGGCTGTCCGCGCTCGCCACCGCACCGCCGGCGCTGACCGCCTGGGCCTGGGGCATCAACGGCTGCGCGTCGGTAATCAGCGCAACCCTCGCGACCCTGCTCGCGATCCACGCCGGCTTCGACGCCGTGATCGTCCTGGCCCTGGTTTGTTACCTCGCCGCCGCCGCCAGCTTCCCCAAAACCTGAAATCCCACCCCCGGAGACGCGTCACCCCGTCGGCCGACCCCTGCCTCGTCATTGCCAGGCCCGCAGGGCCTTTATGCCCTTCGGGTAGAAGCGATCTGCCGAAGTACCCAGGCCCCTGATTTGCCGTGTAGTCCGTCAACTCGTCGATAACCTGCTATATAAGCATAGAGCCGAGAGACTCGAGCCAACCCCGCATAAACATCGAGGGGAAAAGGCGCGAGCAACGCCATGAAAAAGACCAGCCTTGCACTGGACGAGTTGTTGAACCTGCTGCCCGACGCGGTTGTCATCGTCGACAGTACGGGCAATATCGCCTTCGCCAACAACTCGGTGCGCGGCTTGCTCGGCTACGGCCCCGACGAACTCGTCGGCCGCCCGCTGGACTGCCTGATCCCGGAATCCGAGCGCAGCGACCACCGGTCGCATTTCGCGGACTTTCATGCACACGGTGAGCAGATCGTCATGGGCGACCGGCCGCTGGTGCGCGGGCTCGATAAAGCGGGTGCCGAGGTGCCCGTTTCCATCTCGATCGCGAACATCGATCTCGATGGCGAGCGCTACTCGATCGCGGTCATGCGTGACAGCGGTGAACTGCACTCGGAGATTACCCAGATTACCTTTCAGGCCGAGACCGATCCCCTGACCGGTCTCGCCAATCGCCTCGGCCTGTCGCAGGCGCTGCAATCGGCGATCGAAAAATCCAGTCCGTTCGGCCTGCTGTACATGGACCTGGAGAAATTCAAACCGATCAACGATGCCTACGGCCATGCAGTCGGTGACGAGGTGCTGAAGATCGTTGCGCAGCGGTTGCAGGCATCGATCAGGTCATGTGACCTGGCCGCCCGCGTGGGCGGCGACGAGTTCGTGCTGCTGCTGGACGGGCTGGCCGACAGCACGGCGCTCGAGCAGCGCGCGGCGGTGGTGGCCGAGAGCATCAAGCGCCCGATGCACCTGGGCGATATCGCCGACGCGGTTGGCGTCAACATCGGCAGCGCGCAGTTTCCCCGCGACGGGCAAACCGAGCGTGAGTTGCTGCAAGTGGCCGACGAGAACATGTACCGCGCGAAGCAGCGCGGTGTCGTCTACCGGATGGCAAACTGACGCGCGTGCCAGCGCCTGCTGCCTTGCGCGCCCCCAACTTCGCAAAATGTACTACCGGCCACATCGGTAACGGATTAAACCGGTCACAAAGGTAACACCTATGTTGGCCGGATCACTCCCATTCGGGGTCAGATCACAGTTATTGCTAATATTAGCGACATCTGTGCTCTGACCCCGGTTAGCATGCAGGATGGCAAACTGGCGCACGGGCCTTGAAAAATGGGGGCAGCCCGTTTTTTTCCTTCCGTATAACTTGGCCTGTCCCCTGATTTCGACCGTCATCCCCGCGCCATTTACTACGTCATCCCCGCGCCATTTACTACGTCATCCCCGCGCAGGCGGGGATCCCGCGTTCCGCGATCTCGACAGCTGCACAAGATCCCCGCTTGCGCGGGGATGACGAGAATGTCAGACAAGGCCCGCGCCTGTGCTGGGATGACGAGGATGCCCTACAAGATCCCCGCTTGCGCGGGGATGACGAGAATGTCAGACAAGGCCCGCGCCTGTGCTGGGATGACGAGGATGCCCTACAAGATCCCCGCTTGCGCGGGGATGACGAGAATGTCAGACAAGGTCCGCGCCTGTGCTGGGATGACGAGAATGTCATGCAAGATCCCCGCTTGTGCGGGGATGACGAGCAAGTTGCGGTTTGCGGGGATGACGAGCAAATTGCGGTGCGCGGGGATGACGACATGGCGGCACCAGGGTTGCGCCTGTTTCCTCGAGCCCTGCTGCGCTGCAATGCGCGCTATCCCGTTGATTTTCCGAAAAAACCGTAATTTACCGAATTAGCCTTAGATCTCTTACGGATTTGGTGCGTATACACATCTGTCTATCGCGCCGTGGCGCGTTCACTCACTGGCCCGGGAAGCCCAGATGAACCAGTCTTTCAGCACCACACCCGTCCGCGCGGTCATGTTCGGCCTGACCGCCCTGATGTTCTCCGCAACGGCGCTCGCACAGGGGCGCCCCGTGCCCGTGTTCGTCTACCAAGTCGACAGCCGGCCGTTCGTCAACGAGATCGAGGCGCTCGGAACGCTCAAGGCCAACCAGAACGTCGTGCTGACCTCAACGGTGACCGAGTACGTCACGGCCATCCACTTCGAGGACGGCCAGCGTGTCGAGCGCGGCAAGCTGCTGGTGGAGATGGACGCCGCCGAGGAACTGGCGCTGAAACTGGAAGAGCAGGCGCGCTCCGCCGAGGCGGGGAGACAGGTCGATCGCCTGAGCACGCTGTCCGGCAGCGGCGTCGCGGCGGAGTCGACGCTCGACGAGCAAAAGCTGGAGCTGCAGACCTCGCAGGCGCGCATAAAGGCGATCGAGTCGCAAATCCGCCAGCGCCAGATCGTCGCGCCGTTCGATGGTGTGCTCGGCCAGCGCGACATCAGCATCGGTACGCTGATGCAGCCCGGCACGCTGATCACGACGATCGACGACGACAGCGTCATGAAGCTGGATTTCTCTGTGCCGGAGGTATTCCTGTCGGCGATCGAAACCGGTGTCGAAATCGAGGCGCTGACCAACGTCTGGCCCGACCGCGTGTTCGTCGGTAAGGTCGCCAGCATCAGCAGCCGGGTCGACCCGATCACGCGCGCGATTTCCGTGCGCGCGCTGATCGATAACGCCGACCGCCAGCTGCGCCCGGGCATGCTGATGCGCGTGCAGCTGCAAAGCAACCCGCGCAACACGCTGGTAATTCCTGAGGAATCCGTGATCACCCGTGGCCGGCAGCACTTCGTCTACACCGTCGCCGACAACGACGAGGCGACATCGGTGAACCTGGTGCCGATCTCGCTCGGCGTGCGCCGCAAGGGCGAGGTCGAAATCCTCGACGGCCTCAGCGCCGGCGACCGCATCGTCACCCACGGCATCTCGCGCGTCCGGCCGGGTTCGCAGGTCGTGATCAAGGCGCGCGACGACGGCAACACCGAACTGCGCGCGCTGCTGAACCAGCCGGCATCCTGACCCCGACAAGCCCGGAGCAAGCGCAATGATCCTGTCCGACGTCTCGATCAAGCGGCCGGTATTCGCCAGCGTCGTCTCGATCCTGCTGGTGGCCTTCGGCCTGGTCGCGTTCGAGCGCCTGTCGCTGCGCGAATACCCCGATATCAACCCGCCGGTGGTCACGGTCGAGGTCTCCTATCCCGGCGCCCCCGCCAATATCGTCGAAACCCGCATCACCCAGGTGGTCGAGGAACGCATCGCCGGCATCGAGGGTATCGAGTTCATCGAATCCGCATCGACCGACGGCGAATCGAGGGTCACGATCGAGTTCTCGATCAACCGCGATATCGATGCCGCGGCCAACGACGTGCGCGACCGCATCTCGGGCATCGCCGACAACCTGCCCGAAGAGGCGGATCCGCCGGAGGTGCAGAAAGCCGACAGCAACGACGACGTTATCGTCTGGCGCAACCTGACCAGCGACCGCATGAGCGTGGCGGAGCTGACCGACTACGCCGAGCGCTACCTCGTCGACCAGTACTCGACCCTCGACGGCGTCGCGCGCGTGCGCGTCGGTGGCGGCCTGCGCTACGCGATGCGCATCTGGCTCGATCGCCAGGAAATGGCCGCGCGGGAACTGACCGTCGGCGACGTCGAGCGCGCCCTGCGCGCGGAGAACGTCGAACTTCCGGCGGGCGTGCTCGAATCCGAGGAGCGCCTGTTCCGCGCCCGCGTGGACCGCAATTTCAAGAACCCCGAGGACTTCAACCAGATCGTCATTACCGAGGGCAGGGACGGCTACCTGGTGCGCCTGGGGGACATCGCCCGGGTCGGGATGGGGGTCGTCGAGGACCGAACCTTTTTCCGCGGCAATACCGTGCCCATGGTCGGCATCGGCGTGATCAAGCAATCGACCGCCAACACCATCGACGTCGCCAACGCGGTGGTCGCGCTGACCGAACGACTCAACGGCAACCTGCCCGAGGGTATGAAGATCGAGGCGAGTTACAACGAGGCCGTGTTCATCGAGGCGTCGATCCGCGAAGTGTATATCACGCTGGCGATCGCGATCGGCTGTGTCGTGTTCGTTATCTTCCTGTTTCTCGGCAAGCTGCGGGCGATGCTGATTCCCGCTGTCACTGTCCCCATTTCCCTGGTCGCGACCTTCATCGTCATGTACGCGGCCGGCTTCTCCGTCAACCTGCTGACATTGCTGGCGCTGGTGCTGGCCATCGGCCTGGTGGTCGACGATGCCATCGTGATGCTGGAAAACATCGTCCGGCGCATGGACGAGCTCGGTGAATCGCCGCTGGTCGCGGCCTACCGGGGTGCAAGGCAGGTCGGCTTCGCGGTGGTCGCCACCACGCTGGTGCTGATCTCCGTGTTCGTGCCGATCACCTTCCTCGAGGGCGATATCGGCCGCCTGTTCACCGAGTTCGCGATCACCATCGCGGCCGCGGTGGGCTTTTCGTCGCTGGTGGCGCTGACCCTGTGCCCGATGCTGGCGTCGAAGATCCTGCAGCAGAAGCGACAGGCCAACGACGATTCACAGGCCGCGAGCCGGCCGGGCCTGTTCGATCGGGTGCGGGGCTTTTTCGGTGGCGTCAAAACCGGTTACCTGCGCGCCCTTGGCGCCGTGCTCAAGGTTCGTGCCGTGGTCGCGCTGGTGTTCGTCGGTCTCGTGGCCGGGTCCGCCTGGCTGCTGCAGAACACCGACCAGGAATTTGCGCCCTACGAGGATCGCGGCGCGTTTTTCATCATCGTCAACGGCCCCGAGGGCGCGAGCTTCGAATACATCGAGGAATACATGACCGAGATCGAGCGCCGCCTGATGAAGTTCGTCGACGACGGCGAGATCAAGCGCTTGCTGGTGCGCGCGCCGCGCGCGTTCGGCAATATCGAGAACTTCAACAACGGCTTCGTGATCGTGCTGCTGGAAGACTGGGCCGAGCGCCGCCCGGCGGCGGCGATCATGGGCGAAGTGCGTGGACTGTTGTCCGAATTGCCCGGCGTCAGGGCCTTCCCCGTGATGCGCCAGGGCCTCGGCGGCGGCACCGGCAAACCGGTGCAGTTCGTGCTCGGCGGGTCCAACTACGAAGAGCTGGCCGAGTGGCGCGATGTGCTGCTGGATAAACTGCAGCAGGACAACCCGGGACTGATCGGCGTCGACAGCGACTACAAGGAGACGCGGCCGCAGATCGATTTCAACGTCGACTATAACCGCGCGGCCGATCTCGGCGTGACGGTGGACGAAATCGGCAGCACGCTGGAAACCATGATGGGCGGGCGCAACGTCACGACCTTCCTCGAGGATGGCGAAGAGTACGACATCATCATCGAGGGCGACCGGGCTGATCAGCGCTCGTTCACCGACGTCAGCAATATCTACGTGCGCTCGCAGCGCACCGGCGAGCTGGTCGCGCTGTCGAACCTCGTCGGCATCGAGGAATACGGCGCGCCGCAAACGCTGTCGCGCTACAACCGCATCCGCTCGATTACGCTCGAAGCCAACCTCGCGCAAGACTACCGCCTGGGTGATGCACTCGCGCACCTCGAAAACCTGGTGAACGAACACCTGCCGTCCGAGGCGATCATCGACTACAAGGGCCAGAGCCGTGATTTCATGAACTCCGGCGATTCGATCGTATTCGTGTTCACGCTGGGCATCCTGGTGGTGTTCCTGGTGCTCGCGGCGCAGTTCGAGAGTTATCTCCATCCCGTGGTGATCATGCTGACCGTGCCTCTGGCGATGGGCGGCGGTCTGCTGGGGCTGTACCTGACCGGCAGCTCGATCAACATCTACTCGCAGATCGGCCTGATCATGCTGGTGGGGCTCGCGGCCAAGAACGGCATCCTGATCGTGGAGTTCGCCAACCAGTTGCGCGAGCAGGGGCAGGCTGCCCGCGAAGCGCTGCTCGAGGCCTGCTCGGCGCGGTTCCGCCCGATCGTGATGACCGGCCTGACCACCATCGCCGGCGCCGTGCCGCTAGTGCTCGCGAGTGGCGCTGGCGCAGAAACGCGCTACGTCATCGGCGTCGTGATCCTGACGGGCGTGTTCATGGCGACCTTCTTCACGCTGTTCATCGTCCCCGCGGCCTACAGCCTGCTCGGCGAGCGCTTCTTCAAGCCGTCGAACCACGTCGCCCGCCAACTCGAATACGAAACCCAGCCCTAAAACCGGGGTCAGATCCCGGTTTTCGCTAATATTAGGAAAAACTGAGATCTGACCCCCGATCGGGCGGTGACGCCCAGGGGCACTGGACCCCGCGATCGAGTCGCGGGGTGACAGTCGTCTCGCATTTAATTACATCTGTCATACCGCGGCTTGTCCGGGCCGCGCAGGTCGCGGTATCCATCGCGTAAAACCGGGGTCAGACCCCGGTTTGCTCCAATATCAGGAAAACCATGACCTGAGCCCGCATCCCCGTCGTCCCCGCGCAAGCGGGGATCTGCTGGAGTCTGCTCGAGATCCCGCAACGCCGCGGTCCGGCCTTCCGGACCGCCGCTCGGGCGGTGACGACCGGGGGCACTGGACCCCGTGATCAAGTCGCGGGGTGACAGTCGTCCCGCATTAATTACACCTGTCATACCGCGGCTTGTCCGGGCCGCGCAGGTCGCGGTATCCATACAACAAGCCAATGACCCTGAACCTCGCGCAGCGTCGCATGTCTATCAGCTTCGATTGATCGAAACCGCTGGATACTTACAATCTGGATAACGATATGAACAGACGCCAATTCATCAGCCTCGCCGGACTCGGCCTCACCCCGCTGCCGCAGCTGCTGCGCGCCGCAGTCTCGGAAGACAGGCTAATGCGACCGATTCCGTCGACCGGCGAGCGCATACCCGCGATCGGCATGGGTACCTGGGTCACGTTCAACATCGGCAACGACCCGGTGGCGCGCGCGCAGCTGCGCGACGTGCTGCGCGCGTTTTTCGCCCACGGCGGCGGCATGATCGATTCGTCACCGATGTACGGCTCGGCCGAGGCGGTGCTCGGGCAACTGCTGCCGCAGTTCGGCGGCGAGACACCCGGCCTGTTCACCGCGACCAAGGTCTGGACCTCCGGCGACGGGCCGTCGGACATCGAAAACTCGCGTCGGCTGTGGCGCGTGGACGGTTTCGACCTGCTGCAGGTGCATAACCTGCTCGCCTGGGAGCGGCATATCGAAACCCTGTTCGAGATGAAGGAGCGCGGAGAGCTGCGCTACGTCGGCATCACCACGTCGCACGGTCGCCGCCACCGCGACATGCTGCGCGTGATGCGCGACTGGCCGCTCGACTTCGTGCAGGCCACCTACAACGTGCTCGACCGTGAAGTCGAACGCGAGATGCTGCCGCTTGCGGCCGAGCGCGGGATCGCGTTCATCGCCAACCGGCCCTACCGCCGCGGCAGCCTGATCAACTTCGTCCAGCGCCACCCGTTGCCCGCCTGGGCGGCGGATATCGACTGTCCGCACTGGCCGGCCTTCCTGCTCAAGTTCATCGTCTCGCACCCCGCGGTGACCTGTGCCATCCCGGCCACCAGCCAGGTCGAGCACATGCACGAAAACATGAGCGCCATGGTCGGTCGAATGCCGGACGCGGACACGCGCGAACGCATGGCGGCCCACGTCGCCGCGCTTTGATGCAAGACTGGGCGAGCTACGCACTCAGCGATTTCCTGATGTTTTCGCCGGCGAGCTACTATCGCCGCTACGAGCTCGCCAACGCCGACCTGTGGCCCGGCCAGCTGCTGCTGGCCGCGGCGGCGATAACCCTGCTGTGGGCGCTGCGCCGCCCCGGACCGCGCTCGGGCCAGTGGGCCGCGCTGCTGCTCGCGGCCGTGTGGGCTATGGTCGCGGGCCTGTTCCTGCATCGGCACTACGCGCAGATCAACCTCGCCGCCGACGGGTTCGCGCTGGTGTTCCTGCTGCAGGCGCTGCTGCTGCTCGCGTGCGGCTTGTCGCCGACCTGGCGACAGCGCGTGCTCGCTGCGCGCCCGGTGAGTACCCGCCATCCCGGCATGCTGCTGTTCGTCTACGCGCTGCTGGTCCACCCGCTGTTCGGCCTGCTCGCCGATCGCCCATGGCAGGGCGTCGAGCTGTTCGGTATCGCGCCGGACGCCACCGCGCTGGCCACCCTCGGCATCCTGCTGACCGGCTCGCTGGCAGCGAACTGGCCGCTGCTGATCGTCCCGCTAACCTGGTGCGCGATCAGCGCGCTGACCTACCTGGCGATGGGTCATGTCCACGGCATCGCGCCGCTGGTGCTCGCGATCGCCGCGCTCGTCGCCACCCTGTTCCGCAATCCAACCCGCGCAGATAATGCAACCCGCTGAAAAAGAAAAAATGGGGATGAAAAAAAGGGGATCTCACGGGCTCCGGCACTAGATCACGGGACGCCGCTTGCGCGGGAATGACCAACGGCACTGGACCCCGCGCTCAAGTCGCGGGGTGACAAATGTTATGCATGAAATGGAACCTGTCATACCGCGGCTTGTCCGGGCCGCGCAGGTCGCGGTATCCATAGGCCTGTAGAGGAGAACTTGAACCTCGCCATGTCAGAAAAAGGGGATCGGTCGACCTTTCGGGTACTCGACACCGGCACGATAAAAGCCAGTCAATCGAAAAACGTATAATCCGGCCGTTACGAAAAATTCGGTTCGGGGAGGTATCCAGGTGGAATACGTAGAAGGACTAGTCGCAGCGGTGCCGACAAAGAACAAGGAGAAATTCCTTACGCATGCCAGGGACGCCGCCATTGTTTTCAAGGAACATGGTGCAATTCGCGTCGTAGAATGCTGGGGCGATGATATTCCTGCGGGAGACGTTACGTCGTTCCCGCTGGCAGTGAAGTGCAAAGAGGACGAAACCGTCGTTTTTTCGTGGATCGTTTGGCCGTCTCGCGAGGTTCGGGATGCAGGCATGGCGGCCATCATGAATGATCCCCGCATGAGCGATGAGGAAAATCCCATGCCTTTTGACGGCACGAGACTGATCTATGGCGGTTTCCAGGTGATCATGGACGAGTAGAAAACAACACAGGGGGCCTGAGGAATTAAAGGTTTACCCCTCCGCCCCCTTTTTCGGCGCATTTTCCGTTCTCGATTCTGGATCCTGGCTATCAGCATTGATAATGCGTTATCAATTTTCAGAAAATTGATAACTTAAGCGAAAGTCCCCCTGGCACCCGGCCCTTTCGACAAGCTGCCGGACCGGGAAGAAAGTAACTGTGGCCGTATCCTCAAGGTTGCCAATACCCCGACGCCTGCCGGCGAGTATTTGCACCGGGACAATTTGACGCACCGTTAGCCGCCGGCGAACCTGACCCACGAGCAATGGTGGCTGGGCGTTGAGTTCGCGCGCTTTTCGCTAAACCGCCAGCCGCCGATGACCGAGAGACCGACCATGTTCAACGCACAGGTTAAAAACCTGTCCCCTGGTTTCAATCGCTGCGCTCCCATGTTGCCCGGTAGGACTCGAGGCGTTATTGCAATCGAATCCGAGACCCCACACGTATGAACTTTTGAGAGTCCTGTTGTCGAAACAGGCCAGGCAACCGCTCAACCGCAAAGGAACCCATGCAAATGCTAGACTCCCTGACCGCCGAATCGGTGATCGATCACGCCCTGCAACAGGGCGCGGATTTCGCCGAACTGTTTGTCGAAAAAAACGCCCGCCATGTCGTCAGTACCCTGAGCGATGCCGTGCAGTCGGTGGAATCGGGCATCAACTTCGGTATCGGCCTGCGGCTGGTGTACGGCAGCAAGGTGCTGTACGGCTACACCAACCGCACAGATAGGGAAGAGCTGCTGCGCATCGTTTCGGTTCTTGCCGCCAAGGACCTGAGAGACCCGGTCAGCGCCCGGCAGGCGTTCGACTTCAGCGCGTTCGAGGACATTCACCCGGCCGCGAAGATTCTCTCGGTCGACTCCGAAACCGAAGGCAAGGTAGCCTACCTGATGGCGGCCAACGAGGCCGCGCGTTCGGCGGGTGAGCAGATATCCCAGACCCGCGGCTCCTGCCTGCAGCGCGAGCAGCAGGTCGAGATCTTCAACAGCGACGGCTTGCATGCCACGGACGTGCGCAACTACATTCGCGCCAGCCTGACCGCGATCGCCTCTGACGGCGGCGAGCAGGCCACCGGAAGCTGGAACGACGGAGGCCTGCGCGGCTGGGAAATCGAAGCCGCCCTCGACCCGCGCAAAACCGGCGAGGAAGCCGCCCGCCAGGCGCTGATCAACCTCACCGCCAAGCCCTGTCCCTCCGGGCGTATGCCGGTGATCATCGGCCCCGGCTTCGGCGGCGTCATCTTCCACGAAGCCTGCGGGCACCTGCTGGAGACCACGGCGGTGGCGAAAAAGGCCTCGGTATTCCACGACCAGATGGGCGAAATGATCGCCAGCCCGATCGTCAGCGCCGTCGACGACGGCACCATCGCCAACGAATGGGGCTCGATCAACATCGATGACGAGGGCATGCCGACGCAGCGCACCCAGCTGATCAAGGACGGCAAGCTCACCAATTTCCTCACCGACCGCATCGGTGCGCAGCAAACCGGCTACGCGCGTTCGGGCTCGGGCCGCCGCCAGTCCTACAAGTTCGCGCCGGCCTCGCGCATGCGCAATACCTTCATCGAGCCGGGCGAGGACAGCTTCGACGACATGGTCGCGTCCATCGACAAGGGCATTTACGCCTCCCACATGGGCGGCGGCTCGGTGCAACCGGGTACCGGCGAATTCAATTTTGCGGTCACCGAGGGCTACTACATCGAAAACGGCAAGATTCAACACCCCGTGAAAGCGGCCACGCTGATCAGCACCGGGCCGAAGGTGCTGAAGGAAATCTCGATGATCGGACAGGACTTTTCGCTCGCCTGCGGCATGTGCGGCTCGGTCTCGGGGGCGGTGCCGACCACGGTGGGGCAGGCGACGCTGAAAGTCGACGATATCCTGGTGGGAGGTAACGCCTGATGAGTGCCTCCGAGATGACCACGGCGCAAATTGCCGACCAGGTGCTGGGCCAGGTGATGAATGCCGGCGCGAGCGGCGACCTGATCGTCGACGAGGGCGAGTCGCTGGTGCTCAAGGCCCGCGACGGCGAACTCGAGGAATACAAGGTGACTTCGAGCCGGGTGTTCGGGCTGCGGGTGATCAAGGACAGCCATGTCGGCACCGCCTACAGCGAAGCCATCGACGCCGACGCGCTCGAATCGCTGGTCAGGCAGGCGCTCGAAAACGCCAGTTTCGGCAAGGTCGAAGCGCACGAGACCATCCTGCCGAACGCGACCCACCTGCAAACGGACGACGACCTGTTATGCCCCGAGGAGACCGTGTCGATCGAGCAAAAGATCGCCATGGCGCTCGAAATCGAAACCAAACTGGCTGCCCGGGACAAGATCAAGAATGTCCCCTACAACGGCTTGAACGAGTCGACCTCCCAGCGGCACATTTTCTCGACCGCCGGGCTCGACGCGCTGTCGCGCCAGCGAGTGTATGCCGCGTTCGCGTATGCGCTCGCCGAAGAGGGCGACAAGAACGCGATGCAGGGCATGCACCAGGTGTCGCGTTTGTTTGCCGACCTCGACGCACCCAGCTTGATCGACAACACCTACGAAAAATGTATCGGCCTGCTCGATGGCAAACCGGTGCCGAGCAAACACTACGACGTGATTTTCGATATCGATAGCCAGGCCTCCGTGTTCGGCGTGTTCGCGATGATGTTCTCCGGCAAGGCCGCGAAGGACGGCGTCAACCCGATGCGCGACAAGATTGGCGAGATCATCGCCGATTCACGCCTGACCATTTACGACCACCCGCAGAATGCGGACGGATTCGGCTACCACCTGTTCGACGCGGAAGGCACCGCCACCCGCAAAACCGAACTGCTCGTCGACGGTTGCCTGCAAACCCTGATCCACAACAGCGCCACCGCGTCTTATTTCGACACCGAAACCACCGGCCACGCGCGCCGCAGCCCCCAGTCCACCCTCGGCGTCGACCTGTTCCAGGTCGAAATCGCCGCCGGCGCTGACAAGCCGTCGGCACTGCACGACGGTGAATACCTCGAGCTCACCGACCTGAGCGGCCTGCATTCCGGCGCCAACGCCATTTCCGGAAACTTCAGCTTCGGCGCCTCCGGCTACCTGTGCAAGGACGGCGAGCGTATCCAGCCCGTGCGCGGCATCACCGTCGCCGGCAACTTCTACGAAATGCTCAACAAGATCGCCCTGATCGGCAATCAACAGCACTGGAACCAGGGCCGTTCCGTGTTGATGCCGAGCATCCG
>JASJCI010000026.1 GCA_030066085.1 Gammaproteobacteria bacterium | reverse complement strand
GCGATGGCGATACAGGCGATCATCGAGCCGCAGTAGGATTCGAAGATGTCGGATCCCATGCCGGCGATGTCGCCGACGTTGTCGCCGACGTTATCGGCGATCACGCCCGGGTTGCGCGGGTCGTCCTCGGGGATACCCGCTTCGACCTTGCCCACCAGGTCCGCGCCGACGTCGGCGCTCTTGGTGTAGATACCGCCGCCGACACGCGAGAACAGCGCGACCACCGAGGCACCCATGGCAAAGCCGTGAATCGCGTGCAGCGATTCGATGTCACCGGAAAAGATGTAAAAGCAGATGCCGAGGCCGAGCAGGCCCATGGATGCAACCGCCAGACCCATGATCGAGCCGCCGAAGAATGCAACCGTCAACGCCGCGGCGGGGCCCTGGGTGTGGGCCGCGGTGGTGGTCCGCAGGTTGGCCCGGGTTGCCGTGTTCATGCCGATGTAGCCCGCCGAACCGGAGGCCAGTGCGCCCAGCACGAAGCAGAAAGTGGTTTCCCAGCCGAGCGCAAAGAACAGGAATACCATCAGGACGGCGGCAAAAACCGCCATCATCTTGTACTCGCGCTTCATGAAAACCATCGCGCCGAGGTGAATCTGGTTGCCGATGTCGACAACCTTGCCTTCTCCCTCGGGATTCTTCTTGACCGCGGCGTAGGTGATCGCTGCCGCGACCAGTCCCAGCACGCCCATCAAGGGCGGAAGCAGGTTCTCCATACTTATATCCCCAAAAACGGTGAATCGAGAAAAAATCGCTTCCGCGCGAACGGGGAGCGAAAAAAAACGCCCGCATGATATCGGTTTTTGGCGCCGGATTAAAACTTCTTATCCCCAAATTCACGCCTTTTTTACCGAAATTTCTGCTATTGTCCGCAAATACAGGACTATCCGGAGTTTCCGGCGTTTATTGCCCTTCGATGTCGAAGCGCGAGCATCTCAAAGACGACTACCTCGAAAACCGCCTGATCCGGCGCCGACTGGTGCTGTCGGCGCTGTTTATCCTGCTATTGCTCGGCATCTTGCTGGTACGCCTGTTCGTGCTGCAAATCGTCGACTACGAACACTTTTCCACCCTGTCGGACAGTAACCGGGTACAGATCAAACCGCTGCCGCCGACCCGTGGACTGATCTACGATCGCAACGGCCTGGTCATGGCGAATAATCTGCCGGCATACCGGCTGGAAATCGTGCGCGAACAGGTCGGTGACATCGACCTGACGCTGGAGGCGCTCCGGCAATACGTCGAATACAGCGAACAGGACCTGAAGCGTTTCGAGCAGGCCTCGAAGCGACGCCGGCCATTCGAGAGTGTCCCGCTGAAGCTCAACCTGAGCGACGAGGAAGTCGCGCGGCTGGCGGTCAACCTGCACCAGTTCGAAGGCGTCGAAATCAACGCGCGCCTGACCCGCAACTATCCGCAGGGATCGCACGCGGTACACGCGCTCGGTTACGTCGGGCGCATCGACGAGCGCGACCTGGGAACGGTCAACGAAGTCGACTACGCGGGCACGACCCATATCGGCAAGCTCGGCCTGGAAAAATTCTACGAACACGAATTGCACGGCACCGTCGGCTTGCAGCAGGTCGAAGTGAATGCCAAGGGCCGCACGCTGCGCGTACTGACCGAAGAACCGCCGATACAGGGCAACAACCTGCACCTGACCATCGATTCGAAACTGCAGCGGGTCGCCGAGGAGGCTTTCGGCGAGCGTAATGGCGCGGCGGTTGCCATCGATCCCCGCAACGGGGAAATCCTCGCGCTGGTATCGATGCCGGTGTTCGATCCGAACCTGTTCGTGAACGGTATCAGTGTGGCCAACTACAGTGCACTGCGCGATTCACGGCATCGACCGTTGTTCAACCGCGCGCTGTCCGGACAGTACCCGCCCGGCTCGACCACCAAGCCGTTCTTTGGTCTCGCCGGCCTCGAGAACAGCACCATCACGCACGAGCGCAAGACTTATTGCATCGGTTATTACCGTCTGCCCAACGAAGAGCGACGCTACCGTGACTGGAAGCGGGAAGGCCATGGACCGGTGGATCTGAACGATGCCATCGTGCAGTCCTGCGACGTCTATTTCTATGACCTCGCCTATCGTTTGGGTATAGATCGAATTTCGTCGTTCATGGAAAATTTCGGCTTTGGCGTCAAGACCGGCGTCGACAGCACTGGCGAGCGCCCGGGATTGCTGCCGTCACGCGAGTGGAAACGCAGAACCCAGGGCATGCCCTGGTTTCCGGGAGAAACGCTGATCACGGGAATTGGCCAGGGTGCGTTACTGGTCACGCCGATCCAGCTCGCCAATTCCACCGCCGCCTTTGCCAAGCAGGGAACGCGCTACCAGCCGCGGCTGGTTCAGCGGGTGGAAAAGGTCGCCGACGGCAGCGCGGTCAAAATCGCCGACCGCGTTGTTTCCCGCTACCGGGTGCAGCGCGACGCCAACTGGAAGCATATTCACCGGGCCATGGTCAACACCGTGCACAGCCTGCGTGGCACCGCCCACCGGATCAGTCTCGGAATGGACTACCGCATGGCCGGCAAGACCGGCACCGCGCAGGTATTCGAGATCGGCCAGGACGAGGAATACGACGAAGAGACGGTAGCCGAGAAACTGCGCGATCACGCGCTGTTCGTGGCCTACGCGCCGGCCGAGGATCCGCAGATCGCGGTCGCCATCATCGTCGAAAACGGCGGCAGCGGCAGCTCGGTGGCCGCGCCGATCGCGCGGCGGATCATGGATGCATATCTCGTGGGGTCTTCGTGAACCAGGCTATCGACGCCGAATCGATTTCGTTGACGCGACGGGTGCTGGACGCCTTGCGGCTGGATCCCGTGCTGCTGTCACTGATCCTGATCCTGTCGGGGTTCGGTTGCATGCTGTTGTACAGCGCCAGCGGCGCCGACGATGGATCCGTGGTGCGCCAGGTCACGCGGCTCGGTGTGGCGCTGCTGTTGCTGGTTGCGGCGGCCAATCTGCCGTTGCGCCTGGTGCGCAAGATGTCGCCCTGGCTGTATCTCGGCGGCGTGGCGCTGCTGGTGGCGGTGATGTTCTTCGGTGAGGTCGGCAAGGGTGCGCAGCGCTGGCTCGACCTCGGATTCGTCCGCTTTCAGCCCTCCGAAATCCTGAAGCTCGCGGTACCCATGGTGGTCGCGGCCTACCTCGCCAACCGCGCCCTGCCGGTGGGCTGGAAGGAACTGGTGGTGTCGTCGATCCTGGTACTGATCCCGTCGCTGCTGATCGCGCGGCAACCTGATCTCGGCACCGCCATCCTGGTCGGTAGCGCCGGTTTCTTCGTGCTTTTCCTGGCCGGCGTGCGCTGGCGCGTTATCCTGAGTCTCGGCGTGCTGCTGTCGCTGATGGCGCCGCTGTTGTGGAAGTTTGCCCTGCACGAATACCAGCGCAAGCGCATCCTGACCCTGCTGGATCCCGAATCGGACCCGCTCGGTTCGGGTTATCACATCATCCAGTCCAAGATCGCGATCGGCTCGGGCGGGGTTTACGGCAAGGGCTGGCTCAACGGCACCCAGTCGCAACTCGATTTTATTCCCGAGCGCTCGACCGATTTCATCTTTTCGGTGTTTGGCGAAGAGTTCGGCTTTTTCGGCAGCGTGGTATTGATACTTATTTATCTCGCCATTATTTTCCGAGGGCTGTACATTGCCGCACATTCGACCGAAAATTTCGGGCGCCTGCTCGCCGGGGCACTGAGCCTGACGTTTTTTGTCTACCTGTTCGTCAATACCGGAATGGTGACCGGTATGCTGCCGGTGGTGGGCGTGCCGTTGCCGCTGATTAGCTACGGCGGCACATCGATGGTGACCCTGATGACGGGGTTCGGATTAATCATGTCGATACGCTCGGCAAAACGGTTCCTTGCCTGATGAGAAGACTGGTACTTGTTTTTCTGTTACTGAACGTCACCGCCGCCGCAGCGGTCGAAATCACCGCCGGCGACTACCAGGGGCGCGCGGATGTCGTTGCCTTCGTCGAACGCATGGTGAGCGAAACCAGTTACAGCGAGGCCGAACTGATCGGACTTTTTTCGCAGGTCGAAAAACAGGAGCACCTGTTCGCCAAGCTTGACCGGCCGGCGGAAAAGGAACTCGACTGGTACCAGTACCGCGGTATATTCATCAAGGACAAGCGTATCGAGCGCGGGGTCGAGTTCTGGCGCAAACATCGCGATATGCTGGAGCGTGTCAGCGCCGAGACCGGCGTGCCGCCGGAAATAATCGTTGCGATCATCGGCGTGGAAACCTTTTATGGAGTCTACAAGGGCAAGGACCCGGTGTTCGACAGCCTGGTGACGCTGGCCTTCGATTACCCGCGGCGGGCCAAGTTTTTCATGCGTGAGCTGGAGCAGTTTCTGCTGCTGGCCAAGGAACAGGGTTTCGATGTGCGTGCCCTGCGCGGATCCTATGCCGGTGCGATGGGCGTGCCGCAATTCATATCGTCGAGCTACCGTAACTACGCGGTCGACTTCGACCAGGACGGCCAGATCAACCTGTTCGACAGCATCGCCGATATCACCGCGAGCGTGGCCAACTATTTCGTACGGCACGGCTGGGAACGAGACGGCATGGTCGCGCGGCCGCTGGTCGCGGTGGAAGACAACACCATCGACAATCTCGAGATCGGGGTCAAGCCCGCCTACAGCTGGCGTGAACTGAAACAGAGCGGCCTGGCATCGGATTTTACCATCGCCGAGGACACGCCGGTGGCACTGGTCCGCTTGCAGCAGCGCACCCACCCCGAATACTGGGCCGGGTTCAAGAATTTCTACGTGATTACGCGCTACAACCGCAGCGAACTCTACGCGATGGCGGTCTACCAGCTGGCCAAGCTGATCAGTCACGCCTTCAAGCAGGCCGCATGAACGCCCGTGGCGCAATGGTACTGGCTGGCACGATGCTGCTCGGCGCCTGTACCTTCGGCGTGCCGATCGGCGATCGCGGCAAGTCGCCGGGCAGCGGGGTACCCGCGACCACGCCTTCGCGGCTGGGTAATCCGCCATCCTACGTGGTGCACGGCAAGCGTTACTTCGTACTCGACAGTTCCGAGGGTTTCAAGCAGCGCGGACTGGCTTCCTGGTACGGCAGGAAGTTTCATGGACGCAAGACATCCAGCGGCGAGGTCTACAACATGTACGAAATGACCGCCGCGCACAAGACGCTGCCGATCCCCGTCTACGTACACGTCAAAAATCTCGACAACGGTCGCAGCACGATCGTGCGGGTCAACGATCGGGGTCCCTTCATCGAAGGCCGTATCATCGACCTGTCGTTTGCGGCCGCGAAAAAGCTCGGCGTTACGCTGCCGGGCACCGCCAACGTCGAGATTACCGCCCTGTCCGCCGGTCAGAGCGAACCCCGGCAAAGCGTGCGCGCGATACCCCTGTCCGAACCCGAGCAAAGGAACGAGGCGCCGTTGTTCATCCAGATGGGCTCGTTCAGCAGCCCGCTCAACGCGCAGAGCCTGAAGCAGAACCTGCTGGCGGCCAACGAGGCCGCGGTACGGGTGAGCCAGCTCGATACCGATGGCAGGACCTTTTATCGCGTGCAGGTCGGCCCGCTGTTCGATATCGACGAAGCCAACGCCATCATGCGTCGCCTCGAGCGCAAGGGTTTCGACGGTGCGCGCATCGTTGTCGATCAGCCGTGACCGCGGACGGCGAGTCTTGAGCGCCGTTACCGTGATCGCTACAATCGCGTCCTTTCAGCCCGATCGCATAGCTTCCGCATGAAACGCCTCTCGATAATGTTCGGCCTGCTGGTATGCCTCCTGGCATCCGGTGCATGGGCAGCGTCCCGGCCGATCCCGAATCCGCCGCAAATCGACGCCACCAGCTACTACCTCGTCGACTACGATTCCGGCCAGGTGCTGGCGGAAAAGGATCCAGACAAGGCCATCGAACCGGCCAGCATAACCAAGCTGATGACGGCTTATCTCGTGTTCAAGGCGATCGACGAGGGTGACGTAAGCCTCGACGAAGACGTCACCATCAGTGAAAAAGCCTGGCGCATGAAGGGATCGAAAATGTTTGTCGAGGTCGGCAAGCAGGTCAAGGTCGAGGACCTGTTGCGGGGTCTGATCATCCAGTCCGGTAACGATGCCAGCGTTGCGCTGGCCGAGCACGTCGCCGGGTCGGAATCGGCTTTCGCCGGTTACATGAATCACCAGGCGCGTCTGCTGGGCATGCAGAATTCGAATTTCGTCAACTCCACCGGCTGGCCCGATGAAAATCACTACAGCAGCGCCCGCGATATCGCGATCCTGGCGCGGGCCATCATTCGAGATTTCCCGGATTCCTACCAGCTTTACAGCGAAAAGGAATTCACCTACAACGAAATAAGACAGTTCAACCGCAACCGCCTGCTGTGGCGCGACGAGTCGGTCGACGGGGTCAAGACCGGGCATACCGAAAGCGCCGGTTACTGCCTCGTGGTGTCGGCGCTGCGCGGCGACATGCGACTGATCTCGGTGGTGATCGGTACCAAGAGCGACAAGGCACGCACCCAGAGCAGCCAGTCGATGCTGAATTACGGTTTCCGCTTTTTCGAAACCCATCGGCTCTACCGCGCGCAGGAGGTGCTGCAGACCACGCGCATCTGGTACGGCGCGCAGGAGCAGGTCAATCTCGGCGTCGATCGCGACATACATATAACAATACCCCGTGGACGCTACGGCGATCTCGACGCGTCGATGGAAGTCGACAGCCGTATCGAGGCACCGGTGACGCAGGGTCAGCAACTCGGCAAGGTCAACATCCGGCTCGACGAAGAACTCATCGTCAGCGAAAACATTGTCGCGATGCAGCCGGTCGACAAGGGCAGCCTGTTTGCCCGCGCGATGGACAGCATCAAGCTGATGTTCCAGTAATGCCGGACTCGGATGCCGATACCGAGCGCACCGGGCTGGCGCTGCTCGATTACCCCACCCGTTTTCCGCTCAAGGTTTTCGGTAACCATAGCGAAGAGTTCGAGGACATCGTCGTCGAGCTGGTGCGCGCACGAATCCCGCAGGCCGAGCACATCGATGTCCGCCGGCGCAGCAGCAAGGGCGGCAAGTACGTGGCGCTGACCCTGACCTTTACCGCCTACACCCAGCAACAACTCGAAGAAATCTACCGGGACCTGTACGACTGCGAACACGTAGTCATGTCGCTCTGAGCGCAATGTGCTATCCCGGTTTCCAGGTCAGGCGGATGGGTCGCACGGACTATCGGCCGACCTGGGATGCGATGCGTCGCTTCACCGATGAACGCGGACCCGACACGGCGGACGAACTCTGGCTGACCGAGCACGCGCCGGTATTCACCCAGGGCCTGAACGGCCGCGCGGAGCATTTGCTGGCGCCCGGCAATATCCCGGTGGTGCAGATCGATCGCGGCGGCCAGGTAACTTATCACGGTCCCGGGCAGCTCGTGCTTTACTGCCTGCTCGACCTGCCGCGTCTCGGTCTCGGCGTCAAGGGGCTGGTAGGGGCAATCGAAAGATCGGTGATCGGGCTGCTGGCCGAGCATGCGGTCGAGGCCAGGACCCTGCCCGGCGCGCCCGGCGTCTACGTCGGCGATGCCAAGATCGCCGCGCTCGGTTTGCGCGTGCGAAAAGGATGTTGTTATCATGGCCTGAGCCTCAATGTAGACATGGACCTGGAACCCTTTTCCCGCATCAATCCTTGCGGATACGAGGGTCTGGAAGTAACCCAGCTTGCGGATCTCGGCGTTAGCCTCGACGTTACGCGGGCCGGCGAACGACTGGCACAATTGCTGACTGGAAATCTCGTTGAAAAAAAATCAGGTAGTACAGGGCGTTAAGCTCAAGGGCGCCGACAAGGTCGCCCGCATCCCGATCAAGGTCGTGCCGTCCAAGTCGGTGGCGCGCAAGCCGCCGTGGATTCGCGCTCGTGCGCCGAGCGGCAACCGGGTTGCCGAACTCAAGGCCAGGCTTCGCGCCAACAGCCTGCATACCGTGTGCGAGGAAGCCTCCTGCCCGAACCTCGGCGAGTGTTTTTCCAAGGGCACCGCTACCTTCATGATCATGGGCGATATTTGCACCCGGCGCTGTCCGTTCTGCGACGTTGGCCACGGCAGGCCCAATCCGCTCGACGTCGACGAACCGGTGCAGCTGGCGCGCACGATCCAGGACATGGGCCTGCGTTACGTCGTCATAACCTCGGTCGATCGTGACGATCTGCGCGACGGTGGCGCGCAGCACTTCGTCGACTGCATCCGCGAAACACGCCGCCTCAATCCGGACACGAAGATCGAGATACTGACGCCTGATTTCCGCGGACGCATGGACGTTGCGCTCGAAATCATGACCGCGGCGCCGCCGGACGTGTTCAACCATAATCTCGAATCGGTACCGTCGCTGTATAAAAAGATTCGTCCCGGCTCCGATTACCAGTGGTCGCTGGACCTGCTCAAGCGCTTCAAGCAAATGCATGCGGCGGTGCCAACCAAGTCGGGGCTGATGCTCGGTCTCGGCGAGGAAATCGACGAGGTCAGGCAGGTACTGCGCGACATGCGCGCGCACGACGTCAACATGCTGACCCTCGGCCAGTACCTGCAACCGAGCCTCGATCACCTCGCGGTCGAGCGCTTCGTCACGCCGGAAGAATTCGACGAGCTCGGCGCCTACGCCGAATCGATCGGCTTCGACCAGGTCGCGAGCGGGCCGATGGTGCGTTCTTCGTACCATGCCGACCTGCAGGCCGAAGCCGTCCTCGACTCCTGATTGTTAGCAGGTTATATGCACCGCCCGGCCTGGTGCTGCGGCGGCGCGTCCCTTTGGCTCGGCAAACCGCGAGCTGTCAACAGATCTATACCACGGTCTTCGTCGTTGTTGTCGCGGTAGCGAGGCAGGCCCCACGGGAAGCGCTCCGTTCGCTGCTGCCCAGCGAACGGCACGTCCCTGTGGCGCTCTCACCGGGCCATCCCTGGCCCGGTAAGGTTCTCGCGGGGCCTGCCTCGCCACCGCTATCCGGAGCGGTGAAGACGTCAAATCGCGGGTGTTATCTTCAACTTTGTATCAATTGTCTGCTTTGTTCGCAGACCAGATTGGGACTAGTTTTCAAAGTCGTTACGTCGATGTTGCTTACGAATGTCCCGGGCGGGCCCGGAGGTGGTTCTGCAGGAACCTAGCATGGCCAGGGATGGCCTGGTCCGACACTTCGGTGCAGAGAGCGCCACATGGATGTGCCGAGCGGCGCTTCGCGCCGCTCGGTGCAATTCCTGCGGAACCACCCCGGGCCCGCCCGTCACGGTCTTTTCACCGGGAGGGATTACTGGTCGTAGACGGTGGCGATGGGTTCGCGCTTGTGCGCGGTGCTGGTAAAGATGTGAATGATGCGCTCGGCGACCGCGGGGTCGACCTCGCGCCCCTCGAGAAAGTCGTCGATCTGGTCATAGGAAAGTCCGAGCGCTTCCTCGTCGGGCCTGGATGGATCGAGCGTCTCGAGATCGGCGGTCGGCGCCTTGGTAATGATCTTCTCCGGCGCGCCGAGACGTTTTGCGACCTGGCGAACCTGGCGCTTGTTGAGGCCGAACAGCGGGATCAGGTCGCAGGCGCCGTCGCCGTACTTGGTATAAAAACCGGTCACGTTCTCGGCCGAATGGTCGGTGCCGAGCACGAGCCCGTCGAGCAGGCCGGCAATTTCGTATTGCGCGACCATGCGCACGCGCGCCTTGACGTTGCCGCGCACGAAATCGAGCGTGGTTTCGTCCTGGCCGCCCAGTCCCGCGGCTTCGAGCGCGGCCAGCGTACTCGCGTGAATCGCGTCCGTGCCGGGCTGCACGTTGACCGTCAGCGCGTGGCTGGGCTGGATAAAGTCGATTGCTGTCTGCGCGTCCGCCTCGTCGGCCTGGGTTGCGTAGGGCAGGCGCACGGCAACGAAGCGATAGCCCGGGTTGTTCTGGTTGAGCTCCTCGACCGCGAGCTGCGCCAGGCGGCCGCAGGTGCAGGAGTCGATTCCACCGCTGATGCCGAGCACCAGCGTACGGGCACCGCTCAGTTCGAGCTGGTACTTGATGAAGTCGATGCGCCGGCGAATTTCACGGTCGGCATCGATTTGCGGCAGCACCATCATTTCGGCGACGATATCGGATTGTTGCATGATCTGTCAGTACGGCATGGGTTGGGAACGGTACACGGCCTGGATGTCGGCCTGGACGTCCTCGTCGAGCCTGAGATCGGCCGCGGCGAGGTTGTGTTCGAGTTGCTCGAGGCTGGTCGCCCCGATGATGCTCGAGGTGACGAACGGGCGCTGGTTGCAGAACGCGATTGCCATATGCGCGGGATCGAGCCCGTGTTTGCGTGCCACGCCGATATAGGCGTCGATCGCCGGCCAGGCCGAGTCGACCGCGCGGCCGAACATGTCGGGGGTGATCGTCATGCGCGACCCTTCAGGGCGGGCGCCGCCGGCGTACTTGCC
The DNA here is from genome assembly GCA_030066085.1 of Gammaproteobacteria bacterium. Classification (GTDB taxonomy): domain Bacteria; phylum Pseudomonadota; class Gammaproteobacteria. Next base: position 23,056 of record JASJCI010000026.1, on the reverse strand, counting down.
GGTCAGCATGCCGCAGCACAGTGGGGAATAGGGCAGCAGGCCGACGTTTTCGTGGTGCGATAGCTCGGCAAGGTCGAGGTCGTGGGTGCGATACATCAGGCTGTACTCGTTCTGGATCGACACCACGCGCGGGAATCCGTGTGTCTCTGCCGCCTGCAGGTACTGCAGGGTACCCCAGCAGGTTTCGTTGGACAGGCCGATGTGGCGGATCTTGCCGGCGGTGACCATCTCGCCGAGAAAAGCCAGGGTTTCGTGCACGTGATCGCGCATTGCCTGGCTGTCCTGGCGGCTCGGGTCGAAATCCCAGTTCTGGCGAAAATGGTAAGAGCCACGGTTGGGCCAGTGCAGCTGGTAGAGGTCGACGTAGTCGGTCTGCAGCCGGCGCAGACTGCCCTCGAGACTGATCCTGATCTTGTGCGGACTGATCGGAATGCCGTCCTGGACGTTGGTGTTGCCCTCGCCGGCGACCTTGGTCGCGAGTATCACGTCGTCACGCCGCCCCGAGGCGGCCAGCCAGGTGCCGATAATTTCCTCGGTGCGGCCGGCAGTTGCGGCATCCATCGGACACGACGGGTAGAGCTCGGCGGTATCGATGAAATTAACGCCGCGATCGAGCGCCAGGTCGATCTGTGCGTGGCCTTCGGCCTCGGTGTTCTGTGTGCCCCAGGTCATCGAGCCGAGGCAGATCGCGCTGACCTCGAGATCGCTGGTTCCTAGCTGTCGGTATTGCATGCGTGACGGTTATGCTTGAGCCGGCGTCGATGTTACCAGCGTGTCGGGCCTGGTCCAACAGCTGTCGGTTGCCGGACCTGGCATGGCGGTAAGCGGCCTGATAACTTGTTGCCACGGCACCGCCCGCGGGCGGGCGCGGGCAACGGGGGCCCAGTGGTGCCTGGTGACGATATGTCAGCCCCCGCGGGGCGCGGTTACGAGCGGTCGGGGTAATTGAGGTCCAGGATGCGCCGCGTGTCGCGTGCCAGCTCTTCCATTTCGAGATTTTCGTATGCCTGCAGCTGCAGTTCGAGTGCCTGGCGAATTACGCTCGAGCCCTGGTAGTTGGCAAGTATGAACCTGGTCCGGCCGAGCACCGCAACCCACGCATCGCGCGAGGCGTAATACGCGGCGGCGTTGTAATCGGCGCGCGCGAGCTGGTCGCGCAGGTAGATCATGCGCTTGCTCGCGTCGGTGGCGTACTTGCTGTCGGGGAAACGCTGCAGCAAAAGCCGGAAATCATTGTACGCGGTCAGGATCAGTTGCCGGTCGAAGGTCGCCTTGTCGCGTTCACTCAGGAAATCCAGCGCCGTGCCGCCACGCTCGAAATTGACCAGGCCCTTGAGATAGTACGCGTAGTCGACCGACGGGTGACGTGGATGCAGCTTGATGAAGCGGTCTATCGCGGTAACCGCCGAGTCGGGTTCATCGAACTTGAAGTAGGCATAGGCGACGTCGATCTGCGCCTGGGTGGCATAGTTACCGAACGGAAAGCGCGACTCGAGCGTTTCGTAGTACTCGATCGCGGTGAGATAATTGCCCGCCGCCAGTTCGGCCTTGGCACGTCGGTAAAACTCGTCGACCGTCCAGTCGATGGTGGGATCGATTTCCTTCTCCGGGCCACAGGCGAGCAGTCCGGCGGACAGGATCAAAACGATGAATAAACGCATAATTCTCTTGCTAAAACGCCGGCCTAACAGCTTGCCGACCGCAGGGACAAACAGTATAACCAGCGCATGAAATTAATTCAGCAACGTTTCGAGGTCGCAGCCGAGCACGCGGGTGATCGCCTCGATATCGCGTTGCACCGCCTGCTGCCCGACTACTCGCGCAGCCGCATCCAGGACTGGATCCAGCAGGGCTTCGTCAGCCTCAACCAGCGGAGCTGCAAGCCGCGGCAGAAGGTCTATCGCGGTGACCGGATCGAGCTCGACGTGCCGCAGCAGGTACGCCTGTCGGACAAGCCGCAGGCGCTGGAGTTCGGCCTGCTGTACGAGGACGAGGATCTGTTCGTAATCGACAAGCCCGCCGGTCTCGTCGTGCACCCGGCCGCCGGGCATCGCGACGGCACCCTGGTCAACGGCCTGCTGGCGCGCGATCCGGCACTGGAGCAGTTACCCCGCGCCGGTATCGTACACCGGCTCGACAAGGATACCACCGGCGTCATGGTAGTCGCGCGCAACCTGGTTGCGCACCAGTCGCTGGTGGACCAGCTGCAGCGGCGTGTCGTGTCGCGGGAATATGTGGCCGTCGCGCGTGGCGTGATTACTGCCGGGCGCAGGATCGAAACCGGGATCGGCCGCCATCCGCGGCAGCGCAAGAAGATGGCGGTGCGCGCCGACGGCAAGCCGGCCATCACGCACTTCCAGGTAGCGCGACGCTTCGATCATTTCACCCACGTGGAACTGCAGCTCGAAACCGGCCGCACACACCAGATCCGAGTGCACATGGCGCACATCCATCACCCGCTGATCGGCGATCCGGACTACGGTGGTCGCGCGCAGCTTGCGGCGGGTATAGCCCCGGAACTGGCTACCCTGATTCGAGGCTTCGCGCGCCAGGCGCTGCACGCGCGGCGCCTGCGCCTGCTGCATCCTCGCACTGGCGAAGCGAGTGAATTCGAGGCCCCGCTGCCGCGAGACATGCGGGCGCTGCTCGACGCGCTGGAGCAATATGATTGAGTTGATCGAACCCGCCTGGAACGCACCGCCGGCGGTGCGTGCCTGCTTTACCACCCGCCGGGGCGGCGTCAGCCAGGCTCCATATGACGACTTCAACCTCGCGCTGCATGTCGGCGACGCGCGTGACCACGTGCTGCACAATCGCGCGCGCCTGGTGGATACGCTGGCCCTGGAGCGTGAACCGGAATGGATCAACCAGACCCATGGCATCCAGGTCGTCGATCTCGATAACGACGCGGCGCGCGACGGTGATGCGGCCGTCTGCCGCGCGCCGGGCCGGGTCGCGGCAGTGCTGGTGGCCGACTGTTTGCCGATCCTGCTGTGCAACCGCGCCGGCAACGAGGTCGCCGCGGTGCACGCGGGCTGGCGCGGGTTGCTGGCCGGTGTCGTCGGTGCCGCGCTCGATGCGATGCAAAGCCCCGCGCGGGAACTGCTTGCATGGATCGGTCCAGGCATTTCCCAGGCACATTTCGAGGTGGGCGATGAGGTGCGCGCAGCTTATGCCGCGGCGTTGCCCGGCAGCGAGGCGTGCTTCGCAGAAAACCGCCCCGGTCACTGGTTGTGCGACCTGGCCGGGATCGCCGCGGACGTACTCGAGACCGCCGGGGTAACATCGGTAACGCGCGCGCCTCACTGCAGTTACCGCGAGCGCGAACTGTTTTATTCCTACCGGCGCGACGGCGTCAGCGGGCGCATGGCCGGCTTGATCTGGATCAAGGATTGAACCCCGCGGCGGACTTGAAAACATCGGCCTTACACCTATTTAACCCCATATTTTTTAATGATTAGGGGACTCTGTTCATGCGCATGGATCGACTGACCAGTAAATTCCAGGAAGCCCTCGCCGACGCCCAGTCGCTGGCCGTCGGTCGCGACCACCAGTTCGTCGAACCGGTGCACCTCATGATTGCGCTGCTGGACCAGCAGGGCGGATCCGTGCGGCCGCTGTTTTCGCGTGCCGGCGTCAATATCAACCTGTTGCGTTCGCAGCTCGGCGAATCGCTCGACAAGCTGTCGCGCGTCGAGGGTGCCGGTGGCGACCTGCATATCTCGAACGCGCTCGGCAAGCTGCTGAACCTGACCGACAAGCTTGCGCAGGAACGCAAGGACCAGTTCATTTCGAGCGAGCTGTTCGTGCTCGCGGTGCTGGACGACAAGGGCCCGTTGCGCGATATGTTGCAGGCCGCCGGCGCCGACAAGCAGACGATCAGTGCCGCGGTCGACGCCATTCGCGGTGGCCAGTCGGTCGACAGCGCAAGCGCCGAGGACCAGCGCATGGCGCTCGACAAGTACACCATCGACCTGACCGAGCGCGCCGAACAGGGCAAGCTCGATCCGGTGATCGGCCGCGACGAGGAAATCCGGCGCGCGATCCAGGTGCTGCAGCGGCGCACCAAGAACAACCCGGTGCTGATCGGCGAACCCGGCGTCGGCAAGACCGCGATCGTCGAAGGCCTGGCGCAGCGTATCGTCAACAGCGAGGTGCCCGAGGGACTCAAGAACAAGCGCGTACTGTCGCTCGACATGGGCGCGCTGATCGCGGGCGCCAAGTTTCGCGGTGAATTCGAGGAACGGCTCAAGGCTGTGCTGCACGACCTGGCCAAGCAGGAAGGGCAGATCATCCTGTTCATCGACGAACTGCACACGATGGTTGGCGCCGGCAAGGCGGAAGGCGCGATGGATGCCGGCAATATGCTCAAGCCGGCGCTGTCGCGCGGCGAGCTGCACTGCATCGGCGCAACGACGCTCGACGAGTACCGCCAGTACATCGAAAAGGACGCCGCGCTCGAGCGCCGCTTCCAGAAAGTACTGGTGCAGGAGCCCTCGGTAGAGGACACGATCGCGATCCTGCGCGGTCTCAAGGAACGTTACGAGGTGCATCATGGCGTCGATATCACCGACCCCGCGATCGTGGCCGCGGCCACGCTGTCCTACCGCTACATTACCGACCGCCAGCTGCCGGACAAGGCGATCGACCTGGTCGATGAAGCCGCCAGCCGTATTCGTATGCAGATCGACTCCAAGCCCGAGGAAATGGATCGTCTCGAGCGGCGCCTGATCCAGCTCAAGATCGAGCAGGAAGCGCTGAAGAAGGAAAGCGATGCCGCCAGTAAAAAGCGGCTGCAGGCGCTGCAGGACGAAGTTACCAGCCTCGAGCGCGAGTACTCGGATCTCGAGGAAATCTACAAGGCAGAGAAAGCCGCGCTGCAGGGTTCGGCCCACGTCAAGGAAGAGCTCGAGCGCGCGCGGCTCGATCTCGAAACCGCGCAGCGCGCCAACGACCTCGCGCGCATGTCCGAACTGCAGTACGGCCGTATCCCCGAGCTCGAAAAGCAGCTCGAAGCCGCGGCCAGCGCGGAGATGCGTGACATGCAGCTGCTGATCAACAAGGTCGGCGAAGAAGAGATCGCGTCGGTGGTATCGCGCTGGACCGGTATCCCGGTGTCCAAGATGCTCGAATCGGAGCGCGAGAAGCTGCTCGACATGGAGCTCCGCCTCGGCGAGCGCGTGGTTGGCCAGGTCGAGGCGGTGCGCGCGGTATCGGATGCGATCCGGCGGTCGCGCGCGGGACTCTCCGACCCGGCGCGCCCCAACGGCTCGTTCCTGTTCCTCGGCCCCACCGGTGTCGGTAAAACCGAGCTGACCAAGGCGTTGACGCAGTTCCTGTTCGACACCGAGGACGCGATGATCCGCATCGATATGTCCGAGTTCATGGAAAAGCACAGCGTCGCGCGCCTGGTCGGCGCACCGCCCGGTTACGTCGGTTACGAACAGGGTGGTTACCTGACCGAGGCCGTGCGTCGCCGGCCTTACTCGGTGATCCTGCTCGACGAAGTCGAAAAGGCCCATCCCGACGTGTTCAACATCCTGCTGCAGGTACTGGACGACGGTCGCCTGACCGACGGCCAGGGCCGCACCGTGGATTTCCGTAACTGCGTCGTGGTGATGACCTCCAACCTCGGTTCGTCCGAGATCCAGGCCCATGCCGGCGAGCAGCACTACGACGAAATCAAGCAGGCCGTGCTGGAGCAGGTCGGGCGCCATTTCCGCCCCGAATTCATCAACCGCATCGATGAAATGGTGGTATTCCATCCGCTGACCCAGGCCGAGATTCGCCAGATAGCGCAGATCCAGCTGCAGGGCCTGATGGCGCGCCTGAGGGAAAAGGATATCGCTATGTCGATCAGCGACGCGGCGATGGATACGCTCGGCGAACTCGGTTTCGACCCGGTCTACGGCGCGCGCCCGCTCAAGCGCGAAATCCAGCAGGCGATCGAAAACCCGGTGGCGCGTTCCATCCTTGCCGGTGAATTCGGTCCCGGCGACCGCATCGCGGTGGATATCAGCGAAAACCGGGAGTTCAGTTTCTCGAGGCAGCACCTGCACTAGCTGTTTGCGGCGCGTCGAAAGGACAGGGTGGCGCGCTTGTGGATGGCCCGCGCCCGCCCGGTTGGCCCGCTAACCTGAATCGCCGCGGTGTACCGCGAACGACGCTCGCGACGGCTCGCAAAACAGGGCCTGGCACGATCAAATCAGCGCCGGCGTGATGGCCGTGGCGAAATTGCGCACGGTATGCTCTACTTGCACGAATTTGGGTCTATAATCAAGGCTTTAATAGAACTGAATTCCCCGGGAAACTGGTCGATATAACGAGTGCGATGGCAGTCTTAGGCTCCATATTGTTCAAGCGTACGCTGAAGCAGTTTCTCGATTGCGAGGACCTGGAAAGCGACAAGGGGCATGCGTTGATCGAAAAGCTGCGCGAGGCCTCCAAGGATTCGTTGCAGCGCCTGATCGAGGTCATCCCCGAAACCAACGGCATGCACAATGCCGTGCTGCAGGAAATCTGCCTGGAAAACATCACCGGCGACGCCGAGGAACTGTTTCTCGAAAGCCTCGACGATACCAAGACCAACATTCGTTCGACCGCGGCCTCGATCCTGTCGAAGTCGAGCGAGATCAACCCGGCCAAACTGTTCAAGAAGCTGCACGAGACCGAGGGCTCGAAATCCGAGATCATCGAGGTGCTCGGTTTCCGCGCCGCGTCGCTGAAACCGGAACAAATCATCAACAACGCGCTCAAGCTCGACGGCGCCAACGGCGAAAAACTGCTCAAGCTGGCGGAAAAATCCGAACTGCCGCCGGATCTCGAGGTGTTGCGTATCGAGCCCCGCAGCATCGCCAGCCCGACCACCAAAATGACGCTGCTGCGTTACCTGGCGACGGTCGAGCAGCCCGAGGTAGCCAGCCTCATCGCGTCATTCCTGACGGATGACAACCACACCGTCGTGATGGAGGCGTTGAAGGCGCTGAAGAACCTGCCGGTGGCCTTCGATGCCGCGCCGCTGTTGCCGCATATCGAAACCATGTCCGAGGTCGAGCGCGAAATGGCGCTGGAAATCCTGCGCGCGCAGGCCAACGCCGAGCTGGTGCCGAAGCTGGCGCCGTGGACCTGCGGCAAGTCGGAGGAGACGCGCGAGTTTTTCATCAAGCTGTTCGTCAAGTACGCGACCGCGGAAGGCCTCGAGTCCTTTCTCGGCCTGATCGACCAGCAGGAGTGGTTCGGCAAGGAGCAGTCGATCAAGGCACTCAAGCGCTTCGGCAATGACCAGCTGTTTTCGATTGCCGCCGGCCTGGTCGAGCACGACAACGAGTTCATCCGTGATACCGCGCAGCAGCTCGCAGCGCAGGCCTCGGACCCGTCCGATCTGAAACAGCTCTGGGACAACGCGCTGCACGAAAACTGGCAGGTGCGCGAGACCGCGATCGAGGCGGTTGGACGCTCCAACAAGCGCGAGGCGATCGGGCTGTTGCGCAAGACGATCGAACAGTGGCCGGAATCGGCGGTCGCGGTGCTCAAGGCCCTGGGGGAACTGGGTTTCAGCAAGGGTCTCGAAATCGCCTTCGCCTGTCTCAACATGTCGGAAGCCCTGGTGCAGCGCGAAGCCCTCGAAACCATTGGCAAGCTGGTCAGCAAGCGGCACGCCAAGGCGGTGCGCGACAAGCTGATGCAAAAGGTACCGAAACTGCAGGTAACCGTGCGTGACACGGCCGGCGAAGTGGTCAACAGGCTGACCGAGGAATATGGCCTGCCCGCGCTGACGGTCGACCAGGAAACCTACTTCGATACGCGCCTGCTCAAGTTCGATACGCAGTCGGTCGAAACGCAGGCGCCGGCTGAAGTTCCGCCGGCCAGGGAGCCCGAACCGCAGATCATCAATATCGAGGACTTCAAGGAGGGTGACCTGTGGATGGAGCGTTATCGCATCAAGCGCGAAATCGGTCGTGGCGCGATGGGACGGGTCATGCTGGCCGAGGACGAAATGGTTGGTGAACCGCTGATCCTGAAGTTCATGCACCCCGAGTTGACCGCGGAAGAATCCTCGCGCGAGCGTTTCCTGCGCGAGGTGCGTTACTCGCGCCGGGTCAGCCACCCCAACGTGATCCGGATCCACGACATGCTCGACAAGGATGGCCTCAACGCGATCTCGATGGAGTTTTTCGAAAGCCGCGGTATCGACGAGTACCTGCGCGAAAAGAAACACTTCGAGCCGAAGGAAGGGCTCGAGATCCTGCTGCAGGTCGCCAACGGCATGGCCGCCGCGCACGCGCAGGAAGTCATTCATCGCGATCTCAAGCCGAGCAACATCCTGATGAACAAGGACGGGCTGGTCAAAATCGTCGATTTCGGCATCGCGTCGGCGTCGTCGGTCAGCGATGCGACCCTGACCAAGACCGGTTCTATCATCGGTACCCCGGCCTACCTGTCACCCGAGCGCGCCAAGGGCCTGGAAGCCGATCACCGCAGCGACATCTACGCGCTCGGTATCATTGCCTACGGCATGTTCTGCGGTAAACTGCCCTATGTCGGCGAACCCATGTCGCTGCTGTTCCAGCATCTCGAGGGCAAGGCGGCGCCGGTGCACGAGGTTCGACCCGAGGTCGGGCCCGAGATCAGCCTGCTGGTGCAGCGCATGATGGCGGTCGAACTCGAGGATCGGCTGCAAACCATGGAAGACGTTGCGGATGCGATCCGCAAGGTACAGAAAAAGATCAAGTAAGAGGACCCGTAATGTCGATCCAGGACATTATCGAACACAAGCTCAGCAATGAATTCGAGGCCGCCTTCCTGCAGGTCGAAAACGAAAGCCACATGCACAACGTCGCGCCCGGCTCCGAATCCCATTTCAAGGTCACTATCGTCAGTGACCGTTTCAACGACCAGATGCTGATCAAGCGGCACCGCCTGGTCAACCAGGTGCTGGCGGACGAGCTGCAGCAGATCCACGCGCTGGCGCTGCATACGCTGACCCCCGACGAATGGGAGGCGCGCGGCGGCGCGGTGGCCGCCTCGCCCAAATGTCGCGGCGGCGGTAAAAACCAGTAACCACTTTTGCGCCCTGATTGCGCGGCGCGCCGGCGCCGTGGCAGTCTCCAGGCGGCATTACCGACACCGAATCCGCCCCGCATCGCGGGCATGGAATAGCCGTGCGCCGGGTCCCGGGCCGGTAATGACGCTACCTCCGGGGCGATGGCTGCGCTGCGCTCCCGTGCCCGTTGCGCCCGCGCTGACGAGTAAGGCTCAGATAATGCCGGAATTGAGCGGATTGGTATTGTAGATCGCGGCAAGAATGCGCATGAAATCGATGCCGAGCTTTTCCCCGAGCTCGAGCGCGCGGGCGCGGCAGGTATCGAGATCGGCTACCAGCGGAGCATCGCGTAACGCGTAGGCGATGGTGTTTTCGAAATCGGTGACCGGCAGGCACAGGGTGCGGCGTTCGAACACGCGCCGCAACTCGGTATAAAAACGGCGAAAGTCGTGCTCGCTCGGGATCAGCAGGTTGTATGCAAGCCCGCCGGCATCTGCCAGTCGCCTGCGCAGCAGTTCCGCGGTGTCGCCGTGCATCATCCACGGCGGCGTGCGTGCGCCGCTGAAGACGTCGGCCAGGATCAGGTCGAAGTGCTCCGTCGTGCCGGCGAGAAAATCGCGTGCGTCGGCCTCGACGTATGCCAGCCTGGCATCCGCCGGCGGCAACGCACCGAGCTCGAGCATCCTCGTCACCAGTTCGCCGTCGATGTCGACGCTGACGACCTTCGCGTCCAGGTAGTGACGCAGCCAGTGGATCAGCGACCCCGCCGCGGTGCCCAGCACCAGTACTCGCCGCGGCAGCGGTACGAACAGCAGGATGCCGAGCAGGCACTCGAGGTTGCGCAGGCATAGCCGCTCGGGCTGTTCCAGGTCGATAACGCTTTGCAGCGCGTTGTCGTGACTGCAGAGCTCGAGCAGCCCGTTGCGCCGTCGGACCCAGAGCCGGTTGTAAGGGGTTTCCAGCTTGAAATCCGTGAAATTCACTTCCATAGTCATTGCATGACAACAAACGGGGTCCGGCTAAACGATGAAATTTACCAAACCTCTGTTGATAACCAAATTAAAAGCGACCGGTGTTCATCTGAGCATCAGCGTGCTGATCTTCGTCTACCTGACTTACAAGATCGTGTACGACTGGTATCCGTGGCCGTATTTTGCGGTCGACGGTGGCTGGCAGGGTATCCGCCTGGTTGGCGCGGTGGATCTCGTGCTCGGGCCCCTGATCACCTTCCTGATCTTCGACAATCGCAAGAAAAGGCGTGAAATCGTGTTCGACCTGCTCACCATTGCCGCGATCCAGATCGGCGCGCTCGCCTATGGGGTGCACGCGACCTACAGCCAGCGGCCGGTGGCCGTCGTATTGATCGACGAATTCATGATTTCGGCGATCGAAGAGCACTATGCCGAAAGCTGGACCTCGCAGGATGCGCTGTCCGTTTTCAGCGACGAACACCCGCCGATCATCCTGTCCGAGCTGCCGATGAACCGTGAAGGGCTGGAGAAAATCCAGCAGGTCAAGATCGAGCAGAAGATCTATGAACATGCGCAGATGGAGTATTACCGGCCGCGCGAGCAACTCGGGAGTGCGATCGAATCGCGCCAGGCCCTGTTCGCCGATCGCATGGTTAGCTACGGAGATCGCCCGCGCTTCGACGCCTGGCTGGCCGAGAGCGGCAGCAGTCCCGAGGAGGTGCTGATCGCGCCCTTCAGCGGGCGTTACGGACGCGTCTGGCTTGTATTCGACCGCGACGGCAACCATATCGACTACTTCTGAGGTGACTATTTCGGCCGCGCTTGTTGGAAATTGGCTGGGCCTGGTTTAAAATCCACGCCCTTTTCGGTCGCGGGGTCGGTTTACGGCAAACGCCGGTTGGAGTTGAACGGAGCGAGCAATGCCCATATACGAGTATCTCTGCAGCACCTGTAACCACGAGTTCGACGCTTTGCAAAAAGTCAGCGAGGAGCCGTTGACCGATTGCCCCGAGTGCGGCGAGAGTGCATTGAAGAAAAAGCTGTCGGCGCCAGGCTTCCGCCTCAGCGGATCTGGCTGGTACGAAACCGACTTCAAGTCCGACAAGGACAAGCAGAAAAACCTGGCCAAGTCGGATTCGTCCGACAAGACCGGCGGCGACAAGGGCAAAAGCAGCGACAACAAGTCCGACGCAAAGGCCTCGGCCGGCAAAGAGGCGGCAGCCTGAGTCCCCCAAGCGGCGGCAGCGGCCGCCACGATTAACCCTCTGATACCCTGGAACCGGTTCCCATGCGCACGCATTATTGTGGTGATCTCAGTGAAGCCCAGGTCGGCGAGTCGATCAGCGTCTGTGGCTGGGTCAATCGTCGGCGCGATCACGGCGGCGTTATCTTCGTCGACCTGCGTGATCACCGCGGATTACTGCAGGTTGTGTTCGATCCCGACGACGCCGAGATGTTCGCGCGCGCCGAGACCCTGCGCAACGAATTCGTGATTCGCGTCGAGGGTAAACTGCGCACGCGCCCGGAGGGCACCGAGAACCCGGAAATGGCGACCGGCCAGGTCGAACTGCTGGCGCTCGCGCTCGATATTCTGAACGCGGCGGAGACGCCTCCGTTCCAGCTCGACGACGACGATGTGCACGAAGACAATCGGCTGCGCTACCGCTACATCGACCTGCGCCGGCCCGAGATGCAGGAGCGCATGCGCCTGCGCGCCGGCGTCACCCGCAGTATGCGCAACTGGCTGGACGCCAACGGTTTTCTCGATATCGAAACGCCGATGCTGACGCGAGCAACACCCGAAGGTGCGCGCGACTACCTCGTGCCGAGCCGCACGCATCCCGGCGCTTTCTTTGCGCTGCCGCAGTCGCCGCAGCTGTTCAAACAGCTGCTGATGATGTCCGGCATGGACCGTTACTACCAGATCGTGCGCTGTTTCCGCGACGAAGACCTGCGCGCCGATCGTCAGCCCGAGTTTACCCAGCTCGATATCGAAACCTCGTTCCTCGACGAGGACGGCATCATGGCATTGATGGAAGACATGATGCAGCAGCTGTTCCGCGACGTTCTCGGTCTCGATGTCGAGCTGCCGCTGCAGCGCATGTCCTGGGCCGAGGCCATGGAGCGTTTCGGCACCGACCGGCCGGACCTGCGGATTCCGCTCGAGCTGGTGACAATTTCCGACCTGCTGCAGGATGTCGAATTCAAGGTTTTCTCCGGCCCGGCCAGCGATCCGGGCGGGCGCGTCGCGGCGCTGCGCGTGCCCGGCGGTAACGCGCTGACGCGCAAGGAAATCGATGACTATACCGACTACGTCGGCCGCTACGGCGCCAGGGGGCTTGCCTATATCAAGTGCAATGACGTCGCCGCCGGCCGCGACGGGCTGCAGTCGCCGATCCTCAAGTTCCTGCCGGACGACGCGATCAGCGGTATTCTCGAGCGCACCGGCGCCGAAACCGGCGACCTGATCTTTTTCGGCGCCGACAAGGCGAAGGTGGTCAACGAATCGCTCGGTGCGCTGCGCGTGCGCGTGGGCCAGGATCGCGAGCTGGTCGAGGACGGCTGGCGCTTCCTGTGGGTGGTCGATTTCCCGATGTTCGAATTCGACGAGCGCGAACAGCGCTGGAACGCGCTGCACCATCCCTTCACCGCGCCGTCCACCGATGATCCGGATGCACTCGAAGCCAATCCCGGCGAAGCGCTGTCGCGCGCCTACGACATGGTGCTGAACGGCACCGAACTCGGCGGCGGCTCGGTGCGTATCCACCGCCCCGAGATGCAGCGGCGGGTGCTGAACCTGCTGGGAATCGGTGACGACGAGGCCGAGGAAAAATTCGGCTTCCTGCTGACCGCGCTGCGCTATGGTTGCCCGCCCCACGGCGGTATCGCCTTCGGCCTCGACCGGCTGGTGATGCTGATGGCCGGCGCGTCGTCGATCCGCGACGTGATGGCTTTTCCCAAGACCCAGACCGCTTCCGACCTGATGACCCAGGCGCCGGCGGCGGTTGGTGAACGCCAGCTGCGCGAACTGTCGATTCGCCTGCGCCAGCCGCGCGGCGAGAGCTGAATCCCGTCATCGACAGCCGCCAAAAACCCCGCCGTCTGTCGGTTTGGCAGGCGAAACGGCAGGTGATACCATTGCCCATTCGTCTGACAAATATCCCCTGATCATGGCTGCTACCGCTATTGACCTGCAACCCTACGCGTCGCTGGACGACGCGACCTGCGACGAGCGTATTCGCAAGGCCAAGGCCGCGCTCGGCGAGCGGGTTGTCATTCTCGGCCACCACTACCAGCGCGACGAGGTGTTCAAGCACGCCGATTTCTCCGGCGACTCGCTCAAGCTTTCGCGCGAGGCGGCGGCATCGAACGCCGAGTACATCGTTTTCTGCGGCGTGCACTTCATGGCCGAGGTCGCCGATATCATTTCGCGGCCGGAGCAGGTGGCAATTCTGCCCGACATGGCCGCCGGCTGCGCGATGGCCGACATGGCTGACCTCGACCAGGTCGAACGCGCCTGGCGCGAGCTCTCCAGCGTGCTCGACCCCGACGAAACCATCACGCCGGTTACTTACATCAATTCCGCGGCCAACCTGAAGTCGTTCTGCGGCGTGCACGGCGGCATCGTCTGCACTTCGACCAATGCCCGCAATATTCTCGAGTGGTCGTTCGAGCGGCGCGAAAAAGTGCTGTTCTTCCCGGACCAGCACCTGGGCCGCAATACCGGTTACCGCATGGGTATTCCGCTCGACGAAATGGTGGTGTGGGATTACGACCAGCCGATGGGCGGTCTGAGCGAGGAAGAGATCAGGCGCGCGCGCATCATCCTGTGGAAAGGTTTTTGCTCGGTGCACCAGATGTTCCAGCCCGAGCAGATCGAAAATTTTCGCCGCGAGGTGCCCGATGGCAAGGTGATCTCGCACCCGGAGGCCAGCTTCGAGGTTTGCCAGCAGTCGGATTACGTGGGTTCCACCGAGTACATCATCAAGACGATTACCGCGGCCGAGCCCGGCAGCAGCTGGCTGGTAGGCACCGAGCTGAACCTCGTCAATCGCCTGCACAATACGCTGGCGCGCGAAGGCAAGACCGTGCAGTTCATGTCACCGATGGTGTGCATGTGTTCGACCATGTTCCGCATCGATCCGCAGCACCTGGCCTGGGTGCTGGAAAACCTGGTCGAAGGTAACGTCGTCAATCGTGTCAGCGTGCCCGACGACGTGGCCGAAAACGCGCGCACCGCGCTGCAGCGCATGCTGGATATCTAGTCGATCGTATAACCCGCGGGGGAGGGGTTATCGCGCATGGCCGACGAAGAAAACGCCTACAGCTTTACCACGCAGGCCACTCGTGAACAGCGAATCACCGATTTCGACGGCGGTTCGTTTCGCATGTGGCACGGCGGCAGCCTGCCGGAACTGACCCTCGCCTACGAATCCTGGGGCGAACTCTCGCCCGCGGCCGACAACGCCATCCTGATATTCACCGGCCTGTCGCCGAGCGCGCACGCGGCCTCATCGTCGCAGGATCCCTCGCCGGGCTGGTGGGAGTACATGATCGGCCCGGGCAAGGCGATCGATACCGACCGGTTCTTCGTGGTTTGCGCCAACACGCTCGGCGGCTGTTACGGCAGCACCGGTCCGGGCTCGATCGATCCCGCGAGCGGTGAGCCCTACGGCGCCGATTTTCCCGATGTCACGGTCGAGGATATCGCGAGCTCGGGTTATTACCTGATGCGCGAACTGGGCGTGCGGCGTCTGCACGCGGCGGTCGGCTCGTCGATGGGGGGTATGTCGTCGATTGCCTACGGTATGCTGTTCCCGGGAGAGGTCGACTACCTCGTATCGATTTCGGCCGCGGCCAGCGCGCTGCCGCTGACCATTGCGCTGCGTTCGCTGCAGCGCGAAATCATTCGCAGCGATCCGGACTGGAACGGCGGACGATACACGGATGACAGCAAGCCGCTGACGGGTATGTCGCTCGCGCGCAAGCTCGGGCTGGTGTCCTACCGCGCCGCCGACGAGTGGAACTCGAAGTTCGATCGCAGCCGGCTGCCGCCGGCAGAGCTGACCGGTGCGCGCTTCGAGCGCGAGTTCCAGATCGAAAACTACCTCGAGTACAACGCGCAGAAATTCATTCACAGTTTCGATCCCAACAGCTACCTCTACCTGTCGCGCGCGATGGACTGGTTCGACATCGCCGAACATGGCGGTTCGATCGACGCCGGCCTGGGCCGGCTCGACCTGCGCCGGGCGCTGGTAATCGGTGTCACCACGGACATCCTGTTTCCGGCGCGGCAGCAGCGCGAGATCGCCGACCACATGCGCGCCACCGGCACCGACGTCGACTACGTCGAAATCGATTCGGTCAACGGCCACGATGCTTTCCTGATCGACGACGCGCATTTTTCGCCGGTCGTGCGCAAGTTCTTCGACCAAAGCCGGACCGGCTAGCCTCTCGGGCTCGCGTCAAACACCCGTAGCAGTCCATTTGCGATAGAGGCGACCGCCACATCGTCATCCCGCATCGGCGGACCGCCGCGCAAGCCTGCGCGGTCCGGCGGGGACCTTGTGAAGCCGGCTCCGCCATCTGGAGATCCCCGCTTGCGCGGGGATGACGATGAGGATTCGACAGATTGCGCGAATTTGCTAGAAGATGGAGCTTGACGCGGAGCGGGGGTTCAGAACAGTTCGATGCTCGGCGTGGCCGGTGCCTTGAGCGCGGGAATCAGGCCCTGCTCGACCAGCTGCTGGTAACTGTGCACCGTGTCGCGCGTGGTGCTCTTGCCGTGGTAGAGCGCGCTGTCGGCCTGGCTGATCAACTCGTCGATGCCCAGGCGCTTGTCGAACAGGGTAAAGCCGATACTGATCGTGACCCGCTCGAGGCTCGGGAAATCGTGGGCGGCAACCTTGTGGCGAAAACGTTCGAGCGATACCTGCGCCTGCTCCGGCGTGATGTCCATCAGCACCAGCGCAAATTCCTCGCCGCCGTAGCGAAACAGCAGGTCGTTTTCGCGAAACGAATCGGTCATGAGTTGCGCCAGCAGCAGCAGTACTTCGTCGCCGAACAGGTGCCCCTTGTTGTCATTGATCTGCTTGAAGTGATCGATGTCGAGCATGACGAAAACTGTCGGTGAAAAGTCGATCGCGCGGCGCTGGTGGCTGTTGTCCTGATCGAGCAGTTGCAGAATTTTTTCGTTGAACGCACGCCGGTTATAGAGCCCGGTCAGCGCGTCTCGATAAGTACCCTGCAGCATCTGCAGCTGGTGACAGTAAAAGTGAAACAGGAACTGCAGGTATTCTTCCTCGATCAGCTTGTCGGGGTCGACGGTCTTGACCAGCAGCACGAAGTGTCGGGTGGTCAGCGGGCGGTAGCTGCAGAACCAGCCCTGCAGGTCGGCATCGTAATACCACCTGCCCTGTGCATCGGTTTCGAACTCCTGTTGCAGGGTAGCGAGCACCGCTGGATCGATTTTCTGTTCGAGGCTGCCGCTCGGGGTCAGGCGGCTCCAGCGGTCGTCGCTGTGTGCGAATACCTCGATTTCGATCCGGTCGGCGTGGCCGGGGGCTATCTGTTGCTGGAAGGCTTCGTAGAGGAGTTCGGGATCGTTGATCTTAGCGAGCGCGTAGAACGAGTAGTACTTGCAGTCTGCCATGTTGCCATACGCGGGAATTCGCGGCTGCGACGCTTCCCGGCGCCCGCTCCTGTTGCCCTTTCGAGGCGATTTTAGAGTTCGCCCCCGTTAATGTCAAAATACCGACAGCGGCAGCAGGGGAACCGGTTTCAGCGTTCGAGATACTGCAGTTTGTCGGGCACGTCTTCCCATTCCTCGGCGTCATCCGGCGGCGGTTTGCTCGCGATAATCACCGGCCATTCGCGCGACAGTTCCTCGTTCAGTTCGAGAAAATGCTCTTGCCCGTCGGGTATATCGTCTTCCGATACGATCGCTTCGATCGGGCACTCCGGTTCGCAAAGGGTGCAGTCGATACACTCTTCCGGATCGATGACGAGAAAGTTGGGGCCTTCGTGAAAGCAGTCGACCGGGCAGACGTCGACACAGTCTGTGTACTTGCACTTGATGCAGTTTTCTAGAACGACAAAGGTCATATCGATTTCGGTTTTATGTAGCTCGACGCAGTCTAAAACGGCGGGGTCAAAAATCAACCCTCTTTTACCGCTGCCGGGTTAGTCGCGAGCCAGTTCACGCAGGCGGTAGAGCAGGTCCAGCGCCTCTCGTGGCGTCAGTGAGTCGGGATCGAGCGCCTCGAGTTCCGTGCGCAGCGCATCGGCAGGCTCGTCCACTTCCGCTGGTGGTTCGGCGAACAGATCGCCCTGCGCCTGGCGACCGTCCGCCTCGAGCAGGCGCAGTTTCTGTCTCGCCAGGCTGATGGCCTGCGCCGGCACGCCGGCCAGGCGCGCGACCTGCAGGCCGTAGCTCTGGTTGGCCGGTCCGGGCCTGACGCTGTGCATGAAGATGATGTCGTCGCCGTGCTCGACCGCATCGAGATGCACGTTGCGGATGTTGGAATACTGTTCGGGCAGTCGTGTCAGCTCGAAATAGTGCGTCGCGAACAGGCAAAACGCGCGATTCCGGCGCGCGAGGTAATCGGCGCAGGCCCAGGCCAGCGCCAGGCCGTCGAAGGTGCTGGTGCCGCGGCCGATTTCGTCCATCAGCACCAGGCTGTTGGCGCTGGCATTGTTGAGAATATTGGCCGCCTCGGTCATCTCGACCATGAAGGTGGAACGCCCGCTGCTGAGGTCGTCGCTGGCGCCGATGCGGGTGAAGACCTGGTCGACCGGACCGATCGAGGCGCGCTCGGCGGGTACGTAGCTGCCCATGTAGGCGAGGATCACGATCAGCGCGGTCTGGCGCATGTAGGTCGATTTGCCGCCCATGTTGGGCCCGGTGATCAGCAGCATGCTGGTGTCATCGTCGAGTTCGAGATCGTTGGCGACGAAAGGTGCGTCCAGCGCCTGTTCGACCACCGGATGTTTGCCGGCGATGATTTCGAGACGACGGCTGTCGCAAAGCTCGGGCATGCTCCAGCCGAAACGGTCGGCGCAGTCGGCGAAACCGTTGAGCACGTCGAGCTGCGCCAGCGCGGTGGCGCAGGCCTGCAGCGGCGCGAGCCCGTCGCCGAGCTGTTCCAGCAGCTGGTCGTAGAGGTATTTCTCGCGCGCGAGGGCTCGTTCGCGGGCGCTCAGCACCTTGTCCTCGAAAGCTTTCAGTTCCGGGGTGATGTAACGCTCGACGGCTTTCAGTGTTTGCCTGCGGACATACTCGGTCGGTACCGAGTCACTGTGAGTTTTGCCGACCTCGATATAAAAACCGTGCACGCGGTTGTAAGCGACCTTGAGCGAGGCGATGCCCGTCTTGTCCTGCTCGCGCGCCTCCAGGTCCAGCAGGAACTGGTCGGCATTGGCCGACAGGTCGCGCAGTTCGTCGAGCTCCGGGTCGAAGCCTGCGCGGATCACGCCGCCGTCACGGATCAGCATCGGCGGCTCGTCGATAATCGCGGCGTCGAGCAGCGCGACGACCTCCGGATGGGTCGCGATCGCCTGCGCCAGCTCGTCGAGCAGCGGGCTGTCGAGCCGGCCGAGTTCAACCTGCAGTGATGGCAGCGTTTGCAGGCTCAGCGACAGGGTTGCCAGGTCACGCGGCCGCGCCGAACGCAGCGCGATGCGTGCGAGGATGCGCTCGACGTCGCCGATGCGATTCAACAGCTCGCCGATCAATTCGAACTCACGGTTGTCGAGCAGGCTCGCGACCGCATGGTGACGGCGGCGCACGATTTGCTGATTGCGCAACGGTTTTTGCATCCAGCGCGCGAGCTCGCGGTGGCCCATCGCGCAGCGGCAGGCGTTGACGATCGACAGCAGGCTGGCATTGCCGGCATCGTCGTTGATCGGCCGCATCAGCTCGAGGTTGCGCCGGCTGTTGGCGTCGATCAGCAACAGGTCGCCGGCGCGCTCGTGGCGCAGCGGCTGCAGGTGGGTGATGTCGCTTTTCAGCGTTTCCTTCGCGTAGGCCAGCAGGCAGCCCGCGGCCCTTACCGCGAGCCGGGCATCGTCGATACCGAAGCCCTGCAGGTCGCGCGTGCGGTACTGCTCGCACAGCAGGCGCTCGGCGCTGTCGAACTCGAAGTACCATGGCGGCATCGCGTGCGCCTGCCTGAGTCGCTGGTTCTCCAGCGGCAGCACCTGGTCCTCGCAGAAAATTATCTCGGCCGGGTCGAGGCGCGCAATTTCGCCTGCGAGCCCCTCGTCGCCGTCGATTTCGCCGACAGAAAAGCGGCCGGAGGAGATTTCCAGTGCCGCGAGACCCCAGCGCGCCTGCTGTCTGAACAGGCAGCACAACAGGTTTTCGCGCCGGTCCTGCAGCAGCGCTTCGTCGGTCAGCGTGCCCGGCGTTACCACGCGCACGACCTTGCGCTCTACCGGGCCCTTGCTGGTCGCCGGATCGCCGATCTGTTCGCAGATCGCAACCGATTCGCCGGCGCGCACCAGCTTGCCGAGGTAGGACTCGACCGCGTGGTAGGGTACGCCGCACATCGGGATCGGTTCGCCCGATGACTGCCCGCGCTTGGTCAGGGTGATATCCAGCAGGCGCGCGGCCTTGCGCGCATCGTCGTAGAACAGCTCGTAAAAATCGCCCATGCGGTAGAACACCAGCGTAGCGGGATACTCGCCCTTGATGCGCAGGTACTGCTGCATCATCGGTGTGTGCGTGCTGGTTTTGCTCTTGGTCTGGCTCATGAGTCGTAATGCAATGCCGCGGCCCGGCGCCGGCTCATTGTACGCAACAAGGGCGTCGCGCCCAAGCGAGCAACGACAAAGCCCCGCAAACAGCAAGGTCATCCTGCTGATCGAAAACCCGGCCCCGTAACGCGCGGCATGCCTCTCGCCGACGACGCCTGGCAGTCGGCCGTGCCTGGTTCTGGTGAGTTCCGTGCCTGCTTTCGGGTCCCGGGTTAGCGGTCACTCGCTGTTGACGTGAATCCGGTCACGAAACGCCAAGATTGAAGTCGGACGGCGTCTCATCTCGGTAGTCCTTTTGGCAAACCCCCGGTAAATCTCTTCTATACTTGATCAATTAGTAAAAACGCCGCATCTCCACCCGCCGACAGCCGGATCGATGCCCGAGCTGTCCGGATGGTGAACAGGGACGACAGGCACCAACATACGAACATTCGAATCCGAGAGCATGGAATCAATCGACCTGCTGCTGAATGAACCGGATGACCCGTCGCTGGACACGGGCGAGGGAAAAACCGTCACGCAGCTGAAACAGTCGAAGGAAATCGTCGAGCGCGAGCAAACCTTCCAGCGAGCCTCGGCGGCCGTCCTGGTCGCGGACGACGATTCGATGGTGCTGTTTCTCGCCGAACAGGCACTTACTGCCAAGGGCTTCAAGGTGCTGACGGCCGCGGACGGCCAGCAGGCGCTCGAAATCTACCAGTCGAAGAACCCGGACCTTGTTTTATGCGACGTCATGATGCCGAACCTGGACGGCTTCGAACTCTGCTCGGCGATCCGGCGGATGAAGGACGGCGAACACGTTCCTGTCGTCATGCTGACCGGACTGAACGACGCCCGCAGCATCAAGCAGGCCTTTGCCATCGGCGCCACGGATTATTGTGAAAAGCCGGTCAACTGGGACCTGTTACCGTTCAAGATCGACTACGTGCTGCGGGCCTCCAACGCATTCGGCAAACTGCGCGCGAGCGAGGAGCGTCTGGGCCTGTTCGAATACA
This sequence comes from Gammaproteobacteria bacterium, assembly GCA_030066085.1. Classification (GTDB taxonomy): domain Bacteria; phylum Pseudomonadota; class Gammaproteobacteria. The sequence goes on along the minus strand of JASJCI010000026.1, from coordinate 2,291 downwards.
GCATCAGCGACGGACTCTGGGACTGGAGCTTCGCCGACGACAAGATTTACTACTCCGCGCGCTGGAAATCGATGCTCGGTTTCGGCGAAGACCAGATCGGTACCGACCCGATGGAATGGATCGATCGCATACACACCGATGACAAATCCCGCGTCATCAACGAGCTGCACGCGCACAAGAACGGCGAGTCGACGCATTTCGAATGCGAATACCGCATACGTGACGCCGAGGGTGATTATCGCTGGGTGAAATGCCGCGGTGTTGCGGTCGGCGACGAAAACGGCGTGGCCTGCCGGATGACCGGTTCGCAAACCGACATCAGCGATTTGAAAGCCGCCGAGGAAGCACTTGCGGACAAGTCGTAAAGGCGGAGACAGCGGAGCTCCAGATGCGGGCGGATTGTTTACCCGTAAAGAAAAAGCCGGGGCTAGAATCAGCCGGCTGTTTTAAGTCTGCGAGCCTACTTGCGCGCGCGGCGCTGATCCGGGTGCAGGCTCTTGCCGAGAATATGATCGCTGTTACCGATGGCGTGGTCGCTCGAGGTGACGATGAACGGATCGGCTTCGCCGAAGCTGTCCAAATCCTTGCCATCGTAGTTGAGCGTGCTCAGAAAATGACGCATGCAGTTCAGGCGCGCGCGTTTCTTGTCATCGGACTTGACGATGGTCCAGGGCGCGTCGGCGGTATCGGTGTAAAAGAACATCGCTTCCTTGGCCTCGGTGTAATCGTCCCACTTGTCGATCGACGCCTGGTCGATCGGTGACAGCTTCCACTGCTTGAGTGGATCTTCGCGGCGTGACTCGAAACGGCGGCGCTGTTCGTCCTGGGTTACCGAGAACCAGTACTTGAACAGCAGGATGCCGGAGCGCACCAGCATACGCTCGATTTCCGGGCACTGGCGCATGAACTCGAGGTAGGCGCCGGGTTCGCAAAAGCCCATGACTCGCTCGACCCCGGCGCGGTTGTACCAGGAGCGATCGAACAGCACGATTTCACCGGCCGACGGCAGGTGGTTGATATAGCGCTGAAAATACCACTGGGTCTGCTCGGCGACGGTGGGCTTCTCGAGCGCGACGACACGCGCGCCGCGCGGATTGAGATGCTCCATGAAACGCTTGATCGCGCCACCCTTGCCGGCCGCGTCGCGGCCTTCGAACAGGATCACGATCTTCTTGCCGCTGTCCTTGACCCACTTCTGCACCTTGAGCAGCTCGACCTGCAGTTCCGCCTTTTCGCTTTCGTACTGGTCGCGCCCGATCTTGTCGGGATAGGGATAAATGCCGTTTTCGAAGCGGCGGATTATCTCGGTGCGGTCCAGTTCGTGCTGCGCGATACTGTCGTCTTCGGGCATTCGGGCTGCCGTGGCCGCGGATTCTCCGTTGGCGGATTTCGCCTCGAGCTTGTCAGTCATTTCGGTGGGACCCCCGTTTTTGGCCGAGTTTAGCATTGCGGCCGGTACAGATTACTTGATCTGGCTCAGAAATCCGGTTTATACCCGCGCTGGAGCCTGCACATGACGGGGTTATAATGCCGCGATGGCCGAATCTATCTCCAGCCTGAGCGAGAGCCTCGCGGATCGCCTGCTCGCGGCCGGCGCCCGGGTCTGTGCCGCCGAGTCCTGCACCGGCGGCCTGATCGCGAAGTCGTTCACCGATCTCGCCGGCAGCTCGGACTGGTTCGAGCGCGGCTTCGTCAGCTACAGCAACCAAGCCAAGCACGACATGCTGGGCGTGCCGGCCGCGGTGATAGCCGAGTATGGCGCGGTCAGCGAAGCGGTTGCCAGTGCGATGGCCAGCGGTGCCCTGCGCCACAGCGCGGCGAATTACGCGCTCGCGGTCACCGGTATTGCCGGGCCGGGCGGCGGCAGCGACGACAAGCCGGTCGGCACGGTCTGGATCGCGGTCGCTTCGGCCGGGCAACAGTGCGCGCGGCACTTCCGTTTCGACGGTGACCGCGCGGCCGTGCGCGAAGCCACCTGTGTCGCGGCGATCGAAATGCTGCTCGAGCTGCTCGACGCCGAATAGTCTCGAACATCCCGTCGATCACTGCGAGCAGCCCCTGTGAGTCGGACCGCGCCTATCGCCGGAGCGGGCTCCGCGACGGCGTAAGCGCCGGTTTTTGATATGTCGTCCCCGCGCAAGCCCGCGCGGCCCGGGGGGATCTTTAGCGACAGTGCTTTCATCGGGAGATCCCCGCTTGCGCGCACTACTGTCCGGGATATTTTAAACGCCTGATCAAAAACACTTTCAAAAACGATGTTTTGCTACGCTAAAGCCGCACTCCGACTTAAT
>JASJCI010000061.1 GCA_030066085.1 Gammaproteobacteria bacterium | reverse complement strand
GGATGGGGCAGCAATAGAAGATTCCTGCATCCCGGGTTCTGCAAGTGGTTAAAAAATAATCCCTCCGTCCCCTTTTTTGGTCCTGGCGACGACAAGAGGCTGGCGCAACAATCGGGGTAAACCAGGACATCAGCGGTCGGTAGATTTCGGGTTAGCGGGCATCCTGCTGCAAGCGCTTTGCAGCCGTTTCGAGATCCCGTAGCGCCCGGTCACCGTTGGCGCGTCGACGATGCGCCAGCGTGGGACAGGTATCAGCGCGGACGGGTTACAGGATAGAATCCAGCTTGCTGGCGATGTCGCGGCTGAACTGGGCCAGTGCATCGTTCATCGCCGCGGCAACCGCACCCGGGTCGCCGGCGGCGGGCTGGCCGCCGACGGTGGCCTGCGCTTCGTAGCGGTTGCGCCGCACCGGTACCGTGATCTGGCCGTCGGCGGCGGCAACGCCCCACTGCACTTCGAGCACGATGCGGCCACTGCTGTCGGCGTCGAAACGGTTGATGTCGCCGACCAGCCGATACCTGACCTGGTCGCGCACGAAAGGCTCGTACGGGAATACGACCACGACCACGCCGTTCAGCAGGCTGTCGACGTCGGTGGCGACGATGCGCAGCAGCGAGGTCGACAGCGGTTCGCTCCAGCGGCTGAATTCGTCGACCTGTATTTCCGAGTTGGCGCCGCGGGTAACGATTTGCGAGCGGTTGAGGTAATCCGGCATGCGCAGCGGTCCCAGGCCGAGAATGACCGAATCGTCGGGGTCCTGCTGAAAGTCGGTGTCGATCGGGCTCAGGCTGTAATAACGTACCGGCGGCGACGATGCGCAGGCCGCGAGCAGCAGCAGCGTAGACAGGGCGACGGTCAGGCAGCGGGTTGCGGGCATCGGTATTACTCCTTTCATTGGCCAGTGTCCGACTTGCCGCGAATCAGCGACTCGGGTTTCTTTTCCAGGGTGTCGAGGAATTCACGCAGCGCGCGCGCGGCGGACTCGACTTCCTTCAGGGTCTTGCCGAGTTGATGGATTTCCGGGGTTTGCCCCTGCAGCTGGAAACGGGCCGCGCTGAGCGCGTTCTTGAGCTCGCTCGGCAGGCGCTGCATGTCGTCGCTTTCGAGCATTGCGCGCAGCGCGTCGATCGTGTCCTGCACGTTGTCCGGGATGCGCTGCGTATTTTCGTTCTCGACGATCTTGCGTATCGCCGCCATCGAGCGGTTGAGTTCGTCGAGCGACTGGTTAACCCTGGCGACCGTCTGCTCCAGCGGTAACTCGTTGGCTTTCTCCAGCAGCGCGGTCACCTGTTCGCCGATCTGGCCGAGCCCGCCGGCAACGGTCGGTATCGTCGTGATGCCCTCGAATTCGCCCATCTCCGCCGGTTCGGCGTTGGGGAAGTATTCGAGCTGGACGATCTGCGCGCCGGTAATCAGGTTGCCGCTGACCAGCGTCGCGCGTAAACCGTTTGCGACACCCTCGTGGATCAGTTCGCGCAGTACGTCGAGCGATTCAACCGTGTCCGGCAGCGCCAGGCGGGCCGGTTCGAGCGAGATCAGCACCGGTATCGGACCGCCCCTGGGCTCCAGGCCCTCGCGCCGGGCGAGCTGGGCCAGCTCCTTGAACAGGACACGCTCGACGCGGCCGATGCGAATGCCGCGGTATTCGACCGGCGCGCCCGGATTTTCGAGCCCTTTCAGCGACTGCTTGAACGCGGCCGCGAAGAACAGGCGCTGCGTGTTATAGACATCCTGCGCGTCGCTCTTCGACGCAAAAAGCTCGAACTCGGTCTCGGGCTGGACCGGTTCGCCGGGGCCCAGGTGATCGATTTGCGCGAAGGCGACGCCGCCGCGAACAATCGTGTCCAGCGACCCGGTCTGCAGTTCGACTCCGGCGGCGCCGGCGCTGAGGGCGATACCGCTGGTATCCCAGAAGCGCACCGAGGAGTTGACCAGCGTGTGATAGGGCGCATCGATGAAAACCACGTGCCGAATCTGCTGCGTGTCGGGATCGAAAGTTACGCTCTCGACGCGGCCGACCGGGAAACCGTTGTGCAGCACGGTGTCGCCGTCGCTGAGCGACACCGAGCGCGTCGAAATCAGCACCAGGCGCAACCCGGGCGCGTCCGCCGGCGTCAGCGGCGGGTCCTCGAGGCCGACGAAGCGTTTTGCCTTGACCGACGACTGGCCCGGGGAAAAAGTTATGTAGGCACCGGAAAGAATCGTGTCGAGGCCGCTGACCCCACCGCCGCCGACGCGCGCGCGCACGACCCAGAAGCGGGTATCCTCCCTGAGCAGGACCTCGGCTTCCTTGCGCAGCTTGACCACGGCGGTGACACCTTCGAGATCTTCGTCGAGCGTGACGTCCTGCAGCATGCCGACTTCGACGTCGCGGAACCTGACCTTGGTCTTGCCTGCCTCGAGACCGGTCGCGGTATTGAACGTGATCTCGATTTCCGGACCCTCGGTCAGGAAGCTGTAAACCACCATCCACGCGCCCAGCACCGCGGCGACGATCGGAATGATCCAGACCGCGGAGAGACTCTTGCCCTGCCTGGTTTCAGGTGTCGCTGTCATTGTTTTTGTCCAGTTGGTCCCACATCAGGCGCGGGTCGAAATTCTCCGCCGCGATCATCGTCACCAGCACCACGCCGGCAAAGCTGTAGGCCGCGATGCCCGGCTGTATGACGATCAATCCCCCGAGATGTACCAGTGCGACGAGTATCGCCACCACGAACACGTCGACCATCGACCACTTGCCGATGAATTCCGCCGTCAGGTACAGTTTGGTGCGCTGCCGGTGGCCGCGGTGCGGTTCGTTGGCAACGCTCCAGACAAGATAATACATGGCCGCGAGTTTCGCCAGCGGCACGATGACACTGGCGATGAAGATCACCAGCGCCACCGGGATCGAGCCGAGCTTGACCAGCAGCACCACGCCGCCGATGATCGTGCTGATGTCCTCGGTACCGAGCGCCTCGGTGATCATGATCGGGTAGATGTTGGCCGGGATGAACAGGATCGACGCGGTAATCAGTAACGCGACGGTGCGTTGCAGGCTGTCGGTCGAGCGCAGGTGCACCGCCGAGCCGCAGCGCGGGCACTCGTGCTCGTCGACCGGCACCAGCTTGCAGCAGGTATGGCAGTTGGCGAGGCCGCGCGAGGCGGCCGTGTCCGCGCCGGTCATGGCGTCGCCTCCGCCGATTTCGGCGTTTCCAGGGCCTCGATCATTTCCCAGCACTGGTAGCGGTCCAGCGTGACCATGGCCAGGGTGAAGCAGATCGTGAACGCGGCGTAGGACCAGAACGCGATGCCGAGCACCACCGTCGCCATCGCCGCGATTTTGACCAGGCTGACGATCACGCCGATGATGAAGACCTCCACCATGGCCCAGGTTTCGAGCTCGAATACGAGCTTGGTGCTCGCGCGCAACCAGGGATTCGGCGAACCGCTAAGGACGGACAGGCTGATGACGAGCAGCAGTAACAGAATGCATGCCGGGATCAGGATGATGAACGCGGCTACCATGATCGCGAGCGTGGTCATGCCGTAATCCAGCAATGCGCCGGGCGCGGCGCGCAGCGTCATGACGCTTTCGAGACCGCTCGCGGCAAACGACAGGAACGGGTAGTTCAGCGAAACCACCAGCAGGATGATTGCCGCGATGGTGAACGCCAGCACCCGGCTCATCATGTCGTGCCGGTAGCGGGTCAGGAAATGTCCGCAGCGCGGGCAGTAGGCGCGAGCGCCGTGTTCCAGTTCGCTAACGTCGACCAGCAGGTCGCAGCCATGGCAGGCAACCAGTTTCTCCATGGCGGCGGATGATATCCGCTTTACCGGTAGATGTGAAACCAGCCCGGGCGACCTTTAGAGGCCGTCGGTCGGCTGTGTCCGCTGCCTCTTCCCGGCTCGCCAGCAAAAAATCTCGAAACTTGTCATTTCACGCCAAACAACCCAAAACCAAACAAAAAGGGGACGGAGGGATTAAATTTTGATCAATATCGGTCGTAGGATGGGGCGGTAATAGAAGAGTCCTGCATCCCGGGTTGTGAAAGTGGTTAAAAAATAATCCCTCCGTCCCCTTTTTTCGGACGGCAGGGCTGCGGCGTTTTTCCTGGCTGGCAGGCGCAATAATATCCTCGAAAGTTGTCATTTCACGCCAGAATCGGGGATATCGGATACCGTCCATCATGTACGGCTTTCTTGCCTTGCCAAAAGATACTAGACTGCGCCGCTGCCTCCGGGGATAACCGCTTTATGAACTCGGGGAACTTTAACCGTAAAAAACAATTCAGAGGGAACGAAATGAAACTTCTTCCGGGAACAACCGTGCTGCTGGCACTGTCGATGTTCGCCAGCGCCGCGCTCGCCGACGTGGTCTCCGATGCCAGCTCAGTGGCCGACTTCGATGCGCGCGACGAAAGCAAGGACTGGTCCGGCATGCTCGGGCTGGCGGCCCTGAGCTCGCCGGAATACATTGGCAGTGAAGACGACGAGACCACCGCGGCGCCGGTCATAATCGTCGACTACAAGGACACCGCCTACTTCCGCGTCAACCGCGCCGGCTACTGGTTCTGGAAGCCGAACGAGTCCTTCCGCGTCGGCGCGCTGATCAAGCTGCGCCCCGGCGCCTGGGAAGACGACGACGACAGCATCGAGGATCTCGGCGCGCTGCCGGCGGGATTCGACGAGCCGGATGCGCAGGCTGAGCCCGGTATCAACCTCGCGTGGCGTGGTGGCATGGCCTCGGCCGAGCTGCAGCTAACCTCCGGTGAAGATACCAATGTGGCCGGCAGCTTCGACTATCGCTTCAACCTGTCCGATCGTTCTTCGCTGACCCTGCGGGCAAGCTTCGAGATGTTGGGCGAGGACGAGGTCAACTACCAGTGGTATGGCGACATCAGCGGTGCGGATGTCGATTCGGCCACCAATGTATCGCTGGCTCTGATCGGCACCACGCGCCTGAACCCGTCCTGGACCCTGTTCTACGGTGCGCAGACCACTTCACTCGACGACGAAATCGATGACAGCATCATCGTCGAGGAAGACAGCTACACCGTCGCCTTCGTTGGCGCCGGCTGGAACTTCTGACCGCGGCTCCACAAGCCGCAAAAAAGGGCCGCTTCCCGCGGCCCTTTTTTTTGCCCGCCATTCCCTCGCGCCTTCCGTCATCCCCGTAGCCCTTCCGTCATTCCCGCGCAAGCGGGAATCTCACCGTGAAAATCACGATACCATCTAAAGGTCCCCGCTTTCGCGGGGACGACGGAACTGTCGTCATCACAAATAAAAAGGGGACGGAGGGATTAAATTTTGATCAATATCGGCCGTGGGATGGGGCAGTCATAGAAGAGTCCTGCATCCCGGGTTCTAAACATGGTTAAAAAATAATCCCTCCGTCCCTTTTTTTCGGGTTCTGAAAGTGGTTAAAAAATAATCCCTCCGTCCCCTTTTTTGCTCCGTCCCCTTTTTTTGGTTGCGGAACAAAAAAAAGGGCCGCGGAGGCGGCCCTTGAGAATTATGTGAAGCGGTCGTTAATCGCCGAGTTTCCAGGCCACGGTTATCGTGCCGTACTCGGAATACTCGTCCGCCCCGTCGTCATCCTCGTTCACGTTCAGGTCGTTGATTGCAAAGGTAAAGGAGATGTCCTTCCACGCGTAGGCGATACCGGCGGTGACGCCCACCATTTCCTCGGTGTAATCGATTTCCTCGGCATCGTCGTCCCAGGTATTGCCGTCAAGAAAGATCTGGTTGGCCAGGTAGCCGGCCCTGGCCCCGGCAAAAACGTACCAGCCTTCTTGCGTAGCTACCGGGTTGGAGGTTCTCTGGTGGACCAGCAGCGCGCTGGCGTACGACTGTTTCATTCTCCTGCCGTAGCGGATCATGGCCGAAGCACCGATGGAACTCTGCAACGTGCCCACATTGAGATCAGCACCGGTCAGCAAGTCGAAGTTGTCGCTGGCGGAAGCCCAGGTTCTCCAGAATCGCGCACGGCTGAACTGGAATACGATTTCGTCATCCAGCTGCGAATCCCAGCAGCAGGGCTCATCGGAATCGATAGCTTCGTGCACGAATTCCTGCGCTTCCTCGGCGAAAGAGTACTCGCCGACGATACCGACCGTCACGGTAACCTTGTCCGCGTAGTTTTCATTAACCATGGCAAAGGTATCGGCGTAAAACAGCAGGCCGGCATAAGGCAGATCATCGGGCGGCAGTATCGGCGGATCCTCCTCGATATCGTCCGGTGTGACCATGGTTTGCCCGATGGTCTTGATATCGGCAGTTCGGGCCGCTGAATCCGGCATGCTCCACATCATCGAGCGCGCGAGAAAACCGGGCTCGGGGTTTTTCTTGTCATCGGTAGTGGGGATATCGAACCAGGTGACGTAAATGCCGTTGGTATACCCGTTGTCGTTGCCCACCAGGCTGTCGTTGTCCATCGTGAACGTAACCCAATCGGCCTGCGCCCATGCCAGGTTCGAGCCGCCGAGACATGTCGCTGCCAGCGACGCGGCGAGCACGAGTTTAACTTTCTTGTACCAGTGTATATTCATGATTGTAAACCTTATCCCCTCGATTAATTGTTATGCCGCAACGACGGTGAGATCTTGTGAGATCTTGTCTCCGTGACGTTAAAAATTCCACATCGCGCCGATGCTGATCAACGAGACATCGTTATCGTAGAAGTTAATATCATGGTCTTCCTGGCCGAAGGCAAAGCCGGTATTGAACACCCAGTTTTTATAGCCGAATGGATCGTCCACGAGGAGGGTCACGGAAAACTCGGCGGTATCCATCTCGTCTTCCTCGTCGTAAATGGGATTGTCATCGTCGAATTCGAAGTAGCCGAGACCCAGTTTGCTCACCACCTTGGTGCGTTGTGAAAAATACTTCACGTGATCGATTTCCACTGAAAAGCCGTCGTAGGCCATGGCCTTGCCGTCGAGGTCGTAATCGATCGAATTGAAACCGAGCGACAGCAGGCCATCGTCCATGTACCAGGTGTAGGTCGCGCTTACGATATTGATGTCGCCGTTGCGATCGAGCAAGCCCTGCTCGCTGGCGGTAATCGTAGTGGCGGCGACCAGCGCGTCCCCGCTGCGCTCCGTATCGATATCGATTTCCCTCGAGGAAACCGCCAGGTCGAAGTTGCTGCCCATGATATTGCCCCATTGCAGCCTGGCGCCATCGATATCGCGGTCGGTTTCATCGCGCGCCGCGCCGGTGACGTACGGATCCTCCCACACTTCGGCCGCCATCGGCGTTGTCAGCGCGCTCAATTCGATGATACCGGCATCCCCGATTTGCTGGCGCACGCCGAGGTTGGTGCTGAAGTCGAGCACGGCCATGTTCTCGATACTGCTGCCGAGAAAGAGCTCGGTCGTCTTGTTGGAAAACGTGTAATTGAGAGACAGTGCAATGATCGGCAGGTAATCTATTTCACTCTTGGCCGGATCGTCGAGACTGTCGATGGGATCTTCGCCAACGTCGACGTCGGAAAACGTCGCCAGCGTGTTAGTTTCGGCATTGACCATGCCGATCCCGAGGTTGACAAAACCACTGAAACCCGGCTCCGAGGATATAGGCTGTGCCGCCCAGGCCGGGCACGCAATGGTACCGGCGACAATTACCGGCAGGACAAACCTGTTTAAACTCATCATGGCCACGATGTTCCCCTTTTATGCTTGTGTGTCGTTAATTTTTCGAATTATCCGGTTGGAAGCCAGCAATAATCAACCGTTAATTTTCGTAGTATCCCACGGGATCGAAGTGTAAATATACAAAAAGTACGGAAATAGGACAAAAAACCCGCGAAACCAGTCATTCCACGCCAGAAACCAAAAAGGGGACGGAGGGATTAAATTTTGATCAATCCGGGTTCTGGGGTGGCGCAGTGATAAAAACATTCCTGCAGCCCCAGGTTTGGCAAGTGGTCGAAAAATAATCCCTCCGGTCCCTTTTTATTTAGTTCCCGCGCCACTGCCGTAATTCTCGCGCAAGCGGTAATTTCATTGTGAAAATAGCGATACCATTTCAAGGTCTCCGCGTTCGCGGACACGACGAGGCTGGCGTTATTGTCAGGAGCATACCGACAAGGGAAAAAGGGGACGGAGGGATTAAATTTTGATCAATCCGGGTTCTGGCAATAGACTGGTCGTCCAGCCAAACAGCGAATAGCAAAGGAGTTGCTATGGCGAGACGCGCAAGGATGTATTTGCCGGGACATGCCTATCATGTCTATCAACGCGGCAACAACCACGAGGCCTGTTTCAACGAGAGCGAGAACTATCGGTTCTACCTGGAGCTGTGGGATGAATGTTCGAGGCGATATGGTGTAGCAGTGCATGCCTACTGCCTGATGACCAATCACGTGCATTTCCTCGTCACGCCAGAAAAGCAGGATTCGATTTCACGCGTTACCCGGGATGTCGGCAGTCGTTACGCATTTTATTTCAACCGGCGTTACCAGCGCACGGGCACGCTCTGGGAAGGTCGCCACAAGGCCAGCCTGGTGCAGTGTGAGCGTTATTTCCTGGCCTGCAGCCGCTATATCGAACTAAACCCGGTCGCTGCCGGCATGGTGGAAAATCCCGAGGCCTACCCGTGGTCGAGCTACCTGGCCAATGCCTGGGGGCAGCAGAGCCGGCTTGTCCAGCATGACGAGTATCTCAGGCTGGGCAGGGACAGCCGGTATCGATGTTTCGCCTACCGGGAATTGTTTCGACAGCGGCTTTCGGACAGCGACATCCACGCCATCGAAAAAGCCAATCACTATTGCCAGCCGGTTGGCGATTCGAGATTCCGGCAGGGGATCGAACGGAAATATGGAATCAAGCTCGGCCAGTCTGCGAGAGGCAGACCCCGGAAAGGGGGAAAAGTGGTTAAAAAATAATCCCTCCGTCCCCTTTATTTGTGGGTTTGTTTTGCCTGGCCTTACCAAGTGAGTCGGGACAAATGGAGGTCAGAGTGAAAACAACAAAGCGTAGACTGATTTCGGCCGCGCCGATCCTGCTGTGCCTGTGCAGCCAGGGTAGCCACGCCGGCGGGCTGTGGCTGTTCGAGTTCGGTGCGCCGGAGATGGGCCGGGCCGCGGCGGGCGCGGAAACCGGCGTCGACAGCGCCGCGGCGGGGCTTTACAACCCGGCGGCGATGAGCCGCGCGAGCGGCACGCAGATCATGGCGACGGGCGGGATTATCTCGTCGCGAGCAGAGTTCGATGTCGACAATGCAACCATCCTCAACGGCACCGGCGATGGCGGCGACGCCGGCTCGGTGTCGCCCGCGGCGAGCCTGTTCTACACGCGGCCGATCGACGATCGCTGGCGCTTCGGCACCAATGTTTACGCGCTGAGCGGCGCCGCGCTCGATTACGACAGCGACTGGGCCGGCCGCTACCAGGCAACCGAGGTCGAGATTCTGTTGCTCGGCGTGGTGCCCACGGTCAGTTACCGCGTCAACGACTGGATTACGCTCGGCGGCAATGCCGTGCTCAGCTACACCGAGCTCGACCTCAAGGTCGCGGTGCCGAACCCGACGACGCCGCTGGCCGGGCCCGACGGCAGGGCCAAGATCGATGGCGACGACACCACTTTCGGCTATGGTCTCGGTGTTCTGTTCGAGCCGAGCGACCAGACCCGTATCGGCATCGTCTACCAGAGCGAGCTCGAACCGGAATACAGTGGCGACGCGTCGCTCGACCCGATCGGGCTCGAGGTCGGCATCGACACCAAATTGCCGCTGGCGGCTTTTTTCCGCGTCGGCGTGTCGCACGACTTCGACGACAGCTTCACCGGCCACGTGACGCTCGGCTGGGAAGACTGGAGCACGCTCGATGCGGTCAACCTGTCGACCGAGTCGAATGCGGCGGTGCTGGATCGAAACTGGGAGGATACCTATCACGTTGCCGTCGGCGGCACCTGGCGCATGAGCAGCGAATGGGTTGTGCAGGCCGGGATCGGTTACGATACGAGCCCGGTCGACGCCGACGACCGCACCGCGGACCTGCCGATCGATCGCCAGGTCCGTTACGCCTTCGGCATGACCCGCTATCTGCCGAGCGGCCTCGAGGTGAGCGGCAGCCTGGTTTACGCCGACTACGGCGACGCCGAAATCGACGCGCCCGGCTTCCAGGGAGAGTACGAGTCCAACGACCTGCTGTTCGTTTCCTTCAGTTTCAACTGGCGCACGTGATTGCGAAACCGCGGTCGATTTTTTGCCAACCCCGGTCCCGGATCCCGTACCGTTAGCTCAGAGCCGGTACGATGCGCCGAACATCGGGCCCTGGTAATCGATATCGATGCCGAAACCGTTGTCGCCACCGTCCTCGACGTCGAGGTTCAGGTAACGGTAGCCGCCGAAAAACACCCAGTCGCTGTCGCTTTGATAACCCACCAGCGCAATCAACTGTTCAGAGCTGCTATCGGAACCGTCGCCGGCGTCGACGCGTAGCGAACCGATCCAGCCCTCGGTACCGCCGTACTGTAAACGCAATCCAACGACCGTATCGGTCCAGTCGTCGTCGTCGCCGCGTTCGCTCGACCGAGTCAGGCCGAGCAGGCTGGCGTCGCTGTCGAGACTGATATCGAGCCGGGTATTGCGTGCGCCGAGATAGAGGTCGAAGCCCAGCGTCTCGGCACCCGTTTCACGCTCGAGGACGCGATATCCGACGAAGGCTTCGAGCACGGTCTGCTCGAGCTCGACGTCGATATCGACGTCGAGCAGGCCGTCGCTCGACGAGGAATCATCGGTTGTTAATTTCAGGTAGGCGATGTCGCCGAAATAAGACCAGCGGCCGCGCCTGTGCTCGATGTAGGCCATGTAGCCGAGATCGAGATTCTCGAGAATATCGTCGAAAGGCACGTCGACGTCCGAGGTGACCCCGCCGAGGGTGGATTCGCCATCGAGTTCGGCGGCAAACAGGTAAAATCCGATATCGGTCCAGCTATCTTTGGCCTGCGCCGGCAGGCTCAGCAGCAGCGACAAGGTCAGTACGCCCCACTTTTTGAACATTATTTCGATCTCCGGTTGAATTGCGGCGACGAATCAGCCTGTTGCCGCGAATTTGATCTCAGAACCCAGCCACGCGCTCGATCAGCCAGAACGCGGCGAAACTGCCGATGCCATAGGCCGGTGCCTGCCGCAGCCAGGCCGGCCAGTCGCTGCGCATCCGGCGCGAGATCGCCACGATAACGAGGATGACCGTGATAAACAGCAGCTGCCCGAGTTCGACGCCGACGTTGAACATCAGCAGCGCCAGCGCGATCTCGTTTTGCGGCAGGCCGATGTCGCCGAGCGCGCCGGCAAAACCGAAACCGTGCAGCAGGCCGAAAGCGAAAGCGACAATCCACGGGTTGCGCGCGGTCAGGCTGGGCAGGCCGCGGTTGACCTTGACCATCTCGCTGGCGAGAAACAGGATCGACAGCGCGATCACGGCCTCGACCGGCGGCCCCGGCACCCACAGCACGCCGAGCGTCGCCGCGGCCAGGGTAATACTGTGCGCGACGGTAAACGACGTCACCGTGATCAACAGCCGGCGCGCGCCGCGCACGATCAGCAGCAGCGCGAGCACGAAGGCCAGGTGATCGAACCCGGACAGGATATGGTCGATGCCGAGCAGGGTGTAATCCCGCGCGACCTGCCACGCGTTGCGCTGCGCGACGACTTCGAGCCACGGCTGGCTCGGCCGCGCGATCGTGGTGGTTTCGCTGCCGTCGAGCCACTTGAAGCGCGCGAACACGTCGGTGATCGTGGCCTCGAGGCCGATGAAACGAATCACCGCGCCGTCGATGGCGTCGGGCGGAATCTCGACCAGGCGCCGGTGCAGCGCGGCATCGGATAACTGCGTCACCGTCGGCTTGCCGACGGTTTGCCAGTTGTCGGGCAGCTGCAGCTGCGCCGGGTGCGGCTTGCGGTAGTACACCGGTGCGCGCCAGGTGATCTCGTAGCGTTCGGGCGTCAGCTGCCGCAGCTCGAAGGATGACGGCTGCAGCTCATGGGCCAGGGCCTGGCCAGCCGCGCCGAGGCAGAACAGCAGGAGCAATATTCTGCGCAGGCGGAATTTCATTGCGTGGTCTCACCGTTGGCTTCGGAGACGACGCTCGCGTCACTGCTTGCCGGCTCGGCGGGTGACTCCACCGTGACCTCGTAGGTTTCGCGCAGCTTCTGGTAAGCGATGTCTTTCTGGATCCTGCTTTGCTCGGCGCGGTACTCCCGCAGCACCGTGTCGCGCACTTCGGCCAGCGCCGGCATGCGCGCCTCGACCTGCTGTTCGACCTTGACCAGGTGCGCGCCGAAAGGCGAGTAGTGCGGGCCGCTCCAGTCCCCGGGCGGCAGGTTGCTGACCGTCTGCGCGAACCCGTCGCCGAAGTCACGCGCGATGACGCTTTGCGGCGTGAGCGGGTAGGCCCGCGGCGCCAGGGTCGGGTCGCCGGACAGCTCCGGATCGGCGCCGTCGCTGAGACTGGCCAAAAGTTGCGCCGCGTCCGCTTCCAGGTCCGCGCGACGGTCCGGATCCAGGTAGACCTGGACGAAGGACACCTGCGGCTCGACACGAAATGTGTCCGCGTTCTGCTGCAGGTAGGTTGCCAGCACCGCGTCGTCGACGTTTTGCGCCGACAGGTCCTCGAGCATGAATTCGAGCTTCATGCGCAGGCGCCGGCGCACCAGCGGATCGTCCTGGTCGAGCCCCATCGCCAGAGCCTCGCGGTAAAAGATCTCCTCGCGCACGTAACCTTCGACCATCGCGTCGAGCTCCGCCGCGGTCGGCGGCCGCGACCAGGTGCGCTGGAAATTCGCCGCCAGCTGCTGCACCGCGCCGCGATCGACGTGAACCCGCTTCGGCGGCGCCTCGACGTCATCGCCGGCCAGGTCGTAATACAGGAACAGCGCAAAGCCGAGCAGCAGGAAATGCAGCAGCGGCTCGCGCCAGAGCGTCTTGATGTTCAGGGGCATGAGTCGATATCCCTGTCTGTTTATCCGGTGTTGTTAAAGTTGGTTTCGGCTACGCCGGGCCAAAGGTGCATCAGTGTAAATCAAATCGTCGTTTCCAGGTCCGTGGTGCAAGACTTGTCGTCCCTGCCGGGTGTGCGCACCCACGAGCGCTGGGGCGGTGACGATCGGGGACCGAGAGCGTGTGTTGCCGCGTCCGTTCGGGTCTTGTCAATCGCCAGACGGCGCGCCTCCTATGTAAACATCGATTGCGTATGCGGTGGCGGCGTCCATTTCGGACCGGTCGCGGCGCATTTGCGTAAGCGCATCGACCAGGCGCCAGTCGCGCCACGCGGTCAGGTCGCGCGCGACCTCGCCGGCCAGCGACGGATGCGCCTGGATCAACTGGCTGTAACCTTCCGCGATGCGTGGTCGCAGCCCGGATCGTGGCCTCGCGCCCTGCACCGACAGTGCCTTGACGATTTCCAGCACAATCTCCGGGTCGCGCTCGGGAACGGCGAGATAAGTCGCCTCCAGCCAGTCGATGGCCGCTGCGCCATCGATTTCGACCAGGGCGGTGGCCCACGCCCCCAGGTTGAGCGCCTGGTTGAAACGCGCGCGGTTCGCCAGCTCCGCGCGTATCACGCGTTTTTCGTCGGCCGTTGCATCGACACCGAGCAGCAGGATGTAGAGCGCATGCCATTCGAGGTACTGCGTATCCGCGAGGAAGCTGTGAACCAGCGCCGGCGGTACGTGGGCATCGGCGCGGCGAATCGTGTCGTAGGATGCGCGCCCGACCTCGAGGTAGGCGAGCTCGCGCACGGCATGATCCGCGTCGGCCAGGTAGGGAATGAAAAAATTCGCCCGGTTTTCTTCCCGGCCCCATTGTTTAAAGGTCGACTCTCGCGCCAGGATTGCGCCAGCCAGGGCGCTGTACGCCGCGGTGGCGTAGCTGGCGAAACGCCATTCGTTGTCCCTGCCACCGAAGGTCAACAGCACGCATTCGTCGGGATCGAGCGCCAGTCGCCGGCGTGTCCTGCTGTCGAGAAACAAATCGATCCGGGGATCGTCGAGCTCACCTTTAAGTACTTCGACGGCAATATACGAAAACGGCTTGTCCGGGTTCTCGCGCGCGAGCACGACCACGTCCGCCTGCAGCAGCTGATCCGTGGCGGTGTCCTCGGGAAACGGGATGCAGACCATGCAGGCTTCGGCGCGCCCGGCCCAAATTGCGAGGCACACCATCGCTGCGGCCGCAAGGCCTCGCGTTGCAAGTTTCGTCCGAGCGACGTATGCGTTAAAACCCGGAAATATCTGATCCATGGCGCAATGTTCAGAACAGGTAACGAACGTTGGCATACGCTGGTCAAGCGGCATACAGTTTCTTGACCTTGATGTTCTTGCTGGTTTTTTTTGCCTGCCACAAATCGTACTGGACTTGCTGATTTAGCCAACTCTCAGGAGAAGTGTCGAACGCTTTTGACAGCCGTAAGGCCATTACGGGACTGATTCCAGCTCGACCCTTGAGTAT
>JASJCI010000060.1 GCA_030066085.1 Gammaproteobacteria bacterium | reverse complement strand
GGGTGACGATGAGACGGTAGTTACATGGCCTTACGCCACTCGTGCGAGGGGGTATTGGGGGCGGATCAATCCACCGGCACGGTGCGTTCGCTTGCCCAGTGGCGCAGCGCGGCGACGCGTTCCGCCATCACCACCGACAGTGGCCGGGTCTTTTCGATCTCGTGCTGCAGGTCTTCGCTGGTCACGCCGGCGCTGCGGCTGTGGGTCGCGTAAATCGCCGATACCACCAGCTGCTCGATCTCGGCGCCGGAAAAACCGTCGCTAAGCGCCGCCAGCCGCGGCAGGTCGAACCCGGTCGCGTCGAGTCCGCGCTTGCCGAGGTGAATGGAAAATATCTCGGCGCGGATCTCCGCGGTCGGCAGGTCGACGAAAAAGATCTCGTCGAGGCGTCCCTTGCGCACGAGTTCCGGCGGCAGCTGCTCGATATTGTTCGACGTCGCGACGATAAACACCGCTGCGCGGTTTTCCGCCATCCAGGTCAGCAGCGTACCCAGCAGGCGCTGCGAGGTGCCGTCGTCGTTGTCGCCGACCGCGATACCTTTTTCCAGCTCGTCGATCCACAACACGCAGGGCGCCATGACTTCCGCGGTACGCAGCGCGCTGCGCACGTTTTTCTCGGTTTCGCCGTAGTACTTGTTGTACAGGCGGCCGAAATCGAGCCGCAGCAGCGGCACCCGCCAGACGCCGGCGACGGCCTTGGCGGCGACGCTCTTGCCACAGCCCTGCACGCCGAGCAGCAGGATACCCCTGGGCGGTTCCATACCGGGCAGGTCGACGCTGCCGTGGAAGAACTTTTCCCGCTGCATCAGCCACTGTTTCAGTTGCTTCATGCCGGCAAGGTCGGCGAAGCTGCTGGTTTCGAGCTCGAAACCGAGCACGTCGTCCAGATTGAGCAGCCTGTGCTTGGCCTCCATGATCTCGGGCATGTCGCACTCGGTGATCGCGCCGTCATCGACGATGGCCGCGGTGACCAGGCGTCGGGCATCGCCCGCCGGCAGGCCGCGTACGCTGCGCAGCAACTGCTCCAGGGTCGCATCGTCGCAGCGCACCGGCACCCCCTGGTTGCGATTGGTGTAGTGCACCGCTTCCTCGCGAATGATGTCGCGCAGATCGGCATCGCTCGGCAACGCCAGTTCGAAACTGGTCGACAGCCGCTCGAGTTCGGCCGGAGCTTCGATCTCGTGACTGATGAGCACGATCTTGCTCTGTCCCTGGTCGAAATCCATCGCCAGTTCCTTCAGCAGGCGCACGTGCAGCGGATCCTTGAGATAGGGATGAAAGTCGAGCAGTACGTAGACGCCGTCGAAGGTAGACGAGCGAATGTGCGCCAGCACCTGCCCGGGTTCCTTCAGGTGCGGCTGCGGATCCAGCATCAGGTCTTCGCGCCGCATGCCGCTGGTCACCGACCAGGTAAAAATCGGCAGGCCGAGATCCATCGAAATCGTTTTCAACAGCGTTACCGCGCGCCGCTCCTCGTGGGTCTCGAGGATCAGCACCGGCGCGCCCGCACGCAGCAGCAGCGTTATGTCGTTTTTTTCCAAAATGTGATTTTTTTCCCGCGACAACGCTTAAATACTAGTACGAGTGTGAAGCAATTAAAATGTTTGCCCACTCGGCCTTCGATATACTGACCTGCCAGCGAACGAGGCAGTTGATAGTCAATCAGGAATTCGCTCATGCTGAACATGCAATTCGACAAAACGGTGGTGATGGAAACCGTGGCAATGGAGTGGGAGGCCAGTCCGCTGGCGGGCGTCTGGCGCAAGCCACTGGCGCGCGCAGCCGCCGAACACGGCCACACCACCAGCGTCGTGCGTTACGATCCGGGTTCGTCGTTCTCCGCCCATGCCCACCCCCGCGGCGAAGAGATTTTGGTACTCGACGGGGTGTTCTCCGACGAACACGGCGATTACCCCGCCGGCACCTACCTGCGTAATCCGCCGGGCTCCAGCCACAGCCCGCGCAGCGACTCCGGCTGCGAATTGCTGGTGCTGCTCGACCAGTTCGCGAGCGACGATGGCGCGACCCTGCGCATCGATACCCGCGGCGCGCCCTGGCTGCCGGGCGAGGAAAAACTCGAATTTGTACCGCTGCACTACCACGAGACCGAGATGGTCGCGCTGTACCGCTGGCCGGCCGGCACCCGGCTTGCGCCGCATCAGCACTTCGGCGGCGAGGAAGTCTTCGTCCTGTCGGGCACCCTGCAGGACGAATACGGTGCCTATCCGCCCGGTACCTGGGCGCGCTATCCGCACAACAGCGAACACTGCGCGTTTTGCGAGGAAGAAACCGTCGTCTGGATCAAGACCGGACACCTGCTTCCCTGAGACCTCCGCGATCGGGTAAACTTTCCGCCCCCGATGGACTCTAAGCGTCGCGCCCGGCGCGACGCGGCGCATCACGGCTCGGAGGTTGGCCTTGTCGCAACAGGAAATTCTGCAACTCAAGCAATCGCTGCAACGGCGGATCGTCGGTCAGCACGGCCTGATCGATCGCCTGCTGATCGCGATCCTGGCGGACGGGCACCTGCTGGTCGAAGGCGCGCCGGGACTGGCCAAGACGCGCGCGATCAAGGTGCTCGGTGACGGTATCGAGGGCGATTTTCACCGCATCCAGTTCACCCCGGACCTGTTGCCGGCGGACCTGACCGGCACCGAGATTTACCGCCCGCAGGACGGCAGTTTCAAGTTTCAGCGCGGGCCGCTGTTCCACAACCTGATCCTGGCCGACGAAATCAACCGCGCGCCGGCCAAGGTGCAGTCGGCATTGCTCGAAGCGATGGCCGAACGGCAGATCACGGTCGGCACCGAAACCTACAACCTGCCGCAGGTGTTCCTCGTCATGGCGACGCAAAACCCGCTCGAGCACGAGGGTACCTACCCGCTGCCCGAGGCGCAGCTCGATCGTTTCCTGATGCACGTGCGCGTCGATTACCCCGATGGCGCGGAAGAAAAACGCATCCTCGAGCTGACCCGTGGCGAGGCGCGCTCGCAGGCGGCGGCCGTTGCCGACGACGGCCCCGCGATCGCGCAGCGCGACCTGCTGGCCGCGCGTGACGCGGTGCTCGATGTGCACCTGGACCCGAGCCTCGAGGATTACATCATCGAATTGATCCTCGCCACTCGCAGTGCCGCGCGCTATGGCGAAGACCTGGCCAGCTGGATTCAGCACGGGGCCAGTCCGCGTGCAACCATGGCGCTGGACCGCTGCGCGCGCGCACAGGCCTGGCTGGCCGGGCGCGATTTCGTCGCCCCGGAAGATATCCAGCTGCTGGCGCCGGACGTGCTGCGTCACCGTATCATCCTGAGTTTCGAGGCCGAGGCCGAAGGGCACACCGCCGATAGCTGTATCGCGCAGGTCCTGGCCCGCGTCGCGCTGCCCTGAGGTTGCGATGGAAGCCGGCGACGATATAGTCCGCGTGCGCCAGTCGACCCTGATCGGGCTCGCCCGCGAGGCGCGCTCGCTGCCGTTGATTTCGAACACGGTCAAGGCGCAGATGGTCGGCGGGCATTTGTCCGCGTTCCGCGGTCGCGGCATGGAGTATCACGAATCCCGTCCTTACCAGCCCGGCGACGACATCCGTGCGATCGACTGGCGCGTCACCGCGCGCAGCGGCCGCACCCACACCAAGGTCTACCGCGAGGAACGCGAACGCCCGGTGCTGCTGTGGCTCGACCTGACCCGGCCGATGTTTTTCGGCACGCGCAACTGTTTCAAGGCGGTGCTCGCGGCCCGGCTGGCGGCGCTGTTCGCGTGGAGCAGCGTGCAGCACGGCGACCGGCTCGGCTACCTCGTGTTCGGCGAAGACCAGCACGTCGAATTCCGCCCGACGCGCGGTCGGCGCAGCGCGCTGCAGTTCATTCGCCAGCTGGTTGCGCATGGCGCCTGGCGTGACGGCGACAGGACGCCGGATCCGCTCGCGGCGCACAAGGCGCTGGTGCGCCTGCGCCAGGTCGCCCGCCCCGGCAGCCTGCTGATCCTGTTCAGCGATTTCCGCTTCGTCGATCCGGCCTGCCGCGCGCAGCTGGTCGAACTCGCGCGCCACAACGAGGTGGTGCTGGTGCACTGTTACGACCCGCTCGAACGCGAGTTGCCGCCGGACGGGCGCTACCGCGTGACCGATGGCGAAGGCAGCGTCGAGGTCGATACCGCGCGCGGCGATCTGCAGCGGGCCTATCGTACCCGTTACCAGCAGCAGCACGATCGCCTCGAGCGTCTCTGCGGCGAACTCGGCCTGCACTGGATCGAGGTTTCGACCGCCGACGACATGCTCGAACGGCTGCAGTCCGGGCTGGGGCTGTTGCGTCGATGAACGGGCCGGAGCTGCGCGATATTCACCTGCCGGACGGCGTTGCCTGGTGGCCGCCGGCGCCCGGCTGGTGGCTGCTGCCCCTGCTCGTGGTGGCGCTGGCCCTGGCGGCCTGGTGGTGGCGCGCTCGCCGGCGTTCGCTGAGCGCGCGACGACGCGCGCTGGGTGAGCTCGAGCGAATCCGCAGCCGGCTGCAGGGGCTCGATGCCGATCCGCCCGAGCGGGGCCAGCTGGCCCTGCGCGAAGTCAGCGCACTGCTGCGGCGAATCCTGATCAGCTACCGCGGGCGCGGGCAGCATGCCGCCACCAGCGGCAGCGACTGGGTCACGCAATTGCGCGACCTCGCCGCGGCCGGTTTCAGCGCCGAGCAGTTCGAATTGCTCGGTCGTGCCCGCTACCGGCGCGGCTGCAGCTGCGACAGCGAGGCGCTGTTGGCCGCGTGCGAAGCCTGGATACGCGCATTGCCGCGGGAGTCGAATCGTGCTGCAGGTTGAGTGGCCCTGGGCCTGGCTGTTGCTGCCGTTGCCGCTGCTGGCGTATTACCTGTTGCCGGCGCGGGGCCTGAATCGTGAGGCCGCGTTGCGGGTACCGCAGCTCGACGATTTTCGTTTCGACGGCGAAGCTGGTGCCACTGCCGCGCCGCGCAGCTGGCGCCAGTGGCTGTGGCTGCTGGCCTGGCTGCTGCTGGTGGCGGCCGCGAGTCGTCCGCAGTGGCTCGGCGAAGCGGTCGCGATTCCGGTCAGTGGCCGCGACCTGATGCTTGCGGTCGACCTGTCCGACAGCATGCGCACCGCCGATTTCGAGCTCGAAGACCGCCAGGTCAACCGCCTGCAGGCGACCAAGGCGGTTGCCAGCGAGTTCATCGAGCGCCGTCGCGGCGATCGCCTGGGCCTGATCCTGTTCGGTACCCAGGCTTACCTGCAGACACCGCTGACCTTCGACGACAGGACGGTGCGCCGGCTGTTGCTCGAAGCGGCCATCGGCCTCGCCGGTGAACGTACCGCGATCGGCGATGCGATCGGGCTGGCGGTCAAACGCCTGGATGCGGCAGCCAGCGATGCGCGGGTGCTGATCCTGATGACCGACGGGGCCAATACCGCGGGTGAAATATCACCGCTGCGCGCAGCCGAACTGGCCGCGTCGCGCGGCCTCAGAATCTATACCATCGGCATCGGCGCCGACGAGGAAATCGATATCAGCTGGTTCGGTCTCAGGCGGCGCAATCCGTCGTCGCAACTGGACGAGGAAACCCTGACGCGGATCGCCGAGATCAGCGGCGGACGTTACTTCCGCGCGCGCGACAGCGAGGGCCTGGCGGATATTTATCGCCTGCTGGACGAACTCGAACCGGTTGCCACCGACGCCAGCAGGCTGCGACCGGCGCAGGCTTTGTTCATGTGGCCGCTGGCGGCATCGCTGGCGCTCGGCGGCGTGATATTGCTGCCGGGTTTGCGGGGGCGGGTGTGATCGAGCAGTTTCACTTCCTGCGCCCGGCGTGGCTGCTGTTACTGTTGCCCTGGCTGTGGGTGTTGTGGCGCCTGCGGCGGGACTTCGCCGCCGGCAGCGGCTGGCGGCGCGTGGTCGACGAGCGCCTGTTGCCGTTCGTCCTGAGCAACAGCGGCCGGGCCGAAACGCGCTGGACGCGGCGCCTGCTCGGCACGGCGACGCTGTGCATGATCCTGGCCCTGGCCGGGCCGACCTGGGAACGCGTGCCGCAGCCGGTCTACCATAACCAGGCGGCGCTGGTAATCCTGCTCGACCTGTCGCGCTCGATGGACGCCGCCGATCTGCGTCCGAGCCGTCTCGCGCGGGCGCGGCTCAAGATCGCCGATATCCTGCGCCAGCGTGTCGAGGGCCAGACCGCGCTCGCGGTTTACGCGGCGGACGCGTTTACCGTAACACCCTTGACCGACGACGTCGAAACCGTGCTGGCGCTGCTGCCGGGGCTCGACAGCAGCCTGATGCCGGCGCAGGGCAGCCGTGCCGACCGCGCGCTGGCGCTGGCCTTCGAGCTGTTCGATGGCGGCGGTATCCAGCGTGGCGATGTACTGCTGATCTCCGACGGTCTCGGTGACCTCGAGCTGGTCGAGATCAGTCGCCTGCTGCAGCAACAGTCGCAGCATCGCCTGTCGGTACTCGCGGTCGGCACCAGTTACGGCGGCCCGGTGCCCCTGCCGGGTGGCGGCTTCCTGCAGCGCGCCGACGGCAGCGTGCTGGTGTCGACGCTGAACGAAAGCCCGCTGCGCACGGCCGCGCGCGAAGGCGGCGGGGTGTATGCCGTGATTACCAACAACGACATCGATATCAACACCCTCGGCTACCTGCTCGAATCGCGTCTGGACGAGCGCGAGGCGCGCGAGACGGATCGCTATACCGAGCAATGGCGTGAACTGGGACCGTGGCTGCTGCTGCTGGCGCTGCCGCTGGCGGCGCTGGCGTTTCGCCGCGGTGCGCTGTTGCTGCTGCCGCTGTGCCTGCTGCTGGTGACGCCGCGGGCCGATGCGCTCGACTGGAACAGCTGGTGGCGCAACGACGACCAGCGTGCGCTGCAACGCTTCGAACGCGAGCAGTTCGGGGATGCGGCGGAGCTCTTTCGCGAGCCCAACTGGCGCGGCGGTGCGCAGTATCGCGCCGGCGATTATGCCGCCGCGCTCGAATCCTGGCAGCAGCGCGACGATGCCATCGCCGCCTACAATCGCGGTAATGCGCTGGCCGCGCTCGGGCGTTACGAGGACGCGATCGAGGCCTACGACGAACTGTTGCGCCGGGATCCGACCCACGCCGACGCGCGCTACAACAAGCAGCAGATCGAGGACTGGTTGCGCCGCCAGCGCGAGCAACAGCAACAGCAACAACAGCAGCAGGCGGGCCAGCAGCAGGGTGATGGCCAGCAACAGCAGGGGCAGGGCCAGTCATCGTCCGCGCCTGAATCTGCGGCCGAAGCGGGCCAGGCGCAAGACGAAACCGGCGGCGAGCCGCAGCCGCAGCCGGGGGACGAGTCCGCCAGCGAGCAGGCACGCGCCGAGGCCGAGGCGACCGGTGAACAGCAATCCGCCGAGCCCGCGGATGAAGCGGGCGAGCAGCCCGCCGGCGCGCTGGCCGATCTCGATCGGCAAATGTCGCAACAGGCCACCGAGCAGTGGCTGCGCAAGATTCCCGACGACCCGGGAGGGTTGCTGCGGCGCAAGTTCCTCTACCAGTATCGCGAGCGTGGCGGTGTCTCGAGAGAGGACGAACCATGGTAAGCCGGCGCGTGCAAACCGGCTGCCTGCTCGCTGCCTTGCTGCTGCTCGCCAGCGGTTCCCTGCACGCCGAGGTCGAGGTCACCATCGATCGCAACCCGGTGCAGGTCAACGAATCGTTTCAGCTCGTGTTTTCGCTCGACGAAACGCCGGCTCGCGAGCCGGATTTTGCGCCGCTGCGCCAGCACTTCATGGTCCTGTCGAGCAACCGCAGCAACAGTATCAGTATCATCAACGGTGAATACCGGCGCAGCGTCAAGTACGTCCTGCAGCTGATGCCGAAACAGATCGGCGAACACGTGATCCCGGCGATTTACTTCGGCAATCAACGCAGCGAACCCTTCGAGGTTACGGTCGAACCCTCGAGCATGAGCAGCGTGCCCCACGACCAGCTCGTGCTCGAGCTGCTGGCGGACCGGCAGCGCGTGCCGGTACAGGCACAGCTGGTTCTGACCCTGCGCCTGCTCAGCGGTGCGAGCCTGTCCGCCTACCAGTTCAGCGATATCGAGATTGGCGGCGTCGACGCGGTGGTCGAACCGCTCGGTGACCTGCGCCAGTACCAGACGCGTATCGCCGACCAGAATTACCTGGTGCTGGAAAAACGGGTCGCCGTATTCCCGCAGGCTGCCGGCGAACTGCGCGTCGAGCCGGCCTTTGCCGAGGCGCGCCTGTCGACGCGCTCGGGGCTCGATCCGTTTCGCCTCGGCGGCGATATCCGGCGCGTGCGCTCGGAGGCGCTGACGCTCGAGGTCACCCCGATCCCGGCCTCTTTCGACGGTGACGACTGGCTGCCGGCGAGCGCGCTCGAACTGGCCGAGGACTGGCAGAGCGATCCGGCCACGCTGGTTGCGGGTGAACCGGTTACGCGTTCGCTGCGGCTGCGCGCGCGCGGCCTGACCGCGGCACAGCTGCCCGAAATCGAATGGCCGGCGGTCGACGGCATCAAGCAGTATCCGGACCAGCCGCGCCTCGAGAATCGCCGCAGCGCGGAGCATATCGTCGGTGAACGGGTGCAGGAGGTTGCCCTGATTCCCGAGTCGGCCGGCAGTTTTTACCTGCCCGAGATCAAGCTCAGGTGGTGGAACATCGATCAGCAGCGGGTCGAGACCGCAACCATTCCGGGACGGGAGGTCATCGTCGGCCCGGCGCTCGCCAGTGCACCGGCGGCTCCCGTGCCGGCGGACGAGGGGGCTATCGATGAGCCGGCGGTCGGCGACGCTCCGCCCGCCGCTAGCCGGTTCTGGGTCTGGCTCAGCCTGCTGCTCGGCTGCGGCTGGGCCGCGAGCGCCGCGCTCTGGTGGCTGGGGCTGGCACCGCGCCGGCGGCGCGTGCAGCAACCGCCCGCGTCCGCGAGTAATAACGTGACCGCATCAACGGGCTTGCGTGCGGCCCAGGCGGCCCTGCTGCACGCCTGCGCCGACAACGATGCCGTCGCCGCGCGTCGTGCGCTGCTGGCCTGGGGCCAGGCACTGCTCGCGCCGGCCCGGATCGACAATCTTGCCGTGCTCGGCGAGCATTTCGGTGCGCCGCTGCGGGCCGAAATCGACGACCTCAATCGCAGCCTGTACGCGTCATCCGCCGATACCTGGCAGGGTGACCGCCTGGCACGGCTGTGCCGCGAGCTGGAGCAGGACTGCCAGGCCGTGAAAACGCCGCCGGCACCCGGGCTGGCGCCGCTGAACCCGGCGAGCTGATCGAGTTTCCGCGGCAACAGTCCCGATGACACGGTCAGCCCGCGGGCTTCACCGCGATAACCCTGGCCTGGAGCCGCTCATCGTCATCCCCACTTTGCGGGCCGCCGCGCAGGTAACAGCGCTGGCGACAACTCAACGTCATCCCGCATCGGCGGACCGCCGCGCAAGCAACAGCTTCGGCCACAACTCAACGTCATCCCGCATCGGCGGACCGCCGCGCAAGCAATAGTGTCGGCCACAATTCATCGTCATCCCCGCGCAAGCGGGGATCTTGTAACAATGGCATTGTCCGGAGATCCCCGCCTACGCGGGGATGACGATGTGGGTTAGTTGATGTCGTGCGAGTCTTTGGGGGGCACTGCGCTTCGAGGCCCTCTGGATCCGCAATGACGACGGTGATCAGGCGCTAACCCCGCATGGATCCGGTCGCGTTGCATAGGCCGGATCTTAGATTCACTGGCTCTCGCGGCGAGCCACCAACTGGGTTAGACTTGCCGCCATGTCGAATCTCGAATCCGTCGATTACCAGCTGGTCGCCGCCGTACTCGCCGGCCTGCTGTTGCTCGGACTGGTGCTGATCCTGCTGCACTATTACAACGCGCTGCGCGAAGCGCGCGGATCGCTGGAGGCGCAGCGCCTGAACGAGGGCCACCTGCGCGAAAACCTGCACGCGGTGCAAAAGGATCACGACCGCCTGCAGGTGGAGCTGACCGGCGAGCGCGCGCGCCTGCGGGACCGCGAGCAGCAGTTCGAACAAAGCCGCAAGCAGCTCGGGCTCGAGTTCGAAAACCTCGCCAACCGTATTCTCGAGGACAAGACCCGCACCTTCGACAAGACCAACCGGGATACTATCGAGGGCTTGCTCAAACCGTTTCGCGAACAGGTCGAGGGTTTCCAGAAACGCGTCAACGAGGTACACGACGAATCGCTCAAGGGCAACGCGATGCTCAAGGGCGGCATCGACAAGGTGCTCGAGACCGGCCTGCGCATCGGCAAGGACGCGCAGAACCTGACCGACGCGCTCAAGGGAGACTCGCAGCGGCGCGGCAGCTGGGGAGAGACCCAGCTGGAAAAGACGCTGCAGCTCAGCGGTTTGATCGAGCGCGATCACTACGAGAAACAGACGTCGCTGCTCGATGAAGACGGCCGGCGCAAGCAGACCGATTTCCTGATCAAGCTGCCGGACGACAAGCATATCGTCATCGACAGCAAGGTGTCGCTGGCCGCCTACGATCGCGCGGTGGCGGCCGAGACCGAGGGTCAGCTGGAGCTGGCGCTGAAAGAACACGTCGCCGCGGTCAAGCGTCACATCGACGACCTCGCGGGCAAGAACTACACCCACCTGATCGGCATCCGCAGCCCGAGTTTCGTGCTGATGTTCATGCCGATCGAGCCGGCCTACATCGAGGCGCTCAAAACCGAGCAGGACCTGTTCGCCTACGGCTACGAGCGCGGCGTCGTGCTCGTATCCCACACCACGCTGATACCCATCCTGACCACGGTGTCGAACCTGTGGGCGATGGAGCGCAGCACGCGCGAGGCGCGCGAGCTGGGTGACCGCGCCGGTGATATCTACAACCAGGTCGCGCGCGTGGTCGAACAGCTCGACCGCCTGGGCAAAAGCCTGAGCGCGGCCAACGGCCATTTCGAATCTACCGCCAGGGCACTCACCGGCCGCCAGGGTCTGCGTGGCAAGGTCGAACGTTTCGCGCGTGTTTCGGCCAAGGTGACGCGCGACATGCCGGAAATTACCCCGCTCGCGAACGAGATTCAGCTCGATCGGCTGGAGCTGATCGCCGAGCCGCTGGAATTGTCGGCGGACGATGAAACGTCGCTTGAATCCCTGCCGCCAGGCTCCGCGGAAGCGCCGCCCGACGCGGATCAAACTGCCGAGGACAAATCGACCGTCGCTTGAAAATCCTGCTGAAACGCCTATTTTCTTAGGATCCGGCGCTTCCCCTTCATCCCGTGAAATACCAGGACTACTACCGCATTCTGGACGTACCCCGCGACGCTGACGACAGCAGCATCAAGCAGGCGTACCGCAAGCTTGCGCGCAAGTATCACCCGGACGTCAACAAGGATGCCGGCGCCGAGGACAAGTTCAAGGAAGTGAACGAGGCCTACGAGGTGCTCAAGGACCCGGAAAAACGCCAGGCCTACGATCGTTTCGGCCCGGACTGGAAACACGGTCAGCAGTTTCACGACGCCGGCTTCGGCGGATTTCGCGGCGGCTATAGCCAGGGCGGGTTCAGCAGCGGTGATTTCAGTGACTTCTTCGAATCCATATTCGGCAGCGGATTTCAGCAGACCGCCGAATCGCCTTACCGCCAGCCGAAACGACGCGGCGCCGATCAGCAGCTCAAGCTCGATATCACGCTCGAGGAAGCGTTCCGCGGTGGTGCCAAGACCATTCAGTTCGCGCGGGCATCGGGTTCCGCCGAAATGAAAAAGCTCAAGATCAATATTCCGCCCGGCATCACCAGCGGGCAGAAGATCCGTCTCGCGAAACAGGGCGTGGCGTCACAAAACGGCGGCGAACCGGGCGACCTGTACCTGGAAATGAACCTGCTGCCCCACCCGTTGTTTCGCGTCGACGAGCGGGACATTATCCTGCGCCTGCCGATTACACCCTGGGAAGCGGCCGAGGGTACCCGCCTGAAAGTGCCGACGCTCGGTGGTGACGTCGAACTCAAGATCAAGCCGGGGATCCAGTCCGGTACCAGGATGCGTCTCAAGGGCAAGGGCATGCCGCGGTCCGACGCAGCGGGCAGCGAGCCGGGTGACCAGTACGTCGAGATCCTGATCCAGACGCCGCCGGCGGACGATCCGGACGCGCGCGAATTCTACCGGGAAATGAAGGCGCGCTTCGACTTCAACCCGCGCTCCTTCTGAAGCGAAACGGCTGCTTCGGGCACGCACGCAATCGGTTAAACTGTCGCTTTGTACCCATTCCCCGCGTGACACCAGGTTGAACACCGTTCTCAAGATCATGCTGGCCGCGCTGGCGGCGCTCGCGCTGCCGGTCGCGGCGGCCCTGCCGGCGGCGGTCGATGGCCAGCCGTTGCCGAGCCTCGCGCCCATGCTCGAGCGCACGACGCCGGCGGTGGTCAATATCGCCACCCGCGGGCAGGCGCGCCGCCGGATCGAGCTGCCGCGGCCGCGCGATCCGCTGTTCCGGCGCTTTTTCGACGCGCCGAGCATCGAGCGTATCGAGCAGACGTCGAGCCTCGGTTCCGGGGTCATCGTCGATGCCGAGCGCGGCCTGATCCTGACCAATCATCACGTCATCAAGGGTGCCTACGAGATCAACGTAACCCTGACCGACGGCCGTGAACTCAGCGCCGAAATTATCGGCCGCGATCCCGAAACCGATGTTGCGGTGATTCGCGTGCCGGCGCAGGACCTGGTCGCCATCCCGCTCGCCGATTCGAGCCGGCTCAAGGTCGGCGACTTCGTGGTCGCGATCGGTAATCCTTTCGGCCTGGGGCAGACCGTGACCTCGGGGATCGTCTCCGCGCTCGGGCGCTCCGGGCTCGGCGTCAAGTCGATCGAGGATTTCATCCAGACCGACGCGTCGATCAATCTCGGTAATTCGGGCGGCGCGCTGGTCAACCTGCGCGGGGAACTGGTCGGTATCAACACCGCGATTTACGGCGCCGGTAACCAGGGCAGCATCGGCATCGGTTTCGCCATCCCGATCAACATGGCGCATAACATCATGCGCCAGCTGGTCGAGCATGGCGCGGTGCAGCGCGGTCGCCTGGGCGCCGTGGGCCAGGATCTGACCGAGCAGCTGGCGCAGGCTTTCGGGCTTGCGCAGGACGACGGGTTCATCGTCACCCGGATCGAGGCCGGCTCGCCGGCTTTTCGTGCCGGGCTGAAGGTCGGCGACATCATCGTCAGCGCCAACGGGCGCCCGATCAGTTCGGCCAGGGACGTGCACAACCTGGTGGGTTTGCAGCAGCTCGGCGAAACGATCGAGCTCGAGCTCTACCGTAACGGCGAAAAGCGCCTGCTGCCGGTACTGATCGAGCCGATCGAAATCAACCAGATGGACGGCGGCCTGCTGCATCCGCGCCTCGCCGGCGCAACCATCGGCGAGATGCACGAGCAGCGGCTGCAGCGTGGGCGGGTCGATTACCTGCAGGTGCTTGCGGTGGGCAGCGGCTCGAGCGCGGAAGAGGTCGGGTTTCGCGCGGGTGACGTGATCTACTCGGTCAACAAGCAGTTGACGCGGACCTTCGACGAGATTTTCGAGGTAACGAAGCAGAGCGGTGGCGGTGCGATGATCCTGAATATCCAGCGCGGCAATCGCGAGCTATACCTGTTGCTGAAGTGATAGAATCGCGCGCATGAGCGAACTCACCCATTTCAACCAGGCCGGCGAAGCACGCATGGTGGATGTCGGCGACAAGGCGGTCACCGTGCGGCGCGCGGTAGCCGCCGGGCGTATCGGCATGCTGCCGCAGACCCTGGAGCTGATCGAGCAGGGTGGGCACAAGAAAGGTGACGTGCTCGCTGTTGCGCGCGTGGCCGGCATCATGGCGACCAAGCGCACGGCCGAACTCGTGCCCATGTGTCATCCACTGTCGCTGACCTCTGTTTCGATCGATTTCGAGGTGGATACCGCCGACAGCGCGATCGAGTGCCGGGTAACCGCGGAAACCCGCGGACAGACCGGGGTCGAGATGGAAGCGCTGAACGGCGTGCAGGTCGCGCTGCTGACCATTTACGACATGTGCAAGGCGGTCGATCGCGGCATGGTGATCGACGCGGTGCGCCTGCTGGCGAAATCCGGCGGCAAGTCCGGCGACTGGTCGCGCGACTAGATCCTTATCCTCGGCCGGGGCAGACTTCCTTCGTCACCCTGCAATTTAGCTAACGCCTCATCGTCATCCCCGCGCACGCGCACTACTGTCCGGGATGTTTTAAACGCCTGATCAAAAACACTTTTAAAACGATGTTTTGGTACGCAAAAGCCGTACTCCGACTTAATTCTCTACCTCTTGAGTTGTCATCCCGCGGCTCGACCGCGGGATCCAGAAAACCTTGGCTCATCACTGGACCCCGCGGTCAAGCCGCGGGGTGACAGGTGTTAAC
>JASJCI010000008.1 GCA_030066085.1 Gammaproteobacteria bacterium | reverse complement strand
ATGTCGCCTTACCTCATTCTGATCCTGGTCATGGCACTGATCTTCCTTCTGGGATGGCCGCTGGAGTGGGTGCCAATCGTTCTGATCGTTGTGCCAATCTTGCTGCCGACGGTCGAGGCGTTGGAGCTCTATGGGCTGAGTCGCTACGACCTGATGGTCTGGTTTGGCATCCTGGTCGCGGTGAACCTGCAGACAGCCTGGCTATCGCCACCGGTGGCCTTGTCGGCCTACTTCCTGAAGGGGGTCGTGCCGGACTGGGATCTCAAGGACATCTACTACGGCATGATGCAGTTCATGGGCATTCAACTTGTCGGCCTCATCCTGCTGTTTGCCTTCCCGCAAATGGTGCTTTGGTTACCCAGGATAATGTCCGGTGGGTAAATCATGATACATTGCCTTCGACCCCCCTCGTCGAGAGGGGGAGCGGCTTGAGGCCGCTAACCAGGCGACAAGGACGGCAGGTATGAAACGCGAACGCGGCTCCACGATCGAGCGGGTGCTGGATATACTCGACGCGGTGGCGTCGTCACCCAAGCCGCTCAGCGCGACCGAGATCAACGACGAGCTCAACCTGCCGAAGGCCACCGCGCACCGCCTGTGCAGCGAGCTCGAGGCCCGCGGCTACCTGCTGAAACAGATCAACGGCAAGAGTTACGTGCCCGGCAACCGCCTGCGCGACGTCGCTGTCGGCGTACTGGCCAACACGCGTTTCAGCGCCACGCGCCACGCGATCCTGACGCGGCTGGCGGAAGCAGTCGGGGAAACCTGCAACATTGCCTACCCGGACGGGCTCTACATGGCCTACTCCGACCGCGTCGAGACCAAGGCCCCGTTGCGCCTGCAGTTTCCGATCGGCATGCGCGTGCCGCTGTACTGCACGGCTAGCGGCAAGCTTTACCTGAGCACGTTGCCGCGCGCGCGCCGGCGCGCGATCGTCGGCAAGCTCGACCTGGTAGAACGCGCCAAGAACACGATTACCGATCCAGCGCAACTGCTGGAGGAAATCGAGCAAATACATCGCAGCGAGGTTTCGGTCGACAACCAGGAGCTGTACGACGACGTGGTCGCCATCGCGGTACCGATCAAGGACCAGCAGGGGCGTTTTTACAGTTCGCTTGCGATCCAGGCACCGACCGCGCGCGTCACCGCCGCCGACCGCGACCGCTTCCTGCCGTTACTGCGCCAGGCGGCCGAAGACCTGTCTTCGCTGACCGAACGCGACGACGAGCCCAACGGCGAAAACTGAACCTGCAGCGCGGCGGGCCCGTCGCACACTCAGCCCCCGCCGCGTTTCGCCTGCGCCACCAGCACGCCGAGCATGACCAGCGCCGCGCCACCCGCCTGCCACCAGCTCCAGTCGGCGCCGAGCAACAGTACCACGATCAGCATGACGTAAAACGGCACCGCGTTCATGTGGAACGAGGCCAGCAAAATCCCGAGCCCGGCGGCGCCGCGGATCCACAGGAACTGCGCCAGCGCCAGCGACGCCACCGACGAAAATACCAGCAGGCCGAGGTTCAGGCGGTCGAGCGAACCGATAGCGGTGCCGGGCATGCCGGCAACGAGCATGGCGAGATAAATCACGAACACCACGACCAGCGCACCGAGCAGCGTGACCGAGGTCTGGCCCACCGCCGACAATGATGGAAAATTGCGCGTGGTCGCGCGCGTGCCCCAGGCGAACAGCACTACCGATAGCAGGCACAGCAGGCTACCCCAGCCGAAGCGGCCCTCGCCGAAGCGCGTGCCGGTCGCCAGCAATCCACCCGCCAGCGCGAGGCAAATACCGAGCGACAGGCGCGGGGTCAGGCGCCTGCGATCGAGCAGGACTTCGAGCACCGCGCCGACGATCGGCATCATTGCCGCGGCTATCGCCGGGGTCACCGCGTCCGCCATTGCCTGCCCGACCAGGAACAGGATCGAGCCCACGCCGAAGCCGATGCCGCCAACCCCGATGCCGCGGCTCCAGTCCGCGCGCCGCAGGGTGTCGATACCCTCGCGCCAGAGCCAGACCAGCAGCAGGAACGCAACGCCGATCAGCAGGCGATAGAGCACCACGGCCACGGCGCCCCAGGTTTCGATCAGGACTTCCGCGATCGGAAACGCGAACGACCAGATCATCATCGCCGTGAAACAGGCGAGGTTGGAAGCCAGCGGGCCGGAGCGCGGCGGCGTCAGGCTGTGTGCTCGAGTCGACAAGACGCTCCCCGGCAGCGGTTGGTAGTCAGGCAAGCGGCCGTCGGGCCGCGCATTCGAGACCCGAATTATTCGCCGATCGCGCGGTGAATACCAGCCTCCGCGGTAATCGTTCGCCAGTAGCGGGCAGGTTCGGTTAAAATCGGCCTGCCGGAAAACGGGATACCCCCGGTATTTCGGCGACCCGATCCGCGCCGGCCTCGACCTGCCACCGTCTGCTGCCGCAGCCCGGCGTTTGCCGGTTGCAGCGGCAAACCTGGTGGAAGACCGGTCGCGGCGGGATAATCGAGCCACCCGCCTGGAAACGAGATTCGAGCATGAACGAACAACCCCGCGGCGAACTGACCATACGCACCCTGGCAATGCCGGCCAATACCAACCCGGCCGGCGATATTTTTGGCGGCTGGGTGCTGTCGCAGATGGATATCGGCGGCGGCATCTGCTCCAGTGAACGCGCGAAGGCGCGCACGGTCACGGTGGCGCTCGAGAGCATGCACTTCATTCGACCGGTCAAAACCGGCGACGTGCTTTGCGTTTACACCGAAATCGAGCGCGTCGGCCACACGTCGATCGACGTCCATGTCGAGGCCTGGGTCCAGCGCGACCGCTCGCGCCGCATGGTCAAGGTGACCGAGGCCAAGTTTACCTTCGTTGCGCTCGGCGCCGACGGCAGGCCGCGGCCGGTGGACGACGATTGAGCGCTGCACCGTCGCTGTCCGCGATTACCGCGGGCAGCCGGATCGCGCAGTGCCGGCCGGGTGGGCAAGCGCACCCGGAATTGCGCGTGCGGCGCGCGCTTCAGAACACCCAGATCAGCGAGATTCCGGTTTCAGCCTCGAAATCCTCGCGCGCGATAGCGCTGTCCCGGATATCGTCGCTGTACAGCTCGACGCCAGCCTGGCCGAGCAGGTGGAGACTGTCGCCCAGGTCGCGGCGATGGATCAGGGTAATCCCGCTGGAGCGGTAACCGCCATCCAGATCGATCGCCTCGAGCCCGGAAGCGGCCGAGTCGCTCGCCGAAATCCCGAAATCCTTGTTGATGAATTCGTCATTGCCGACGGTGACGAAGGCGAACAGCTCGGTACCGCTGCCATCACGCCGCGCGCCGAACCGATGCCCGGCGGCGATGACGCCGAGCCAGCCGAAGTCGCTGTCGCCGCCCATCACGCGCCCGCCGATCCAGTTGCGCCAGTTGGCGCCGATGGCCCTGCGCGCCTCGAAAAAACCGACCGTGTGCGAATCCCGGTCCGGCAGGCCGTCGAGGCGACCGTCATCCGAATCATCGGCTTCGAGCCCGCTTTCGTAACGAATGCCCCCCTGTAGCAGCCAGTCGTCGGCACGGCGTCCGCGCCAGCCGAGTTCGATACCTTCCCAGAAGTACAGGTTGTTACCATCGCGCCACTGGATCGCGCCCGCCGGGTCGAACTCGAACTCGTATTCGTCCGCGCCGTCGTAGGCCGATTCGTACTCGATGCCGGCGCCGAGACCCACCCCCCAGCCGTCGCCGTCGGTAAAGTCGAAAATCGACGGCAGGGGTACCAGTGCGTCACGCTCGGCCGCAATCACCAGCTGCTGGCCCATGATGCCGAGGCCCAGTGCGATCAGCAGTTGTTTCGCTCCCATATGCCTGAACTCCATTCGTGTTTTTGCCTGTTGCCGGAGCTTAAGCCAGAAACCGCCAGCGCGGTTGTCAGCGCGCCGGCTTTTGCACGAATGGGCGCAATTATTGTACCAACGGGCTATCGCGGGACCCGAACCGCGCTCCGGGATCAGGCCGCACCGGTGTCTTGACGCTCGACGTGCTCGGCAAAACCCGCGCCCGCCTCGGTATAGATATTGAATACCGCGGTGGCGCCGGCTTTCTGTAACCGCGGCACCTCGTCGGGATACCTGGCGATCGCGGCGATCCGGCCGGTAAAGCGAACCTCGCGCAACTCGTCCAGCGCATCCAGGTTGGCCTGCAGGTTTGGCAACGCCAGCATGACGAGTTCCAGCTTGCCGTCGGATTTGGTCTTGTCCCAGAAATCGGCATCGCTCGGATCCCCGTGCAGCGCATTACGCCCCAGTTGGCAATGCTTCTTCACCAGGTCCGCGTTGAAATCAACCCCGATAACGGTATCGCCATGCAACTCGCGCATCTTGTCGTAGGCGCCGGAGCCGACGCGTCCCATGCCGAAAACCGCGATGCGCGCGCCCGCCGTGTGCAGCAACCGGTCGTCCGGCAGCCGTTGGGAGGACTGGAAGCGGCGCCAGAATTTTCGCTTCGAGCTGTAGATATGGTCGTCCCGGTCATTGAGCGGCGAAGACAGCACGTAAGAGAGCGACAATGCAATTGCCAGCACCACCAGCCAGTCGGCGGCGAGCCAGCCGTTGGCAACCCCGATCGCGACCACGATCAGGCCGAACTCGCTGTAGTTGGTCAGGTTCAGCGTGGTCAGCAGCGCGGTGCGGGCACGCAGCCTGAAGGCGTTGAGCAACAGGAAAAACAGTCCCGACTTGATCAGCACAAACGGCACCAGCAGTGCGCCGACAACAAAAGCCGCCAGCGAGAGTTCACCGGTCATGCCGATGGTCAGGAAAAATCCGACCAGGAACAGGTCCTTGAAATTCAGCATCACCTTGGCCATCTCGGACGCCTTTGGATGGGATGCGATCATCATTCCCATGATCAGCGCGCCGAGATCGTCCTTGACACCGCCGAGTTCGAATATTTCCGCGCCACCCAGCGCCAGTACCAGTCCGTAAAGAACCAGCAATTCACCGTGGCCGGTTTTCCTGAGCAGGTAGAGCAGCAGCGGTCGCAGCAGGATCAGCAGCAGCAGCAGCGGCGACCACTCGGCAGGAAGCTTGCCGGTCGAGGCGGCGAGAAAGATTACCGCCGCCAGGTCCTGCACGACCAGGATACCGATCGCAATACGGCCGTGCAGGGATTTCATCTCGCCCTTGGTTTCCAGCAACTTGACCACAAACACCGTGCTCGAAAAACTCAGCGCGAAACCGAGCAGCAGCGCATGCTCGAACTCGAGCTCGGCAAACAGCGGCAAACCCAGCAGGGCGAGGATAAAGATGCCGCCACCGAACAGGGTGATTATGCACAGCACGTGCAGTGCGGTTACCATCCAGACCTGCGGCCGCGCCAGGGTTTTCAGATTCAGCTTGAGCCCGACGGTAAACAGCAGCAGGGTAACCCCGAGATCCGCCAGCTTCTCCAGCATGTCACCGCTGGCGAAGCCGAGGTAATTGAGCAGGAACCCGGTCGCGAGAAATCCCACCAGCGGTGGCAGCCCGATCCGGCTGGCCAGGTATCCGAGGAAAAACGCCAGCGAAATCCAGGTGACGTCACCGAGTGCAATGGCTACCCACTCGAAATCCACGGCCCGACTTCTCTCCTTCAAAAATGCGCCGGCACGATTCGACCGGCAGCACGAGATTGCATAAAAATCTGCCCCGGATCAAGCACCGGGCCCTGCGCTAAATCCACCCCGCGCGCTCGTGGCAAATATCGACAGGCCCTGCCGGGCGACGCGCGACGCGTTTGACGTCGTCCAGGCATGCGCCCGTCGGCCGAATCAGGGCAGCGAAAACCAGGCCAGGCCGACCACGATCAGCATCGCCAGCGCCATCGCCAGGTTGATCGCGAAATGGGTTCGCGGCGCGAGCTCGACCTGGTTGACGAGATTGCCGGCGGCCAGCCAGCCGAGGTGAATCGGGATCCACAGCAGGTTGATAATCGCGAACTTGAGCAGGGTTTCCGCCAGCAGCGCGCCGGGCAGCAGCGCGAACCCGCTGAACCACGCGAGGTTGACCGCGTAAGCCTTCGGGTTGATCAACTGCAGCAGCAACCCGGCAACCAGGCCGGGCCTCTGCTCGGCGTGGATGAACGCGATTCTGCGGCCGGCGAAAGCGATCCGCAGCGCGAGGTAACCGAGGTACAGCGTGGACGCGGTCATCAGCGCCAACCGCGCCCAGTCGAGCGCGAGGATGACCGCGGCGAGGCCCGACACCACGATCAGGGCGACGGCATTGGTACCGAGGCACAGGCCGGCAACATAGTGCAGTCCCGCGCGAAAACCGAAGGCGGCACCGACGCCGGCAGTCGACAGCACGCCGGGGCCCGGGGTAATCAACAGCAGGAAAACGGCGAGGGCAAACGCGAGCATCTTCAGTTAGCGAGCAGAGTTGTATTCGCGGAAAGATTCAGGCCTGGGCCAGGACCTGGTCAACCACCCAGTTATCGAATGCGTGCACCGCAAATTCGCTCGCGGCGAAACGTCCCGCTGCGCGCTCGACACGCTGTCCCAGTTGCTGTTGCTCGCAGATCGCGTTGTCCTCGGCGGTCGCTATCCGCCAGCGCTCGAAGTAGAGTTCGACCCGTTCGGCGAAATCGGGCAGGGTTACCGTCGACTGCGGGAAACAGGCGCCGATCACCAGCCTCGTATGATCGACAGCTCGCGGTTCGAATGCCAGCCACCAGGCGCAGTCCTGGGCAAATACGAACTGGGTCGACGGGTAAACCAGGGTGAAAAAAGCGCCGCGAAGCGCCTCCGAATCCAGTCCCTCGATGTGTGCGAAGGGTTTATCCGCACCCTGCAGGGTCGCGACGCTTTGCTCGTCCTCGACCAGCAAACCGGTCCAGTCACCCCGCGTTGCCAGCGCGCTGGCCGTCTGCTGTCCCAGCGTATCGCGATGAACCGCACCGGTGTGATAAGCCTCGAGCGCGTTTTCGGCGAGCAACTTCCAGTTACTCTCGATTTCGAACTCGAGTTCACCGACGAACTGCAGCCGATCGCAGCCATGGCTGGCGAAACGATCGACGAAATTTCCCAGCGCTTGCGTCAGCGGCGGCGGATCGGATTGCCAGTGGAAAAACACGAAACCCGCCCAACTGTCGACCGGCAGTTCGACCAGGGGGTATTCAACGCGATCGAAATCATCGACTCCGGTCATGCCCGGCGCACCGACGAGCCGCCCGTCGAGCCGGTAGCACCAGCGATGATAGGGGCAGACGATGCGCTTGCAGCGACCGGCGCCGGACAGCAGGCGGGCGCCGCGATGACGGCAGCTGTTGGCAAAGGCCCGAATACGGCCATCGTCGCCGCGCACCAGCATCACCGGCCCTGCCGGGCCGTCATGACAGCGAAAATCGCCCGCTTGCGCGAGCTGTTCCGCGCGGCAGACAAACTGCCAGTGACGGCGGAACAGTCGATCGACTTCGCGCTCGTAGAAAGCTTGATCGGTGTAACAGCCGGGCGGCAGCGTCGACGCCTCGCGCAGCGGTTTGCGCAGCTTGTCGTAGGTTGCGCCATCTAACAGATCTTCAATCATGCTTTGTGCACGGCAGCAGCGGTCCGCAGGCCGACCCTAGCTGGTATGCACGAGCATGACCGGAACATCGGCCCGTTCGACGATGCTGTCTGCAATGTTACGAAAGAAAAAACGCGTCATCCCGACGCGGCCGCGAGTGGTCATCGCCACCAGGTCGGCGCCGCATTCCTTGACGTAACGCGCGATCGAATCGTCGGGATGATTACTGAATCCGACCTTGACCGACACTCCGTACCCGGCATCCAGCAGCTGGTTGGTGGTGGGCAACAACTCGGTCCTGACGTGCGCCTTGATGCTGTCGCGCTGCTGCGACTCGTAAATCGGGTGCAGGGTCGGCAGCACCGGTTGATCGGCCTGCAGGGGATCATACCCGGCGGCAAGATCGGGTTTGCCGAATCCTTCCGCGCTGGGCGGCCGGGTGATGTAATAAAGAATCAAGTCGTTGCTATCTGCCGGGAACATCTCGACCACGCTGTCGAGCACCTTGCGGCTGAGTTCGGACTGATTCAACGGTACCAGTATCGTTTTGTTGCCCATATCGCTAACCTCAACCTCGTTTCGGGGACAGTTTACTTAATTTCACCAGGGACAGCTTACATCCAGGCATATCTACCGGGACAACTATGACATCAGTTGAATACCGGGAACCCAGGCTGGAATAAAACTCTCGTAAAATTAACGATTTAAGTAAGGTGTCCTCGAATTAAAAAAGTAAACTGTCCCCGAATCGGGTGGCGTCAGGTGGGCGGGTCGAGCGGTTCCGCGAGCGAAGGGTTCGCACAACGCACGCGGGTCTGATGCATTCGCCGGCGATACTTTTGCGCATCGTAGCCGCAGCCGCGGTGGAGGATGCAGCGATTGTCCCAGATCATGAAATCGCCCGCGCGCCAGCAGTGCCGGTACACCGACTCCGGACGCGTGGCTTCGGCCATCAGTCGATCGAGCAGTGCCCTGCCCTCGGTCTCGGGCATCCCCTCGATGGCCTTCACGTGCGATGCGACGAAGTAGTTTTTTTCACCGGTCACCGGGTTTTGCCGCACCAGTCGCTGACGCACCGGGTGCATGTAGGTTCGCTGGCCCTCGTTGACCGCGTCCTGCGAAACCTTGGTGCGCGAAAAAATGTAGTCGTGAATACCGACGCGGTCATGAATCAGCGCGCGGGTGTCCGCGTCGAGTCGCTGCCAGGCCGCGCGCGCGCTGGCAAACTCCGTTTCGCCGGCTTCGTCGGGGACCTCGTAGGCGCACAGGATCGAATACATCGCCGGGATCTCGCGAAACGAGCTGTCGCTATGCCACATCTCGTTACCGGTCGACGATTTGACCTGGCGATCGCTCACCCGGCTGCCGTCGGGATTGATGTTGCCGACGCGACCGATATAGGTAATCTCGCCGCGGCTGTAATAACTCACGTGCTCTTCCTCGAGCGCGCCGAACCGTCGCGAGAAGGCGAGTTGCGCCGCGTCCCCCATATCATGCTGGCCTTCGAACAGCAGCATCGAGTAACGATTGAGTGCATCGTCGATCGCGGCGAACTGTGCATCCGTTAGCGGTCGCGACAGGTCGACGCCCGTCACGCGGACGCCGAACTCGGCATGCAGGGGTTCCAGGCTGAGGCGGGTCTCAGGCAAGTTCTTCGGCGAAGTGACAGGCGACGCTGTGGCCTTCGCTCATTTCGCGCCACTCCGGCACCTCGGTTTTGCAGCGGTCCTTCGCAAAGCGACAGCGCGTGTGAAAGCGGCAGCCCGGCGGCGGGTTGATCGGGCTCGGGATTTCACCCTCGAGTTTCTCGGCCTTGTGCTGATCGTCGGGGTCCAGCGACGGGATCGCCGACAGCAGCGCCTTGGTGTAGGGATGCGCGGTTTCCGAGAACAGCTTGCGCGTCGGCGCGGCCTCGACGATGTTGCCGAGATACATGACCGCGACGAAGTCGCAGGTATGCGCTATCACCGACAGGTCGTGGCTGATGAACAGGAAGGTGATGTGGTTCTGCTCCTGGATCGAACGCAGCAGGTTCAGCACGTCGGCCTGGATCGAGACGTCGAGCGCCGCCACCGATTCGTCGGCAACGATAAAATGCGGGTCGGACACGAGCGCGCGCGCAATCGAAATGCGCTGCCGCTGACCGCCGGAGAACGCGTGCGGGAAGCGCCGCAGATGTTCGAGATTAAGCCGGCACATGGCCGCGATCTCGCGCACGCGTGCATCGGTTTCCTCGCGCGTCTTCGTGATTTTCATGACCTCCAGCGGCTCGGCGATGATGTCACGCACGGTCATGCGCGGGCTGAGCGCGGCATAGGGGTCCTGGAAGATCAGCTGCGCGCGCTTGCGGTAATCCTTGAGTTCCTGGCCGTCGAGCGTCGCGAGATCGTAGGTCACGTCGGTATCGGTGAAGGTCACGCTGCCCTCGCTGATCGGCGCCGCCTTCAGCATCGCACGGCCGAGCGTGGTTTTACCGGAACCCGATTCACCGACCAGGCCGACAAAACTGCCCTTGGGAATATCGAGGTTGATGCCCTGGCAGGCACGCACGACCGGTCGCTCGCCGAAGGTGAAGCCGCGCAGCGGAAAGTGGACCGACAGCTCTTTCGCCGAGATCAGGATGTCGCTCACGCCGAT
Source organism: Gammaproteobacteria bacterium (assembly GCA_030066085.1). Classification (GTDB taxonomy): domain Bacteria; phylum Pseudomonadota; class Gammaproteobacteria. The sequence continues at coordinate 34,093 of JASJCI010000008.1, read as the reverse complement.
TTCTCCTGGCTGGCGAGATGGCAGGCGACCTGGTGGTTGCCGCTGTCGAAGCTGTATTCGGGCACCTGCTGCTTGCACACGTCACCGATGTACTCCTGGCAGCGGGTGTGGAACACGCAACCGGTCGGCCGGTCCAGCGGTGACGGAATATCGCCCGGCACCGGCGTCAGCGGTGCGTCGAGATCGTTGAGCTTGGGCAGCGCGTTCAACAGGCCGCGCGTGTAGGGATGTGCCGGCGAGTTGATGACCTGGCGCACGGTGCCGGTTTCGACCAGGTTGCCGAGATACATGACCGCGACGCGGTCGGCGGTCTGCGCGATGACACCGAGATCGTGGGTGATGAACAGGATCGACATGTGAAATTCGTCGACCAGGTCCTTCATCAGTTCGATGACCTGGGCCTGGATGGTGACATCGAGCGCGGTGGTCGGCTCGTCCGCGATCAGCAGGCGCGGTTTGGTCGACAGCGCCATCGCGATCATCGCGCGCTGGCGCATGCCGCCGGAAAACTCGAAAGCGTACTGGTTGAAACGCTGCGCCGGTTCGGGAATTCCGACCCGCTCCAGCATTTCGATCGATACTTTTTTCGCCTCGGCCTTGCTCATATCCGAATGAATCAGCAGCTGCTCGACCATTTGATCGCCAATCGTAATCGCGGGCGCGAAACTCGCCATCGGTTCCTGGAATATCATCGAGATCGCGCCGCCGCGAATGACGATCTGATCGCGCGGGCGTTGCAGTGACAACACGTCGATTTCCTTGCCGTCGACGCGCAGCGTAATCCGGCTGCGCTCGTCGTATACCGAGTTTTCGGCATTCAGCATCATCAGCGACTTGGCCGTTACCGACTTGCCCGAGCCGCTCTCTCCCACCAGGCCGAGCACCTCGCCCGGGGCGATATCGAAGGACACGTTGTCGACCGCGGTAACCAGGCCTTCGTCGGTCCTGAAGCGCAGCGTCAGGTCCTGTACGGAGATCAGTGCGTCACTCATTTCTTCGTATCCGCATAGGGATCGGCGGCATCGCGCAGCCCGTCGCCGACGAATACGAACGCCAGCACCAGCGTGATGAAAAAGATGACCGGGATGAAGTTCCACTGGTAATTGAGCAGCACGTCGGCCTTGGTCACGTTTTGCAGCAGCACCCCGAGCGAGTTGACCGGTTCTTTCAGACCGAGTCCGATGAAGCTGAGCGCGGTTTCGGACAGCACCATGTACGGGAACGAAATAATCAGGTCGACGATGATGTAACTGGTAAAGCTCGGCAGCAGGTGGCGCCGAATGACGTGACCGGCGGGGGCGCCGCAGAGCTGCGCGGCCAGTACGTATTCCTGGTTGCGCTCGGTCAACAGGTGGGTGCGTACCCGCCGCGCCAGCGTCGGCCAGCCGATGAAACCGAGAATGATCGAAATGATGAAAAATCGCCCCTCCGAACTCACCGTATCCGGGATGAACGCGGCGATCGCCATGAACAGCGGGATCGCCGGCACGGTTCGCACCGCGTCGGTAATCATTTGCAGGATCGAATCGACCCAGCCGCCGTAGTAGCCGGATATGCCGCCGATGATCAGCGCCAGCACGAAGGCGATCAACACGCCGATGGTGCCCACCGCCAGCGAGGTATTGATCGAATGAAATGTTCGCGAAAAGATATCCTTGCCGGTGCCGTCGGTGCCGAACAGGTGAATCTTGCCCTCGTCGACACCGAACAGGTGCGTGTTGAACTTGATTCCGAGCAACGTGTATTCGTCACCCTCGGGGAATAAAACCACGTAACGTCGCTTGTCGCGGTTGACGGTGGTAACCCAGCGGAAATTGGTTTCGATGGAGCGGGTACGCTCGTAGGAATAAATAAAGGGTCGAAACGAAAAACCGTTTTCGTCCCAGAATTTCGGAATATTCGGCGCGCCATTCTGGTAATCGGGGTTGCGGCCCTTGATCGTCGGATCGTAAGGCGTCAGGAACGGCGCGAACAAACCCGCCAGGATCAGCGCTATCAGCACCGCGGCGCCAACCATCGCCGCGCGTTGTTTCTTGAAACGGGCCCAGATCAGCTGTCCCTGGGAGGCAGTGAAATACGCTTCCTTGAGGCTTTGATCGACATTGGCGTCGGTGTCTGCGGCGGCAGCGGTATCGCTCATCTCGTCTACCCCAGGATGCTGCGGCGAACCCGCGGATCGGTCAACGCCAGTATGATATCGGTGACAAAATTGATACCGACGATGCTGGCGGTCAGCAGGAAAATAATCGCGCCCGCGAGCTGCTGGTCGTTGGAGCGCGCCAGCGCCTCGATCAGCAGTGCACCGGCCTCGGTTAGCGTCAGGATCAGCGCGACGATCGGCAGTTCGTTGAAAATCCGGTTCAGGTCGAAACCCAGTGAATTGATGATCGGCCCCAGCGAATGCCGCGCCGGGTAGCGCCACAGCAGGCGCCGCCCGCTGACGCCGCGCGCCGAGGCTGCCAGCACGTAGAGCTTGCCGACTTCGTCCGACATCAGCGCGCGCACGGTCTGGATCGCGAACGCGGTCGCCGACCAGCCGAGGATGAAAATCGGCAGCCAGGCACGCGAAAGGAAATCCATGACCCGTTCGTAGGACCACTCCGCGTCGCGGAATTCCTTGGAGAACAGGCCGGTCAGGCTGTCGCCGAAGACCATGGTCGAAAACAGCATGATCATCAGCGCCAGCAGGAAGTTCGGCATCGCCAGGCCGAGATAACTCACCAGCCGCAGGCTGTTATTGACGATCGGGCTCTTGGAAGTCGCCGAGATGATACCGACCGGTATCGCGATGAGGTAGGCCAACAGCAGCGAAGTCAGGCAAATGAGCAGGCTGATCCAGAATTTTTCCCCGAGCAACTGGGAAATATTGAGCCGCAGAATACAGCTGTCACCGAAATCGCCCTGGAAGGCGTTGACGATCCAGACCCCCCAGCGAACCACGTAGGGTTTGTCCAGGCCGAGGCGCACGCGCTCGGCCTCGATATCCTCGATCGAAATCTGGGCGCCGGTGGTATTTTTGAACGCGAGATAACGTTCCGCACAGTCACCCGGAACCAGCTCCATCAGGCTGAACACAATGAACGACACCATGATCAGCGTAATTACGGCCAGCGCGGCGCGCGTAGCGGCAAACTGAATGAAGTGCAACATGGGTGTTTGTGCGCCCCCCAACCTCCCGCTCAGGGTCATTCGACCGAGGCGGTTATTTTTTATTTATGGCTGCGGGCAAATCCTGCCCGCAGCCATTTTTTTTGTCAACTAAGCGCGCTTACTCGTCCAGCCACCACTGGGTGGGGCGGTACGGGTAGGAACGATAGTACTCGAACGAGTGCGTCTTGTACTCGACGAAATTCTGCACCTCGTTACGATGGTAAATCGGCGCCGGCGTCTGCACGGTACCGATGAACAGCAGGTTTTCCACCAGGTTCTCGACCAGGCGCGCACCGAGCTCGTTAGACTCCGCCGAACCCACCGGGGTCGACTGGAACGCGTTGATGTCGTCGATCATCTGCATGGCGTAATCCGGCGGCTTGACCCCGCTGGCGCCGTTGGTGTCGATGTACTCGGCCCACAGCATGTTGGTGCGCTGGGTGAAGTAATCGTGATACGGCGGTACCCAGATCTGGTTGGTGCCGAGCACGATCGCCAGCGGCTGACCGTTACGCCAGACGGTGACGTCGAGCTTGTTGGCCGACTGCGCCGAGCGGTACTCGTCCGGGGTCACCTCCTTGACCGTGCTGTTGATGCCGACCGCGCCCCAGTGCTGGCCGACCAGTTCCATCAGCGCGGCGGCCACGCCCTGCACCGAGAACTGCAGGTTGATCACCAGCTTGTCGCCGTTGGGCAGTTCGCGGAAACCGTCGCCATCGACGTCCTTCATACCGATTTCGTCGAGCAGCTTGCTGGCCAGTGCCGGATCATACTGCGAATAATAGCTTTCCCACTTCTTATCGAGGAACTGGGGAGAATCGGTGAAACCGGTGTACTGCTTGCCCTGGCCCATGCCGAAGAACGCGGTCTCGTTGATTTCGTCGCGGTTGATCGCGACCGACATCGCCTGGCGGAAACGCAGGTCGCCGAAGACCTTGCGCTTTTCCGGGTCTTCGTGGGTCATGTTGATGCCGAGCGTCGCCATCGTAACCTCGGGACGCAGATGAACCGTGTAGTTACCCTTTTCCTGGTTTTCCAGCAGCAGCGGCGCGGTCGACAGCTGCAGCGACTGCGCCTTGAAATCGGCCTCGGCGTTGACCAGCTTGAGCAGGCGCACCTCGTCCTCGTTGACGAAAATCTCGTCCTGTTCGCTGACGTAAGGCAGCTGGTTGCCCGCGGTATCCACCTGGTGGAAGAACGGGTTGGCGACCAGGCGACGGCCCTCGGTGGACTCGGCGATCAGGATATGCGATTCCAGCGTCGGCATCGTATCCTTGGGCATGTTCGCGACCTTGTCCGGGCAGCACAGCATCGGCGTCGGCGTATCGGTCCAGTCGGAGTTGCCATAATAAGCCGCGATCACCGCGTAACCGTTTTCGAAGCCCATCGCCTGCGCCTTGGCATCGGCATCCGGACTGATGTTCGGATCCCACTGTCCGAGGAAGTGTTTCGGCTGGAAGCCCTGCGCGTAAGAGTTGGCGAAGTGCACCAGCAGGCCAGGCTTCGGCGCCGGCAGGTTGAAACGCACGGTTTGCGGGTCGAGCACGTCGACCGTCATCGGTTCGCCGCCGACCAGTACGTAATTTTTCGGCTTTTCGTAAACCTTCGGGTTCAGCGACAGGCCTTCGTACCAGTACTCGACGTCTTCCGCGGTGAACGGTTCGCCGTCGGACCACTTGTGGCCCTTGCGCAGGAAAAAGGTCAACTGGGTGAAATCGTCGTTCCACTCCCAGCCCTTGGCAATGTTCGGCACGATAGTCTGCAGGTCGTCGGAGTAGCGCACCAGGTTGACGTGACGAACCGCGAGGAAGTCGGAGGTACCGGCCTCGGTCGCGTTCGACAGCATGTCGAAAGTGCCGCCGTATTTACCAATGCTTTCATAGGGCGCCACCACCAGCGGCTCGTCCGGCAAGCGCTCGGCCACCGGCGGCAACGGGGACGGGTTACCGCGAATCTGGCCGCTCAGCCTGGCGATATCCGGATTTTCGGAAAATGACATTTTACAGCCGGCCAGACCTTCGAACTCGGCCAGCTCGTACTGTTGCGGATACTTGCCGGCGCCCACGCCTTTCATATCCGCAACCGTAACCGCGGGGCAGTTCGCCCACACGGAACCGGCCATGGCCATCAGGCCAAGACCTACTACGTATCTCAGTTTTTTCATCGGAAGTTTCCTCACGAGCCCTTCGGTTTTATTGTTGGGTGCCTGCCGCGCGAAGTCGGGCAAGCCGATTAAAATTAACTTACCTCGGTGCATTAAGCAAATCTCTCGCAGACTGCCAGCGACCCTCGTTCGCGGGCCGAATGCCCGCTGACCACCCGTAACTCGGTTTTCAAGGCGCGAAAAGCCGCGCGCTGATTCGAAAAAACCGTGCTTTCGCGTGCCTGGGAACACTGCCCGCAACGCCGTAACGCCACGAATGGCGACGGCATTATTGCCGCGGCATGATGACAGCCTGGTTACATTTGCCCCGAATCGGGGCCGCGCTCAGTCCGCCTGCAGCAGCTCGATCCAGTGACGCACCGGCACCGGGTTACCCTGCGCCAGGTGCAGCTGGCAGCCGACATTGGCGGTCGCGATGACCTCGGGTTTTTCCACCGACAGCGCGCGAATCTTGTTGCGCCGCAGCTGGCCGGCGAGCTTCGGCTGCAGCATCGAGTAAGTGCCCGCGGAACCGCAGCAAAGATGGGCATCCTCGACGCGGCAGATGCGGTAGCCGGCGCGCGCCAGCAGCGCCTCGACGCGGCCGTTGATGCCGAGCCCGTGCTGCATGCTGCAGGGGGTGTGTACCGCCACTCGCTGTACCGGCAGCTGGCCGGGATCGAGCTGTTCCGCCTCGGCTTCGACCACCTCGAGCAGGTCGCGGTAGAGTTCGCTGACCCGTTGCGCGCGCTCGGCATAAGCCGGATCATGCGCCAGCAGGCGGCCGTAATCGCGCACGCTGACGCCACATCCCGTGGCGGTTACTACCACGGCTTCGGCGCCGGCCTCGATATGCGGCCACCAGGCATCGACCAGGCGCTTGACCTGCTCGAGACCGTATTCGGGCGCGGAAGTGTGCGCGGCCGCGGCGCCGCAGCAGAAGTTGCCGTCGAGCTCGATGACTTCGATGCCGAGGCGGTCGAGCAGGTTGCTCGCAAGGTGATTGGTATTGGGCGTTACCGCCGGCTGCACGCAGCCGGCCAGCATCAGCATCTTGCGCGCATGTTTCCCCGCGCGACGGGTAACCGGCGGTTGTTTGGCCGGTACCGCGGCGCGCAATGCCTGCGGCATCAAAGGCGCAAAAAACTGTCCCACCCGGATCGACAGCGCAAACAGCCAGCCCGAGTTGATGAAGGCGACGATCGCCCTGCGCCGCAGGCGGTCCCACAGCGGCCGCGGCAGCTCGGTTTCGATCGCCTCGCGCCCGACTTCGAGCAGGTGGCTGTAGTTCACGCCCGACGGGCAGGTCGTTTCGCAGGCGCGGCAGGTAAGACAACGATCGAGATGCTTGAGGATTTGCGGGTTGGCTTCCGCGCCCTCGAAGTACTGCTTCATCTGGTAGATGCGCCCGCGCGGTCCGTCGAGTTCGTCGCCGCGCAGCTGGTAGGTCGGGCAGGTCGCGTTGCAGAATCCGCAGTGTACACACTTGCGCAGGATCGACTCGACCACCTCGGCATGTTCGGATTGCTGCTGGCGCGCTGTCAGGTTCGTCTGCATCAGCGTCTCGTGAACAGGCGGCCACGGTTGAAGATCAGGGCCGGGTCGAAACTCGACTTGATGTTCCGCTGCAGCTTCAAAAGCGCGGCCGGCAGCGGCTGAAAACGCGGCTCGCCCGCGTGGCCGCGCCAGGCGCAGGCGTTGCCGCCATGCGGTTCGATACGCTTGCGCAGCGACGCAATCCTGAGATCTCCGCGCAGCCAGCGCTGCGCTCCGCCCCACTCGATCAGTTGCGGCAGGTCGTAGTCGAGATCACCGCTGGCGGGAGGCACCGCCACGCGGGTCAGGTCTTCATCGCCGGCAAAAAAGGGATGCGTCTGTTCACGCAAGGCCTGCCAGGGCGAATCGGCGACTTCGCCGCCGAGTTGCGCTTGCGCCTGCGCGACACCCTGCTCGCTGCCCGACAATCGCAGCAGGCTCTGGCCGTCATGCCAGCAGGAAGCCGAAATCGGCCAGGGCTCGGCGCCGAGCTGGTTGATCCACTTGACGTGATCAGCAGCCCGGGCATGCTCGAAGGCCAGCGTGATTTCCTGTTGATAGGCCGGTATCACGCGGATCGAGGCTTCCAGGATGACGCCGAGAGTGCCGAGCGAACCGACCAGCGAGCGTGAAATATCGAAGCCGGCGACATTCTTGATCACCCGGCCACCGAAGTTCAGCGCTTCACCGCGACCGTCGAGCAGGCGCGCGCCGAGCACGAAGTCGCGCACGCTGCCGGCATAGGCGCGCCGCGGGCCGGCCAGGCCGCAGGCGATCATGCCGCCGATGGTCGCGGCTTCACCAAAATGCGGCGGCTCGAAACCGAACATCTGTCGATTTTCCGCCAGCAGGGCTTCGACCTCGGCCAGGCGACAACCGGCGCGCAGCGTAATCACCAGCTCCGCGGGATCATAATCGATGATCCCACTGTGAGCGGCGACTTCGAGCGGCAGGGCTTCGATCGGTTCGCCGTAGAAGGTTTTCGTGCCGCCGCCGACAATCATGACTTCGCCGCCGGTGGCCGATACCGCGGCAACCTGCTCGGCGAGTTCGGCCTCGATATCGGCCGCGGGGATAGCGGCCATTAAAACCGCTCCAGCTCCGGGTGCGGCAGCTGGCCCTTGTGCACGTGCATGCCGTTGAACTCGGCGCAGCGCGCGAGCGTCGGGATAGCCTTGCCCGGGTTGAGCAGTTTCAGCGGATCGAAACACTCGCGCAGGGCGTGGAACTGGTTGCGCTCGGCATCGCTGAACTGCAGGCACATCTCGCCGAGTTTTTCGATGCCGACACCGTGTTCGCCGGTGATGGTGCCGCCCTGCTCGATACACAGCTGCAAAATGCGGCTGCCGAGTTGCTCGGTTTTTTCCAGTTCGCCGGGATTGTTGGCATCGTACAGGATCAGTGGATGCAGGTTACCGTCGCCGGCGTGAAACACGTTGGCCACCGGCAGCCCGAATTCGGCCGACAGCTGGCGGATACCGCTCAGCACCGTCGCCAGCGATTTGCGCGGGATGGTACCGTCGATACAGTAATAGTCCGGTGAAATCCGCCCGACCGCCGGAAACGCCGACTTGCGCCCGGACCAGAACAGCAGGCGTTCGGTCTCGTCGCGCGCGAGCCGGGTTTCGACCGCGCCGTTGTCGCGCAGTACCGTTTCCACCTGCTCGATCTGGGCCACGACCTCTTCCTCGGTACCGTCGAGCTCACAGATCAGTATCGCCTCCGCCTCTACCGGGTAACCGGCGTGCACGAAGTCCTCGGCGGCGCGAATCGCCGGGTTGTCCATCATTTCGATGCCGCCGGGGATAATGCCGCGCGCGATGATATCGGCAACGCTGGCGCCGGCGACCTCGACCGAATCGAATACACCCATGACGACGCGCGCACAGCGCGGAATCGGCAGCAGCTTGACCGTAACCTCGACGACGATGCCGAGCATACCCTCGGAACCGACCAGCAGGGGCAGCAGGTCGTAACCCGGGGTCTGCAGCGCGCGCTGGTCGATTTCCATCAGTTCGCCCTCCGAGGTGACGATCTTCAGACCCAGGATATTGTGCAGCGTCAGGCCATACTTGAGGCAGTGCACCCCGCCGGCATTCTCGGCGACGTTGCCGCCGATCGAGCAGGCGATCTGCGATGACGGGTCCGGGGCGTAGTACAGCCCGTGCTGTCGCACGGCCTCGGAAATGGCGAGGTTGCGCACCCCCGGCTCGACCACCGCCACGCGCGACAACACGTCGACGTCGAGAATACGGTTCATCTTCGCCAGGCTCAAAACGACCCCCTCGGCATGCGGCAGCGCCCCGCCCGACAGGCTGGTGCCCGCGCCGCGACTTACGACCGGAACCCGCTGGCGGTGGCAGACCTGCATGATCTTGCACACCTGCGCGACGTTTTCCGGCAACAGCACCAGCAGCGGCTGTTCGCGATAGGCGGACAGACCGTCGCACTCGTAGGCGGCCAGCGACGTCGGCTGGTCGATGACGTTGTCATGCGCCAGGAATTCGCGGAAGCGGGCGGCCAGTTTTTCGCGACTGCGTTCACTCATGCGCGATATGCTAGCATTTTGTCTTCCGTTTGACAGGCTCGCGAGCGCTATGACCCGGATCGTGTATTTGAATGGGGAATATCTGCCGCAGGAAGCGGCGCGCATATCGATCTTCGATCGTGCCGTTACTTTCGGCGACGCCGTCTACGACGTCGCCGGCGTGCTCGACGGCAGGCTGGTGGATTTCGATCACCACGTGCAGCGTTACTTTTCGTCGCTGGACAAGCTCGGCATCCCGTCCCCGCTCGAGCGCGACGAGATCCTCGCCGCGTTTCGCCGGCTGGTCGAGCTCAACCAGATCGACGAGGGCCTGGTCTACCTGCAGGTCACCCGCGGCGAGGCGGAGCGCGATTTCGTCTGGCCGGACGACATTCAGCCCAACCTGTTCATGTTCACCCAGGTCAAGTCATCCAGCGAAAACGCGGCGGCCGCAACCGGCGTCGGCGTCGTCAGTACGCCGGACCTGCGCTGGGCACGGCGCGACATCAAGTCGGTAAACCTGCTCGGGCAGGTACTGGCAAAACGCGCCGCGCACGACGCGGGCGCCTACGAAGCGTTGCTGCTCGACGCCGACGGCAACATCACCGAGTGCGGCAGCAGCAGTTTTTTTATCGTCCGTGGTGGCGAGATACTGACCCGCCCGCTGGGCAACGACATCCTGCCGGGCGTGACCCGGCGGGCGGTGGTGGAGCTTTGTCGGCAACATGACCTGGCCCTGCGCGAATGCCGCTTCACGCTGGACGATGCGCTCGGCGCCGACGAGGCTTTCCTGAGCGGCGCTTCGAGCTACGTGCTGCCGGTCACCCGCATCGACGATCAGGCGGTCGGCACCGGCAGCCCGGGACCGACCACGCGGCGCATGCGCGAAATCTACATCGCCTACGCGCGCGCCACCCTCATCTAATTCAGGGACAGTTTACTTTTCTATTTCGGGGACAGTTTAATCAAGCCTTGACGGCCATACCGGCCGCTTTGTGCTACAAACAGGGTTACCCAGAAACCGTATGAAAAACAAATGGTTATTCAAGGTGTCACCAAAATAGAAAAGTAAACTGTCCCCGGTGGATCAGGTGACTTTGCCGGCGGCTTTCCACTTGTGGCGGATGTCGACCATCTGCGCCTCGGCGCTGCCTACCGCTTCGTAGAGCGCCCTCATGTGCCTGATAGAACATCACCGGCAGGTGACTATGCGTCCTGGCAGGAGCGCCGGCGACTTCAGGAAGACGAGGCGAATGCTTCGAGCCGGTCGATCAGCGCCTGCGGCACCTCGACACCATCGGTTTCGGCGCGCAGGCGGAACTCGTGCCGGCGCACGCCCGGCAGGCGCACGCCCGGCTCGGCCGCCAGCGCGCTCAGCATGGTTTCGAGGCGCTCGGCGTAGGCGTGGTCACCGCCCGGGGTAAAACTGCCCGGCGCCAGGCCGATGAACATCTGCCCGACCTTCGGCTCACCGCCGGTATTGTCCTTGAACACCGGCGCCTGGAACGAGCAATGGGGTCCGCTCAATACCCCGCCGAGCAGGTCGACCAGCAGGCCGAGCAGCATGCCCTTGTAGCCGCCCGCGGGCGCGAGCGTACCGCCGTCGATCACCGCGGCGGCGTCGGTCGTATCGTTGCCGTCCCTGTCGTATCCCCAGCCGAGCGGAATCGGGCTGCCCTCGGCGGCGGCCTGCTTGATCGTCACCAGCGCAACCTGGCTGGTCGCCATGTCGGCAATGATCGGATCCCGTTCGCCGCGCGGAATCGCGAACGCCATCGGGTTGGTGCCGAAAAACTTACCGGCCCCCGGTGCCGGCGCGACCGCCGAGGGCGAATTGGCAAACCCGAGGCCGATCAGCCCGGCACTTGCCATGCGCTGCACGAACCAGCCGACCACGCCGGCCGAGTAGGAGTCGACGATCGACAGCGCGGCGATGCCCTGGCGCTCGACCAGCGCGTAGAAATCCTGTTCGGCCTCGGCGAAGGCCGCGTGCGCAAAACCGCTGTCGGCCATCGAACGCAGCGCCGACGGCGCAATTTGCCCGTGCTGCGGCGCCGCGTCGCGGTTGATCTTGCCGACCTGCAGGTGTCCGCAGTACAGCGGCAGGTAACCGAGACCGACGGTGCGGATACCGTCGCATTCGGCATCGACGATCGACTGTACCGCCCAGTCCAGTTGCGACCCGTGCGCGCCGCAGCCCGCCAGTGCGCGCCGGGCAAGGTCGTCGATCTCGTCCAGGCCCAGGATTTTACTGTCGTCGTTCATGTCTTGCTCCGTGTCGATTTGCCGCGGCGCTGGCGAATGCAAGCCTCCGGCTAGTCTCGGGCCGGCAGCTGTTGCAGGACCTCCGCCGCGCCGCCGGTGATCAAACCGGCATCCGTGCCCGCGCAGATCAGGTTGAAGCCGCGTTCGATGTAGGGCAGCACGCTGGCTGCACTGACGCCGAAGTATCCCAGCGCCAGCCCGCGCGCGCGACAGGCACGCGTTACTCGCTCGATCGCGGCGACCACTTCGGGATCGTCCACCGCGCCGGTCTTGCCGAGACTCGCCGACAGGTCGTAGGGCCCGACAAAAACCGCGTCCAGGCCATCGACCGCGGCAATTTCCTCGATGTTTTCGACCGCGTCGATATGTTCGACCTGCACCACCAGCGCCAGGCGATCATTGGCGTTTTCCACGTAATCGCCGAATTCGAGTCCGTAACCCTGGGCCCGCGCCAGGCCGATGCCGCGCCGCCCCTGCGGCGGGTACCGGGTCCAGGCAACCGCTTCGCGCGCGAGTTCGGCATTGTTTACCATCGGCACGATGATGCCATCGACGCCGAGGTCGAGCGCGGTCTTGATACGGGTTTCACCGAGCGACGGTACGCGCAGCAGGCTGGCGCAGCGACCGCCGATGGCCATCAGCATGCGCTGCCAGTCCAGCGTGGTCGGAGAACCGTGTTCGCCGTCGAGAAACAGCCAGTCGAAGCCGCAGCGTGCCACCATGTCGGCCACCTCCGGCGATGGCAGCGTCAGCATGGTGCCGCGCAAAAGCTCGCCGGCGCGCAACCGTTTGCCAAATCCCTCGTCAATCATGTCGCCGTACTCCCCCGTTCAACTACCAAAACCCCTGACCATCAACGACGCGCACAGCAGGATTCCGATGATCAGAACCAGTTCCCAGTGCAGCGCCGACTTGATCCGCATGACCGCAACCGGGTCGATCTCCGGCGCAAGCCGCTGTTCCAGTTCACTGTTCCAGCGTCGGAACTGCAGGCTCGGATATAGCGAAACCAGCGCCGCGGCCACGAACAGCGCGAGCTTGAGCAGGAAAAACGTGTTGCCGAAGTAAAACTCGCTACCCTTTTCGAAATAAAATACGCGCAGCAATCCGAACACGAGCAGCAGCAGGCCGGCAATGCCGGCGACACGGTCGGCGCGTCGAATCCGACGTGCCGTGTCAAAGTCGAGCGATTCTCGCACCAGCGCAAGCGTCAGCACGATAGCCGCGGTCAGCGCGAAGAAGGCCATGAAATGGCCGAATGCGATCAGCGCGGCCAGCAGCATCAGGGCGAAAGTCGCGCCATTTGCCAGCCGCTCGCGAGCGGACGGTAAACGATACGGTCGTGCAGGCGATTGTCCTGTCCCTGCCAGAACTCGAAGTAGTCGGGCACGAGGCGGTATCCCAGCCAGGCCGCGGGCCGCGGCACATCACCGTCCGGGTAGGCGGCGCGCAGGCGCAGCACTTCGTCCTCCAGCGTCGAACGCCCCGGCACTTCCGCCGACTGTACCGACGCCGCCGCGCTGAAGCGACTGCCCTCGGGACGCAGGTTGAAGTACTTGTCCGCGTCCTCGGCCGGCAGCGGCGCCACGCTGCCGTGCACGCGCACCTGGCGGCTCAGGTCGCGCCAGTGAAATAACAGCGCCGCGCGCGGATTGGCCACGAGTTCGCGTCCTTTCTGGCTGCGCGAATCCGTGTACCAGCAGAAACCCTCGCTGTCGACATGCTTGAGCAGGACGATGCGCGCCGACGGCTGCCCGTCCGCGTCGCAGGTCGCCAGCGTCATCGCGGTCGCGTCGAGCAGCTCGAGGTCACGCGCGCGCTGCAGCCACTGGCCGAACTGCGCGAAGGGATCGGAGTCCATGTCCTTGCGCAGGATACCCTGCGACTCGTAGTCGCGCCTGACATCCTTCAGGTCCATGTCGAGTTTCTGCATCAGAACACCCGGCCGAAAAGATCGGTCATCGCGCTCCACGACTGCCGGTCGGCGGCCTCGTCGTAAGCGAGATCGAGCCCGTATTTTTCCGCGTTGACGCTGGCCTCGGGATTACTGAAGCCGTGCTTTGCACCGTCGAGCAACAGCACCTCGTAATCCGCCCCGGCGGCGTCCATCTCGGTTTTGAAAGCGTCGAGATCGTCCATGCTGACCATGCTGTCGGCGGCACCGTGGCATACCAGGACACGCGCCCTGACCTCGCCGGGCTGCGGCGGGTGAAACGATCCCAGCGCGCCGTGAAAACTGGCTACCGCCGCCAGCGGCATACCGATACGCGCCATGTGCAGCACCATTGCGCCGCCGAAACAGTAACCGATCGCGGCGGTGCGCGCGGGATCGACCCCCGGTTGCTGCAGCAGCAGTTCGTGGCCGGCGCGCAATGCCGCCGTGCCGGTATCCATATCGCCGAGCACGCCGTTCATCAACGCGCCCGCCTGGTCGGGGTTGTCCGCGGTGCGCCCGCCACCGAACATGTCGAGCGCGAGCGCGACGTAACCGAGCTCGGCCAGCATGTGCGCGCGGCGCACCGGGTAGTCGTTCAGGCCCCACCATTCGTGCACGATGATGACGCCGGGGCGGGCCTCGGTAATCTCGTCGTCGTAGGCCAGGTAAGCCTGGTGACTGGCGTCACCGACACTGTATTCGATGCGGTTGGTCAGGATATTCATCGGCGGAACCTCGTTCTTATTCGTGGACTGGGCGAAATTCTACTCCGGAAACCTGTTCTCCGGTAGCGCCCTGCCCTACCATGTCGGCATGCAACGTATCGACCACCTGATCGTCGCCGCCGCCAGCCTGGCCGAGGGTGGGGCCTGGGTAAGCGCACAGCTCGGCGTCGACATCGCGCCGGGTGGCAAACACGTCGCGATGGGTACGCATAACCTGCTGATGCAGCTCGGCGACAGTATTTATCTCGAGGTCATCGCGATCGACCCGGCAGCCGCGGCGCCGGCGCGGCCACGCTGGTTCGGGCTCGATTCGGCCCTGATGCGCGACAGCCTGCGCCACGGCCCGCGGCTGGTGACCTGGGCGCTGAACACGCCCGACCTGGCGCGACTGGCGCAGGCTTGCAACTTCGACCTCGGCACGCCGACCCGGCTCGCGCGTGACCGGCTGGAGTGGCAGATTGCGCTGACCGACGACGGCCGCCTGCTGGCGGACGGCCTGCTGCCGTACTGTATCCAGTGGCACAGCGCGCCGCATCCGGCACTGGCGATGGCCGACCCCGGCTGCCGGCTGCGACGGCTCACGCTGTACCACAATCGACCGGACTGGCTGGCCTCGTGCATCGACGAACTCGATGCCGGGAGCCTGGTGCGGATCACCCCGCTCGACGATGACCACGCACCTTATCTCGAGGCGACAATCGAGACCCCGACGCGCGCAACCGTCACTCTCGAATCGCGGCCGATCACCCGCCGGGGATGACTTCAGGGACGCTCGAGCCAGTCACCGGGCGCGAGTATAGGCGGGCGAAAGAAACAGATCATGCGACCGTCGGGTCCGGCCCCGGCCTGCTCCTGCCACGGCCCGGTGCCGTGCAACAACAGCCGGTGCACGAGGAAAGTTTCGCCGGGGCGGGCATGCACTTCCACCCGCGGCGATTCGGCGAACGCGCGTTCGCGCGCGGCCTGGTAGGCGTCGGTAACGTCGACCTCACCCCAGTCCGCCGGCGCAAGCCCGGCGAAACTGCGCCTGAAACTGGCGCGCATGATTTCGTGTGAACCCTCGTAAACGACGAACGGCGCCGCGCCCGGGTCGAACTCGACCAGCGGGATGCCGAGGATAAAACCGTGATATTCGCGCAGGTGTCGGCGACGCCGCTCACCCTCCGGCAGCAGGCCGTCGACGTGTGCCGCATCGCGCTCGCGACGGTAGCGCGCACGTGCCTCCGATTCGCCCGCCATCGGCCGGGGGTAGCCGGGGAAACAGACCGACACCTGCGCCGGATCCCAGGCAAAGTCGGACAGGCCGAGCGTGTGCGAGATAAACTCGATCACCTCGCCAGCCAGCGGCCTGCCTTCGCCGACAGCGCTGTCGCCCCGGTTCGGCAACACGTTTACCCCCGCGAACCAGGTATTATCGTAGCGATACCAGGCCGCGTGCCGGGGATCGGCCAGCGTCGCGCGCGCGGCGTCGACCGCGGCATCCCGCCAGGCCAGGATTTGCCGATCGAACGGGAAGCGGCACCAGCCGCGGGCGAAGAAATGTTCGGCCTGATTGCGCATCTCGGCGCCGATGCTATCATGCCTCGTTCGCCAATCAGAACAACCCCGGGCATGCAACAATCGACCGAACAACGCATCGCCGCGCTACCCTGCTGGCGCGGGTCGGTGGACATCGAGCCCCTCAGCGGCGGTATGACCAACCTGAACTACCGCGTGCGCGACGACGCCGGCGATTTTGTCGTGCGCCTGGGCGAAGACGACCCGGTTCACCTGATTTCGCGCGCCAACGAAATCGCGGCCTGCCGCGCCGCGCACGCGGTCGGCGTATCGCCCGAACTGGTTTATCACGAGGCCGGTATGCTGGTGGTGCGCTTTATCGACGGCAAGGTGTTCGACGAAGCCGACGTGCGCGATCCGCACAACCTCGGGCGGATCATCGACCTGCTGCGCCGCCTGCACCGCGAAGCGCCACGGCAATTCAATGCCGTGCCGGTCATGTTCTGGGTATTCCAGGTGCTGCGTCACTACCACAACCTGCTGGAGCGGGGCGACAGCGCGCACCGTCCGCGCCTCGCCGAGCTGCGACGCATCGCCGAGGACCTCGAGACCCGCACCGGCCCGGTCGAGATCGTGTTCGCGCACAACGACCTGTTGCCCGCCAATTTCATCGACGACGGCGAGCGTATCTGGCTGATCGACTTCGATTACGCCGGCTTCGACAGCCCGCTGTTCGACCTGTCCAACCTGGCGTCGAACAACGAACTCGCCGCCGAGCAGGAGCTCGGCATGCTCGACGCCTACTACGCTACACCGCCGAACGATGCAAGGCTCGCCAGCTACCACGCGCTGAAGTGCGCATCGCTGCTGCGCGAAACCATGTGGTCGATGGTGTCCGAACTCGGCTCGCGCGTGGACATGGACTTCGCCGAATACACGGCGAAAAACCTGTCGCGTTTCGAGGACGTTTACCACAACTACTGCTCTACCTATACCTGACCTTCAGCAGCGGAATCCAGCCATGCAACTCGATATCGAATACGTTCGCCAACAGTTCGACCAGATCCAGGACGACCCGCAGTTCGTGTTTGCGTCCAATGCCGGCGGCAGTTACGTCTGCAACCAGGCCAACGCGGTACTGGAACACTACAACCGCCACACGCGGGTGCAGCCCTACGCGGCCTATCCGAGCTCGGCCGCGGCCGGCGAAGCGATGGACCGCGCCCGGCGCGACTGGTCGCAGGCACTCAATATCGATCCGTCGGAACTGACCTTCGGTCCGTCGACGTCGATGAACACCTACGTCATGGCACAGGCCGTGGGTCACCAGTGGCACGAGGGTGATGAAATCATCGTGACCAACCAGGACCACGAGGCCAACAGCGGCGCCTGGCGACGCAAGGCGAAGGAAAAAGGCGTCACGATTCGCCAGTGGGAAGTCGAACCCGACAGCGGGCTGCTGGACGTCGACAAGCTGATGCCGCTCGTGCGCGACAATACCCGCTGGGTATTCTTCAGCCACTGCTCGAACATCGTCGGCACGGTCAACCCGGTGCGCGCAATCGTCGACCGGATCAAGTCGGCCAGTAACGCGCGGGTATTCGTCGACGCCGTGGCCTATGCACCGCACCATGTAGCGGACCTGAAAGCGCTCGGCGTCGACGGCTACAGCTTCAGCCTGTACAAGGTGTTCGGCCCTCACCAGGGCCTGCTTTACGTCAACCGCGATATCCACGGCGAACTGGCCTCGCAGGCGCATTACTTCAACCGCGGCAGCCCGACCAAGGACTTCAATCCGGCCGGACCGCAACACGCGCAGGTTGCCGGCTGCGCGGGCGTGACCGACTATTTTGCCGACCTGCACGCCCACCATTTCGGCGCCTCCGCTGCTCCGCTCGCGCGCAAGCTGGACGACCTGCACCCGCTGATCCTCGCGCACGAATCCGCGCTGGCGGCGCCGCTGCTCGACTTCGTCGACCATCATCCCGGCCTGCGCCTGATCGGTAAAACCCACGCGCGCGACGGCGATCGCGCACCGACGATCGCGCTCAAACCGCTGAACATGAGTTCGCAGGACCTGGCGCAAAAACTGGTCGACGCCGGCATCGGCACCGAGAACGGCAGCTTCTATGCCCACCGCCTGGTCAGCGATCTCGGCATCGATCCCGACGACGGCGTCGTGCGCCTGTCGCTGGTGCAATACGGCAACCTCGACGAGGTCGACCGGATCCTGCGCGCGCTCGACGCCGCGCTGGGCTGACGATTGAACCCTAGGGAGCGGTGGTCGAGGCCGCCTGCACCCGCACCCGGCGCGCGGCGACAGCCTCGCGGTGCGTCAGGTAGGAAATTGCCGCCACGATCAGCGCCGCGCCCCCGATGACCCAGACATCCGGGATCTCGTCGAACAGCCAGTAGCCGAACAGTACCGCCCACACCAGCTGCAGGAACGACAGCGGCTGGGTGACGGTCAGCGGCGCATGCGCGATCGCTCGCGTCAGCGCATAGTGACCGGCGGTGGCGAACACCGCTACCAGCGCAAGCCAGCCCACTTCCACCGGGGTCGGCGTCTGCCAGTAATAGACTGCGCCCGGCAGCAGCGCCAGCGTGCAGAACAGCGTCAGCATGACGAGAATATCGGCTGACGGCTCTTCCCGGGTCAGGCGCTTGGCCAGCAGGAAAGACCCCGCAAACAGCAGCGCCGCCACCAGCTGCGCCAGCGCACCCGGCTCGATTACCTGCAACCCGGGCCGCAGGATAATCAAGGTGCCGATGAAGCCGGTGGCGATCGCGAGCATGCGCCGCACGCGGATCTTTTCACCGAAAATCAGCACCGCGCCCAGCGCGGTAAATACCGGCGTCGAAAAACCGATCGCGGTGACGTCGGCCAGCGGTATCCGCGCCATCGCGTAGAACCAGAGCATGACCGCACCGCCGTGTACGACACCGCGCGCGAAGTACAGCTTCATGCCGCGCGCCTGCCGCAGGCGGCCGCGCATGCGCCACAGCATCGGCAGCACCAGCACAACGCCGACGAGATAACGAATGAACGCGGCCTGCACCGCCGGCAGGTCCGAGCCGAGATGGCGCACGAGCACGGTCACGGCGACGAACAGCAGCCCGCCGGCCACCATCCACAGGCAACCCAGCAGGTTAGATTGATGCGGCATCGCGCGATTGGACCATCATCCACGACTCCATTGCAAACCGGGCACGGACCGCTTCGATGCGCGCAGGATTCAGCCGCGCCCGCCGAGGCGATAAGCGCCCGCAAACCCGGCCGAGGCGGCGGCAACGATCGCTGCCAGGAGCAGCGCGACGCGATAATCCGCGCGCCAGTCGAACAGCAGGCCGGCGCTCCAGGGCGCACACAGGCCGGCGAGGCCCCAGGCGGTGAAAACCAGCCCGTAAACCTGCGGCCCGCGCGCGCCAAAATCGTCGGCGATGGCGACCGGGTACACCGCGATCACGGCGCCGTAGGAAAAGCCGGCCAGGCTGAGCAGCGCCACCGTGGCCAGCGGGCCGCCGGACAGGGCCAGCACGACCAGCGCCAGGGTCGACAGCAATGGCAAGCCGATCAGCAGTCGGCGCGACCCCGCCCGGTCCACCAGCCAGCCGGCGGCGAACCCGCCCAGCGTGCTGCCAACGCCGACCATGGCCGCGGCCTGGTTGGAAAGGTCGGTCGACGCGCCGTCGGCGAGCGCGATACCGGCGGCATGACCGATCGCCATCAGTCCCGCAAACACAGCCGACAGGTAGGCCAGCCAGTAGCGCAGCACCTTCGCCAGCGGCAGCGCCGGCATATCCGACCCCGGCTCCAGGCTAACCGACTCGAAACGCACGCCGGCGAGCGCGAGCAGGCCGGCGGCCAGCAGCCCGATCAGCAGGATTGCTGCCGCCAGCGCAAGCAGCACCGCCTCGACCGTGCCGCCATCGAGATGGCGGCCGCCGACGTAGGCAAAAACGACCGAACCCACCGCGTAGGTCGCGGTAACCGCGCCCATCGCCAGCCCGCGCGAGCGCGCCAGCACCTGGCCGGCGAGCTGCAGGCAATAGCCGTAACCGAAACCGTTGCTGAGGCCGAATACCAGGCTGTAGCCCAGCAACAGCCAGCCCCAGCCCTGCGCGCGTCCACATAACCACAGGCCGCTGGCCGCCAGGCAACAGGTCGTGATTACCAGCAGCCACGCCGGTCCGCGCGCGTACCATCGATGGCCGCCGAATACCGCCAGCGTTATCGCCACCAGCGCCAGCGAGTACAGCAGGCTGACCTGCGCGCGCGGCAGCGCCAGCGCTTCCTGCAGCGGCACCAGTAAAACCGAGAAACCGTGCACCGTTCCGAGCACCAGCGTGACCAGCATGCAGGCCGGCAGCGTCAGCGAGCGCTTATTCAAATCGCGCCGTTTTTGCCGAGGACTGGCTGCGCACGCGACCACGGCGGAGGATGAACAGCGCGCTGGCGGCAATCACCGCGGCGCCGAGCCAGGTCGTCAGTGCCGGCACCTCCCCCCACAGCAGGAAGCCGACGATCGCGGCAAACACCATCGCCAGGTTTTCGAAGGGTGCAAGCAGGCTGGCTTCGGCGTAGCGAAACGAGATCGTCAGCAGCCATTGCTGCAGCCCGCAGCCGAGCGCAAAGCCGGCGAGTAACCACGCATCCCCGGCAACGGGCGCATGCCACCCGCTCCAGGTTATCCAGGCCGCGCAGATCAGGGTACCCAGCCCGTTGTAGTAGATGCCGATCGTGACCGGCCGTTCGCTGCTGCTCAGCTTGCGCAGCCAGATCGCGACCAAAGCACCGCCGAGCGCCGAGCCGGCGGCGGCCAGCATGCCGATATCCCAGCCGGACCCGCCGGGCTGCGCGATCAGCAACACGCCGGCGAAGCCGGCGATGACCGCCAGCCAGCGGCGGATACCGATCGTCTCCCCGAGCAGGAAGATGGCCAGTACGGTGATGAAAATCGGTGCCGCGTAGGCGATCGCGGTAGCATCGGCCAGCGGTATGCGGCCGAGGGCGAAATACAGCAGGCCGAGGCTTATCACGCCGCTGCATCCGCGAATGGCGTGGTCGAGCGGCCGGCGCGTGGCCAGGCCGGCGAACCCGACGGTTGCCAACAAAACCGCCCAGAAAATCAGGCTGGCGAAAGCAAACCGAAACAGCAGCACCTGGCCAAGGGAGTAATCGCGTCCGAGCAGTTCACGCACGCCCGCGCCGAGCAATGCCATGATGGCCATGTTGCCGATGAAAAACGTGATGCCGAAACCCGGAAGATCGCGGTGCCCGGCCAGCGGTTGCGAGGACGCGGCCATATCCTGCTGGAAGTTGCAGCGGCAAAATTCCGCCCACGCGATTGTATCGACTAAATCGGTGACAGGGCCAGCAACTGCTGCTGTTAACTGTCGCTAATCAGCCCGGATCGGCCAGCCTGGTGGTCTCGTCGCCGGACTGCGCGAGACCGTAATTGTTCTTGCCCTGGCGCTTGACCGCGTACATCGCCTTGTCGGCGGAGCGAATCAGCTGCTCGGCGGTCGTGCCGTGGTCCGGGTAAAGCGCGATGCCGATACTGGCGCTGACGCATTCCTCGACCCGCTCGATATCAAAAGGCGCCGCAACCCCATCGATCAGGCTGGCGGCGATACGCTCGACGATTTCGAGCTCCGGCACGCTCGACAGGATGATGATGAACTCGTCGCCACCGATGCGCGCGACCGTGTCGGTTTCGCGAATCTCTCCCTTGATTCGGCAGGCGATTTCCTTCAGCACCAGGTCGCCGAATTCATGTCCGTGGGCATCGTTGATTTCCTTGAAACCGTCGAGATCGAGAAACATGACCGCCGACATCTGGCGGTTGCGGCGCGCCTCCGCCAGCGAATGCTCGAGCCGATCCTTGCACAGGCGCAGGCTGGGCAGTCCGGTCAAGGCGTCGTGGTTGGCGAGGAAATCCAGTTCGGCGGCGATTTTTTCGCGCTCCTCGACCTCTTCCTCGAGGCGCTTGACGGTCTGCGCCAGTTTTCGCGTGCGGTTTCTGACCATGACCTCGAGCGAATCGCGCGCCTCGCGCAGGCTCTGCTCGGTGCGCTTTTGCTGGGTAATATCCTGGATAACACCGATTCGCTGGATCACCCCGCCCTCGGCCGACGGCCGCGCCGTGCCCTGCTCGCGCAGCCAGCGCATTTCGCCGTCGCTGCGAAAAATCCGGTACTCGATCAGGAACTCTTCACCGGTCTGGTCCGTATGGCGGTAGGTTTCCTGGACCATGTCGTAGTCGTCGGGGTGCACGTCCTCGATATCGTCGTCGACCGTTTTGACCATGCTCAGGTATTCGTCGACGGAAACGCCGTGAATCTTGGCGAAACCCGGGCTGATGTAGCTGTAGGTCTCGCTCGAGGTATCGAAAATAAAATGGCCGATATCGACGATGGCCTCGGCCTGCTGGGCCAGCGCATCGCGGCTTTCGAGTTCGAGTTCGTACTGCTTGCGATCGGTTATGTCCTGCAGCAGGCTGAAGGCGGAGATCGGTGTGCCTTCGTCATCGAATTCAACGGTGCCGGTTTCGTAGATATGGCGCAGTTCACCATCCTTGCGCAGTAACCGGTACTCGACCTCGTGCGAACCGAGCCGCTCCTGCGATTCGTAGGACTGCCGGTAGCGCTCGCGATCGTCCGCATGAATCTGTTCCAGTGACTTTTCCCAGCTGTCGTGCAGCTCCATGATCTCGCCCACCGTCAGGCCGAACAGGCGCGCGTACCCGTCGGAACAGGAGCGGATACAGTTGTTTGCATAGTCCCATTCGCAGTGACCGATGTGCGCGATCTGCTCGGTGGCGTCGAGCAGGGTTTCCCGGTGACGCAGCTTGTCGAGCTCGGCCAGCACACCCTGCTGGTTGTACAACTTGTAAACCCGGCCTCCCATGTTCTAGCCCTCCACCGGCTTGTGATCCTTGCCGCCCACTACCTCGTAGCGTCGCTCGCGCTCAGCGAAGCCGTAGGCGTTCTTGCCCGCGCGCTTGACCTGGTACATGGCCTTGTCAGCCGCGCGGATCAGTTGCTCGGCAGTCGTGCCGTTGTCGGGGTAGAGCGCAATCCCGATGCTCGAGCTGACCCCGAGATGGATTTGCTCGATCTGGATGGGCTGCGCGACCTGCTCGATCAGGTTGCCGGCGATGCGCTCGGAAATCGCCAGGTCCGGCAGGCTGGACAGGATGATAACGAATTCGTCGCCACCGATACGGGCAACGGTATCGGTCTCGCGAATCTCGGCTTTGATCCGGTCGGCAATCACCTTCAGCACCAGGTCACCGACCTCGTGGCCGTGTTCGTCGTTGATCTCCTTGAAACCGTCAAGGTCGAGGAACATGACCGCCGAGGTCTGCCGGTTGCGGCGGGCTTCGGCCAGCGACTGGTCGAGGCGATCCTTGCACAGGCGCAGGCTCGGCAAACCGGTCAGCGCATCGTGGTTGGCGAGAAAATCGAGTTCGGCGGCAATCTTTTCGCGTTCCTTGACTTCGTCCTGCAGCTGCTTGACGGTATTGGCGAGTTCACGGGTGCGCTCGATCACCTGCTGCTCGAGCGTGTCGCGCGCCTCGATGATTTCCTGTTCGGCCTGCTTTTGCGCGGTAATGTCCTGCAACACGCCGATGGTCTGTTCCGGGATGCCGTGGTTCATGACGTGCGCCTTGCCCATTTCACGTACCCAGCGGATTTCGCCGTCGCCGCGGATCAGACGGTAATCGACCTGCCAGTCGCCGCCATTGACGAGAAAGTCATCGTAGGCCTTGCGCACGTGGGCACGATCCTCCGGGTGAATCAGCTTCATGTCGCCGTCCCATGAAATCTTGCTGCGGGTCAGCTCGATTTCCGACAAGCCGTGAATGCGGGCCAGGCCGGGACTGGCGAACAGGTATTCCTGGCGGATCTCGTCGTAGACGAAGTGCCCTATCTCGGTAATGGCCTCGGCCTGGTTGGCCATCGCGTCCCTGAACACCAGCTCCTGTTCCGCCTGTTTCTGCTCGGTAACATCCTGCAGCACGCCGATGGTTTGCTCGACGCCCCGGGCGTCGACCTTGAGCGACTGGCCGATTTCGCGAATCCAGCGCAGTTCGCCGTCGGGCCGCAGCAGGCGGTACTCCACGTTCCAGCCGCCCACGCGGTCGATATCCTCGTAGTAGGCCCGCCGCAGGATATCGCGATCGGGTTCGTACACCAGGTTGATGTAGTCCTCGTTGCTGACGACTTTTTTCATGTATTCGTCGACGTCGAGGCCGACGATACGCGCCTGGCCCGGGCTGACGAAAAGGTGGCAATCCTGCCGTTCGTCGAACAGGAAGTAACCGATGTCGGTGATTTCCTCGGCCTGGTTGGCGAGGGCATCCTTGAACACCAGCTCCTGTTCACGCTGCACGCGCTGCGTGATGTCGCACATTACACCGAGCGTTTGCCGGACCCGCCCGTTGTGGATGATCTTGGCCTTGCTCAGCTCCCGCACCCAGCGAATCGAACCATCCGCCCGGCGAATGCGGTACTCGATCGCACAGTCCTCGCCCGACCTGCGGTAGCTGCGGTACTCTTCCTCGACCCGTGCACGGTCTTCGACGACGATATCGGCCAGATCCTGCTCGAAACTGTCGACCCGGGCGACGTAGGCCTCCGGCGTGCTGCCGAAGATACGCGCGCAACCCGCGCTCATGTAGACGTAGCGTTCGGACTCCTCGTCGTAGATAAAATGGCCGATATCGGTAATCGATTCCGCCTGGCGCGCAAGCTCGTCGCGGTACTCGAGATCACGCTCGTGTTTGACCTGCTGGGTGACGTCCTGCAGGATGCCGAACCAACCGGTGGCGCGGCCTTCGTCGTCCACCGTGAGCACGCTGGATTCGCGAATGTGGCGCACGGCGCCGTCGCCGCTGACGATCCGGTACTGTTCCTCGAGTTCGCGCTTCCTTAACAGGCGCTCGTGAGCGTCACGGTAGCGCGCGTGGTCGTCGGGATGCACCCACTGCAGTAGTTTTTCCCAGCCGTCCTGGTCCTCGATGACCGCGTCGACATCCATGCCGAACAGGCTGGCATACTGCTGCGAGCATGACAGCAGGCGATCGGAGGCATAATCCCACTCGAAATGGCCGATCAGCGCGAGCTGCTCGGTGGCGTTGTACAGCGCCTCGAGCCGGCGAAAGCGCTCGAGTTCGGCGCGCAGGCTATCGGGATTGCCGTCCCGGTCGTCGCTCGACATCACGCGTGACCTCGCCAGGCTACTGAATATCCGTCAAAACACACGGGGATCGGCTGGTAGTTTTTGCTGTTCGGGGTAGTCGGATTGAGTATAGACAGCTTCGAGCCGTTTGCCATGTAGCGGGACGCCTCGCGTGCGTCCGGCTCGAGCCTGATGCATAATCGCTACCCGGCTCGAACTCTATCGGTGCAACAATGAACCAGCCCGCTGCCGCCACATCCGTAACAAGCGACCTGCTGTCGCGCCTGCAGGCAATGCTCGGCGAGCGCGTTTCCGCGGGCCACTCGCTGCGTGAACAGCACGGCCGCGGCGAGTCCTGGCATGCGCCGCAGCTGCCCGACCTGGTCTGTTTTCCGCACTCCAGCGACGAGGTAGCCGCCGTGGTTCGGGTTTGCGCCGAGACCGGGACCGCGGTGATTCCGTTCGGCAGCGGGACCTCGCTGGAAGCGCAGGTGCAGGCCCTGCGCGGCGGCGTCTGTATCGACCTGTCGCAAATGAACGAAGTCATCGAAGTCAACGCCGAGGACATGGATTGCCGGGTGCAGGCCGGCGTTACCCGCCGCCAGCTCAACCAGTACCTGCGCGACACCGGGCTGTTTTTCCCGATCGATCCGGGTGCCGACGCGTCGCTCGGCGGCATGACCGCCACGCGCGCCTCGGGCACCAACGCCGTGCGCTACGGCACGATGCGCGAAAACGTGCTCGGCCTGACCGTGGTAACCGCCAGCGGCGATATCATTCGCACCGGCACACGCGCGCGCAAGTCGGCCGCCGGTTACGACCTGACGCGACTGTTCGTCGGTTCCGAGGGTACCCTCGGGGTGATTACCGAGGTGCACCTGCGGCTGTATGGCCTGACCGAGGCAATCTCGGCGGCAATCGTCAACTTCCCCGATATACGCTCGGCGGCAGAGGCGACCATTCAGACCATCCAGATGGCGATCCCGGTAGCGCGCATCGAGCTGCTCGACAGCACCTACATGCGCGCAATCAACGCCTACAGCAAAACCGATTACCCCGAACGCGACACGCTGTTCCTCGAGTTTCACGGCACGCAGGCGGGTGTGGCCGAACAGGTCGCGATGTTCGCGGAGATTGCGCGCGATTTCGGCGGCGGCGATTTCCAGTGGGCCGACCAGGAAAGCGAGCGCCAGCAGCTCTGGCGTGCACGCCACGACGCGTATTATGCCGGCCTCGCGGTCAAGCCCGGATCGCGCGGCTACGTCACCGATGTCTGTGTCCCTATTTCCCGGCTGGCGGACTGCATTGCCGAAACGCAGCAGGACATAGCCGAGTCGAACCTGTTTGCGCCGATCGTCGGCCACGTTGGCGACGGCAATTTTCACAGCACCGTGTTCGTCGATCCCGACGACGACGACATGATGGCGCGCGTGCTCGAGTATGACCGGCGCCTGGTGCGACGCGCGCTCGACATGGGCGGAACCTGTACCGGCGAACACGGCATCGGCATGGGCAAACTCAAGCACATGCGGGCCGAGCACGGCGACGGCGCGGTTGCGGTCATGCAGGGAATCAAGCAGGCGCTGGATCCGCAGGACATCATGAACCCCGGCAAGGTCGTCGACTGCTAGGTGCCCGCATTTTGTTGCCGCGAGGCGCTCGCCCGGAATGCGCGCGTCCGCTGCCGGGAGACTGACACCGGGCGCCCGGTCACGATCCTGCCCCTTGGAAAATTCCTCGGTAACCAGTAGCAGCAGCGGCTATTCGAGGGCGAGGTCGGCGATGTGCCGGCGCAGCGCCGGGAAGAACTCGAAGAAGCCGTCGCGGATCTGCTCGTGATTGCGCCGCAGATCCTCGATTGCGTTATCGAAGCTGTGCTCGAAGCGGATGCGCGCCGCTACCCGGTCGATCGCTTGCGCCACCGAATCGACATGCCGGTAAGACCCGAACCAGTCGGTTTCGACCATGCGCCGGGTGGTGCTGCGCATGTTCGCGGCCGGCATCAGCGCCTGGCCGTCGAGCATGCGTCGATAGAATTCGCCGATCACTTCGTCGGGATCACGCGCATCGAAGCGATCCCAATAGCGGATCAACAGGTGGTCGAAGTAGATATCGAGTGCAATGCCGGCGAAACGTCGGCGCGCCGGGCTGAACGCCTCTTTCATCGCGCTGACCAGCGGATGGGTGTCGGTAAAGCGATCGACCGCGCGGTGATTGTCGAGCCCGGCACGCACCGCCGGCGTCAACGCCTCGATATCGACCCCCCTGGCGAAATCACCGAGCAGGTTGCCAACCGTGGACTCGACCGTTGGTCGCGCCAGGACAAGATGAGCGAAGTGATTCATTGGTGTTGCGCTTACTCGAAGCGTTCCAGCAGCCAGTCGCAAAACAGGTTTTCGCTGTGCGTCAGGCGCGCACGGTCGGCTTTGAGGAAGTAAAGGTCGTCGATGGGCTGTTCCACGTCGAACAAGCGTACCAGTTCGCCCCGCGCGATCAAATCGTCGGTGATCAGCGACACGCCGAGCATCACGCCCAGATGATTGCGCGCCATTTCGAGCGCGAGCAAATAGGCCTGGGACGTGAGCTCGGCACGGTCCCGCGCGCAAGTCTCGCTGATCCCGAGCCTGCGGTACAACTGCGGCCAGGGTGAAGTCACGCCGAGCGAATTGATGCGCCCGCAACGCAGCAGGTCGGCGGGCTCACGAATCCGGCGCGCGAGCCGCGGAGAACACAGCGGGAAACAGGTCACCCGGTCGCGCAGCACGACAAGCTGGTCTTCGCCGCTGCCGGAGGCAAAGCGGATCTCGATACTGTCGGTACTCGCGGCATAATCCGTTTCCCACATGACCGGTACGATATTGAGCGAGATCCCGGGATGCGCGCGGGTGAAATCCGGCAGACGTGGAATCAGCCACAGGGACGCGAACGACCAGTTGCAGCGCAGCGTTATGCGGTGCTGTTCCGAGCGCAGGAAATTGCTGCGCGTACTGGCGCGCAGCAGCTCGATCGCCCGCTGTACGTCAGGCAGGTAATTCTTGCCTGCCGGGGTAAGCTGCAGCGCGCGCGGGCGACGAATGAACAACGCGCTGCCGATAAAGTTCTCCAGCAGCTTGATCTGCTGGCTTACCGCCGACTGGGTGATATTCAGCTCTTCGGCCGCGCGGGTGAAACTCAGGTGACGCGCCGAGGCCTCGAAAACCCGCAGCCACTGCAGCGGGGGCAGGTCCTTCATCGGGCAAACTCATTAGCTGGCCATTAGTTTGACTAATACTATGGGCTCAAAATAATCGTTTGTCCATCCGTCGAATCGACGCTAGATTAATCGCGTTCATCAACCGACGGAGCCTCCCATGTCCATCAGCGTGGTCGACCGACAGTCAAACGCCATCGAATCCGATCCGCATTACCAGCAGCGCGTCGACCTGGCCGCTGCACTGCGCATGACCGCGCGCCTGAACATGCACGAGGGCGTTGCCAATCACTTCAGCCTGGCGGTATCGGACGACGGCAGCCGCTTCCTGATCAACCCTTTCGGCCGCCACTTCGCCAACGTCCGCGCGAGCGAGCTGTTGCTGCTGGATGCGCATGACGAGGGCACGATGGACGGACCCGATGCACCCGACCCGACAGCCTGGGCAATCCACGGCGCGATGCACCGCAACCTGCCGCAGGCGCGCTGCGTCATGCACGTGCATTCGAAATATGCAACCGCGCTGGCGGCGATGGACGTAACGGGATTGCCGCCGATCGACCAGAACACGATGCGCTTTTTCGACCGGATCGCGCTCGACGAGGGTTTCGACGGCATGGGTCTCGGCGACGAGGCCGAGCGCCTGACGACAACCCTTGGCGACAAGCGCATCCTGATCATGGGTAATCACGGTGTCATGGTGGTCGGCGATACGGTCGCGCGCGCGTTCGACGAACTGTATTACTTCGAGCGCGCCTGCGAAACCTACCTGACCGCGCTCGCGACCGGCAAACCGCTGCGCGTGGTCAGCGACGCGGTGGCGGAAAAAACCGCTCGCCAATGGGAAGATTATCTCGATCGCGTGGGCCTCGGCGACGCGCACCTGCGCGAAGTTCACGAGCTGCTGGCGCGCGCGGAACCCGACTACCGCAACTGACGCCGGACCCCGCTCAGGGCCAGTTGCTGAGCTCCCGCAGGCTTGCACGCAGGTTTGTATTGTCGGGCTCGAGCGCCAGCGCACGCTCGATGGCTGCGAGCGAGGCCTCGTGCCGGCCCTGCTGCGCCAGTGCGTAAGCCAGGTTGTTCCAGACGTCCGCCTGCGCCGCATCGATTTGCAGCGCTCTGCGATAGGCTGCCTCCGCCGAGGTAAAGTCGCCGAGCGCATAGGCCGCGTTACCGGCGCCGCTGTGGGCGAGCAGGTTTTGCGGCCAGCGTTGCGCGGCCGCGCGGTACGCGCGCAGCGCGGTATCGATACGGCCGACCTGCTCGAGGTCGATCGCGGTCTGCAGGAAATCAGCGGCGCCGGCGGTCTCCGGCACGCGCTCGGGCGGCACGATAACGAGCGCCCAGTGGCCGGCGCGCTGCCAGGTCCGCTCGAACAGCGCAAACTCGCGCAGCGCTCGCGGATACTCGCCCGAGCGCAGGATCATTTCCCGGCGCGCGAAATCGTAACCGACGACCACCTCGTAGTGCCAGACCGGCACCGCGTCGAGACCCAGATTTTGCAGCACGAACACCGGGTTACCCGCCGCCAGCTCCGCCAGCAGTGCCTCCATCGAACCCTGCATGCGTACCGGCAACAGGTCGTACTGCCTGGTCGCGGCCACCACCTCGCTGCGCAGGCTACCCTTGAGTCCCGGCACGTACACGCGGCGCGCGATCTCTTCCGGTTGCGCCGGCGTACCGTGGTAATTGAAGATGCTGGCCAGTGCGGCCGGGCCGCAGTGATACTCCTGTTGCGGGAAAAAAGGAACTTCGGTGAGTTCGACCGTCGCTGGCAGAGCGGGCGGATTTTCCAGCAGCAGCCGGGTTTGCGGCGCGCTGGCACAGCCCGCCAGCATCAGCAGGAGTAACAGCCCGCCCGCCAGGCGGCGGGCGGAGCGTGATTCGAACGCGCTAGTTGACAGGGCGAATCGCGGGAATGATATCGGTCCAGCCTGCCAGCTCGGTGATGAGCAGGATGACCAGCAGCCAGACTATCGCGTTGCCGCCGGCCGGCTCGGCATCGATACGCCGGTGCAGTTCGACCACCTGCGCGTCGGTCATCGCGGCGACCCGCTGCAGCGCGTCGGCTTCGTTCACGCCGCCCGCGATCAGCTGTTGCTCGATCCAGGCGCGCTGTTCGCCGATCGCGGCCAGCTCGACCGCCAGCGTCGAACCGCTCGCCATTTGCGCGGTCCCGACCATACCGGCCTGGGCCGGCAGAAAAACAGAAACGCTCAGCAGCAGTAGCACAAATCCGCGCAGCACGATGCTCTTGTACATGTAGTTCTCCTCGTCTTCAGGCTTCAGCCCTACCCAGTATAGCCGAGAATCTCAACCGAGCTTGGCGCCATTGGGTACCGGTCGCTCCGGTTGCGCCAGCACTACCGCGCCGTCCTCGCGGTAAAACCCGGTAACCAGGCATTCGGAGCGCATCGGCCCGATCTGCTTGGGCGGAAAATTGACCACCGCTACCACCTGCCGACCGAGCAGCTCCTGCCTGCCGTACAGGTCGGTGATCTGCGCGCTCGACTTGCGCTCGCCGATTTCTTCGCCGAAGTCGACCCAAAGTTTGTAGGCCGGCTTGCGCGCTTCGGGAAAATCCTCGACTCGCACCACCGTGCCGACACGCAGTTCCACCCGGGCAAAGTCGGCCCAGTCTATGGTTTCCATGCTTGCTCCTCGTCTTGTTGTCAGCTGAATTCTTCGCGAATACGCTGGCCGTGCTCATCCAGCGCGGGCACCCGCCGGCGGGGTTCGTCGCGGCCGGGCGACTGCGCCGCTACCGCTACCACCTCGGCCGCGCCGCTCGGCGTGTCGACCGCAACGCGACGCAGCTGCGAATGCCCGGCCAGCCCGGCGACGTCGTTGAGGCGGCCATAGGCGATGCCGGCCGCATCCAGGCGTGCCACGACCTGGTCGCGTTCGAGCGCGTCAAACACCGCGCCGATGCGCGCATCGACTTCGTCACGCCGCTCGACCCGTCGCTGGTTACTGCCGAAGCGCTCGTCGCCGGCAAACTCGTCATCCTCGAGCACCCGGCAACACAGTCGCTGCCACTCGCGTTCGTTCTGGATCGCGATCACGATCTGCTCGCCGTCGGCACAGGTATAGGCCCCGTAAGGTGAAATAGTCGCGTGATTGATACCGACCCGGCCCTGTACCCGGCCGCCGTAGTCGTAGTGCAATAGGGGCACGGCCATCCACTCGGCCATGCCGTCGAACAGCGACACCCCGATCTGCCCGCCACGTCCGCTGTGCTCGCGCTCGATCAGGGCTTCGAGTATCGCGCTGTAGGCCTGCTGGCCGCAGTTGATGTCGCAGGCCGACACCCCGATGCGCCCGGGCGCCTCGGGCGTACCGGTAATCGATGCCACGCCCGACTCGCACTGCACCAGCAGGTCGTAGGCTTTCATCTCCCGGTAGGCGCCGTGTTCGCCGTAACCGGAAATATCGCAACACACCAGGCGCGGGTAAAGCCCGACGAGCGCTTCGCTGCCGAAGCCGGCGCGCGCCGCGGCGCCGGGCGCGAGATTCTGGATGAACACGTCCGCGCGCGCGAGGATCCGGTGCAGCAGCGCCGCGTCCGCGTCGTCCTTGATATCGAGTACCAGCGACTCCTTGCCCTGGTTGAGCCAGACGAAATAGGCCGATTCACCGTGCACTACCGAATCGTAGCCGCGCGCAAAATCGCCCTCGGCGCGCTCGATCTTGATCACCCGCGCACCGGCATGCGCCAGCCGATTGGAGCAAAAGGGTGCCGCCACCGCCTGCTCCAGCGAGACCACCAGGATATCGTCGAGCCGCAGCATCAGAAGGACTTGGGCAGTCCGAGCACGTGGGTGGCGATGTTCGACAGGATCAGGTTGGTCGAAATCGGCGCAACCTGGTACAGCCGGGTTTCGCGAAACTTGCGCTCGATATCGTACTCGACGGTGAAGCCATAGCCACCGTGGGTCTGCAGGCACATGTCGGCCGCGGCCCAGGACGCGTCGGCCGCCAGCAGCTTGGCCATGTTGGCCTCGGAACCGCAGGCTTCGCCGGCATCGAACAGCTCGCCCGCGCGATCGACCATCAGCGACGCCGCCTCGGTTTGCGCGTAGGCGCGCGCGATCGGGAACTGGATACCCTGGTTTTCGCCGATCGGCCGGCCGAACACTTCGCGCCCGGCGGCGTATTCGCTGGACCGGTCGATGAACCAGCGCGCGTCGCCGATACACTCGGCCGCGATCAGGATCCGCTCGGCGTTCATGCCGTCGAGAATGTAGCCGAAGCCCTTGCCTTCTTCGCCGACCAGGTTTTCCGCCGGCACGCGCAGGCCGTCGAAGAACAGCTCGGTGGTGGCGTGGTTGAGCATGGTTTCCAGCGGGCGCACGGTCAGGCCGTTGCCGACCGCCTCGCGCAGGTCGATCAGCAGCACCGACATCCCGCGGGTTGGCTTGTCGACCTGGTCACGCGGCGTGGTGCGTACCAGCAGGAGCAGCAGGTCGGAATGCTCGACGCGCGAAATGAACACCTTCTGACCGTCGACGACATAAAAATCGCCCTCGCGCCGCGCGCGGGTCTTGATCCGGGTAGTGTCGGTGCCGCTGCTGGGCTCGGTCACGCCGAAAGCCTGCAGGCGCAGCTCGCCCGACGCGATTCCGGGCAGGTACCTGCGTTTCTGCTCGTCGCTGCCGTGACGCAGCAGCGTACCCATGATGTACATCTGCGCATGGCAGGCGGCACCATTGGCGCCGCTGCGCTGGATCTCCTCGAGCACCGCGCAGGCCGCACCGAGGTCCATGCCGGCGCCACCGTACTCCTCCGGGATCAGCACCGACAGGTAGCCGGCATCGGTCAGCGCCTGCACGAACTCGGTGGGATACGACTTGTCGCGGTCCTTGTCGCGCCAGTAGGCGTCGGGATAATCGGCGCACAGGCGCGCAACCGCGTCGCGTACTTCCGGGTAACTGCGTTCCCTGGCCATCTATTAGAGCCTCGATCAAAAACGGCGAGTGTACCCGATCAGCCCACAACGCTTCCATTCCCTGTCACAAACTCACAACCGGAATCAACAAACCTATCCAATCCAGGTTTAGTGGACCACACGCTGCTTCGGACCTTACTGATGCTTCGGTTTATCGAATCTCAACTTCAAATATTACATAGAAAGTTGTCACCCCGCGGCTTGACCGCGGGGTCCAGTGCTCTGCCGTCAATTCTGGATACCGCGGTCAAGCCGCGGTATGACATGTGCCGGTTGACCCGCCTGATGCCCATGCCACCGAGACCCGGGTTGATGTAGTGAAAAGGGGGTGCCGTTAGTATTTCCGGCGGCCTAAAGGCCGGGGCCCAACGGGCCCCGGACAGACACCGGAATTACTAACGGCACCCCGACTGCATACTTAGCGACCCCGGGAATCGAAACAGGGGCAGGTCCGATACTCAGGCAGAAATGATGTTGTGCTCGGGGCCGTAGGGAAAACCGGTGATGTTTTCGGCACCGTCCTCGTGCACAACCAGGATGTCGTGTTCACGGTATCCGCCCGCACCCGGCTTACCCTGCGGCAAGGTCAGCATCGGCTCCATCGATACCACCATGCCGGGCTCGAGCACGGTATCGATATCCTCGCGCAATTCGAGGCCGGCCTCACGGCCGTAGTAGTGCGACAGCACGCCGAAGGAGTGGCCGTAGCCGAAGGTGCGGTACTGCAGCAGGTCGAGATCGGCGAAGTAGCGATTGATCTCGGCACAGATCCCGCTACAGGTTGCGCCGGGCTTGATCAGCGACAGCCCGAGTTCGTGCGCGCCGACATTGGCTTCCCAGATCTTCAGCGAGGCCGCGTCGGGTTCGCCGATGAACAGCGTGCGCTCAAGTGCGGTGTAGTAACCGGAAATCATCGGGAAGGTATTGAGACTCAGGATATCGCCGGCCTCGAGCGCGCGGGTGGTCACCGGGTTGTGCGCCCCGTC
>JASJCI010000059.1 GCA_030066085.1 Gammaproteobacteria bacterium | reverse complement strand
ATCGTCGGCCAGGAAAACCTGGTTTCACGCATGCTCGTGGCCCTGCTGGCCGACGGGCACGTGCTGGTCGAGGGGCCGCCGGGGCTGGCCAAGACGCGCTCGGTCAAGACCCTCGCGAGCGGTCTCGAGGGCGACTTCCAGCGTATCCAGTTTACCCCTGACCTGCTGCCGGCAGACCTGACCGGAACCGATGTATTCCACCCGCAGGATAACAGTTTCACTTTTCAGCCGGGTCCGCTGTTTCACCAGGTGATTCTGGCCGATGAGGTCAACCGCGCACCAGCCAAGGTGCAGTCGGCGCTGCTCGAGGCCATGGAAGAGCGCCAGGTGACGGTCGGCGGCACCACCTATCCGCTGTCACCGCTGTATTTCGTCATGGCAACCCAGAATCCGATCGAGCAGGAAGGTACTTACCCGCTGCCCGAATCGCAGCTGGACCGCTTCCTGTTGAAAGTTGCGGTCGATTACCCGGCTGCCGGCGCCGAGGTCGAAATCATGCGCCAGGTGCGGCTCGAGGCGCAGAACGCCACGCGCCAGGCGGAGCTGCCGCCTGGCTTGCCGCTGTCGCAGCGGGTAATCTTCGCCGCGCGGGCCGACATCCTGTCGCTTTATCTCGCCGATTCGGTCGAGACCTATATCGCCGCGCTGGTACAGGCCAGCCGGCAGCCGGCAGAGTACTCCGAGCGCCTGGCGCGCTGGATCCAGTATGGCGCCAGCCCGCGCGCAACGCTGGCGCTCGATCGCTGCAGCCGCGCGCTGGCCTGGCTCGATGGCCGGGATTATGTAACGCCGGAAGACGTTCAGCAGCTGGCGCACGAATCGCTCAGGCATCGTATCCTGCTGACTTACCAGGCCGAGGCCGACGGCGTCAGCATAGACGACGTGATCACCGAGTTGCTGGATAAAGTTCCGGTGGCCTGAGTTGGCGACCGTGACGGAAAAAATCCCGGGCATCAGCATCGACGTCGAAGAACTGCTGGCCGTACGCGGCCAGCTGGGTAACCTGTCGCTGCGCGATCTCCGACGCCGCTCGAGTTATCGCTCCGGTGCACGCGAGACCCGTATTCGCGGTCGCGGCATGGAATACGAGGAATCGCGCGCCTACATGGCGGGTGACGACATGCGCACCATGGACTGGCGGGTCATGGCGCGTACCGGTGAAGCACATACCAAGGTTTTCGCGGAAGAAAAGGAACGACGGTTTCTGCTCGCCGTGGATTTGTCCTCGTCGATGTTTTTCGGTACCCGTCATGCCTTCAAATCCTGGACCGCGGCCCATACGGCTGCTCATGTAGGCTGGCTTGCAAACCTCGCCGGCGATCGAATCGGCGGCCTGATCGTCGCGCCGGAAACACACAAGGAAATTCGCCCCGGCCGTTATCGGGCGGGGCTAATGTCGTTTTTTCACCATCTCGCCGGCCAGGCCTCGATCAGCCTGCCGCCACTATCCGCGCCCGGCCGGCTCGATTTCCTGTTACTGGAATTGTTGCGCGTGGTCAAACCGGGGGCCACGATCAGCCTCGTATCGGATTTCATCGGCATCAGCGCCAATACCAGCGCCTACCTGTCGGCCCTGGTACAGCACAATGATGTGCATGCCTTCTGGATCCACGATCAGACCGAAATTGCTCCCTGGCCAAACGCCCGCTACGAGGTACTGATCGACTCGCGCAAGCTCGGCCTCGACCTCGACGACGCGAAAACCAGGCGGGATCTTGCAAGCCGCCAGCGACAGCACCGCGACACCATCGAGGGATTTGCCACCAGGTTCGATATTCCGCTTTTCCCCATCAGCTGCAACGACGACGTCAATACGCAGATACACGAGCAGCTGAGATCCTGATATGGGCGTCGACGAACTGTTGCTGAACCTGCAGGATATCCAGCCACCGCCGGAACCTGCCTGGTGGCTGCTGCCGCCGGCAACCTGGTTTGTGCTCGGGATATTACTGCTGCTGGCCACGGGGTCGCGCTGGTACCGTCGTCGACGCGCGCGTAACTGGCAGGGTGCAAGCGCGCGGGCCGAACTCGAACGCATCGCCGCACGTCACGTGGCGGACAGGGACGATATGCTGCTGGTGCGCAGTCTCGCGGGCTGGCTGAAGCGGGTAGCGTTGCAGGCCTTCCCCGGGCAGGGCCTGGAGCGAATGTGCGGCCAGCGCTGGTTGCGCTTTCTCGACCACAGCGCGGGCAACACTCACTTCAGCCGGGGGCAGGGCGCCGTATTCGGCGACGCGGTATATCGGCGGCAGGTTGAGGTCGACAGCGATGCGTTGCTGGGCCTGTGCCGAAAATGGCTCGCCCGGGTTCAGCCCAGGTTAACGCGGGGCAGGCCGGGTTGCTAGACTTTGCATATCCATGGTTGGCGCTGTTGCTGCCCGCACCCTGGCTGGCGCGTCGCCTGTTGCCGGCCAGCGATCGTGCCGAACTGGCGCTGGCGGTGCCCCTGCTGGCGGCAGCCGGTGCCGAGCAGCTGCTGTCGCAGCGGCGCGGACGCCGACTGGCGCGCACCTGCCTGTGGCTGTTCTGGCTGTGTTTGCTGCTGGCCGCGGCACGCCCCTACTGGACCGGCGAGCCGATTACGCGCACGGTCAGCGGGCGCGACCTGGTGCTCGCGGTCGATATTTCGGGCAGCATGAGCGAGGCCGACATGACGATCAACGCGGCTACCGCCAGCCGTCTCGACGTGCTCAAGCTGGTGGTCGATCGCTTCATCGGCCGACGTGATGGCGATCGACTCGGGCTCATCCTGTTCGGCACCCATGCCTACAGCTTCGTACCGCTGACTTTCGACCTGGATTCGCTGCGGGTACTGCTGCAGGATACCAGCACCGGCCTGGCGGGTCGGCATACCGCGATCGGTGACGCCATTGGTCTCGCAATCAAGTCCATGCGCGACCAGGCGACGCAACACAAGGTCCTGATTCTTGCCACCGACGGCAGCAATACCGCCGGTTTCGATGATCCCGTACGGGTCGCGCTGGCCGCGCGCCAGCATGGCCTGACGATATACACGATCGGCATCGGCAGCGACGAGCAAACGCTGAGCAAAACCTATGGGCTGCAGAGTATTCCTCCCGGGACCGCGCTGAACGAAGCCATGCTGCGGGAGATTGCCCTGGTTACGGGCGGCGATTATTTTCGTGCCACCGACACCGCCTCGCTGGAACGCATCTATGCCGCGCTCGACGAACTCGAGCCGGTCGATCATGAATACCAGTCCTATCGCCCGCGGCATGACCTGTTCGCCTGGCCGCTGGGTGCGGCCTGTGCGGTGCTGCTGGCGCTGACCGGTTTGCTGGTATTGCCTGCGCGCCGCGGGAACCCGGCTTGAACCTGCTCGAGACTTTTCGCTTCCTGCAGCCCCAGTGGCTCTGGCTGCTGCCGCTCGCACTGTGGTTGCCGTGGCAGTTTCAGCGCTACTACCGACGCAATTCACCCTGGACCCGGCTGTGTGAGCCGCGCCTGCTGGCGCGACTGTCCACGGCGCGCGGGGATGCCCGCGGCAACCGCTGGCTGGTAGCCGTACTGACGTCGATACTGGTGCTTGCGATCTTTGCGGCTGCCGGCCCGAGCTGGCGCAAGGATTCCTACCCGTTGCTGGAGTCGGGCGCGGCACGAGTCCTGGTGCTCGACCTGTCGCGCCGCATGCTGGTCGAGGATCTCGAACCGAATCGTTTTGCCCAGGCGCTCGCGGTGACGCGCAGGCTGCTGGCGGAAGAGTACGACGGTGAAACCGGGCTGGTCGTCTATGCCGGCGCCGCCTTCGTGGTGGCGCCCCTGTCACACGATGTCTCGACGCTGTTGTCGTTTCTCGACGCCCTGCATCCGCAAACCATGCCGGTCGACGGTGCCCGCCCGGAGCTGGGTATCGCCAGCGCCCGGCAATTACTGGAGGCCTCGGTGGCAGGGCGCGGCCACATTCTCGTCATCGGCAGTGGCAGCGACAATATCGATGTCGCGGTCGACGCGGCCCGGCGGGCCAGCGATCGCGACCACCGGGTTTCGGTGCTCGCGGTCGGTACCGCCGAAGGTGGTCCCCTGCGTGGCAAGGGCGGCAACCTGCTACGCGACGAGCAGGGCCGCTTCGTCGTTGCGCGCACCCGTTTCGACCAGCTCGCTCGAATTGCCGACGTGGGTGGCGGCAGTTTCGTACGCCTGGCGGATTATGCCGGGACGAGCGCGCAACTGCGGCTGTCCGATGCATCCGCGATCAGCGCGGTGGCGCAACTGCGCCAGGACGAAGACCGCGCCGCGGCCAACGACGGTGCGCTGGTGGTGTGGCTGATGCTGCCGCTGGCCCTG
Source organism: Gammaproteobacteria bacterium (assembly GCA_030066085.1). Lineage (GTDB taxonomy): Bacteria > Pseudomonadota > Gammaproteobacteria. The sequence continues at coordinate 9,658 of JASJCI010000059.1, read as the reverse complement.
CTGCTGTTTCGGCGCAATGCGCTCTGGCTGGTGCTGATCGCCGTTTGCCTGCCGCTCGATAACGCTGCCCGGGCGCAGGATTTCGGCGACCTGTGGCGACACTCCGAGCATCGCGCCATCGCGGCTTACCGCGCCGGGCAATATCAGCAGGTGATCGCGCAGAGCAGGGAACCACTGCTGCTCGGCGCGGCTTACTATCGGCAGGGCCGGTTTTTGCTGGCACTGGAGCAGTTCACGCGCGACGATAGTGCGCAGGGCTGGTACAACCGCGGCAATACGCACGCCCGGCTCGGGCAGTTCCCGGAAGCGTTGGCGGCTTACCGGCAGAGCCTGCAACTCGATCCCGGTCATAGCGCGGCGGAGATCAACCGCGACCTGGTGGAGGCTTTCCTCGACCAGCAGCGCACGGCGGGCGCTGGTGACGATGCTGATCAGGACGCGGTTAACGGTGAGGAGGAAAATGAAGACGCGGCCAGCGAAGATGCGCGGATCGGCCTGGCCGGACAGGCGCTCGACAATCCCGGGGAGCAGGATCAATCCGGCGCGGGTATCGGTGCCTCGCGCTCGGGCGGCCAGTTTTCGCCCGATGATTTTTTCGATGGTCGTCAACGCGAGCTGGAACGCTTCGCGTTGCCAGGGGAAGCCGAGGAACTGGCCGACCAGGCGCAAGTCGAGCGCTGGATCAGGGATTTACCGCAATCTTCCGCGGAGCTGTTTCAGCGCAAGTTCCTGCGCGACTACGAGCGCCAGCAGCAGCAGGCGCGCTGAACATGCGCAGGTTTACGTTCACGATCCTGTTGCTCGCTGCGTTCGGAGTGCACGTGGCGCCGGCGATCGCGCAAAGTATCGAACTCGAGCCCCCGCGCATCTACGAGGGTGACGTAACCCGGCTCAATATCGAGTATGAAAGTAAAATCCCGTCGTTGTACGCGCTCGACACGCGGCAATTCGAGCAGGATTTCGAGCTGTTGCGACTTGACTCGCGCGTCAGCCGGATCACGGATCGGCAAACGGCCGGCAGTCGCATGGAATGGACGCTCGAACTGGCGCCGAAACGTGCCGGCACTCTCGCGATACCGCCGATCAGGCTGGGTGAGAACCTGACCCCCACTGCGACCCTGCAGGTCGAAGCAGGCAGTCACGAGACGGGCACTCCGGCCGATGTCTTCGTTCGACTGCGGGCCGATCCGCCGCAGCCATACCGGGGGCAGCAAACCCGGATATCGATGATGCTGTACCAGGCTGCCCGGCTGAGCGGTGGGCGCTGGCGCGAGCCGGAGACCGACGCGGGCAGAATTTTTCACAGCGGCCATGAAACCGTCGACAGGGTAACCCTCGACGACGTGACCTATCGCCGCACCACCCGCAGCCTGGTGCTGTTTCCGGCAGCAGAAGGCCTTCTCTTCATGTCGCCGGCCGCGGTTGTCGGTGATCTCGAGGTGACCTCCGCCAGTGATCCCGACAACCTGTACCCCCCGGGCCTGAAACGGACCCTGTATCGCCGCAGTGAACCGTTGCGGATCGAGGTGCAATCCCTGCCGGCCGATCATCGTGAACCCTACTGGTTGCCGGCGTTCGCATTGCAGTTGTCCCAGCAGTGGGACGATGACGTCGCTGCGCCGGCTGTTGGCGATACCCTGCAGCGCACTATTACCATCGAGGCGCGCGGGCTGCCGGCGGACGTTTTGCCGACCGATCTGCTGGCCGAAACATCCCCCGAAATCAGGATCTTTCCGGATCAGCCGGTACTTGGAAACCGCTTCGATGCGGATATGCTGGTCGGCAGACTGCGCCAGTCGTTCGCCGTGCTGCTGACCCGGGCCGGCGAGATCCGGTTACCACCGGTCGAACTTGCCTGGTGGGACCTGCAAGCCGATCGTGCGCGCACGGCGCGCCTGCCGGGACGCACGATCCGGGTAGCAGCCAGCGGCGATCCGGCACTCGACGGTACTGCTTATACGGGCCTGGCGTTTACCGGGAGAGCTGCCGGTACGGTGCCAGGCAAACTGCAAAAGGCGATACTCATCGCCTGCGTCATCGCGCTTTACCTGGCCTGGATCGCCCTCGGCGAACGGCTGACGGCACGGCTGCGCGGCACCCGCCTGCGCCTGCGGGCTCTCCGGCAACTGCGTCGTGCCTGTGATGCCGGCGATGCGCGCGCTGCGCGCGCAGCCCTGTTGTCCTGGGCGCGGCAGCGGTGGCCCGGGCAGACTACTTACGGGCTGGCGCAAATATCAGCACGCCTGCCATCAGCGTCACTGCGCAGTGCCTTGAACGAACTCGATGCCGCGATATACCGGCCCGGCGGCAGCAAATGGCAGGGAAGGGCGCTTTGGCGCGTGCTGCGGACCACGGGCAATTCGTCGCGCGGCGGCGAGCGGGATGGAGCTTCGCAACTGCCGCGACTGTATCCGGGACTGCCCGGGCTGCCTGACTGACGGTCAGCGCGGTGAATACCGCGTAAACCGCGCCGGCACTGTTCAATCGGCGAGCATTGACCAGCCGTCGACCGCTTTGAAGCGTTCGCCGTGGTTCGCCTCGAGGCCCTGCAACGAGGCCAGCACGGTATCCACGCCTTCCTGCGCGGCGTGATTGAGCGGTCCGCCGCGAAACGGCGCGAACCCGGTGCCGAATATGACTCCCGCATCGAGCAGGTCGCGATCGTCGACGATAGCTTCCTGCAGGCAGGCGACGGCCTCGTTGAGGAAGCGGCCCAGCAGGCGGGCCTGGATGACCTTCTGGTCACCGAGATCGGCGTCGCGATCCTTGATCGGTTTGCCCTTTTTATACTGGTAGAAACCGCGCCCTGATTTCTTACCCAGTTTCTTGCTGTCGACGAACGCCTTCAGACCTTTCGGCAATTCGATTGCAAAGGCCTGTGACAGGTTTTGCGCAACCGACTGGCAGATATCGAGGCCGACCGTGTCGGCCAGTTCCACCGGTCCCATCGGCATGCCGAAATCGGTTGCTGCCTTGTCGATGGCCTCCGGCGCGACACCCTCGTCGTAAAGGAAAAACGCCTCCACCAGGTAGGGCATCAGGATACGGTTGACCAGGAATCCGGGTGACGAACGCACCGGCAGGGGCAGCTTGCCGATATGCTGGGTAAACGCGATGGCGCGCTCGATCGTCTCGGGCGACGAACTTTCGGTGCGCACGATCTCGACCAGTGGCATCATCGCCACCGGGTTGAAAAAATGGATGCCGACGAGGCGATCCGGCTCAACGAGTACCGTCGCCAGTTCTTCCAGCGGGATGCTGGAGGTATTGGTCGCGAGCACGGCGCCAGGCTTCATGCGCGGCTCGATTTCGCGGTAGATTGCGTGCTTGGCCTCGGTGTTTTCGTAAATCGCCTCGATCACGACGTCAGCGCGCGCGACACCGTCACCGGCGACGTCCGGAATCAGGCGGTCTATCGCGGCATTGCGCGCGGCCGTGTCGCGGATACGTTTTGCGAACAGCGCGTGCGCGCGTTTGAAGGCATTGCCGAGATATTTCGCCTCGCGATCCTGCAGGGTTACCTGGAACCCGCGCAGCGCGCACCAGGCCGCGATATCTCCACCCATGGTGCCGGCACCGATCACGTGCACGTGTTGCGGCTGAAACGCCTTCTTGTCGCCGAGTCCCTTGAGCCGCGTTTGCAGGAAAAAAACGCGTATCAGGTTACGCACCTTGTTGCCCTGGATCAGGCGCGACACCGAGTGGGCTTCCTCTTCCATCATGCGTCGCCGGTCGCCGCAGAAGCTGGCCCACAGATCGAGGATGGCGTAGGGGGCAGGGTAGTGCTGGCGCGGGGCCTTGCGGGCCACCTGCGAACGCATGTAGCTGGCGAGCAAGTGGCGGATACCCGGCAGTGACAGCAGGCGTCCGAGCCAGGGCATCTTTTGCCGTGCCGGCGGCTTCAAAGCCACCTGGCGCGCGGCGCGCTCCAGCTGCCGACGCGGTTGTACCAGGTCGACCAGGCCGATTTTGCGCGCCTGGCGCGGGCGCAGGGCGCGTCCGCTCAGCATCATTTCCAGCGAATGCTGCGGATTGACCAGCCGGGTGGCGCGCACCACGCCGCCGTAGGCCGGGTGGATGCCCAGCTTGACCTCGGGCAGGCCGATACGCGTGGAATCTTCGTCGAGGGCGATGCGGTAATCGCAGGCGAGCGCCAGTTCGGTACCGCCACCCATGCAAAAGCCCTCGATCAGCGCGACGGTCGTGCAGGACAGCTTTTCGATACGATTCATCAGCTTTTGCCCGCGCTTGACCATGATCATGGCTTCCTGGGTATTGCTCACGTCGAGGAATTCGTTGACGTCGGCGCCGGCAATGAAACCGGAGCGCTTGCCGGAGCGAATGACAACCGCTCGAGGCAGTTCGCGCTCGATCTCGTCGAGCAGGGCATCGAGCTGTTCGAGAATGCTGACAGACAGCACGTTGGTAGCGGAGTCCTGTTTATCGAGTATCAGCCAGTGGATGCCGTCAGCATCACGCTCGCTTTTCCAGTCCAGGATATCGATGCTCATGCCACGTCCCTCTCGATCAGCATTGCGCCGCCCTGGCCACCGCCGATACACAGCGAAGCGACGCCGCGACTGGCGCCTTTTTGTTCGAGTACGCGCGCGAGATGCAGCACTATGCGCGCGCCGCTGGCACCGACCGGGTGGCCGATGGCGACGGCGCCGCCGTGAACATTGAGTTTTTCCAGCGGAATCTCGCCGACCCGCCCGCGCAGGCCGAGCTGCTCCCTGCAGTATGCCGTGTCGTTCAGCGCCGCCATGACCGCCAGCACCTGCGCGGCGAAGGCTTCGTTGATTTCCCAGTAGTCGATATCCTCGACCTTGAGCCGCAGTGACTTGAGCAATGGCGCGATCGCGTGCGCCGGGCCAAGGCCCATTTCCGCCGGCGTCAACGCGGCCCACTCGGTCGACACCAGCCGGCCCATCACCGGCAAATCGTGTTGCTTGACGGCGGCTTCGCTGGCCAGTACGAGTGCCGCGGCGCCATCGGTGATCTGGCTGCTATTGCCGGGGGTGACCAGGCCGTAGGGTTTGTCGAAAGCAGGGCGCAGGCGCGCCAGTTTTTCGAGCGATGAATCCGGCCGCACGCCATTGTCGTGCTCGTAGACATTGCCGCCGGCATCGTACATCGGGCTGACTTCCTGCAGTTCGCCGCTTTGTTGCGCCTGGTGCAGTTTCATGTGGCTGTCGACCGAAAACTGGTCCATGGCTTCGCGCGAGATATCGAAGCGCCACGCGATCTGTTCCGCGGTCTGACCCATGTTGAGACCGACTACGGGATCGGTCAATCCCTTGAGCAGCGCAATAACCGGCTTGAGCAAACGCGGGCTGAAACCGCCCAGCACCCTGAAACGCTGACCGATGGTTTTGGCGCTCCACCAGTCACCCAGCCAAGCGACCATCCTGGGATGCAGCAGCAGCGGTGCGTGGCTCATCGCCTCGATACCGCCGGCAAGGACCAGGTTCGAACGACCGCTGGCGATCGACATCGCGGCATTGTCCAGCGCCTGCATGCCCGACGCGCAGTTGCGTTGCACGGTATAGGCGGGCACCTGGTCGCCACAACCCAGCCTCAGCGCGACCACGCGCGCCAGGTTGGCTTCGTCCGGTCCCGGCATGGTCGCACCGAAAATGACTTCGTCGATGTCGCCCGGCGCAAACGGCTGGCGCAACAGCAACGAACGCGAGGCGTTGATGCCGAGGTCGGCATGTTTGAAGGGGCCGGGTTTACCCATTGCCTTGATAAACGGCGTGCGCGCACCATCCACCAGGTATACCGGTTTAGCGTACTTTTTGGTTGAGCTTGCCATGTCGATTCCGAAGCCGGTTAGCAGATCGATACTACGTAAAAGCGGGATTTTAAACCAATAAACAAAAGTTTTATATTGAAACTTTTAGTTTTAGTACAAATAACGAGAATTGCGCGGAATGTGTTCAATAAGGGATTATCCAGCATAATTTCAGCCAGAACGGAGAAGAAAATGCTATCCACTCGGGAACACGGTTTCTCCCGCGCTACCCAAAACAGTTATTTTGTTCGAATCTGCGGGTCGCGCAGTTACACGATAGAAGCCAGTTACGCGGGTTAAACCACGGAATATGCTGCTGACATCTGTTTACAAGTCGAAGGCCGTTGCGGGTTCATCTGTCGAAGACTTGTGAGAGAGCCAGCATATTACGCATCGGATCGATGACCCGGGGTAGCTCGATGTGCCTGGGTAACTGAACGACGGTTACATGTACCTGTTTACCAACAAGTTATGCAGGTAAAAGGCACAGCATCCACAGCGCAGGCGCCATTTGCTGGAAACCAGGGGCATTCCTGGTTTGCACAGTTTAGAACGGGTGCGCCCGACCATGCATATTAGTACGCATAATGTATATTATGTAAAGTTAGCGATATGCAGACCGACATGAGATCAGGAAGGCCTGGAAGAAGCGTCCCTCCCTCCTGCAACCATTCAAACAAGACAAGTTACTTGAGAAAGTAAGTTTAAGTACTTGTTTTATATTCCTATTCGTACGGGAACGTGTCGAGGCGCTCGATTCCATCGGCACGTACGACGACCTGGGTTTCGAGTTTGATCGATTCGCTGCCCGCCTCCGCGATCAGGCTTTCGACGCAAATCACCATGTTTTCCTCGAAATGGCCGCCGTGGCTGCTCGCGAAATCCGGGTGCAGCAACAAAACCGGCCATTCGTCCGCCATGCCGACACCGTGGGCGGCCACCGAGTAGCGGTAGTCGACATGCCGTTGCGGTATTCGCCAGGATTTTTGATTGAATTCAGCGAAACTGACGCCGGGTCGAATCAGGGCGCTGTTGTGCTCGATTTGCTCGACCGCGGTATCATAAAGCCGCCTTTGCGTTGGCGTCATCACCGTATGGCCGCAGGTCCAGGAGCGTGACAGGTCCGCGCAGTAGCCATAGGGCCCGACCATGTCGGTATCGAAAGAGATCATTTCGCCCTGCCCGCAACGATTGTCCGAGCACTCCTGGTACCAGGGATTGGTGCGCGGTCCGCAGGTCAGCAGCCGGGTTTCGAGCCATTCGCCGCCGGAACGCGCGTTTTCGAAGTGCAAGTGAGCCCAGAGCTCCTGTTCGGTTACGCCCGCTTCGGAATATTCGTAGATGCGCGCCATGCCGGCCTCGCAGACGCGAATGGTCCAGCGCATCAGTTCCAGCTCGTGCTCGCTCTTGATCGAACGCGCGCTTTCGGTGAGTTGCTGGCCTTCGACGAACTCGATGCCGCGCGCCAGCAGCGCCTGCAGACCGATCGGTTCCAGCTTGTCGATCGCGAGCCGGCGGTTGCCGCCGCCATACTGGCGCAGTAAATCGTCGATTTCGCCGCTCCAGGCCGCCACGCGTTCGTCCGCGCGGTCGCCGGCGGTGAGATAAATCCACGAAATCGCGTCCCGCACTTCGTCGATGGCGTCGCGATCGTTGCACAGGTGATGACAACCCTTGAATTCGAACATGATCGCCGGGGCCTCGGCAAAGATCAGCGCGTAACGGATCGCGTTGTGCGCGGTCCACACCTGCATGTTGCTGATGTCGAGGGCGTAACGAATGTTGACCGGGTCGTACAGCAGCATCGCGGCACAGTCATGCCGGATCAGCTGCTCGCGCAGGCGGGCCAGGCGATAACGGCGGGCAGACTCGACCGTGGCCGCCGAAATCGGGCTGGATAACGGGCGATCGGCGCCCTCCGCGTTGAGATAGGCCCGCTTGCGCTCGTCGAACAGGGTGACGCTAGCCGGCGCGTCCATAAAAACCGATGTTTTCTTGCGCGCTGAAACGCACCCCGGGGTTTTCGTAATAGGAAAACACGGTGATGATGCGGTTGCGCGCGCCCCGTACCGGCGATACCCGGTGCAGCGTGTTCTTGCCGCGGAATACGTTCAGCGTGCCAGCCGTGAGTTCCAGCGTTTCGACGTCGCGCTGATCGCCAGCGAGAAACTCCCCGATGCCGTCGTAATTTGGATCGGCATCCGTGCGCAGGCCGGTACGATACTGAAAGTGACCACCCTCCTCGGCCGGCTGCAGCAGCAGCGTGGTGGTGAATTCCGAGCGATCGAAGTGCCAGTTCAGTGCTTCGCCGTCGCGATAAGCCATGACGTTCATGCAGGCCAGCGGATCGTCCATCGGGTAGAGCGCCGGCTTGCCCATGACCGCGGCCAGGAACGCCGCGAACGGCGGCCACTGGTAGAGCTGTACCAGCGGATTGCCGGGTATCTGGTCCGCGCAAACCGTGTGGTTGACGGTATCGAACTCGCGCAGCGCCGGGTGTCCCTGCGCCAGGCCGTCGACCTCGGGCAGAAAATAGATGTTGTGTCGCCGCTGGTGGCAAAACGAATGATGGTCGATCAGCCCCTGCAGGTCGGGCAACAGGGCCTCGACCAGTTGCGGAAACATGAAACCCGAAAGATTGAACAGGCCTTCGCGATCGAGATCGGCACGGCAGCAATCGATCAACGCCCTGCCCGCAGCGCTGTCGAGTCGATCGAGCGGGTAACGCTCGAGGTCGACTATTTGTGCCATCGAAAGTGATTTTGTGTCCATGCGGCCATTTTGGGTGAGAGAATCTAACTCAGCAAAGCAGTTTTTGTTATTCTGCAATAGATTTTCTAATTCAGAAACGCCATGTCGCTGAGATACCCGCCACTCAAGGCATTGCGCGCATTCGAGAGCGCCGCGCGTACCGGCAGTTACGTCGACGCGGCTAACGAATTGAGCGTCACGCCGGCGGCAGTCAGTCAGCAGGTGCGCAACCTGGAGCAGTACTACGCGCGCCGCCTGTTCACGCGCTATAACAATCGCATCGTACTGACCGATGCCGGCAGCACCATTTATTCCAGTCTCGCCCCTGCCCTGCTCGAGCTGGCGCATAAGAACCGCGAGTTGCTCGATGGCCCCAGTGCCGCGCGGCTCGTGATCAGCGTGCTGCCGTCGCTGGCGCAGACCTGGCTGGTACCCCTGGTTACGCGTTTCTCGGCACTTCACCCGAGGATCGGTCTACATACCCGGGTCGAGGAAGACCCGGTCGACCTGGTCCGGCTCGGAATCGACCTGCGCATCACTTACGGCAACCAGCTGTATGCCGATTTTGCCGCGCGCGAACTGTTCCGCGACAGCGTGCTGCCGATGTGTTCGCACGATTTCGCGGCCCGTCACCCGCAGGTCAACGAGGATCTCGCGCAATTGCCGGATCAGCGCTTTTTGCACACGGTCTGGGGCGATCGCTTTGCTTCACATCCGACCTGGGCGGACTGGTTCAGGCACCGGCAGGTCGCGCGTGATCCGGTGATCGCCGCGGGACAGCAGGTATCCATGTCCAGTGTCGGTCTCGAGTACGCTGCCGCCGGGCTGGGCGTTATCCTCGGCCAGCAGCGCCTGGCCGAACCCTGGCTGCGCGACGGCCGCCTGGTCGCGCTGACAGCCGATACACTGCCGCTGGGTCAGTCCTATTACGCGGTCCACCCGCACAGCCGCCGGGAACCGGTGCTGCTGGATACGTTGCTCGATATCCTGCCTGCTAAAACCCGACATACAAACGCCTGAGCGTTACGCCGACTGGTCGGTGGACAGGTACTGGAGCCCGCTGTCGCAGACCAGGATCGCGACCGTACCGCCGCGCGCCGGGCCGTCGAGCAG
>JASJCI010000058.1 GCA_030066085.1 Gammaproteobacteria bacterium | reverse complement strand
GGGATGACAACTCAAGAGGTAGAGAATTAAGTCGGAGTACGGCTTTAGCGTAGCAAAACATCGTTTTTAAAAGTGTTTTTGATCAGGCGTTTAAAATATCCCGGACAGTAGTGCGCGCAAGCGGGGATCTTATCTAGATGACAGGAGATCCCCACCGGGACCCGAATGCCCTAAAGCCGCGCAGGCTTGCGGGGAACGACGTTAGTGAAATCCTCAGTGCTTGCTTGCTGTCGGCCCGGCACGGCATAGAATCGACTGCTAAACCGGGAGCGCCCCGGGTGATGCCCGCATTAAATATAGCCGGCGATGAGGTCGGGGAGGTCGCCCATGTTGTCGAAGACGCGATGGGCGCCGGCGGTCTCGAGCTTGCACGCGGGCATGAGCTCGGCGAAACCGAACGCGGTCATGCCGGCCGCGAGCGCGCCGGCGACGCCAATGGGACTGTCTTCGACCACCAGGCAGCGTGCCGGGTCGACATCACCCATGCGCGCGGCAGCGTGCAGGTAAATGTCCGGATGCGGCTTGCCGCGCTCGACTTCACAGGCGCTGAAGATGCGACCGGCGAAGTAATCGTACAGCCCGGTCTTGCCGAGCGTCAGGCGCATCTTGTCATGCGATCCGCTGGACGCGACACAACTCGGCAAGGCCAGCCCCGCCAGCACCTGTTCGATGCCGCGCACCGACTCGACGGAAGCCTCGAGCGCATCGTTGATCTCCGCATGGTAGCGCCGTTCCAGCTCCGCCGGGGGCGGATGGCCGAGCATCCGTTCGACTTTCTCCAGGCACTGCGCTTTCGAGTGGCCGACGAAGGTATCGAACATGTGCTCGAGAGTGAACTCGAAGCCGCAGACTTCGCGCAGTGCGCGCGCGAACACCGCGTTGGCGACCCGCTCGCTATCGACGAGCACACCGTCGCAGTCGAAAATGACGAGATCGAAAGCCTGGTTCAAGCAGCTGGATCGGCCGAAGTCTTCTTGGCGACGCTGGTCGCGAGCGCAATCATCGAAGCCAGGTCGCTCAGGTTGGACGGCACCACGAGTGTATTGCCTTCCTTCGCCAGGTTGCCGAACTGCTGCACGTAAGCTTCCGCCACGCGCAGCTGCATTGCCTGGTCACCGCCCGGCGTCGTCAGCGACGCAGCGACCTGGCGCAGGCCTTCGGCGGTAGCGGTCGCTACCGCGAGGATCGCCTGGGCTTCACCCTCGGCCTCGTTGATCTGCTGCGTCTTGGCGGCCTCGGACTCCTTGATCACGCGCTGCTTTTCACCCTCGGCCTCGTTGATCTTGGCATCGCGCTCACCCTCGGAAGTCAGCACCACGGCACGCTTTTCCCGCTCTGCCCGCATCTGTTTTTCCATCGCGGTCAACACGTCGTGCGGCGGGTTGATGTTCTTGATCTCGTAGCGCAGCACCTTGACCCCCCAGGGTTCGGACGCCTTGTCGAGCTCGGCGACCACGTTCATGTTGATCGCACCGCGTTCCTCGAAGGTGCGGTCGAGGTCGATCTTGCCGATCTCGCTACGCAGCGTGGTTTGCGCGAGCTGCGAAATCGCAAACACGAAATCGTTGATGCCGTAGGAGGCGCGTTCGGGATCCATTACCTGCAGGTAGAGCACGCCGTCGACACCGACCTGCACGTTGTCCTTGGTAATGCAGACCTGTTCCGGGATATCGATCGCCAGCTCCTTGAGGCTGTGACGATAGGCGGCTTTCTCGACAAACGGGATCAGGATATGGAACCCCGCGCGCAGCGTACGGCTGTACTTGCCGAGGCTCTCGATCACGAAGGCCTGTTGCTGCGGCACGATGACGGCCGTCTTGAAAATGACCAGGATGACGACAATCGCAACCGCGACGGACACCCAGAACGCAAAATTACCGAATAAAAGTTGTTCCATGATCAGTGCTCCGTGACCTGGTCGAGTATCAGGGTCAAGCCATCGACGCGGGAGATCTGTACCCGCTGCCCGGCGGTGAAAGCCCGGTCGCTGGCGTTGACGATGGTCCACTCGGTGCCGCGGTAGGCGATGCGACCGCGCGCGCCGGGCTCAAGGGCTTCCGCGACGGTGACGATTTCGCCGGCCGGGCCGGTTTCGTAACCAACCCCGCTGCCGCGCAGCTTGGCGTAGAGTTTCTTGCGGAACAGTATCATGGATACCAGCGCGATCACCGAGAACAGCATCCACTGGTGCCACAGTGCGAGCGGCAGATCCAGCATTACGATCAGGCCGGTTACCGCGGCGGCAATACCGATAAACACCAGGTAAAAGCCGGCGTCGATCACCATCAGCTCGGCACCGAGCATGATCAGGCCCAGAATAATCCATCCCCACCAGGGCATGTCGTTCTCCCGCAGAAACGTTGCTGCATATTAAGTAAGGAGTCGAAAGCGCGCAAGCGACAAACCCGGTAGCGGGCTCTGCCCAAATCGTTCCTTGCAGACCGTAGGTACGTCGGTTCGCGCAAAGACGCCAAGCCGCAAAGGGCGTTACGAGGTTTGAGGCGGTTCAATTGACCCGTCATTCCCGCGCAAGCGGGAATCTACCGGAGCCACTCTAAACAGATCCCCGCTTTCGCGGGGATGACGGTATTTTAAACTCTCCGCGTTCTTGGCGTTCTTTGCGGCTTCGCGCGAGGCATTCATTCTCAAAAACGCAGGGCATAAACCGGGCGCAGCCCGAGCGGCTCAGGCCTGCGATTTTTGCAGGGCCTGGTCGAGGTCCCACAGGATATCGTCGAGGGTTTCGAGACCAACCGAGATGCGCACCATGTCGGGCGTGACGCCGGCGGCGATCTGCTGCTCCTCGGACAGTTGCCGGTGCGTGGTCGACGCGGGATGGATAATCAGCGTGCGTGCATCGCCGACGTTGGCCAGGTGACTCATGAACTGCGCGCTGTTGATGAATTTTTCCCCGGCTTCGGCGCCGCCCGCAACCCCGAAACTCAGGATCGAGCCGGCACCTTTGGGCAGGTATTTTTTTACCAGCGGCTGGTAGGGATTGTCTTCCAGCCCGGCGTAGTTGACCCAGGTCACCGCCGGATGCTCGCGCAGGAACCCGGCTACCCCCACGGCATTTGCGCAGTGGCGGTCCATGCGCACCGGCAGGGTTTCGACCCCCTGCAACAGCATGAACGCGTTGAACGGGCTCATCGCCTGGCCCAGCGTGCGCAGGGTTTCGCAGCGTGCCTTCATGGTGAAGCCGAAATCGCCGAAGGTCTCGTAAAACCTGATGCCGTGGTAACCGCTGGAGGGCTCGACCATGCCGGGGAAGTTGCCGTTGCCCCAGTCGAACTTGCCCGACTCGATCATGACGCCACCCATGCTGGTGCCATGGCCGCCGATGAACTTGGTGGCGGAGTGCACGACGATATCGGCGCCGAACTCGAACGGCTTGCACAGGTACGGTGAACAAAAGGTGTTATCGATGATCAGCGGAATACCGGCGTCGCTTGCGATCTTGCCGACGGCCTCGATGTCGATCACGTTGTTGGTCGGGTTGCCGATGGTCTCGGCATAGAGCGCTTTGGTTTTCGGCGTGATTGCCTGGCGGAAATTTTCCGGGTCGTCGGAATCGACGAAGGTCGTGTCGATGCCCATCTTGCGAAAGGTCACGTCGAACTGCGAAAAGGTGCCGCCGTAGAGCGTCTTCGCCGACACCAGGTGATCACCCTGCTCCATCAGCGTCAGGATCGCGGTCATCTGCGCGGCCATGCCCGAGCTGACCGCGAGCGCCGCGCGCCCGCCCTCGAGTGCGGCCATGCGCTCCTCGAACACCGCCGTGGTCGGGTTGGTCAGGCGCACGTAGGTGTTGCCGAAAGTCTGCAGGTTGAACAGGCTGGCGGCGTGTTCGGCGTCGTCGAACACGTAGGACGTGGTCTGGTAAATCGGCACCGCACGCGCCCCGGTAATCGGATCCGGTATCTGTCCCGCATGCAGGCACAGGGTTTCGACGCCAAATTCACGATCCGCCATGACAGCCTCCTGGTGGCCTGCTAACGGTTAAAAATCTGTGGCCGCCGTGACGAGATTACCCCCGTGTTGACACCGGCCGTGTTGAGCCCGCCGAACAGGCGGGCGTACTCGATCTTGATGCAGCGGTCCATGACAACCTCGAGACCCGCCTCGCGCGCGCGCTCGGCGGCCTCCTGGTTGACGATTTCGAGCTGCATCCAGACGACCCTGGCGCCGATTTCGATGGCATCCTCGACGAAAGGCATGACCCGGTCGGCACGCTGGAACAGGTCGACGATATCGACCGGCCCCGGTATCGATTTGAGATCGGGATAACACTTGCGGCCGAGTATCTCGTCGTACTTCGGGTTGACCGGAAAGATCTCGAAGCCGTGTTCGAGCAGGTACTTGCCGACAAAATTGCTCGGGCGCGACCAGTTAGCCGACAGGCCGACGATGGCAACCTTCCTGTTTTCGACCAGGATCCGGCGCAGGGTATTGATATCGGTATCGTCGCTCATAGCTGGCGCGCGCGTTCACGCAGTTCGAATTTCTGGATCTTGCCGGTCGAGGTTTTCGGCAGCGGGCCGAACACCACCTTGCGCGGCGCCTTGAAGTGCGCCATGTGTGCGCGGCAAAAGTCTATGATTTCCTGCTCGCTGACCTCGCCGGCGTCATCGCGCAGGGTAACGAAGGCGCAGGGCGTTTCGCCCCACTTGGCGTCGGGCATTGCCGCGACCGCGGCCTCGAGCACGGCCGGGTGACGGTAGAGCATGCCCTCGACCTCGATGCTGGATATATTCTCGCCGCCCGAAATGATGATGTCCTTGGAACGATCCTTGATCTCGATGTAACCGTCGGGGTGACAGACCGCCAGGTCACCCGAGTGAAAATAGCCGCCGTCGAAAGCCTTGTTGCTTGCAGACGGGTTTTTCAGGTAGCCCTTCATGACGATGTTGCCGCGGAACATGATTTCGCCGATGGTTTCGCCGTCGCGCGGTACCGGCATCATGGTTTCGGGATCCATTACCACCAGCTGCTCGAGCATCGGGTAACGCACGCCCTGGCGCGCCTTGACCTCGGCCTGCTCGGCAATCGGCAACTCATCCCACTCGGCATGCCAGGAGCAGACCACGGCAGGACCGTAAACCTCGGTCAGGCCATAGACATGGGTAACCTCGAAATTCATCCGCGCCATGGCCTCGAGAATCGCCGGCGGCGGCGCCGAGGCCGCGGTCATGACCCTGACGCGGTGATCGATGCCCTGTTTCAATCCATCGTCGGCGTTGACCATCAGGTTCAGCACGATCGGCGCGCCGCACAGGTGCGTGACCCGGTGGGTGCGGATCGCGTCGAAGATATCGTCCGCGCGCACCGCGCGCAGGCAGACATGGGTACCGTTCAGCGCGGCGATAGTCCACGGGAAACACCAGCCGTTGCAGTGGAACATCGGCAGGGTCCACAGGTAAACGGGGTGTGCGTTCATGTCCCAGGCAAGCACGTTCGACACGGCGTTGAGATAAGCGCCGCGATGATGCGTGACCACACCCTTGGGATCGCCGGTGGTGCCGGAGGTGTAACCCAGCGCGATCGCGCGCCATTCGTCGTCCGGCAGGTCCCACTGGAAATGCGCATCGCCGACTGCAAGAAAGGCTTCGTACTCCAGCTGGCCGATCGATTTGCCACCGTCGAAGTTCGGATCGACCACGTCGATTACCAGCGGTGGATCGTCGAAGTCTTGCAACGCGGCCTCGATCGTGGCCGCAAATTCGGGATCGACGAAGACGATCCTGGCCTCGGCATGGCGCAACTGGAAGGCGATGGCTTGCGCGTCGAGACGGGTATTGAGGCCATTGATCACGGCACCGGCCATGCCGATCGCAAAATGCGCCTCGAACATCGCCGGCACGTTCGGCAGCATCAGCGCGACGGTATCGTCCTCACCGATGCCGAACTGGCGCAGCGCCGAGGCAAACTGGCGGCAGCGGCGATAAGTCTCGGCCCAGCTGCGTTGCGTATCGCGATAGATCACCGCGCTTCGATCGGGATAAACCGCGGCTGCGCGCTCGAGAAAAGTCAGCGGGGACAGCGGCGTGAAGTTGGCCGGGTTCCGATCGAGGTCGGTGGAATACTGCGAGCCGTCCGCCACGATTACTCGCCCTTCCAGTTCGGCTGGCGCTTCTCGATGAACGCATCGATCCCCTCGCGCGCATCGTGCGAATCCATGTTGCAGGCCATGCGCTCACTGGCGTAGGCGTAGGCGTCCGCCAGATCCATCTGCAACTGCCGGTAGAACATGTCCTTGCCAAGGGCAATCGCGTGCGCGGACTTGGCCACGATCTTGCGCGCCAGTGCCTGCGTCGCATCGGCCAGTTCGTCCGCGGCCACGACCTCGTTGACGAGGCCGTAACCGAGCGCGGTGCGGGCGTCGATGAAATCGCCGGTCAGCAGCATCTGCATCGCCTGCTTGCGCTGCATGTTGCGCGACAGCGGCACCGCGGGCGTCGAACAGAACAGGCCGACGTTGATGCCCGAAACCGCGAAACGCGCATCCTCGGCGGCAACCGACAGGTCGCAGTTGGCCACCAGCTGGCAGCCGGCGGCGGTGGCAATTCCCTGCACCTGCGCGATGACCGGCTGGCGCAGGCGATGAATGGTCAGCATCATGCGGCTGCACTTGTCGAACAGGGCCTGGTGAAAATCCCGCTCCTCGCTCGAACGCATCTGCTTGAGATCGTGTCCCGGACAAAATGCCTTGCCGTTGGCGGCGATGATCACCACTCGCTGCGAGTGGTCGGCGTCGATATCGTCGAGCTGCGTTTGTAACGCGTCGAGCATCTCGGACGATAGCGCGTTGTACTGTGCCGGCCGGTTCAGGGTCAGGGTTACGATCCCGTCGCGCTGATCACGCAGCAGGATAGTTTCGTCGCTTATCTCGTCGGCAGTAGCGCTCATGCCTGCTCCTCCTCTATCCTGCGCTGCAGGTAGATCGAAAAATACTGGTCATATCGCTGGCGCAGCTCGGGCAGCTTCCAGTCGTCACCGGTCACCCTGCCGCGGCACAGTGAACTGCCGCAGTGACATTCCAGCGTGTAGTGATCCGAGCGCTCCATCGCGTAATCGTGGCACAGCTCTTCGCCCGCGGCGATATCGCGCATCGCGACGTAGACCACCTGGCCGCGGAAGCCGACGTTGGGTTCGCAGGAGTGATTGATGAATACCGACATGTCGTGCACCTCGTCGCGGCTGCGCGGCGCGAGGTAAAACTCGTCCTCGATCTGCAGCGCCATGTCACCGGCGGCCTCGGTGATGGCATCGATTTCGTCGCGGTGCACGACGTGGCCGACCTTGATCGCAACCACCTCGCCGCGGGCGATATCCTCGACGGCAACCACGCCGCGCCCGGCCAGCGTGCCGTAACGGACCTCGATCTTGGGCGAGCGGTAAGTTTTCATCGACTGCGTCCTTCCATCCCGGACCCGGGATTCTAGCATTATTCAGCCGTGCTTCGTCATCGTCCATCCACGCTCATATGAGTAAGCGCTAGCACTCATCGTCATCCCCGCGCAAGCCTGCGCGGCCCGGCAGGGACCTGCCGATGGGTGCCATCATTACAAGATCCCCGCTTGCGCGGGGACGACGATGTGGCACTCGTGAATGCGGTGCCGGCTCAGTCGTTATCGATGAGGCCGGCGCCGGCGCCGGCGCGCGATTCCTCGGTGGCGGGCGCATAGGTTTCGGCGGCCAGCACTTCGATTCGCCGCCAGACCGCCTGGTCGATACCGTAGGCCTGGGTCGAAGCGATCATGCCGGGTTTGGCATCCGGCTGGTGACGGCAAACCACCGCTGGCGCAGCCTGCGCAAACAGCGACAGGCGCGGCCCGTCGAAACGCAGGGAATGTCCCATACATTCGATGCGCAGGTCCGACCATTCGACACTGAAACCGGTGTCGTGGAAGCGCGCGGCCTGGCCGAGAGTTGCTACCAGCAGCAGCGGGAACGCGGTGCCGGCGAGCTCTACCTGGCGACCCGCGAGCAGGTCCGCGGCGCGATCGGCGAGCGCGGCGCCGGTCACGATCGGACACAGGATACCGCCGGGCGCTTTCCATGGGCTGGCATCGCAGTCGGGCACGAACCGCCGGTAGTCGGGCCCGCGCAGGTTGTGCAGGTGCTCGAGCATCAACTCGGGGCCGGGCAGGTCGAACGCGGCCAGCCAGCGCGCGGCCTTGCCGGCTTCCTCCGCGAGCCCCCAGGACAGGCCGCAGGCACGCGCTGCCTTGCGCAGGCTGGACTCGATTTCGGCCAGGGTAACTTCGACTCTCATGCTTCGATCGCCTCGTCGGCCGGGGGCGCGGCGGGCGCCAGCAGTTCGTGCGGAAACGGCGCGTCCGGGTACATGCAGATTCGGACCCAGCGATCCGAGCGCGGATCGAAGCGGGTGGCGCCGAAAAACGACAGCTTGCAGCGCAGAATGTCGATCGGCAGCATGTCGGCGCCGACCAGGTTGTCCTGGATTTCGGCGTAAGGGCGTTTCGCCAGGTTCTGTATGCGGCGCGCGGTATGCCGGTACTCCGGCCGCGCGAGCAGAAACTCGGCCGTGCTGAAGTCATCACCCCAGTCGCACAGCGCGGCATGCATCGCCTTGATATCGCAACCCACCGCCAGCGGCAGTTCGAATTCTTCACCCGCTTCTTCGAAACGTTCGCCGAGCCGCGGTTCGAGTTTTTCCGCCGAGGTGTACCAGAAGCGCGCGCGATTGGCCGGCTGGTCGTAATCCACGTCGAGCGCCCAGCGGCACTGGCGCTCGATAATCGCGCGCAGGCGCGCGACCGGCATCGCGCCGTCGATGAAGAAGCTCTGGTGTTCGTCCGCCTGCATACACTGGCTGAGGCCGTCGACCAGCTCGCCGTAGGGCTCGAGCAGCAGCGATACCAGCTGCTCCTGGCCTTCGAGCGACAGCTTGCGCTCGGCCCAGCGAAAAATGCGCTCCCAGGGATGGTCCAGCGCGAGGGATTCGTATTCGAGCCAGTTAGCGATAGCCTCGAGATCGGCACGCAGCGCGGCCAGCTTGCGCTGCTGCAGCGGGTGCTCGGAGCGCCACAGCGCGGCGTTGTCGCGCGCCTGTTCGAGGTGACGCTGGAAAGTTTCGATCTCGGCCTCGCTCGCCTGCGGCAGCGCGCGCACGCGCGCGAGGGCTTCCTCGCGCGCCATCATCCAGTTGTTCAACAACGCGGGATGATTGACCAGGAACGGCGCCATGCCGAGCCCGGTGGCGTTACCGACGCCGAGCCGACGGCGCAATTCGGGTTCGATAACGGTAGCCCGCTCACCCCCCGCCACCGCGGCGATGTGTTCGGCGAGGTCGATCGAGAACGCGCGGATCAGCCACACCGACAGCAACTCGGCCTGGAAGGGCGCGGCAAGCTCAGAGCGCTCGCAGATAGACAGGCGATCGGCGGCACCGAACTTGCCCGAGCCGTAGACCGCGGTGGTGCGCACCAGGTA
This sequence comes from Gammaproteobacteria bacterium, assembly GCA_030066085.1. Lineage (GTDB taxonomy): Bacteria > Pseudomonadota > Gammaproteobacteria. The sequence goes on along the minus strand of JASJCI010000058.1, from coordinate 4,382 downwards.
GCCGACCGCATCGATCTGCTCGCGGTCGGGCTGTTGGCCCGCGGCCAGCCGGTCGATCACGTGCTGCCACAGACGCACCGAACGGTTGGCGCGCGACAGCGACAGTTCGCGGCCGCTCACGCGACCGGCTTCCTGCTTCGGCACGTTGGCGGCGAGCCGCTGCAGGTCGTCCTCGTCCGGCACGCCGTCGAACAGGCAGAAGGTTGCATCCCAGGCGGTGGCAATCACGCGATCCGAGCGCAGGTGTTGCGGCAGGTCGTGGGCGAAAGCGACCAGCGAGTAGGTATGCGCCGGTCCGTAAACCGTGTACACCGCGCGGCCGACACCCCTGCCATCGATTTCCCAGCGCGTGCGCGCAAACCGCCAGCGCTCGTCGCGCAGGCGGCGCAACAATACGCGCATGAACGACAGCCGGGTGTGATGAAAACTGCCCATGCGCGCGAGCCGCATGACCACCTCGGGTGGTCGACGGTAGGCGGCCGCAGCCGGCGCCGGGTTGAGGGAAGCACAGTCGGTCATTGGCTCTCCGGGCTAAAATTCTCGTCGAAGAAACGCAGCCAGTTACCGCCCATTATATTCGCACTGTCGGCTTCGCTGAAGCCAACCGCGCGCAATCCCTGCTCGATATTGCCGAAATCACGATTATCGCGAAACCAGCCCGGCATCGTCGGGAAACCGGCATTGGCGGCCGAACCCTCGCCGTAGTCCAGCGTCTTGCTCCAGCGGCCGTTGCGCATCCACTCGACCACCGTGTCGGGCTGATCCTGGCACAGGTCGGAACCGATACCGATCTGCTCGACACCCATGATTTCGGCACAGTCGGCGACCATGCGACAAAAGCTGTCCAGCGTGCAGTTGCTGCCGTCTTTCAGGTGATGCGGATAAAGGCTGAAACCGAGCATGCCGCCGGTTTCGCCGAGGCCGCGCAACACCGCGTCCGACTTGTTACGCAGCGCCGGGTGCCAGAAGGCCGGGTTGGCGTGGGTGACGACGATCGGGCGCGCGCTGATTTCGATCGCCTCCAGCGTCGAGCGCTCGGCCGAGTGACTCATGTCCACTACCAGGCCGACGCGGTTCATCTCGGCGATGACCTCGCGCCCCATGCGCGTGATACCCGGATCCTCGGCCTCGTAACAGCCGGTTGCGAGCAGCGACTGGTTGTTGTAAGACAGCTGCATGAAGCGCACGCCGAGCCGGTGCAGGATTTCGACCAGGCGAATGTCGTCCTCGATCGGCGAAGGATTCTGAAAGCCGTAGAAGATCGCGGTGCGGCCGGTTTCGCGGGCACGGCGCACGTCGTCACCGGTGAATCCCTGGAAGATACGATCCGGAAACTGCTCGAAGCGCGCGTTCCACTGCTCCATGACCGCCACGGTTTCGCGAAAGTTCTCGTGGTAGGCAATCGTCACGTGCACCGCGTCGACCCCGCCCGCGCGCATCTGCTCGAAGATCTTTTCAGACCAGTTGCAGTACTGCAGCGCGTCGATGCGGTAACTCATGCCGGTTCGCCGCTGGCGATGTAGGCGGTCTTGACCGTGGTGTAGAATTCACGCGCATACTGGCCCTGCTCGCGCGGGCCGTAGGACGATTCGCCGCGGCCGCCGAAGGGCACGTGGTAATCGGTGCCCGCGGTCGGCAGGTTGACCATCACGCAGCCGGTGCGCACGTTGCGCCGAAAATGGGTCGCGCGCGCGAGGCTGCCGGTAACGATACCGGCGGTAAGGCCGAAGCGCGTATCGTTGACCGTGGCCAGCGCCTCGTCGTAGGAATCGACCGGGATCACGCAGGCGATCGGCGCGAACAGCTCTTCACGGTTGACCTGCCAGTCGTTGCGCGTGCCGGCAACCACTGCCGGGCTCATGAAATAACCCTCGGTGGCGCGGTCGACACGTTCGCCACCGCACAGCAGTTCACCTCCCTCCTGCTGCGCCAGCGCCACGTTGGCCAGGTTTTGCTCGAGCTGCACGTCGCTGACCACCGGCCCCATCTGCGTGCCGGCTTCGAGTGCGTGGCCGACGACCATGTCGCTCGCGCCGGCGACCAGGCGATCGACGAACGCATCGTGGATCTGCCGGTGTACCACCAGGCGCGAGGACGCCGTACACTTTTGCCCGGTACCGCCAAAGGCACCATTCAGCGCGCAGGCCACCGCCACGTCGAGGTCGGCATCGTCCATGATCGCGAGCGCGTTCTTGGAGCCCATCTCGAGCTGGATTTTAGTGAAATTGCCGACCGCCGACTGCGCGATGCCGCGCCCGACCGGCACCGAGCCGGTAAAGCTGATCGCGTTCACGCGCGGGCTTTCGACCAGTGCCTGGCCGACTTCGCCACCGGCACCCATGACCAGGTTGAACAACCCCGCGGGCAGGTCCTGGCGCGCCATGATTTCGGCCAGCGCGACCGCCGACGCCGGCACCAGGTTGGCCGGTTTCCAGACCACCGCGTTGCCGAAGGCCAGCGCCGGGGCAATCTTCCACACCGCGGTCGCCAGCGGGAAGTTCCACGGCGATATGATCGCGACGATGCCAACCGGTTCGCGGCGCACGTCGATTTCGATGCCGTCGCGTACCGAGTCGGCGTTGTCGCCAATCTGGCGCAGGACCTCGGCGGCAAAATAGGTGAAGAACTGACCGGAGCGGTAGACTTCGCCCCGCCCCTCGGCCAGCGGCTTGCCCTCTTCGCGTGACAGCAGGCGGCCAAGCTCGTCAGCACGGTCGATCAGCTCGTTACCGATCGCCATCAGTACGCTGTAGCGCCGCTCGAGGCCCGCCGCGGCCCATTCGCGCTGCGCGGCCTCGGCGGCATCCAGTGCGCGTTCGAGCTGGGCGTTGTCCGCCTGGGCAAAATGCCCGATGACGTCGGCCAACTCCGACGGATTCAGGTTTTCGATCGTGTCCGCGCCGGCGAGCCACTCACCGGCGATGTAATTCTTTTGCAGCTCGGTCATAGACAGCGCCCTGATAAAATCGGGGCATCATCTTAGCAGAAGAATATCGCCTTGGGCGCTAAAGTTGCATATTGAGACTCATGGTTCCGAAAAAGGTGCATTTTGCAGCCCTGAAGCCAGACGACAGGCTAAATCCGGGGCAGGCAGGCCGACGGATCAGTCGAGGACCAGGGTGTCGCCGATGCGGACCGGTTCGAACTGCTCCAGCGCGAGGCCGCGGCGAGCCATTTCCTCGCGCAGCAGGCGCGCCGGCTCCATGATCGGCTCGATCGTGAGCTGGAAGGTACCCCAGTGAATCGGCAGGCTTTGCTCGGCGCGCACTTCGACGTGGATATCGACCGCCTGCGCCGGGTCGACATGCGCGGTTGCCATGAAGTAACGCGGCGCGTAGGCCCCGATCGGGATCATCGCCAGGCGAAACGGTCCGAGGCGCGCGCCTATATCCTTGAAGTAAGCATCGTTGTAACCGGTGTCGCCGGCGAAGTAACTGTTGAAATCGCCGATTCGCACCGCCCAGCCGCCCCACAGGCTCTTGTTGGTATCCCAGGCCGTCCGCCGCGACCAGTGCTGTGCCGGGACGAAGGTGATTTCGACGGAGTCGCTGAACGCATGGCTGTCCCACCAGTCGAGCTCGATCACACGCCCCGGCGAGATGCCTCGATCCAGGAACCACTGGCGCAGTCCGAGCGGCACGTACCAGGTGACCGAGTCGCCGAACTTGTCAACGGTGCGATGATCGAGCGAATCGTAGTGATTATGCGAAATCACGACAAAATCGACCGCCGGCATGTCCTCGAAGGACAACGCGGGCGGCGTGTAGCGCGGCTCGACCCAGAACTCGTAATAAAAGGGGTAGTCGGTGAGGTGCGGGTCTGTCAGGTAGCTGATACCGTCATACTGCACCAGCGCGGTAGCATGTCCGATCCACGTGACCCGCGGGAGCGAGGCCGGGGATTCGATCAGCTCACGGTCGACCTCGCCGATGAGCGAACGGATGTCGGCGGGATCGCGCGGTGGCGGCGGGTCTTCGCGCATGCGCATCATCATGTGGCCGAAAAAAGAGCCTTGCTTGGGGCTGTTGAAACGGCCGTCGCCGTGGTGTGGCTTGTCCGGGTCGAACTGCACGCCGTTGCCGGCGCAACCGGCGGCGAGGAGCAGGCAGGCAAGCAGTGCGAGACGGACATTGGGCAGGCAAGTCTTTGCGGTCATACGGTGGCCAAGCTTATACGGATGCTTCCAGGGCTGACAAGCCGGTCCGCTTCGTCGGTGTCGTCAAACGCACAGTCATTCCCGCCACCCCCAACGTCATCCCCGCAACCCCTAACGTCATCCCCGCGAAAGCGCACTGCTGTCCGGAATAATTTTTTACAGCACTGTTAACACCTGTCACCCCGCGGCTCGACCGCGGGGTCCAGTGATGAGCCAAGGTTTTCTG
>JASJCI010000057.1 GCA_030066085.1 Gammaproteobacteria bacterium | reverse complement strand
TTCAACGTGGTCAGCGGCAGCGGCGGCAACACCGCCTGGTGGGCGCACCTCGGCGGTTTCGTGGCGGGTGTCCTGCTGGTGCCTTTTTTCAAGCGTGCATCGATACCGCTGTTCGACCGCGGTACCCCGCACTAACCCCGGTCCCATACCTGAGACTGGTTCTCGCCAGGGCGCCGGGAAATAGTAGCCATGTCACCCCGCGACTTGATCGCGGGGTCCAGGGTTTGGATGCAAGTAGCAATGGATCCCGCGGTCAAGCCGCGGGATGACAGACATAAGAAACTGATGCCCTGGCGAGTAGCAGTGGATCCCGCGGTCAAGCCGCGGGATGACAAACATAAAAACTGATGCCCTGGCGAGTAGCAGTGGATCCCGCGGTCAAGCCGCGGGATGACAAACGTAAAAACCGATGTCCTGGCGAGTAGCAATCACCGCGCAGGAGTCAGCACTGCTCCCAGGGCAGGCCTTCGAAGCGCCAGCCGCCGATCGTGCTGCGGTGGTGATTGTCGTCGAGTTCGCCCTCGAAACCGTCGCTGACGTTGTAGACGTGCTTGAAGCCGTGCTCGATCAGCAGGTTGCCGGCTTCGTCCGAACGATTGCCGCTGCGGCAGATCAGCACTACCGGCACGCTGTCGTGCGCGTCCGACTGGATCACGCCGCCCAGGATCAGCTTGCGCACCTCGCGCTCGAAATCCGGGTTGATCACGAAGTCGGGCTCGTCGATCCACGGGATGTTGACCGCGCCGACCGGGTGGCCGATGAACAGGTATTCCATGTCCGAGCGCACGTCGATGAACGCCGCGGCCGGCTCGCGCTGGATCAGTTCGTAGGCTTCCTTCGCGCTGATATGTTGTACTTTACTTTTAGACATTGCTCTAACTGATTGATCGAAATAGAAAAAGTCTGCGTGGCGACCCTTAAATATGCTATAGACGGAGAGGAATTACGAGTTTTTTCGCGCGTTGCGCGCCGGAAACGGTGAAAACGGGACTCAAAAACCCGAAAAGCGCCGCCACTCGTCGCCAAATGCAGCGCTTTCATCGCCTGTCGCGGCCGGCGCCGAAGCAGTTCGCAGGCGTAAGCTAACAGGCTGTTTATACTCAGGTTACTGATGTTCGACCCCAGATCACGATGCGCGTCCGACTGACAAAAATGCGCCTGTGCGGGTGGCCCTGGCTGCTGCTTGCGCTGCTCTTCGCGCTGTTTGCCAGCAGCGCGAAGGCCGTGGTGCTGGTCGACAACGTGTCTTCCGTTTTTGGCGTCAATCCAACCACGCTGACCGTCTCGCACACCACCGCGGGCACGGACCGCCTGATGATCGTCGGTGTCTCGCTGCGCAACGACGACTTCGAATTCGTCAGCGGGGTGACCTATGGCGGTACACCGCTGAATTTTGTCGGCCAGGTCAGCCGGGGCGACGACGCCCGGGTCGAACTCTGGTCTTACGTCGATCCCCCCGCGACAACCGCGAACGTGGTGGTGACCTTCAACCAGGATGTCCGGCGTAATGCCGGTTTCGGCGTGATTACCTTTACCGGTGTCGATCAGACGGATCCTTTCGGCACCTTTCAGTCGAACGACGGGCGCTCGAGGAATCCGAATATCTCGGTGGGGTCGGCGGCAGGCGAACTCGTGCTGGGCGTGATGGCGGCGCGGCAGGTCGACAGCAATCCCACGGTGACGGCGGGGGACGCGCAGTGGATCTTCAAGACCCAGGGGGGCAATAACCGCAGCGCCGGTTCCGGCGCCACCAGTGCCGGTGCCGCCAGCGTGAACCTGTCGTGGAACGTGACCGACAACCGCGAATGGGCGGTCGGCGCTATTTCGCTGCGCGATGCCAACGCGGTGAAATCGCTCGGGTTTTGCGACGATTTCGAATCGGGGCTCGGCAACTGGTCGATCGATGCCTCCGGCGGGGGTAGCGCCGGCATCAATGGCGATACCTTCAATTCCGCGGGCAACAGCCTGTTCACGCGCTGGGGCGTGGTGAACGTCACCAGCGCCGCGGCGATCGACGCCACCGGCAAGTCTTACCAGTTCAGCCTGTGGATCCGCCGCGGCAGCGATGCCTTCAGCGAGGATCCGGACGCGGGTGAAGATCTCCAGGTCCAGTACTACAACAGCGCCGGCAGCTGGGTCACGCTCGAGACCTTCGACGGCGACGGCGCGGCCGGGCAGGTATACGAACGCAACTTCGTCCTGCCGGCCGATGCGCGGCATGCCAACCTGCGCGTGCGCCTGCGCCAGACCGGCGGCAGCGGCTCCGACTGGGACTACTGGCACATCGACGACGCCTGTATCCTCGAGGTGGTGCAGCCGCGGATCGAGTGGCGCATGGACGAGCTCGAATGGAACGGCACGCCGAACGAGGTCATCGACAGCAGCGGCAACGGCAACGATGCCAACGCCAACGCGGCCAGCGGGCTGGACACGGTCGATCCCGGCCAGATCTGTCGCGCCGGCGGGTTCGATGGCGTCGACGACTACATCGAATCGAGCGATGTCTTCGCCCTGTTGCGCGATACCGCGTCGATGAGCTTCTGGATCCGCACGACCCAGACCGGCAACAACATCGGCTGGCGGGCGCCGGGTATTACCGGCGTCGAACAGGCCGGCGGCGCCGACGATATCTTCTGGGGCTGGCTCGACGCCAGCGGCCGCATCGGTATCTCGGTGGGCGACAACTATGCCAGCAAGTCGACCAACCCGATCAACGACGGCACCTATCACCACGTCGTGCTGACGCGCGATGCCACCAGCGGCGAATACAAGATCTATATCGACGGCGTGCTCGATCGCAGCGGCAACCTGCCGACCGGCCTGATCGGTACCTCCTTTTCCAGCGTCGGGCGTATCGAGGACACCGGCGGTACGCCCGAGTATTTCGAGGGTGACCTCGACGAACTGCTGATTTTCGATTCGGTCCTGTCGGACAACGCGGTCACGACGATCTACCAGCAGCAGCTCAACGGGCGCAACCTCGACGGCAGCGAGCGCTTTTGTGCCGGGTCGCTGGCTTTCTTTCGGCTCGACGCCGCCTCCGGCAGCTGGAACGGCACCGCCGGCGAGGTGGTCGACCAGTCCGGTAACTTCAACAACGCGTTTGCGCTCGGCACCGCCGCCGGTGTCGACGCGGTGGCGGCGCGCGTGTGTAACGGTATCGACGTGCCGTTCAATAACAGCGCGGGGGCGCAGTACGGTTTCGACAGCGGTATCGATATCGACGCCGATGTCGGCAACCAGGGAACCCTGAGCTTCTGGTACCGCAGCAACACCAACTGGGTCGGCGGCGGCAATCGCATGCTGGCGGACGCGTCGCCCGACGATCTGCCGGGTGCCGACAAGTACTTCTACGTCGTGCTGCTCAACAACGGCCGCCTGCGATTTGCGCTCGAGGACAGTAACGACGGCGACTATTCGTTCCAGACCGGGGTCAACAATATTGCCGCCGGTACCTGGGTGCACGTCGCCGTGACCTGGGACATGAGCGGCAACCGCGAGATTTACCTCAACGGCGCGCTGGCGGCGACCGATACCCGCGGTACCAATGGCCAGATCGGGGCGCTGCGCACGCTTTACCTCGGCGACAATCGCAGCAGCTATAACCCCGGCGCAACCAATAACTCGGCCAATGGCGTGATCGACGAGGTGCGGGTTTACGCGCGCGTGCAGGGTGCCCCCGAGATCATGCTCGACATGAACACCACCCGCGCCTGTGCATCGGTACTGGACAATTTCCTGGTCAGCGTCGCGGCGAGTGCCAGCACCTGTCTGCCGACGCCGGTAACCATCATCGCGCGCGATTCGTCCAACAACGTCATCCCGGACTACGGCGGCGTCATCTCGATTACGACCAGCAGCAACAACGGCCTGTGGAGCGTAAACACCGCGGACAATCCGACTTCGCCGAATCCCGATAGCAGCGACGATGGCGCGGTCGGTTATACCTTCGGCACGGCCGACGCCGGCATTGTCATTCTCGATCTCGCCAACAACCTGGCCGAGACCCTGACGATCACGGTAGCCGATGTCGGCGCGGGCGTCAGCAGCACCAGCAACCCCGTGAGCTTCGCCGACAACGTGTTCATCATCACCGAGGATCCGATCCAGGTGGCGGGCCGCGACCAGGTCATGCGCGTCGAGATGTGGGTGCGCGACAGCGGGCCGGATCCCTCCTGCGGGCCCGACCCCGATTACGATTACAACCACGATCTCGACGTCAGTATCAACCGTGGCGGCGTATTGCCGGGGGCAAATGACCCGGTGGTCAACGCCGTGACCTCGGCGACGGCGCCCGATGCGCCGGCAAGCAACGCGGTCCAGTTCGATTTTTCCGGCGGCACCGGCAGCGCAACCTTCACCCTGTCGACCAGCGACGTGGGCCAGTACCAGCTGATCCTGACCGACAACACCGGTACCCATATCCCGACGCCGATTACCGGCAGCAGCGCGTTGCTGACGGTACGACCCTTCGGTCTGGCGTTGACCGATATCCAGGCCGGTGCAGTCACCAATCCAGGCGGCACCGCGTTCAACAGCGACGTGTTCACCGCGGCGGGAGCCGATTTCGAGGCCAGGGTGGCGGGCGTGTTGTGGAGCAGTGCGGACGATCCCGATAACGACGGCGACCTGGACCCCGGGGCGGGGCGCGCGTTTAACGACAACGGCGTGACGCCGAGCTATGCCTGGCTGACTACGCTGAACGCCGCCGCGACCGGCTTCACCCCCGCGACAGGCACGCTCGGTGCGTTTAGCAACGGCGGCGCCTCGCCGGTGCAGGCGTTGGCGGTGGATTTCGGCGGCGGTTCGGCGACTCTCACGACCCTGCGCTACGACGAGGTCGGCAGCTTCACGCTGCAGGCCAGTGCCTCCGGTTATCTCGGCATCGCCGGCATCGATCTCGCCAGCGACGACGTCATCGTCGGGCGCTTCCGCCCGGCGAGTTTCCAGATCACGGGGTCCACCGGCGGCGACTTCCAGGACAGCTGCACGTTGTTCACCTATATCGGCGAGGATTTCGGCTACCTCAACGCGCCGTCCTTCGTGGTGCAGGCGCTGAATGCGCAAAACCTGGCCACGGGTAACTACCGCGAGAGCTTCGCGCGACTCGCCAGTGGCGACTTCACCGTTGCCGTGACCCAGGGTGCCGGCGTTCCGCTGCCGGTCACACGCACTGCGCAGGACATGACGCTGGTCGCGCGCAACGACGACAGCGGCCAGGTGGACGTGACCTTCGGCGCGGACAGCTACCGCTACGGCACGCTGGTGGCCGGCGTGTCGGCCAAGGACCCGGGCAGCGAGGTTGCGCCCTTTGCCGCCGACATCAATCTCGAGATTACCCAAATCGACGAGATCGACGTACCGGCGGTGGCGGTGTCCGAGGTCATCGATCCGACGCCGAACAACATGCGCTTCGGTCGCCTGCGCATGGTCAACGCGCTCGGCACCGAGCTCGATCCGCTGCGCATGCCGGTGGTGGTCGAGTACTTCAACGGCAGCGGCTACGAAGTGAACAGCGACGACAGCTGTTCGGTCGTGCAGTACCTCGCTCCGGGCCAGGACCTCGCCATCGACGACAGTAACCTGAGCACGCCCGGCGCCTCGGTCCCGAGCATCCCGGTGCCGCTTGCGGGCGGAGTCGGCGAATACGAGTTTTCCGCCCCCGGCGCCGGCGTCGACGGTTTCATCGACGTGACCACGGTACTGGACGACACTGGCGCCGACCTGCTGTGGCTGCGCTACGACTGGGACGGCGACGGCAACTACGACAACGACCCGGGTGCGCGCGCATCGTTCGGTATCTTCGAAGGCGAACCCGCGCAGATCTACATCCAGCAGACCTACGAGTAACCAATCCCGGCGCGTCATCTCGCGAATCGACCGGGCCACGCATATCACTGGGTCGAGAGATTCTCTACTGGATCCCGCGGTCAAGCCGCGGGATGACAGTGTTTATGCCCAAGCACGCTCATTTTCACGCGGTTTTCGGCCCCCTGAGCAAAGGCAGCCAAATGATTGAGCCAGGAAGATCACGTATTACACTGTGGCTCTGACCCAAAGGGCTTGAAAACGTGGCAACCACGACAGCTCGGCGCTATGTCGTTAACCTCGTCATCCCGCGGCTTGCCCGCGGGATCCATGGCGGATTACCGGTTCCCGAAGACTTCGGGCACCGCACCCTGTGTCCTGCTGTGCAAGATCCCGGGATGACATGCCAGGACGGTAAGCCCGGAGTGTACCGTCACTTGACGGCGTGAAACGCGGCGCGGGAAAGCGTAGAATGGCGCCATGAAAACGGTCTACCTCTTGCGACATGCCAAATCCAGCTGGGATGACCATGGCCTTGCCGACCGGGAACGCCCGCTGGCGAAGCGCGGTTTGCGCGATGCCCCGGCGATGGGCAAGCGCTTTGCCGGCCGCGACGAGCGCGTCGACCTGGTGCTGTCGAGCCCGGCGAAACGCGCGCTGACGACCGCCGAGCTGTTCTGCCAGAACTGCGGTTACCCGATCGATCACATCATCGTCGACGACGATCTCTACTTCCTCGGCAGCGGCACCATCGAGGCCGTGATCCGCGCGCAGGACGACTCGGTCGCGTCGCTGTTGCTGGTGTTCCACAATCCCGATATCACCTATTTCGCCAACGCGATCGGCGACAGCGGCGAAACCTATGTTGCCAACGTACCCACCGCCGGGCTAATCAAGTCGGTCTGCGATGTCGGCAGCTGGGGCGACTGGACCCACGCTCGCGCCCGCTGCGAGTATTTCGATTTCCCCAAGAACGACAGCGGCGACGTGATTCGCACCTGAGCGCGAAGTTATTCCGTCAACGCGTTGGGCAACGCGCCGAAGATATCCCTTGCAAGTCGCCGGTAGCCGGAGATTTTTTCGCTGGCTCTCGTGCCCATTGGGTGTTCAGGCCCATTGGGTCCGCAATGACCGGTCTCTGTGACTTTTGGACGAAGTCCCCATCCCGAGATTCCGGGACGCCGGACCGCCGCCTGCGCGGGAATGACGGGAGTGACGGGAGCCGGCGGGAGTGACGGTTTTTTGCCTGTAACTTCGGCTTATCAGGTTGGTGGTTGTGTGGGAGTGTTGTGAACCAGTCGGTAAGCCTTAGTACCGCCGTCATCCCCGCGCAAGCGGGGATCTTAAAGACAGAAACAAGGTGTCGGGAGATTACGGGACGCTAGACCGCCGCTTGCGGGGAATGACGAGTTTTAGCCCAAGATTCCGGGACGCCGGACCGCCGCTTGCGCGGGAATGACGAGTTAGGCTCAAGATTCCCGCTTGCGCGGGAATGACGAGTTAGGCCCAAGATTCCCGCTTGCGCGGGAATGACGAGTTAGGCTCAAGATTCCCGCTTGCGCGGGAATGACGAGTTAGGCTCAAGATTCCCGCTTGCGCGGGAATGACGAGTATGACCACAAGATTCCCGCCTGCGCGGGAATGACGGGGAGGGCGGGAATGACGGGAGCCGGCGGGGAGGGCGGCTTAGCGTGGGCGCAGCGCGATGTTGCGCCGGCGCATGCCCTGGGTCTTGCGCCGTTTCAGGCGTTTCGCGTTGCGCATGCGCTCGGTTGCATCGAGGATCAGGGCCTGCTGGCAGGTATCGCTTTCCTCGTTGCTACCGATGTGGCGCGTGTAGCTGCCGTCGGCGTTCATGCGCCAGTGTGAGTACTCGTCCGAGACCTGGGCATCGAGCAGTTCGCGCAGGCGCGCCTGCAGTTCCGGGTCCTCGACCGGCGCTACCACTTCGACGCGGTGTTCCAGGTTACGCATCATCGCGTCGGCGGAGCCGATGTAATACTCCGGTTCACCGTCGTTCTCGAAATAATAGATCCGCGCGTGCTCGAGAAACCGGCCGACCACGCTGAATACGCGAATATTGTCCGACAGACCGGCCAGCCCGGGCCGCAGGCGGCAGGTATCGCGCACGATCAGGTCTATGCGCACGCCGCACTGCGAGGCCTGGTAGAGCGCACGCACGATGTCCTTGTCCTCGAGCGCGTTGATCTTGATCTGGATGTGGCCGCGCTCGGGGTTTTGCGCGCAGTGATCGATCTCGCGCTGGATCTTGTCCAGCAGCGCGCGCTTGAGCAGTTTCGGCGCCGGCAGGATCTTGCGGTACAGGCGCTTCGGCGTGAAACCGGTCGTGAGGTAGTTGAACAGCTCGGTGGTGTCGCGGCCGATGTCCGGATCGCAGGTCAGCAGGCCGAGATCGGTATACAGCCGCGCGTTGCCGGCGTGGTAGTTACCGGTGCCGATGTGCACGTAACGCCGCAGGCCGCTGTAGTCGTTGCGCACCACCAGGATGACCTTGCAGTGGGTTTTCAGGTCCATCACGCCGTAGGTCACGTGGATGCCGGCTTCTTCCAGCCGGCTCGACCAGCGGATGTTGGCGGCCTCGTCGAATCTTGCCTTCAGCTCCACCACCACGGCGACCTGCTTGCCGTTTTGCGCCGCGTCGACGAGGTAGTCGATAACCTTGGTGTCGCCGGAGGTGCGATAGAGCGTCATCTTGATCGCGCGCACCTTCGGATCGCGGCTGGCCTCGCGCAGGAAACGCTCGACCGAGGTGGAAAAGGATTCGTAGGGATGGTGTACCAGGATCGAACCGTGGTCGCGGATCGCGTAAAAGATGTTGGGCGCGTGCGCCAGCCGCGGGTGGTCGATCGGGTGGTGCGGCGGATCGCGCAGCGCCGGGATCTCGAGAAAGGCGAGGTTGAGCAGGTCGCGCGTCGCCAGCAGGCCCTTTTTCTCGAATACATCGGCCTCGTCGAGACCGAGTTCGGCCGCGAGCATGCCGCGGCGAGTGCTGTCCATGCTGGCCTGCACCACCACGCGCACGATGTTGGCGAAGCGACGGTGACGCACCTCGGATTCGATCATCGCCAGCAGGTCGTCGGCCTGGTCCTCGTCGCGCGCGGTGTTGGCGTTGCGCGTGACGTAGAAAGTTTCACAGGCGACGATTTCCATCTTCGGAAACAGCACGTCGAGGTTTTCCGCCATGACGCTCTCCAGCGGCACGAAGACATGCGTATCCGGCACCTGCAGGAAACGCGGGATACCGAGTCCGACCGGGACCTTGACCCGCGCGCGCAGCTCTTCCTCGCTGTCGGTGAGTCGCAGCGTAACCAGCAGGTTCAGCGACAGGTTGGAAATGAACGGGAAGGGGTGCGCCGAGTCGACCCCCTGCGGGGTGACCAGCGGGTAAATGTTCTCGAAATAAAACGAACGGATGATCGCCTTGTGCTCCTCGCCGAGCGAGTGGTAAGGCGTAATGTGGATGTCCTGTTCGGCCAGCTGCTCGATCAGGCGCGGCACCAGTTCGTCCTTTTGCGCTTCGAGTTCGCGCACCTTGGAATAACACTCCTCGATCTGCTCCGCCGGCAGGCGACCGTCGACGCTGTAGTCCATCACGCCGGCACCGACCTGCTGCTTGAGGCCGCCGATCCGCTTCATGAAGAACTCGTCGAGGTTGGACGACACGATACCGACGAACTTGATCCGTTCGAGCAGCGGGTTGCCGTCGTCCTGCGCTTCGGCCAGTACGCGGCGGTTGAACTCGAGCCAGGTCAGCTCGCGGTTGAGATAGATTTCCGGCGAATCGAGGTCCCAATCCTCGGTTGGCATGGCGACCGGCGCATCGTCGGCGCCTGGCGCGATCTCGGCCCCGGGTTCATCGGTAACTATGGTCAGCGGGTCGTTGAGTTTCGGTGAAGTAGCCATCGGGCAAATCCTGTCGGGTTGGGTGCGGCGCTAGTGATGCTCCGGCACGAAGGTCTGGTCGGTCATCGGCGGGCGCACCTGGCCGCCATCTTTTTGCGCTCGGACAGTTCGACCTCACCCGGGGTCAGGTCTTCGTAGTCGATCATGCCGAGCAGGTGCTCTGTATTCTCAACGATAGCGTGTTACCAGACTTTCGCATTGACCACGGTCATCGATTCGTCGATTTTCGCTGCAGCCGCCGTCGGTCGATTCCCTTCCGGTCATATGCGCGCTAATGGTGCTCCGGCACGAAAGTCTGGTCGGTCATCGGCGGGCGCACGTAACCGCCGCCTTTCTTGCGCCTGGGCAGTTCGATTTCGTCCGGGGTCAGGTCTTTGTAGTCGATCATGCTCAGCAGGTGCTTGATGCAGTTGAGCCTGGCGTGTTTCTTGACGTCCGCGTTGACCACGTACCAGGGCGCCTGCTTGATATCGGTGTGGGCGAACATCTGGTCCTTGGCGCGCGAGTATTCGACCCAGCGATTACGTGATTCGACGTCCATCGGGCTCAGTTTCCAGCGCTTGGTCGGATCCTTGATGCGGCCCTGGAAGCGGCGTTCCTGCTCTTCGTCGCTGACCGAGAACCAGTACTTGATCAGGATGATGCCGGAACGCACCAGCATGCGCTCGAACTCGGGGCAGGAGCGCATGAACTCCTGGTATTCTTCCTCGGTGCAAAAGCCCATGACGTGTTCGACGCCGGCGCGGTTGTACCAGCTGCGGTCGAACAGCACCATTTCGCCGGCGGCGGGCAGATGCGGCACGTAGCGCTGGAAGTACCACTGGGTTTTTTCGCGCTCCGTGGGGGTGCCGAGCGCGACGACCCGGCAGATGCGCGGGTTCAGGCTCTCGGTGATGCGCTTGATCACGCCGCCCTTGCCGGCGGCATCGCGGCCCTCGAAGATGCAGACGACCTTGAGACCCTTGGCCTTGATCCACTCCTGCAGCTTGACCAGCTCGATTTGCAGCTTGGCCAGTTCTTTCTCGTAATGGACATTGGTGATGCGACCGTCCTTGCGTTTTTCCCGCGTGCTTTCGCTCTTGTTACTGGACTGCTTTTTTTCTGATGTCATGTTTGCTGGTCCGATTCTCTTGTGCCCGGCCTCCCAAACTATAACAAAGCGGAAAAACTGTCCATATTACAAAAGGATAAATAGCGGTTTTAAACCAGGGGTAACGTCCCCATATAGCCGGCTACGGCGCAGCTCGGGTATCTATCGCCCAGGATATGGTGCCGTAGTATTTTGACCCTGCGCCTTATGCTGCCAGACCCCGTATCATCGTGCCCACGGAGCCCGATCATGAGCAAAAACCCGTTCATCACCCCGTTCGAGTCCCTGCCCGACACGCTACCGATCTTCCCGCTGCCGGGCGCGATCGTGATGCCGGGCGCGGAATTGCCGCTCAACATCTTCGAACCGCGCTACCTCAACATGATCAACGATGCGATGGCCAGCCACCGCATGATCGGCATGATCCAGCCGCAGCCCGATGCGCAGGACGAGGGGCTGTGCATCACCGGTTGCGCCGGGCGTATCACCCAGTACCGTGAAACCGCCGACGGACGCATCGAGCTGGTCTTGACCGGCGTATGCCGTTTCGATCTCGGCGATGAACTCGCGACCACGCGCGGCTATCGCCTGGTGGTGCCGGACTGGGACCGTTTCGCGCAGGACTACGTCGACGACGACGAGCGCGCGCAGCACCGCCATACGGAGCTGATCGAGGCGCTGACGCGCTTTTTCGACGTCAAGAACTACGAGGCCGACATGCCGATGCTGCAACGCCTGCCGACGGTACGCCTGGTCGACAGCCTGACCATCGGGCTGCCGTTCAGCGAGGCGGAAAAACAGATGATGCTGGAAACCGTCGACGGCGAGGCGCGGGTCAACAGCTTCATCGCGCTGATCGACGGCGAACTGGACATTCCCGAGTCGGTCACCCGTCATTGAGACCGTGAAACCTTCCGCGCGGGAAATCGACGCCGTGGGCGAAAAGGACGAGGTCGAGCACCACCTGCACCATGCTATCGTGCCGGTGGACATGCCGCCGCCGGCAATGCGAGTGGTTTACATCACGATCTCGCTGGTATGCCTTGTCATCGCCCTGCTGGGCGCCATACTGCCACTGCTGCCGGGGACGCCGTTCCTGTTGATTGCCGCCTGGGCTGCGTCGCGCGGTTCACGTCGCATCCACGACTGGATCTTCGCCCAGCCCGCGCTGGCGAAGATCATCAACGACTGGCGTCACCAGGGCGCGATTCCACCCTACGCCAAGTGGCTGGCGACGATCATGATGATCGGCAGTATCTCCTTGCTGGTCTGGCGCGAGGCGCACTGGGGCGTGGTACTGGGGATGCTGGTGATATGTACCGCCAGCGCGATCTTCCTGTGGACACGGCCGAATCCGAAGCGCGCCTGACAGGCGGGCCGTCCGCGGCGTGACGTCTGACCGGCCAGGCTGGTCCGGCAGGCGAAAAACGGTCCGCGGCTTGCTATCCGGCAGCTAATTGAGGATATTTGGGGCGCTGCAATCCCGCCGAACCCGCGCGACGCGCCGGAACCCGATCTCCGGGTGCGCCGAACTGGCGGCTGGCTAACCTTTGACGTTCAGGGAGTCATCCATGATTCATCCGACCGCGCTGGTCGACGAGTCCGCCATTATCCACGAGAGCGCGGTCATCGGGCCCTATGCCATCGTCGGTCCGCGGGTGACGATCGGCGCCCGTTCGATCGTCGATGCGCACGTCGTGATCAAGGGGCCGACCGTCATCGGCGAAGACAATCATATCCACCAGTTCGCCTCGATCGGCGATGCGCCCCAGGATCATCGTTTCGACGAAGCGGACCCGACCAGCCTCGTGATCGGCGATCGCAACAGCATTCGGGAGTACGTCAGTATTCACCGCGCCATCGTCGCCGAGGAAAACGTCACGCGTATCGGTGACGACAACATGCTGATGGCTTATGCCCACGTCGGCCACAACTGCATCATCGGTAACCACGTCGTCATCGTTAACTGTGCCAATCTCGCCGGGCACGTGAAGGTTGACGATTACGCCATCCTCAGCGGTTTCGCCGCGGTGCATCAGTTCTGTCGCATCGGCGCCTACTGCATGGTCGGTATCCAGAGCAAGGTGACACAGGACATACCGCCGTTCGTGCTGTATGCCGAATCCGAGCCACGCTCGATCAACGCCATCGGTTTGAAACGCCGCGGGTTTTCCGCCGATGAAGTGCGGAATATTCGCCGCGCCTTCAAGACGATCTATCGCAAGGGGTATTCGGCCGAGGACATGCTGGCCGAACTGGACGTGCAGGCGCAAGCCTCGGAAGGGGCTTCGCGCATGCGGGATTTCATCAAGGCGTCGGCGCGCGGGATTGCGCGTTAGGGGCGGATAATCTTTGCGATTCGAAGTCGAAGGCATGAAATCGCTGGTTGTTGCATTTGGCTTTGGCGCTTTCCCAGCTGCTGTCATTGCGAGCGTAGCGAAGCAATCTTTCAAGGCCGTGTCGCCGTCTGGAGATTGCTTCGACCCTGAAGGGCCTAAAGTCGCTGCGCTCCCTTGTGCCCTTTGGGTATCGCAATGACGGCTTGCCGGGGCAGGGAATTCCCAAGGGGATTGTTCGGCGCTGCGCGCCTCACCCCTGCGAACGAGCTGCGCTCGTTCTTCGGGGCCGGCGTCGCTGCGCTCCGCCGTCAAGCGCACGCGGGCGTGCGCTTTCGAACCGGCACACGGTTCTTGCGCGGGTTTCGGGGGAGTG
>JASJCI010000004.1 GCA_030066085.1 Gammaproteobacteria bacterium | reverse complement strand
GCCACATCGTCATCCCGCGGCTTGACCGCGGGATCCAGTGATATCAACTCGCTGCTGGGCCCCGCGATCAAGTCGCGGGGCGACAACAACCGGCGTTTCTCATCCCGCTTCGGCGGACCGGCGGGGGGCTTGTGACGCACGCACCGTTATCCGCTACCGCCACATCGTCGTCCCCGCGCAAGCGGGGATCTCTTGAAGCATGCACCGGTTTCTGCTACCGCCACATCGTCATCCCGCGGTTTAACCGCGGGATCCAGTGATATCAACTCGCTGCTGGGCCCCACGATCAAGTCGCGGGGCGACAACAACCGGCGTTTTCATCCCGCTTCGGCGGACCGGCGGGGGCATTCTGACGCACGCGCCGTTATCCGCTATCGGCTCATCGTCGTCCCCGCGCAAGCGGGGATCTCGTGAAGCATGCACCGGTTTCTGCTACCGCCACATCGTCATCCCGCGGCTTGACCGCGGGATCCAGTGATATCAACTCGCTGCTGGGCCCCACGATCAAGTCGCGGGGCGACAACAACCGGCGTTTCTCATCCCGCTTCGGCGGACCGGCGGGGGCCTTGTGACGCACGCGCCGTTATCCGCTATCGGCTCATCGTCGTCCCCGCGCAAGCGGGGATCTTGTTACGAACGCACCGCTGGAGATCCCCGCTTGCGCGGGGATGACGATGGGGTGTAGTTACTTGATTATGGCTTGCGGTGGTCGATTCCGATTGCTATGGCGGAAGCAGGTATAGCAGAATAGCGCGTTCCGGATTCACACAACCCCGAGGTTTGTTGTCATGCCCGAGCAGATTCCCGAACGTGCCAGCGCAGTCGTCATCGGCGGCGGCGTCATCGGCTCCAGTGTCGCCTACCACCTGGCCAGGCTCGGCTGGACCGACGTGGTCCTGCTCGAGCGCAACCAGTTCAGCTGCGGCACGACCTGGCACGCGGCCGGCCTGGTCGGCACCATGCGCGCCAACGATTCGCACGCGCGCCTGTGCGAATACTCGATGTCGGTGCTGACCGAACTCGAGGCCGAGACCGGCCAGTCCACGGGTTTCAAGCAGGTCGGCTCGCTGTCGATCGCGCACAGCGAGGCGCGCTTCGAGGAACTCAAGCGCGTCGCGGCGATGAACAACGCCTTCGGCGTGACCCAGGTCGATATCATCACGCCGTCGGAAATCAAGGAAATCTACCCGTTTGTCGAAACCGGCGACCTGCTCGGCGGCAGCTGGGTGGCGCAGGACGGTACCGCGAGCCCGGTCGATGTGACCCAGGCTTTCGTCAAGGGTGCGCGGGCGCGCGGCGCGAAGTGCCTGGAAGGTGTTCGCGTTACGGGCATCAAGCAGGCCAACGGGCGCGTTACCGGCGTGGAGACCACCGATGGCGAAATCGCCGCCGACTTCGTCGTCAACTGCGGCGGCCTGTGGGGTCGCGAAATCGGCGCCATGGCCGGTGTCAGCGTGCCGCTGCACGCCTGCGAACACTACTACGCGCATACCGAGAAGCTCGACGGCCTGCCGTCCGACCTGCCGGTCCTGCGCGACCACGACAAGTGCGCGTACTACCGCGAAGACGCCGGTAGCTTGCTGGTCGGCGCCTTCGAACCCAACGCCGTGCCCTGGGGCATGGACGGCGTACCGCTCGACTTCGCTTTCGAGGAGCTCGAGGGCCACATGGACGAGCAGTTCATGCCGGTGCTCGAAGCCGCGATGGAGCGCGTGCCGATGCTGGCCGAATGCGGCTGGCGCAGTTTCTTCTGCGGCCCGGAAAGCTTCACCCCGGACGACCAGTTCCACATGGGCGAAGCGCCCGAGCTCAAGGGTTTCTACGTCGCCTGCGGCCTGAACTCCGTGGGTATCCAGACCTCCGGCGGCCTCGGCCGCGCGCTCGCCGACTGGATGCACGAAGGCAAGGCGCCGATGGACCTGTGGGGCAACGATATCCGTCGCATGTTCCCGTTCCAGTCGACGCAGAAGTACATCCAGCAACGGGTGACCGAAACCCTCGGCCTGCTGTACGACAACCACTACCCGTACAAGCAGATGGTAACCTCGCGCAACCTGCGGCATTCGCCACTGCATGAACGCCTGCTCGAGCGCAACGCCTGTTTCGGCGAAGCCGCCGGCTGGGAGCGACCCAACTGGTTTGCACCGGATGGCGTCGAGCCGAAATACGAGTACAGCTTCGGCAAGCAGAACTGGTTCGAATACAGCGCCGACGAACACCGTGCCGCGCGCGAAAAGGTCGTGCTGTTCGACCAGAGCAGCTTCTCCAAGTACCTGGTGCAGGGCCGCGACGCGGTAAAAGTCCTGCAGCGCGTATCCAGCGCCAACGTCGACGTCGAACCCGGGCGCATGGTCTACACCCACTGGCTCAACGATCACGGCGGTATCGAGGCGGATCTCACCGTGACCCGCATCGCCGAAAACGAGTTCTGGGTCATCAGTGGCGCGGCGCAGACGATCAAGGACCTGCACTGGCTGCAGGCGAACATCGGCGAGGACGAGTTCTGCTGCGTCAGCGACATGACCAACGGCTGGGCGATGCTCGGCGTCATGGGCCCGGACAGCCGCGCGCTGCTGACCGATGCGCTGGGGCATGACATGACTACCGCGAGCTTTCCCTTCGGTGACTTCCAGGCCGTCGAGCTCGGCATGGCGCGCGCTTATGCCGGTCGTGTCTCCTACGTCGGCGAACTAGGCTGGGAACTGTACGTGCCGGTCGACCAGGCGCGCCACTGCTTCGATTACCTGTGGGAAAAAGGCGAGGGCTACGGCCTGCGCCTGGCCGGCATGCACGCGCTGAACTCCTGCCGGCTGGAAAAGAAATTTGTTCACTACGGTCACGACGTCGCCGATCACGATACCCCGCTCGAATGCGGCATGGGATTCGTCTGCAACTTCGACAAGGACATAGCTTTCAAGGGTCGCGACGCGATCCTGAAGCAGAAGGAAGACCGCGGCTTCATGCGCAAACGCCTCGTGCAGTTCCTGCTCGAAGACCCCGAGGTCACGCTGTATCACCACGAGCCGATCGTGCGCGACGGCGAAATCGTCGGTCACCTGACCTCGGGTGATTACGGTCATACGCTCGGTGGCGCGGTCGGCCTGGGTTACGTCGAGGTCGAGGAAGAAGTCACCCGCGAATACATCGAGGCCGGCAGTTTCGAAATCGATGTCGGCGGCGAACGCATCCCGGCGAAGGCGTCGCTCGGTGCAATGTACGATCCGAAAGCGGAGCGCATGCGCGGCTGACAATGATTGCTGCTTCTTCCCGGGGACTCCCCCGGGTAGCGCGGCTGTGGCGGGACTAGGTGCCTGAGCGGCGCGCTCCAGGGTGCTCGACCCGGGCCGCCAGGTAGTCGCCGAAATCGGTCGCACACAGCGGTTTGCTGTAATAATATCCCTGCACGGTATTGCAGCCGTGCTGCCCGAGATATTCCATCTGCGCGGCTTCCTCGACACCTTCCGCGACCACCTGCTGCCCGAGGCTGTGCGCCATCGCGATGATTGCCCGGACCAGCGAGTTGTCGTCCGGATTGGCCGGTACGCCGAGCATGAACGAGCGGTCGATCTTCAGTTCGTCGATGGGGAATTTTTTCAGGTAGCTCAGGGACGAGTAGCCCGTGCCGAAATCGTCGAGCGAAAAAGATACGCCGAGATCACGGATGTCGTGCAGCAGGACTGCCAGCTGATCGGTGTCGCCGACCAGCATGCTCTCGGTGATTTCCAGCACCAGGTTGCGCGGGTCCAGGCCGCTGCTGCGCAGCGCGGATTCGACCGAGGCCTTGAATTTCGCATCGGCAAACTGCCTGGCCGAGACATTGACCGACACCCTGAGATCGCTATAACCCGCCGCGTTCCACTCGCTGGCGCTGCAGCAGGCTTCGTGCATAACCCACTCGCCGATTTCACTGATCAGCCCGATCTCCTCGGCCACCGGGATGAATTTCAGCGGCGGAATCAGTCCATCCTGCGGATGAATCCAGCGGATCAGGCTTTCCATGCCGGTAATGGCGCCGCTGGCGACATCGATCTGCGGCTGGTAATGGAGTTCGAACTGCTCTTCCTGCAGCGCCGTTTTCAGATCCGCCATCATCTTGATCAGCGCCCTGGAATGCGCCTCCATTTCGCTGGAGTAGAACTGGAAGCGGTCACGGCCCTGTTTCTTGGCGAAATCCTGCGCCGAAGCGGCATGCTTGATCAGCGCGTCGGCTTCTTCGCCGTCGTCGGGGTACACGGCGATGCCGATGCTGGCGGTCAGGTGGACGTTTTCACCGTCGAGGTCGAAGGGGTTCCTGATCGCTGCCAGCAGCCGGTTACAGACCACCGAGGCATTCTCGACACTGTCGTTGCCGTACAGCGCGACCGAAAACTCGTCACCGCCGGTTCGCGCCGTGTTTTCTATCGGCAACGACAGGCTGCTGCGGCCGACGATATCGTTACCACGGATCACGCCGAGCAGTCGTTCGGCGACGCTGCGCAGGATCCGGTCCCCACCCTGCACGCCGAGGGTTTCGTTGATGTTCTGAAAATAATCGAGGCCGATTTCCAGCAGTACCAGGTTGCGATTGTCTTGCTGAGCCTGGGCAATCGCCTTGCCGAGATGGCTGGTGAATAACTTGCGGTTGGGCAAGCCGGTCAGGTTGTCGTAGTAGGTGAGCTGATCCTGGTAAGCCTTGGCCGCCAGGGTATTGCGAATCCGCAGCGCCAGTTCACTGGGGTCGACCGGCTTGGACAGGAAATCGGTGGCGCCCAGTTCGAGGGCCCGGAGCTTGTTCACGGGGTTCTCCGACGCGGTCAGGATAATAACCGGCAGGTACTGGTAGTCCTCGAGCTTGCGCACCCGCGACAGCACCTCGAAGCCGTCGACCTCCGGCATGTCGAGGTCCAGCAACAGGATATCGGGATTGGATTGGACCAGCTGGTCGATGGCCCGGGTCGAGTCGTCGACCGAGACGAAATGCCGGTAACCTTCTTCCTCGAGCAGAACCTGCACGATTTCCAGCATCACGGGTTCGTCGTCGACCATCATGATGGTCGATGTTTTCAGATTCGTTGCCTGTGAATGCTCCGAGCTCAGAATAACTCTCCCGGTAATAATTATTTGTCCCGTGCTGATAGTGTCGTCAGGAATGAAACATCCATTAATTGATAAAAACTATTACTGCCGGGGCGTCGCTGGATCCGCTACCTCTAGCCGTTGGCAACTATCCGTTCGTTCAGTTGCTTGATAACGTCGACCGTATGCTGCAGGGGTTCCAGTTGCCGGTTGCGGGCAAAGTTCTCCAGGTCCCGGGCCGGTTCGGTGAATGCGGGAAAGCCGACCGTGCCGCCGTAGGCTTTGAGCCAGTAGCCGAATGCCTGGATTTGCTGGAAATCCCCGTTTTCCAGCGCGCTGTCGACCTGGTGACATTTTGTTGCCAGTTGATCGATGAAAATACCGATCGCCGGGCGCATCCTGGGCTTGCTCTCGCTGAAGATCGATACCAGTTTTTCCGGAATGTCGTAACGTTTTGTCGGCCTGGCGACTTCCCGCCTGGAGCCGGATTTTGCGCCGGTACCGGTGTCGATGCGCTGGTACATCGAATGCAGCTGCTCGATCGCGCCAGCAAGGTTGCTGTCATCGCGCTCCAGCGCGTACTGCTCGAACTCGCGCGCGGGGTCGACGAAGTCAGCGAAGCCGACGCTGCCGGCCGAACCCTTGAGCCAGTGGCCCAGGCGGTTGAGTTCGTCGTAGTCGCGCTGCTCCCAGGCGTCATCGATTGCCGTCAGCTGGTCTCCGAGCCGGACGACAAATTTCTCCACGACGTCGCGCAGCTTCGGATTCGACAGCGGCAGGCTCGAGCATATGCGGCTGTCCTGGTCGATGCCGTCGTCGTTGGCCGGTTTCGCAACCGCCGGCTTATTCGCCGGATCGTCCATTGCATCCGCGGGCGATCCTTGCGTTGGCGATGCGCAAGCCTTCTCCGCCGCGTCGTCGACGGTTAGCCGGCGATAAAGCGCGTGTAATGCCTGGATTGCAGCGGGCAGGTTTGCGTCGTCATGGTTCTGCGCATATTGCTCGAACTCTCGTGCGGGCTCGACGAAGTCGCCGAAGCCGACGCTGCCGGCCGAGCCCTTGAGCCAATGACCCAGTCGGTTGAGCTCATCGTAATCGCGCTGCTGCCAGGCGGCATCGATCGCCGCCAGCCGGTCTCCCAGCCGGGCAATGAAATTCTCCACGACCTTGCGAAACTTCGGGTTCGTCAGCGGCAGGCTGGAGTAAATCCGGGGCTCGTCGGCGACCGGCGCAGCGGCCGGCCGTGGCGTTATCGCGGGCGCTGTCTCGGCCAGCCGTTCGCCGCCGAGGTGCTCCGCCAGGCGGCCGATCAGCCGGTCGATATCGACCGGCTTGGTCATGTACTCGCTGTAGCCGGCATCGAGGCACTTCTGCTGGGCGCCCAGCATCGCGTCGGCGGTCATCGCGATCACCGGCAGGGTATAGTTGCGCTCGCGCATCAGCCCGACCGCCGTGTAACCATCCATCACCGGCATCTGCACGTCCATCAGCACGAGATCGAAAGCCTCGCCTGCCAGCTGCTCGAGAGCACGCTCGCCGTTTTCCGCGGTCGCAACCGAAATGCCGACATCGCCGAGTACCACTTTCAGCAGTTCGCGATTTTCCTCGCCGTCGTCGACCACCAGCACTTTCGACGCGGGGAATTGCCAGTGCGCTTTCTCGCTTCTCGACTCCTGCCATTGGCTGGACAGCAGTTCGTCGATGCCGAGTCGTCGCAGGTTCGCGATCGGACCGGTAGCGACGCTGACGGTGAAGCAGCTGCCTTCGTCCGGCTTGCTGTCGACCACGATATCGCCGCCGAGCGCCTCGGCGAAGCGCTTGCTGATCGTCAGGCCGAGGCCGGTACCGCCGAAGCGGCGCGTGATCGAACTGTCCGCCTGGGTAAACGGGTTGAAAACGTCGACCGCCTGCTGCGGCGTCATGCCGATGCCGCTGTCGATCACGTCGATCAGCAGCAGCGCGTCGTTACCGTCTTCCGCCAGCCGGGTGATCACTTTCACGCCACCGTCGTTGGTGAACTTGATCGCGTTGCCCACCAGGTTGGTCACGATCTGCCGGATCTTGCCGGCATCGCTGTGGATATGCTCGGGCAGCGCGCAGGCCGGCTCGTAGCGCAGGAAAATACCTTTCTCGTCGGCCTTGACCTGCAGGATCTGCAGCACTTCGTGGATGACCTGGTGCACCGGCGTGTCGATTTTTTCGATCTCGATGCGCCCGGCCTCGACCTTGGATAAGTCGAGAATATCGTTGATCAGGTTGAGCAGATGGTTGCCGCTCGAGGAGATGGTATTGAGGTAGCGGATGCTGTCCTTGCTGTCGCGGTCGTAGCCGCGCTTGAGTACCTCGGAAAAACCCAGGATCGCGTTCATCGGCGTGCGGATCTCGTGGCTCATGTTGGCCAGGAATTCGCTCTTGAAGCGGTTGGCGCGCTCGGCTTCTTCTTTCGAAATGCGCAGCTCCAGCTCCTTTTGCTCGAGTTCGGTGACGTCGTCGAAACTGACCAGGGCGCCGCCCGGCTTGCCGCTGCCGGACAGGATCGGTGAACAATTGATCATGAGGGTGCGCTGCGATTCGCCCTCGGCGCCGAGCCTGATCATGCTGGCGGTGCGCACCTGCCCGTCCGCCAGGGTCCTGCTCCAGGGTGCGTCGCTGGTGTCGAATGCTTCGTTTTGCTGGTCGAACCAGGGGAACTGTTCGATTCGGCGGCCGACCAGGGATTCCGCGGCTTCGCCGACCAGGCTCGAGAACGCCTCGTTGGCCAGCACCACGTTTTGCCGGGCGTCGATCACCAGCAAACCTTCCGCCATGGTATCGAGGGCCGATCGCACCCGGTCCGGGATCGCCTGCGACGGATCGAGCTGCTTGAGCATTTTGCCGAGATAGAGGTAGAACAGGATGAAACTGGTCAACGAAATGAAGCCGATCAGGATAAAAACCGGGTGCATGAACTCGCCGTACCAGGTCGACGGTAACAGGGGCTCGAAACGGAGCTCGACCTGGCCCCATTCGCCGGCGCCCTCGAATATCGGCACCACCACCTGCGAATTCGCGGATTTGCCATGCTGCAGGTTTTGCCAGTGATCGAGGTGGTCACCGATCACCGCGATCAGCGTCCCGTCGAGGCGCTTGACGGCAGCCGACAGGATCTCGTCGTTACGTTCGACGATGACTTCGAGGCTGGCCTCCATGCGCCGGATATCGCTGGTGGTGATGAAGATAGAGCTGTTGAGCGCGATCGATTCCGCGAGCCGGGCGTGGCCGTCGCGGATAGCGGCGTGGCGGTCAGGTACCAGTCCCGCGATCGAGGCCAGCAACAGCAGGCTGACCAGCATGCCCGACAGGCCCAGCGCAATCCTGACGCGTGCGGTATGTCCCTTGAAAATCCGCTCAAGCACGGCGCTCGATCCTGTAATCCGGGGCGACAGGTCTACGCATCGCTTTTGTCCTCGCGTCCGGTCTCCGGTTGCCGTGCTTCGTCCGCATTGTCGGCGACCAGCGATTCGAGCGATTCCTCGTCGTCATCGGCCCGGTTGGTCTGCATCCCGGCCAGCACGGGCAGGGGATCGATGAAGCGCCAGGCGGGCAGCGACGACAATGCGCTGCTGAGCAACACGCCACTGCGCGCCAGCCAGACCACGTAACCGACCGATAGACCGGCCGTGACCGTCAGGCTGCTGCCGACGACTTTTTCCGTGTTCGCGGTCTCCGAGATCAGTTCTTCGCGCATGTCGTTCAGGCGGGTGATGAAGGTGTCGGCGCCGATCAGCTGCAGCGGGTCGTTGTAGAATTCGATTTGCTCGCGCAGCCTGAGCAGCAGGCTTTCGGCACCCGTCGGCCCGGGCCTGTCGGCGGCGCGGGTTTCATCCCGGTTGTCGGTGCGTGTCGGTGGATCCTCGCTGTTCGCATCGCTGGTCGGTGGCAAGGTCCGGTCGGGCTGCCGGATCTGTGCGACCACGTTGGGATCGGTATCGACGGTCGGTGGTGGCTCGCTCACCGGGGTTTCGAGTACGCTCTCCGCCACGTCCGGCCCTGCCTCCTCCTCGCTGGCGGCCGGCGGCTCGACCGGATCATTCGTCGGGGGGGCGGTCTCCGGCGGCTCGGTATCCGGCAGCGGGGTCGGCGTGATGGCGGTGACACCGAGCAGCGGATTCAGGGTAATGTTCATGACCCCGAGCAACGGTCCGCTGCCGTCCTCGTCGCCGTCGTCGATGCTGACCGCAATACTGCTGTCGACGTTGTTGCCGGGGTTGGGAATGAACGCCAGGTTGGCCAGCGCGGTGTTGACCTGCGCCACCGTGCCGGTGATGCTCCAGACGCCGGTAGCGGCATCGTAGCTGGCGCCGTCGTTGGCGCTGAGACTGCCGGTGGCGGTGTCGACCAGCGTCAGCGTGGCGGTGACGATATCGCCGGCATCCGTGTCGGTGATGACGATGTCGTTCAGGGCCACGCTGGCATCACCCTCGTCGTAGGCCGAGGTGCTGTTGAGGCCGGTCGCGGTCGGCGCGTCGTTCGCCGGCGAGACATCCAGGTTGATGGTGCCGCTCAGCGGTCCGCTGCCGTCGTCGATATCGACGTCGATGGTCGTGTCGACAGTGTTATTGACCAACGGGTTAAAAACCAGGTTGGCGAGCGCGGTATTGACCTGGGTGACACTGCCAGTGATGCTCCAGACCCCGGTGCCCGGCGTGTAGGTCGCACCATCGTTGGCGCTGAGGCTGCCGGTGGCGGTGTCGACCAGGGTCAGCGTGGCGGTGATGACTTCGCCGGTATCGACGTCGCTGACGACGATGTCGGTAATTGCGACGCTGGCGGCGCCCTCGGTATAGGCCGAGGTACTGTTGAGGTTGGTCGCGGTCGGTGCATCGTTCACCGGCGTGACATCCAGGTCGATGGTGCCGGTCAATGGTCCGCTGCCGTCGTCGATGTCGACGTCGATGGTGGTATCGACATCGTTATTGAGCGCCGGGAAAAAAACCAGGTTGGCGAGCGCGGTGTTGACCTGGGCGACACTGCCGGTGATGGACCACACGCCGGTGCCGGGCGTGTAGATCGCGCCGTCGTTGGCAGAGAGGCTGCCGGTGGCGGTATCGGCCAGCGTCAGCGTGGCGGTGATGACTTCGCCGGTATCGACGTCGCTGACGACGATGTCGGTGATCGCGACGCTGGCATCACCTTCGGTGTAGACCGAGGTGCTGCTGAGGTTGGTCGCGGTCGGCGGGTCGTTCACCGGCGTGACATCCAGGTTGATGGTGCCGGTGAGCGCACCACCGCCATCCTCGTTGCCGTCGTCGATGTCGACGTCGATGGTGGTGTCGGCATCGTTATTGAGCGCCGGGAAAAAAACCAGGTTGGCGAGCGCGGTGTTGACCTGGGCGACACTGCCGGTGATGGACCACACGCCAGTGCCGGGCGTGTAGATCGCGCCGTCGTTGGTGCTCAGGATGCCGGTGGCGGTATTGGTGAGCGTCAGCGTGGCGGTGATCACCTCGCCGGTATCGACATCGCTGACGACGATGTCGGTGATCGCGACGCTGGCATCCCCCTCGTTGTAGGCCGAAGTGCTGTTCAGGTTGGTCGCGGTCGGTGCGTTGTTGACCGGCGTGACATCCAGGTTGATGGTGCCGCTCAGCGGCCCGCTGCCGTCGTCGATACTGACGTCGATGGTCGTGTCGATATCGTTATTGACCGTCGGGTTAAAAACGAGATTGGCGAGCGCGGTGTTGACCTGCGCGACCGAGCCGGTGATGGTCCAGATACCGGTGCCCGGCGTGTAGGTCGCACCATCGTTGGCGCTGAGGCTACCGGTGGCGGTATCGACCAGGGTCAGCGTGGCAGTGATGACCTCGCCGGTGTCGACGTCGCTGACCACGATATCGGTGATCGCCACGCTGGCGTCACCCTCATTGTAGGCCGAAGTACTGTTGAGGTTGGTCGCGGTCGGTGCGTCGTTGGCCGGCGTGACATCCAGGTTGATGGTGCCGGTGAGCGCACTACCGCCATCCTCGTTGCCGTCGTCGATACTGACGTCGATGGTGGTGTCGACATCGTTATTGACCAAGGGGTTAAAAACGAGGTTGGCGAGCGCGGTGTTGACCTGGGCCACCGAGCCGGTGATGGACCAGACGCCAGTGCCGGGCGTGTAGATCGCGCCGTCGTTGGTGCTGAGGCTGCCGGTGGCGGTATCGACCAGCGTCAGGGTTGCGGTGATGACCTCGCCCGTGTCGACGTCGCTGACCACGATATCGGTAATCGGTACGCTGGCGTCACCCTCGTTATAAGCCGAGGTGCTGCTGAGGTTGGTCGCGGTCGGGGCATCGTTAACCCCGGTCACGGTAACGGAAACGGTGGCCGTATCCTGGCTGCCTTCCGTGTCTTCGATCGTGTAGTCGAACGTATCGACGACGGTTGCACCGGCGGCCAGGCCGTCGAACAGGGCGCCGGGGTCGTAGCTGAAACTGCCGTCACCATTGACTGTCACGGCGGCACCGAGCGTACTGGTCGCATCGTGCCCGACGACGCTGAAATACATGGAGTCGAAGTTTTTCTGGATTTCGGCGGCACTCAGAACCGACTCGTAAAAGCGGAAAGCCGCGATTTCACCCTGGAAGAATTCCGCATCGGGGGAAGTGTTCAAAACCCGCGTGAAGCCATCATTGTCGCCAATCGACGGCGATTCTCCCGGAGACTCCCAGTCATTGATTCCGCCATCGTAGTCGGTATCCGAGGGGCCGCCGTTGATCGACAGCGAGACCGTGGTGGCGGGATCGTTCGGGTCGATCGTGGCGACGACCTGGATGAACTTGCCGGAGGCGATTTCGGCGCTGATGTCCCGGGTCGCGAAGGCGATGTCATTGCCATTGTCGTCCCACACGACCCACTCGAGTAACGATCCGTTGAGGCGCAGCGACGCGCCCTCGTTACCCGCACTGTCGACACCGTTGCCGACGTCAAAGATGATCTCGGAACCGCTCGCGTCGGTCGGCCGGATCCAGAATTCGAAACTCGCGGCCGCGTCGGTCGGGTTGCCCGGCAGGTCGGCAAACAGGTCGGGTGACAAGCCCAGGTTAGGCGTCACCGCGGCGCCCGAACCGAAGACGTAGGCGGCCGAAATTCCCGCCTGCGCGTCGCCGATGCTGTCGTCGCGAACCACGTCCGAACCGCTGAAATCGAAGTCGTAGCCGGCGACTCCGGTCGTGTCCTCCCAGGTGTTATTGCCATCGGTATCCTGTTGCGCGATGTACTCGAGCGTGGCGCCGGGGGTCGCAATCGATGCGCTGTCGTTGGCCAGTACGCCGGGTGCTGCCAGCGTGAGTACCGTATCTGCATCGGTGGTATAGCTGTCATCCTGCGCCATGGGCGGAATGTCGGGATTAACCGTGATCGATGCCGTCGCGACGTTGGAATTCTCGCTGCCGTCGTTTGCGACGTAGGAGAAACTGTCCACGCCCGAGAAGCCCGCGTCCGGGACGTAGGTGAAGGTGCCGTCGAACTGCAGCGGCATGCTGTAGATCTCGAAGCCGCGCATCGTCAGCATCGTCGTGCCGTCGGGCGACACTTCGGTCCAGAATTCATCGGTGGCGGTGGCTTCGACGACACGTTCGTTGGAACCGTCGGCGTCCATTACCCAGATGTCGTAATTACCGGAACGGTCCGAGGTGAAGAATATCTTGGAGCCGTCCGGTGACCAGCCGCCGATACGATCGCTGCCAGTGTCGCTGGTCAACTGGTTTTGATTATTGCCATCGGCGTCCATCACGTAGATGTTTTCATTGCCGTCGCGTAACGAGGTGAACAGGATCTTGCTGCCGTCCGGCGACCAGACCGGCTGCGTGTCATCCCCGCCAGCGCTGGTCAGCCGGGTCGGTACGCCCGAGCCGTCGGCGTTGGCAACCCAGATATCGAAGTCACCGCCGCGGTCCGAGGTCCATGCGATCTGGCTGCCGTCGGGGGACCAGGTCGGACGCTGATCCGCGCCAGCGTCGCTGGTGAGCTGACGGATGACACTGCCGTCGGTTGCATCGATGATGAAGATCTCGTTGTCGCCGTCGCGATTCGACGTGATCGCGAGCATGCTGCCGTCCGGTGACCACACCGGCTGTTCGTCGGTAAAAGTCCCGTCCGTGGTCAGCGCCGTGACGCCGGTGCCGTCGGCATTCATGACATAGATATCGCGGTCGCCACCGGCGCCGCTCTCGGAGGTGAAGGCGATCTTGCTGCCATCGGGCGACCAGCGGGGGTGATGATCGAAGGCCACCTCGTTGGTCAGGTTGGTGTCGCTGCCGAGGCCGGCGGGAGCGAACACCAGTGTCCCGTTATCCGGGCCATCGGTGACCTCGGCGGTCAGCGTATTGCCGTCAGCGTCACTGTCGTTGTCGAGCAGGTCGTTGCCGCTACTCACGACGAGGTTGACGTCTTCGAGCGTGCTGTAGCTGTCGTCCTGCGCGACGGGAGCCGCATTGGTGTAGTCAAGCACAAGTCGAGGAGCATTCGTGCCTTCGTAGCTGTCGTAGGTAAATGTCGTGGTGCCCGGTTCCGAACTACCCAGCATGATGCCGAAGTTGGTTTTGCTGCCATCGACCCAGTCCTGTACCAGCGCGGTCAGGTCGAAGCTGTGCTGACCCGTACCTGCTGGCGTGAGTGTCGTGACGCTGGAGTTGTCGTAAGTTGGCGCCGTATCCCAGGTGACCGTGCCCTCGTTCCAGGCCTGGGTAACCTCGTAGACGTAAACGGTGAAGGGTCCGGTGGTGGCCGTTGCTTCCAACACGAGGTCGGCGCTGTTGATCGTCGAGCTGGATGCAATAAAGGACAGGTCGAACTGTAACAGGGCTCTCTGGTCGCCTTCGTCACCGCCTGATCGGTCGATGATCAAGCTGGTTGCCGACCCGTAATTCGAAGTACTCGAGTTGATATCGATGTAACTGTCCTGGGAAGGGTTCAGGCTGCTCACGGCCAGCACGTTGGACCATGCCTGCTGTGCTGTCGCGGCGAAGCTGACAGCAGTCTCTATGTCGCCATAGACGTATTCGAGCTCCCAGTCGCCACCGAGCCGCGTGGCCCCCGTCAGGTCGTCGCTCGCCGCGACGTCGGCGGTGGTCAGTTCGGCGAGGCTGGTAACGAGCTGTTGGCCGGAAGGACCGGCGGCCAGGTTGCAGCCGTAAATCAGCAAATCGGCGTCTTTATCCAGCGCGGCCGACCAGCCGCCGATGGCTGTCGCGTAACGATCGATTGATGCCTGGTCGAGCCAGCCTGTTCCGAGCTGGATGCCCTGTTGATTGCCGTGGCTGACCAGGTGCAGTGCGTCGATGCCATCAAAGCCGGCGAGGATTTCGCTGATTTGCTCGATGCCGTCGCGATCGGACTGGAGCACGAAGACCTGGTAGTCGGTGCCGGGCGTATCGGTATCGAACGCAGCGAGCAACTGCTGGTAATCCGGCGTGGCGGCATCGACGAACACGACCTCGCGACGGTTTTCGACCTGCTGGCTGTCGAGCAGCGCGCCGAGCATACTGGCGCTATCGGCAACCGGCTCGATATCGTCGAAGTTTGTCCGCAACGTATCGAGCAACCCGGCCTGGTCTATTGCGATCGGCTCGTTATCCTGGTCGCCTGCGTTCGCGGCATAAATTTCCAGCAGGTAACCGGCACTCTCGCCGGCATTCATCACATTTCGCGCCGGGTCGTTGTCACCGAACGGGTCTGCCGGTGCCAGCCCGGACAGCGCATCGGCCGACAGCAGGATGCGGGGCTCCATGCGCTCGAAGAATATCGGCGAGGTCCTGGCGAGCGCAGGCGCGACGCCGCGTGTGCCGGGTTTTAGCTTGCGCATCGAATTGTCCGGGTTGCGCGCGCGGGAGTACCGGAAGATCCGGTCGTCGTGTTCGGGATTGCGTGCGCGGGAGCCATCGGTGGCCGCGGCCTAGTCGAAACGTTCGACGATAGACGGAGTGAAGCCGAGTCGGTCGAGCGCCTGTTGGCGAGCGACCGCGTTGGCGTGCTTGCCGTATACCCCCAGCGAGATGTAACCGGCGTGGGTGCCGCTGCCGAACAGCATGAAATCGTCGATGCCGGCGTCACGCAGGCGCTGGATGGTGTCGGGCGTACCGTCCTCGCGCGACGATTGCTCGACCAGGAGCATGTAGCTGCTCGGAATTTGCTCCGTCAGCACGGCCAGTGGCGGTTCGGCGGATGACGCCGCTGCCGCAGTCTCCGCTTGCGCGGAGGTTTGCTGGCCGACGGCCGTGTCGTCGACAATCTCCACCGGGGACACCTCCGCGAGTGCGTCCGCGGGCGCTGCCGTCGGTGCGGATATGTCCGCGTCGGGTAAGGCCGCGGCACCGGCGGTCGAGATGAGCGCAAAGCTCGACGGTTGCGCCGAGGGCTGCGCGGTCCTGATGATGCGGTTTGCCGGTTCCTCGTCCGGCACCTGCGCGCTGGTTTCCGCGGCTGGCGGAGCTTCTGTCATCGCGAGAAATTTGACCACGCATTTCAGGCCCGCGGGAATACGGTTGTCCGGGTTGGGCATGCGCAGCTTGACGCCGAAGGTATTGCTCGCGGTGTCGCCGATGCGGTCGACCGCGATGACTTCACCCTGCAGCCTGTCCTTGAGCAGGACCTCGGCCAGTATCTCCGCCTGCATGCCGGGCTGGATCTCGCCGAAATTCTCCATCGGCACGATCGCCTCGATCACCAGCGGATCGAGCTGGGCCAGGCGCAGGATCGCCTGGTCTTCGACATATTCTCCGCGGTACTTGAAGGTATCCAGCACGAAACCGTCGAACGGTGCCGGGATCGACTTTTGCCGCAGTTGTTCCTCGGCCCTGCGCAGCTCGAGCTGGCGGATATCGGCCAGTTCGCGGGCCTGCTTCAGTTTCCACTTCGACAGCTGCACCTCGCGCTCGATCTGGTCGGCGTTGTCGAGCGAGATATTCTGTTCCTCGAGCAGCACGTCGATCCGTTTCTTGCGCTGGCGATCGAAGCTGATGTTGACTTCACCGAGACCGATCTCGGAGCGGATGCCGGCACGATACCGGGCCAGCTCGACATTGGCGCGCTCGACGCTGGCCTCGAGCTGCGCCAGCACCTCGCCGGCGGCTACCTGCTGGCTGCGCTCGACATAGACGTTCTCGATGACGCCTGCCACCGGGCTGGCGATATCGACCACGCGGTAGGGATTGATCACGCAGTCGACCGCCGGGATCGGGCTGTACGCACGGGTCTCCGCGGCGGCCAGCGGCTGACCCGAGGCGTGCACGGCGCCGCAAAGCAGCAGTCCCGCAAGCACCCGCCTGGTCCGCTGGGCCCGGTTTGACGGTAAAAGTTGCACGCGATCGATCTGGCAGGGGGCTTGCCGCGGTTGCTGTAATTCTGAATGCGCTTTATTCATGCTCGACCCGGGTTACGCGAACGGCGCCTGTTGCCTGAACTGCTCGAGCCTGCGCAGCAGCCGGTTGCCGAGCGACTCGGCCGGATGCACGAAGCGCACGTGCAGTCGTTGTCCGAGGTAATTCCCGGACAAATCCCCGGGCATGGCAATTTCGACCAGGAAGACATTCGACAGCAACTGCGTGCCGCTGGCATCGCGCGCA
Organism: Gammaproteobacteria bacterium; assembly: GCA_030066085.1. Lineage (GTDB taxonomy): Bacteria > Pseudomonadota > Gammaproteobacteria. The sequence continues at coordinate 27,655 of JASJCI010000004.1, read as the reverse complement.
TCGACGGTCACCTGGCCGGACGAACCCAGCATGCGGTCGGGCAGGCGGTCGGTGCCCTGCGGCAGCTCGCGCAGGAATTCGGCGTGGTAGGTCTCGGCGGGGCGGGCGCTCATCCTGACTTCTATCGATTGCATGTTACTTCTCACCAGATCGATGTCTTGTTGCGGGATGACGACCAGGGCGCTGGTTCGACCGCTGCCGGCCGCGTAACCAATCACGTCACCCCTGCTGATATATCGGCCCGGCAGGTCCCGCGCGCGCGGCAGCGACAATATGCCACCCGTTGCGCTGACAACCGCCAGGCTCTCCAGTTGCTCCTGTACTTCCGCTATATCGGCCTCGATCGCCGATACTTTAGCCCGCAAAATATCGGCCTGGGTGCGGTCCTGCAGGAACACCTGTCGCTGGCGCGCACGGGTCTCCTCGAGGCGCGCCAGCAGGCTGTTCCGCCGTGCTTCCAGCGACAGGTTTTCGAGCTGAATGACAACTTCGCCGCGCTCGACCGGGTTGCCGTCGGCCGCCAGCACGCGCGTAACGATGCCATCGGCGCCGGCGCGGATCAGGGCGTTCTCGGGCAGGCTGACGACCCCCTCGGCGTAGGTGCTGTGGCCGACCGGAACCGTCAGGCCGGCGAAAACCACGGCCGAGAGCAGTGCAACTACCGCCAGCAGGCGACCCGTTTTGCCGGCCTGTACAACCTGCGGTAACAGCCGCGCGCAAGCGCGCAGCAGGGGATAAACGACCTGGCCGATGACCGCCCACAGGGCCAGCAACGCGCCGATGACCAGGAACTCCGCGGCCACCCACAGCGCGATGACGAAGGTCAGCAGGACCCGGTAGATGCGCGAGCAGATACCGAAACTTATGAGCCATTTTTCCTCGCCGACGGCGGTTACCGGGCTGGCCGTGTCGGGCAGGCGCAGCAGGTAATGTTTGCCCAGGTAGGCCAGGTACTGGTCCGAGCGCGTGCCGAGATTCGGTATCTGGATCAGCTCGCCCAGGAGATAATAGCCGTCGAAGCGCAGCAGCGGATTGGCATTGAACAGCAGGGTCGATACTCCCGCGATGATCACCACGTCGAAGGCAAGGTCGTGCAGCAGGCCATGATCCGTGTTCGCCCACACCAGCAGGGCGCCGGCGGCGAGAAATACCTCGACCATGATCCCCGCGGCGCACACCACGATACGTTGGCCGCGGTCGCCGAAGCGATTGGCCGCGGAACTGTCGACGTAGGGTACCGGGAAGAAAACCAGCAGCATGATGCCCATGTCGTGTACCGCGCCGCCCCAGCGGCGGGTGGCGCAGGCGTGACCCAGCTCGTGCAGGCCCTTGATCACGGGATACAGCAGCCAGTACCAGAGCAGGTTGCGCGGATCGGAAAATCTCGCGCCGGCGTGCTCGCCGAGCGCGGACCAGTTCAGCATGGCCGTCGCCAGCGCCAGTACCACCAGCCCGCACCACAGCAGCAGAACAGGCGTCGTGAACAGCGGCCGGTACAGGTGCAGCGTCTTCTGTAACAGTCGGTCGGGGTCGAACAGCCTGAAGCGGATCGAAAAAGGGCTGAGCCAGCGGTTCGCGCCCGTCGCGGGTGGTACCGATACGGCTTCGTCGTTGGCGGCCGCGTCGTCGCGCAGCAGGCCCGCGGACTTGAGGTTGGCCAGCAGCATCACGACATCCTGCCGCTGCAGGTTCGGCGAACCCGATTGCCGCGCCTGCTCCAGCGCCTGCGCGATGCTGGTCGTGCCGTCGAGCAGGGCCAGAAATTGCCCGGCATCGTTACTGCAGCGAAAGTAGTTTTGACTGTGCTCGTCGGCGATGATCAGCCAGGGTTGGCCGCGGTAGTGGTGCTGGAAAAAGCTGACCGAGGGTGACGGGCTCGGCTTCAGCTCGGCGATGCTGTGCCAGGCTTCGTCGACCTGCGTCGATTCCGCGCTTGCGCTTACGGCAGCCATCGCCATGCCCACAGGCGCAACAGGTCGAGCAGTTCGTGCGTATAGATCCATAGCAGGCTGCGCGCGCCGATTTCTATCCTGGCAAAACCCTCCATGCCCGGCCGCAGTGCCGGTTCGTGCGTAGTGAGTTGCGCTTCGACGCGGTAGGTGATGCCATCCGCGGCCGCTTCGTAAACCGGCGAAACCTTGTGCACGACAAACGGCAGCCCGTTACCGGGCAGCGCCCTGAGATGCAGTTCGCCGTGCTGGCCCTCGGCGACATCGGCTACCTGCTTCTGATCGACCTGGACGATCAGGCGATATTCGTCCAGCGGGGCAACCTCGAACAGTACGTCGCCGGTCGTCACCGGTGCGCCCAGCGAGCGGCTCAGGTCGCCGGAAATAATCACGCCGTCGAGCGTCGATGTCAGTCCGGCGCGCGCGATCTTTTGCGCGATCAGGTCGAGCTGGGCCTCGGCCTGTTTGACCTGTGATTTGTAAATATGCGCCTGGGTCTGATCGCGGGCCGCGAGCGCCTTGCGGTACTGGCGGTCGTATTCGCCCCTTTCGGCGCTATGGCGTTGCTGTTGCAGGCGCAGTTCCTCGATATCGAGCTCCGCGATGATGTCACCGGCGGCGACGATCTCGCCGGCGCGCGCGTAAGCGGCCGCGATGTAACCGTCGAACGGCGCGACCACCGCGCGCTGCACCTTGCCTTCGATGTTGGCGGGGGACGTGACCCGGTAGGTCCCGGGAGTAACCGCCGCTACGCCCAGCAGGAGCGCGAGGCCGAGCAGGGCCAGGCGCAGGGGATGGGCGAACCAGGATTTGCCCGCTGGCGTTGCGGGCAGCTCGGCGGATGGCGGGCCTGGCGTTTGCTGATGGTTCATCAACAGTTCCAGCCAGTCCTCGCCCCACTGCAGGATCTGGCTAACCGCGGCCTGTTGTGACGGCTTGACCTTGACCATCACCGCGAGGCCGGCGCGCTCGCCAACGGTCCTCGCCAGGGGCAGGGCGATGATCATGTCGACGGGCGCGTCGTTGCCCGGGCTCGCCGCAAGCGTGGTGGTCACGGTCTTTTGCTGGCCCGCGGCCAGGCGGGCGGTGGAAATCGTTTCCTCGCGGGGTTCGCAGCCGGCCGGCCAGCGGCTCATGCGACCGTCTTCCTCCGCACTGTCCGGCAGCAGCACTGCCTGGCCCAGGCCCGGGATCATCCGGCACAGCAATCCCAGCCAGTGCTCCAGTAATGCTGATTCGTTAGTCGTCATTTGTCTGCTGCAGAGAAGCTATTCCCGGTTCGCAACCCGCCGAAGCGAGATCATCATGCGGAAGCACCCCGGGGCGCTGCTGGCCGATGGCGCCCGGAGTTACCGGTGTTGCCCGCGAAATCAACCGACACCGATGGCTAATTTCATCGGCAGGAAGGGTAAAAAGCTGAGCCGCTTGCAGCGGCAAGGCCCGGGAGCGACTGCCGTTATCGGTGTACGCGCGATCGTCGTCGCCGGCAGCGTGGTTTCGGCGCCGGTGCCGTTGCACCGGTTGCCGGTCGCATCGATTTACCCGTTCCAATTCCGCGGCCTGAATTGCTAGTATTGTCACCGGGTCGAGACCCGCAGCGAGACCGGCCGCCCCGCGGCCACGGGATCACCCGTTTGCAACCCTTGACGAGCGCTTGCCCATGGCACTTCAGACCACCTGCATCGGCGCCTATCCGAAGCCCGATTTCGTCACGCTGCCGGACTGGTTCAATCATCCCGACGGGCCCGATACCGCGGATCCGACCGCGCTGTGGGAAAAGGCGATGGCCGATCTCGGTCCCGACGCGGAAGGTATCATCGCGCGCGGCGTCGCGCAGGCGATCGCCGATCAGCTCGAGTGCGGCATCGATATTCCGACCGACGGCGAAATCTCGCGTGAAAACTACATCCACTACCACTGCCGCCACCTGCTCGGTTTCGATTTCAAGCATCTCACGCGCAAGGAAGTGCGCGGCGGCACTTACGAGGCCGCGCTGCCGACGATCAATGGCCCGGTATCGGTGCGCGATCAATTCCTCGTCGCCGACTGGAAGCGCGCGCAGGCCAACACCAGTGTGCCGGTCAAGATCACGATGCCCGGTCCGATGACCATTTCGGACACTAACCATGATGCTCACTACCACGATCCGCAACGTCTCGGCGCCGATATCGCCGACGCGCTCAACGTCGAGGTACGCGCGCTGGCCGAGGCCGGCTGCGTGCACATCCAGATCGACGAACCGCTGTTCGCGCGCAAACCGGCGGCCGCGCTCGACTACGGCTTCGAGAACCTCGAGCGCGCGTTTCACGGCTGTCCGCGGACGTCGCGCCGCACGGTACACATGTGCTGCGGCTACCCGGACCGGCTCGACCGCGACGATTACCCCAAGGCTGACCGCAACGCCTATCTCGATATCGCCGACGCGATCGAGTATTCCAGCATCGACGCGGTATCGTTCGAGGACGCGCACCGGCATAACGACCTGTCGCTGCTCGAGCGCCTGCAAACCACCAGCGTGATCTTCGGCGTGGTCGCGATCGCGCGCAGCGAGGTCGAGAGCGTGGAGCAGATTCGCGCCCGCCTCGAACAGGCGCTGCAGCACATCGACGCCGAGCGCCTGGTCGCGGCGCCGGATTGCGGCCTCGGCCTGCTCGGCCGCGATCTCGCCATGGCCAAGCTCAGGAACATGTGTCAGGCAGCCCACTCGCTGGGGTGATTAAAGGCTAACTTCGCCGAAAATCGCGTAATTTACCTGCATTTTAAGCGAATTTGGGCTCTTTTTTCCGCAGATAACCCCTGGATCCCGCGATCAAGTCGCGGGATGACAACAATTACCTCGTCATCCCGCGGCCCCGACCGCGGGATCCAGGATCGTCCTCGCGGGCTGATTCTGACTGGATCTCGCGGTCTGCGCGGTCCGGTTGAACCGCGGGATGACAACAATTACCTCGTCATCCCGCGGCCCCGACCGCGGGATCCAGGATCGTCCTCGCGGGCTGATTCTGACTGGATCTCGCGGCCGGCGCGGTCCGGTCAGCCGCGAGATCGCCGGCAATGTGATGCGCGGCACGTTTCGATAGCTATTTTTGCCATCGATTTCGCTCAATTTTCGGGTTGTGCTGCCGATAACCAGCGGGAGCACCGCGGCGTTATCGCCCCGGCTTATGGGCAACCCGCAAGCGATAGATAAAAGTTATTACAAAAAGATGTTATCCAACCAGCGTTTCGGCCTGATCATGATCCTCGCCACCCTGCTCGTCATGGGTGCCACCGCCTACCTGCTGTTCGACTACCAGCGGACCAACCGCGAGGCGCTGGCACGCGCCCAGGGGCTCGATCTCGCGCGCCTGCTCGGCGGCATGCAGTGGCAGGAACTCGCTCCCCGGCGCGGCAGCCAGGGAGTGCTCGAACTGCTGCGGCGCGGGCAGGGTAACCCCGATTTCGCTTACGGCGCACTGGTCGACACCAGCGGCCGCATCGTGGTCGAGGTCACTCGCCCGGGCGTGATCGTGCCCGTCGCCCGGCTCGGCGACGAGCCGGCGACCTGGCTCGGTCAGCGCCTGGTCGACCAGGCCAACGGCGCCGCCCGCTTCATCGAATCGCATGCACCGGTGTTCGACGACAGTCGTCACGCCGGCTTCGTGCGCCTCGGCTACCACCAGCCGCGGATCGCGCCCGCTTACGCCGACATGCCGTTCATGGCCTCGCTGCTGCTACCGATTTTCCTGCTGGCGCCGCTGTTTTACTTCCTGCTGCGACGCGAATTTCAGCCCCTGCGACAGCTGAGCAACCGGCTCGATAAAATTGCCGACGATACCGGCCCGCAAGCGGTAGAACTGCAGCCGAGCCAGGCGCTGTCCGATTTCATGCAGCAGTTCAGCAACTACATCGAGGCGACCCAGGCCCGCATCGAAAACCTGAACCGCGAACGCGACGAACTCGAAATGTCGGGCAAGCTGCTGACCTACCGCAGCAACCGGATCGACTCGATCCTGCAAAACTTCCCCGATGCGATCCTGGTGATCGACGAAGCCGGCGAAATCAACTACGCCAACGGCAAGATCGAGCGCCTGCTCGGTATCAGCGCCGACGACATCATCGGCAAAAAGACGCACGAGTGGTGCCAGGATCCGAAGCTGTTGCCGCTGCTGACCTTCAGCGACGTCAAGAGCGGGCTGCAGGCCAATCAGGACACGATCGAGTTACGCCTCGACGACCACAGCGAAAAGACCCTGCAGTTCAGCGTCTACCCGCTATTTGCGCCCGCCGCCGACAGCCAGATTCTCGGCCGCCTTGTGGTTATCCGCGACGTCAGCGAAACCCACCTGATGCGCCAGCGGCAAAACGAATTCGTGTCGCACGTCTCGCACGAGCTCAAGACACCGCTCAACGTGCTCGCGATGTACAGCGAGTCCCTGCTCGGTGACTCGGCCGATGATCCGGCTTATCGCACCGAGGCGGTCAACGTGATTCACGACGAGGTCGAACGCCTGTCGACGCTGATCAACAACCTGCTGGCGATCAACCAGTACGAACTCGGCGGCGTGGTGGCGCAGCGTAACCACGTGCGCATGCACGAGTTTCTCGAGGACGTGTTCAACAACGTGACCCAGTCGCGCGCCGACAAGCGCCTCGAGTTCGAGCTCGATATTCCGCGCGAGATGAGCATGGTCTACATCGACAAGGACCTGTTCCGTATCGCGGTCAATAACCTGCTGACCAACGCGATCAAGTACAGCGAGCCCGGCGGCAAGGTCAGCATGAGCGCCAGCGAGACGGAAGACAGCATCGAGATTTCCGTCACCGACGAGGGCTACGGCATCGCCAGGCAGGACCAGAAGCAGATTTTTAATAAGTTTTTCCGCGCGTCGGACGACAAGATAAGGAAACAGGCCGGTCACGGGCTAGGCCTGTCACTGGCAAGACAGATCGTCCTGATGCATCACGGCGACCTGAGTTTCACCAGCGAGCTCGGCAGGGGCAGCTGTTTCACGATTCGACTGGAGAAGGTTTCAACCCAGATACTGGACGCGGCCTCATGAAGAAAATACTGATTGCTGATGACGAGCCCCACGTACTGCGCGTGCTCAAGATGTCGCTCGAACGAGAGGGCTACGCGGTCGATACCAGCGCCAACGGCAAGGAGGCGCTGGCGCGCCTGTCAGTCGAGGAGCCCGACGTGCTGATCACCGACATCCAGATGCCGCAGATGACCGGTGAACAGTTGTGTCGCCATATCCAGGAATTCATGCCGAGTCGCCGGTTCCTGATCTTCGTGCTGACCTCGCGTACCGAGATCGAGCACCGCGAGTGGTCGCGCGATATTCCCAACCTGCTGTTTCTCGAAAAACCGGTCAGTATCCGCAACCTGGTGGAGAAGCTCGACGCCTACTTCGCCGGTAACACCGATAGCTGGAAACATGACGATGTCGTCGGTCAATAACGATATGGCCACCGCTGCCGCGGGATTCGCCAACTACCTCGGCCTGATGCGCGAGTTCCACCCGGCCATCCACGGCCTGGCGGTATTTGCGCCCAATCCCGAGCCGCTGTGGGTCGAGGGTCTGACCGCACCCGAACTCGAAGCCGCGACCCGCGCGTTGAGCACGGTTGCCTCGGCGGAGCGGCACCTGGTTGCGCTCGAGGACAGCGACTGGCTCGAGCTTGTGCCGCTGGTAAACGCTGCCGGCGACGTGGTGCTGCAGCTCGTGTTTGCGCTCAGCGGCGAAGAGGGCGAGGAGCCCAGGCCTTTTGGCGACTGCCGTCACCTGCAGCTGTTGAACGAGCTTTTACTGACAGAGTATGAACAGGGGCTGGCGCTGGCGTCGAAGGAAGACGAACTCAACCACATGACCGACGAGCTCACGCGCCGCTACGAAGAACTCAACCTGGTGTACAAGGCCGAAGACCAGGCGATGAACATCTACCACGGGCGCGAACTGCTGCGCCAGCTGGTGCAGAACACGGCCCGTTTTCTCAACGTCGACGTCATCTACCTCTACATCGTCGGCAAGAACATCGCGATGCATCGCTTTCGCAACGACAATCCCGTGTTCGAGGCAGACAAGCTGTTCGCCTGCATACGTGCGCAGGTGCAGCCGGCGGTCGCGAGCGCGGGCACCGCCATCGTCATCAATAATCCGGATGAAGCCAGTACCCGTGCCATCGACCAGGACCTGGCGTTCAAGCTGGTCAGCAGCCCCGTTTATGACGGTGACAGCAAGGTTATCGGTTCGCTGACGATGGCTAGCCAGAACTTCGCGGTCGACTTTTCCAACAGCGACCGCAACCTGCTCGACGTGATGGCGCGCAAGGCCTCCAAGATTGCGCAATCCCACTTCGATGCGCTGACCGGGCTGGAAAACAGCAACAGTTTCGAGCTGATCCTGAAGGAATTGCTCAAGCAGACCTGGGGCAGCGAGGTCACGCACGCGATCGCCAACGTCGATATCGACCGCATGGCGGTGGTCAACGATATCAGCGGCCGCGAGGCGGGTGACGAGCTGATCCGCAAGGTGGGGCAAACCCTCGCCGGCATGGTGCGCTCGCGCGACGTGGTCGCGCGCATCGGCAGCGACAAGTTCGGCGTGCTGCTGGAAAACTGTGACCTGCCGACGGCGAAGATCGTGATGAAAAAGATATCCCACGCGGTGTCGGCGATCGACCTCGAATGGGAAGGCCGTACGCACGAGGTCAGCGTCAGCGTCGGTATCGCACCGATCACGGCGCAGGCGCAGTCGGTCACGGGTCTGCTGAATGCAGCCGAAACCGCGCGCAACGTCAGCAAGGAGCGCGGGCGTAACACGATCCACGTGCTCGATCTCGAGGACTCGGACCTGCTGCAGCGCAAGGAACAGATTCGCTGGGTGACGCAGATCCAGTCGGCCCTGCGCGACGACCGTTTCGTGCTCTACGCGCAGCCGATCGTGCCGCTCAAACCCGACGGGGACAAGCCGCACTACGAGATCCTGCTGCGCATGCTCGGCGACGGGGGCGAGATTCCGCCCGGCAAGTTTCTCGGTGCGGCCGAGAACTTTTACCTGATGTCGAGTATCGACTACTGGGTCATCGACCGCGCACTGCAGGAGCTGGCGCAGGTCGACCAGGAGAAGGGCGGCTGCCGGATCTCGATCAACCTGTCGGGACAGACGCTGGTGGACCCGGTGTCCTTTGCCGCCTACATCGAGAACCGTTTCGAGGAGCACGGGGTTACGCCCGGTGACGTCTGTTTCGAAATCACCGAGTCGGCCGCGATCGCCAACATCGACGACGCGCGCATTTTCATCGAGCAGCTGCGCGCGTTTGGCTGTGAATTCTCGCTCGACGACTTCGGAACCGGGCTCAGTTCGTTCGCCTACCTCAAGAACCTGAAGGTCAACTACCTCAAGATCGACGGCAGTTTCGTGCGCGATATCCTCAAGGATCCGGTCAGCGAGAGCATGGTGGCCGCGATCAACCAGGTCGGCCATGCCATGCAGCTGAAAACCGTTGCCGAGTTTGTCGAAAACGACGCGATCCGCGGCAAGCTCGCGCGCATCGGGGTCGATTACGGCCAGGGATTCGGCCTCGGCAAACCGGCGCCGTTCGCGTCGCTGCAGGCGCGCAGCGTCAAGTCCGCCTGACGCGCGGCTGGTGACGCCCGTGTCTACTCCCGCTGCGGTAAACATCGAAGACGGCCTGACCCCGGCCGCGATCACGCGCAACCGCGTCGGTGCGATGACGCACCTGTTCCCGCGCGGCAACCTGACCAACGACGAAGCGCTGGAAGCGCTGGTACAGGCGGTCGACGAGTCGATCACCGCGCACGAGTTCCAGCTCATCGTCGACCTGGTCAGCGTGGGACAGGTCAACAGCCGCGGCCTCGAAACCCTGTTCGACTTGCGCCAGCAGCTGGTCAGGCACGGCGGCTGGCTCAAGGTCACCAACGCCAAGCCGCTGGTACGCGACATCTTTCGCGTTACCGGGCTCGACCAGGTCATCGACATCGTCAACAGTTTCAACATCGACCGCCCCGAAGTGGAAAAGGCGCCGGTGCGCAACGAATCGCTGCGCGTCGGCGACCTGCTGGTCGAGCGTGGCCTGATCGAACCGGACAAGATCGAACAGGCAATCGAATTACAGAAAAAAAGCGGTAAACGCCTCGGCCAGATCATCATCAGCAAGGGCTGGGTGTCGGAAGACGTGTTCCTCGACACGCTCGGCGAACAGCTTGGTATTCCCTTCGTCGTGATGCGCCAGGGACTGGTGGATCCCGACGTGTTCGTCCGTCTCGATGCGGAGGTTGCGCAACGGCTCAAAGTTGTACCGATGTTTTGCGTGCACGGCGAACTTGCGCTCGCGACCGCCGATCCGCAGGCGATTACCGGTTTCCGCGAAATCGAGGAACGGCTGGAGTGCAAGATTCGCCCGGTGCTGATGCGCAAGAGCGACATCGTCAAGACGCTCAGCGATACCGGCAGCGATGCGCTCTACGGCGTGGAAATGCTCGAGGAGCTCGACGAGGACTTCGAGCATATCGACGGTGCGCTGCCGGACGACTACACCGGTATCGACGAGATGGCCGCCGAGAGCCCGGTGATCAACATGGTCAACTCGATCATCCAGCGCGCGGTGCACGACAAGGTCAGCGATATTCACATCGAACCGTCGCAGAAAAAATGCCGCGTGCGCTTCCGCATCGACGGCCTGCTGTACGAGGTCATGACGCCACGCATGGAGCTGCACCCGGCGCTGGTATCGCGTCTCAAGGTCATGGCCAACCTCGATATCGCCGAGCGGCGCATGCCGCAGGACGGTCGCATCCAGGTGCATACCCAGGGACGCGCGGTCGACCTGCGCTTCAGCTCGCTGCCCGGCCTGCACGGCGAAAAGGTCGTGCTGCGCGTGCTCGACCGCAACCAGTCGATACTGGACATCGACCAGCTCGGTATGCAGGCGGACAACGTCAACGCCTACAAGCGGCTGCTGGATCGCAGCTACGGCCTGATCCTGGTCACGGGACCCACCGGTTCCGGTAAAACCACCAGCCTGTACTCGGCGATCAACTACCTCAACAGCCTGGAAAAGAACATCGTCACGATCGAGGACCCGGTCGAATACCAGCTCGATATCGTCAACCAGAACCCGGTGCGGGAAAACATCGGCCTCAGCTTCGCCAAGATGCTGAAACACGTGCTGCGCCAGGACCCGGACGTGGTCATGGTCGGCGAGATCCGCGAGCGCGAAACCGCCGAGATCGCGGTGCAGGCGGCGTTGACCGGTCACCTCGTGCTGTCGACCCTGCACACCAACGATAGCATCGGCGCGGTCACGCGCATGATCGACATGGGGGTCGAGCCCTACCTGCTGTCGTCGGCGATGATCGGCGTGGTCGCGCAGCGACTGGTGCGCGCGATCTGCCCCAACTGCAAGACCGAGTACCTCGCCAGCCCGGAGATCGTTGAACGCTACGGCTGGCAGGATAAGGGCAAGGTTCGCCTGTCGAAGGGCCGCGGCTGCGCCGAGTGTTACGACTCGGGTTACCGCGGCCGTCTCGGCATCCACGAAATCATCGAGACCGATCCCGACCTGCAGCGCCTGATCATCGCCAACGCGTCGCGCGACGAGCTGACCGACTACCTCGGCAGCCATGACATCAGGCTGCTGTTCGACGACGGCATCGATCGCGTGCTCGAGGGCCAGACCACGATCGAGGAGATCTGGCGCGTGGTCAACAGCTAGGAAGCAGCCGGAACGAATCCATGACCCTCAGTTTCGACAAAATTCCAACCTCGATACGAGTTCATCACCCCTCGTCATTGCGCGCCTCCTACTACTCGTCATTGCGAGGAGCGAAGCGACGAAGCAATCTCGGTCTTTATTCGCGGATTTCGCGAGATTGCTTCGCTACGCTCGCAATGACGAGTAATAGTGGATTCGCGATGACGGGTATTGGGACTCCACCGAGGTGCCGTCATGGCGATTAACACGCGCGCCCAGGCACGTCCGGCCCCGGCGGAAAAGCCGACCGCGCGTTCGTTCGAAATGCCGAAGCTGAGTTTCGGCGGGGGCGGCGTCGGTGACAGCGACCGCAAGTTTTTTACCGAGCAGATGGCGCTGCTGCTCGAAACCGGCACGCCGCTGCTGCAGAGCCTGCAGGCGCTGCGCAAGCAGCTGGACAATCCGAAGATGGTGGAGCTCATCGACGACCTGATCGAGGAAATCGGCCAGGGCCGCCAGTTCTCGGCCGCGCTCGCCCGCCATCCCGCAGTGTTTTCGACCACTTATACCAACCTGGTGGCAGCCTCCGAGGACGGCGGTTTCATGCACGAGGTGCTGGCGCAGCTGCTCGCGCTCGACGAAAAGCGCGAACAGCTGAAAAAAACCATGGTGTCGGCGCTGACCTACCCCGTGTTCCTTATGGTGTTCGCCATGGCGGTGGTGGTGTTCGTACTGGTGGTGGTTTTTCCCAAGTTCGCCGACCTGTTCTCGCAGATCGCGGACCAGCTGCCGGCGAGCACGAAGTTCCTGATGGCCGGCAGCAATGTCCTGCAGCATCACTGGATCGAACTCTGTGTGGGCACCGCGCTGGTCGTGGTGGGATTCAAGCTGTGGGCCGCGACCGACAGCGGCCTGCGCCGGCTCGACTGGGCGCGCCTGAACCTGCCGCTGCTGCGCCCGGTGTATACCCAGATGTACCTGGTCAATGCCTTGAGGGTGCTGAGCCTGTCGCTCGGCAACGGCGTCGGCATGATGGATTCGCTCGCCGCGAGCAAGCACGTGGTCAACAACGGGCTGTTCCAGGAATTCATTGGCCGGGTCGAACACGAGGTCGAAACCGGTAACGGCGTCGCCGCCGGCTTCAAAAATGTGAACTTCATCCCACCGATCGTCGAACAGATGATCAGTACCGGCGAAGAAACCGGAAATCTGCCTAAAGTTATGAGCCGCCTCGCCGATTACTTTGAAGGCGAGCTTTCGAGCAAGTTACAGACCCTGTCGAGACTCGCAGAACCAGTGATGTTGCTGGTTATGGGCGGGGTCGTGGGATTGATCGTCAGTTCGCTGATTTTGCCGATATTCAAGTTGACCCGCGTGGTCGGATGACAGGAAAAATTGAATCAATAATGTTAATTGAATCAAGTTTTTTCATAAATTTATCAAATACTTGGACGATCGTGCCTACACTTGAAGTTAGTTTTTGTTGATAAAAACGGGATGAGAACAATGCAACCGCTTCGCAAGACAATTCAGAAAGGTTTTACCCTGGTGGAACTGTTGATCGTGGTCATCATTCTGGCGCTGCTGGCCGCCATCGTGGTGCCGCAGTTTGCATCGTCCACCGATGACGCCAAGCTCGCCTCGCTGGATACGACCTTGTCCAACGTGCGCGCCGCGATCGATCTTTATTACCAGCAGCACGGCGAATACCCCGGTGAACTGACCGCGGTCGGCGCGGGTTGTACCGGAACCGCCGGAACCGGAACCGCGACCACTGCCGCGACCCGGGCCCAGGCTTTCCTCGACCAGTTGAGCCTGTATACCGATGCCAATGGCGGCGCCTGCAGCGTTAAGGATGCGACATTTGAATTCGGCCCCTACCTGAAGAAGGGTACGCTGCCGGATAACCCGATTACCAATGTCGGTGAACTCCTCGCCGAGTTTGTTGTGGTCAATGCCGGCGACCTGGCGATGGCTGGCGATGGCGCCAATGGCGGCTGGAAATACGACGTCCTGACCGGCAAGTTCATTGCCAACGACACCACCGACATCGACGGTGCCGGCCCGGGAACCGAAACGTACGACCAGCGTTAATCCCCCGTGCGGGCCAGGTTGAAGCAGTGTGTATTCGCGTGAATCCCCCCTTCGCACGAACCCGGGCAACCGGCACGGCTACAGCCTGCTCGAGCTGACTCTGGTTGTACTCATCCTCGGGATCATGGCCGCGGCCGTGATCCCGTCTTTTTTTTCCAGCAGGCCTGCTCAACTCGATCTCGCCGCCGAGATCCAGGCGGAAGCGATGCGCTACGCCCGCGCGGAAGCGATGCGCCGTGGCGAACCGATGGGCTTTCGCCAGCAGAACGGCCAGAAACGCATGCGTGTCTTCAATCTCGATACCGGCACCGCGCCCTGGACGGTCATTTACGACGTTTATCATCCCGTCAGCAAAAAACTGTGGGATATCCGCCTCGACAAGCATCCGTTTGCCGCGGCCGACTCGGTCAGCACGGTCAAGGATTTCCGCGGCACCTGCAACAAGCCCAGCAACATCTACTTCGACAGTAACGGCATCGCGCGCTGTGCCGATCCCGAAACCGTTCCCGTCGAGCGCTACGAAGTCACCCTGACGCTGGGCTCGGAGTCGCGCATCGTCTCGCTCGACGGCTTCAGCGGCAAGGTGACGATCCAGTGAAGTCACACGAATCCGGCCTTTCCTATATCGAGGTGCTGGTCGCCACCCTGCTGATCGCGGTGGCGCTGGTGCCGATGATGGAAGCGCTGGGTCCCGGATTGCAGGGCTCGCGCATCCACAGCGATCGCGCCGAGGTCAACTTCATGCTGCAGGGCAAACTCGAGCAGGTGCTCGCCGAGTCCTTCGATGATCTCGACGATGCGGCCATGGCAGCGGGTGATTTCACGGTAGCGACGACCTACTCCGACATGGCCGCGAGCGTCCCGCACGCGGTATTCATCTGGCGCTGGGACGTCGACAACGCCGATGCCGACGACGATTCGTTCACTGGCGGCGAAGACGACATCCTGTGGGTGCGGGTGGCCACGGTCAACGGACTGGCTGAACTGCAGACCCTGATCAGCCGCTACTGAGGCCGGACATGACGTTTGCCTGCGCTATTCGCCGACCCCGCGGTTTCACCTACGTCGAGATGTTGATCGCGGTCACCATCACCGGCCTGATCATGCTCGCGCTGATGGGCCTGATCGGCACCGCCACCGACGCCGGCGATTCTGCACGTGTCCGCAACGAGCTGGTGCGAGAGGCGCGCTTCGCGCTAAACCGCATGGTCGACATGACGGGTCGCTCGCCGCGCCTGCTGCTGCCGCTGCGCGATAACCCGAATACCAACTGGCCCGAAAACCTGCGGGAACAGACGATCCCGGCTTCGCCGCCGATCGGCGACAGCACCTTTGCCAGCGCGGTGCTGGCGGTTCAGCTGCCGTACGATATGGACCTCGATCAGGACGGCACTCCGGATGCCGACGATGATGGCGACGGGTTATTCGGCGAGGATTTTCCGAACGACAACCAGCATGATTTTACGCCCGGCATCGTCGGCATCGACGACGACGGCGACGGCAACACGGACGAGGGTAACGGCTACGACGACGACGAGGACGGCAGTGAAAACGAGGATCCGCTCGACGGCATCGACAACGACGGCGACGGCAGTATCGACGAGGATACCGCGTCGGATATGAACGCCGACGGCTGTCCGGGGCTTTGCGGCGTCGACGACGACAACAGTGGCAACATCAGCACCGGAAATGCCGACAACGACGACGAAAACCCGGGGGAGTTCGAGGATCCGCTCGATCCCGTAGTCTATTACCTGAGCGGCAGCGCGCTCATCGAGCGTCTGCCGGCGCGCTGGGACACCGACGGCATCAGCGTACCCAACGGCCCGGTCGACGGCCGCGATTTCGTCGAATCGCCTATTGCGCAACACGTCACCCGCCTGCGCGTCGAGCGCATCGATACCGGCAGTGGTTACGATCTCGTCGACCTGACACTCGAGCTGACCGACCCGCAAAGCGGCGAATCGATCAGCCTGCAAACCCAGGTCCGCGTCGGCGGTGCCCTGTGATGCTGCCCGCGCTCCTCGCAAACCTTCTGGCACCTGTCACCCCGCGGCTTGGACCCAAAGGGCCTAAAAACCGCGGGGTCCATGGCGAATTCGGGATTCACTGGATACCGCGGTCAAGCCGCGGTATGACAAGCGAGAAGCAGGGTGGTTACGTGCTATTGCCCGTCGCGATCGCGATTGCGCTGATCGGCGTGCTCGCGTTCCTGATCGCGAGCGAGAGCGCAATCGAGGTGAATGCCACCAGCGGCGAATTCGAAGCTGTGCGGGCCGACTACGTTGCCCAGGCCGGCCTACAGCACGGCCTGCAGCTGGCCGCCCAGCAGGGATGCGGACCCTACACCGACCTGTTCAACGTGCCGTTCAGTGACGACAAGTACGGTACCAGCCTGACCACCGATCTCGGCAGCACGACACCGTATACGATCACGGTCGACCAGGACGGCTGGATACGCGACGACGACACATCCCGGGTTCACGCCACCGATACAAGGCTTCATTTCCGTTCCGACGGCGTGACCGAACGTCCAGTCTACCGCTACGACCTGTCGTCGATTCCGGCGCAGACGCCGATCCTGTCCGCGGTGGCGTGGTTTTACCTCAACAAGGAGCACCCCGAGGGCCCGATCGAAATTCGCGCGCTGACCAGCGACTGGACCGAAACCAACGCCAGCTGGGACCAGCTCGGCGACGCGATGGGCAGTGAGGTTCTCGCGCGCATCCCGACCCAGCCGAACGCGGGACTCTGGGTGGCGGTCAACCTGTCGCCGCAGGTGCAGGCCTGGGTCAACGGTGTTCCCAATTTCGGCATCACGCTGAACTCGCGCGGTGACGGCGCGCACGGCGAATACCTGAGCCGCGAGTCGTCGTTTCCGCCTTATCTCGAGGTGATTGCCGGTACCCCGCCGTCACCGCTGGCAAAACTCAAATCGGTCGGCAGTCTGTCCAACGGCACCAGCCGCACGCTGCTGCGCGACGTTACGCTGCGCCAGCCCGCACCGGCTTTTTACGAGCTGCAGCCCGACGGTGCCGGCGGTTTCGATGCGTCGATGAATCAGAACAAGCCCGACAACAACTTCGGCGCCGGACCGACGCTGTGGGTGCAGGATGCGGCCGGTGTCAACGACGACAACAGCGTCATCTGGTTCAACATGGGCGTGATTCCCTACGGTGCCGAGGTGGTAGAGGCATCGCTCGAGCTGCACCAGTTCTACGCCACCAACCCGGCCAGTGAGGTCGGTGTCCATCGCCTGCGACAGTATTTCATCGAAGGCGTCAACGACGATGCGCCGGGCAGCGGTGTCACCTGGAATCGCTACCAGGACGGTTCGAACTGGGGCAGCCCCGGTGGCGATTTCGATGGCCTGGCGATCAGTACGACCTCGATTCCATCGAACACGACAGGTCCGGTGTCGTGGGACATTACCGGACTGGTGCAGGGCTGGGTCGACGGCAGCTATCCCAATTTCGGCCTGATTCTGACGCCGGAATCTCCCGGCACCGATGTCGGCTTTCGCAGCAGCGAACATACCGTCGCCGGCGAGCGCCCGCGCCTGCGCGTGACCTACCGTTGCAGCTGCGGCAGGGTATGCCAGCCGCCACAGGGCAGCGGCGGGCGTATCGTCATGATCGGCAACTGGCCGGGATCGCTGCCCGATTCGCGCGACCTGGAAAAGGAGGCGATTATCGAATCCTGGGGTTACCAGATCGACCATGCCGACGACAATTCCATCTGGACGATCAACTTCAACAACTACGACCTGGTGTACGTCTCCGAAACCGCGTCGAGCGCGGCGATCCAGGGTCAGCTCGATTTCCGTTCGATCGGCGCTGTGATCGAGCAGGGCAATGCCTGGGACGATTTCAACCTGTCCAACGAGGACGACCAGGGTACCGGCTTCAACGTCGACGTGGTCGACAACAGCCACTATATTACCGCGCCGTTTGCACTGGGCGCCTTGCAGATCTACGACCGGCCGATGGAAATCCTGACCGTGGTTGCGCCGATCGCACAAGACCTGCAAATCCTGGTTGAAGACGGCGGTGACGGCAGCCTGACGATCCTCGACGACGGCGCCACCAGCCTCGCTGGCCCCGCAGCCGGCAAGCGCGTGACGCTGCCGCTCGGCCGCGACACCAACAGCGATTTCAACTGGAATTACCTCAATGCCAACGGTCGCCTGCTCGTGCAGCGCTCGATCGAGTGGGCCATGGGCGGCGGTTCCCTGCCATCCATCGGCAACCTGCTGCTGGTGGTCAACAACGACAGCAGTCTGACCACCCAGGAGATTGCAAAGCGATCGCTGTTCGATTCCTGGGGCTGGGCGGTCAGCGTCATCGACTCGGGCGACAACCAGGGCAGTTTCGATGCTGCCACCGCGGCCAACGACGTGGTTTACGTCGGCGAGGACATAGTTGCCAGCGATCTTGGCAACAAGCTGGTTAACGCCACCATCGGTGTCGTGATCGAAGAGAATAACCTCGCGGACGAATTCGGTTTTGCCGACGGCATCAACTGGGGATCGGGTACGGATCTCAAGCTGGTTACGTCGCACTACATCACCAGCACGCTGCCGACGGGTGCGGGCACGATCCTGACCACTGCGGAATCACTGTCGAACCTGACCGGCAACCAGGCGCCCGACATTCAGTTGATCGGTTTTAACGGCGTCGGTCCGTCGCTCGCCGCGCTCGATAACGGTGCGGCGCTTAACGGCGGTGGCAACGCTGCCGGCCGCCGCGTCATCGTGCCCTGGGGCGGCAACAACATGGACATCAATCACCTGAACGACGACGGACGCACGATACTGCAACGCTCGCTCGAATGGGCCAATGGCTCTGACCTCGATTTCAGCCCGCTGGCG
Source organism: Gammaproteobacteria bacterium (assembly GCA_030066085.1). Taxonomy (GTDB): domain Bacteria; phylum Pseudomonadota; class Gammaproteobacteria. The sequence continues at coordinate 9,043 of JASJCI010000004.1, read as the reverse complement.
CACTGGAAACTCGACGAGCCCGGCGGCAGCATCGCGGTCGATTCCGCGGGCGGGCACGATGGCACCCTGACCAACGGCCCGGAGTGGTCCGCCGGCATGCTCGAGGGCGGCCTCGCCTACGACGGAATCGACGACGCCATCATCGTGCCGCACACCGACACGCTGTCGCTGACCGAGGCGATGACCTTCACCGCCTGGGTCAAAAGCAACGCTTTCGGTGTCGACGGCCCGTACGACCTGGTCGTCAGCAAGGGCACCGTGGCGACGTCGTATGCCTATTATTTCGGCGCGCTGAACGACGAAATCATATTCGGCTTCTCCGCCGGCGGAAGTTATCGCGAATTTGTTACGCCGAACCTGAACCTGGCCACCGATACCTGGCATCACCTGGCCGCCACCTTCGACAACGCGTCCAATCGCGTGCGGCTGTATCACAACGGTGTCGAGGTGCTGGCGACGACGACCACGTACGAACCCTCGGCGACCACGCACGACCTGTACGTCGGCAGCAGCGAGGACGGTGCCGACTGGGATGGCGAACTCGACGACGTGCGCATTTACCCGCGCGCGCTCGACCCGACCGAAATTGTCGAACTCGCGGAGCGTCCCGGGCCGATGGCGCACTGGCGATTCGATGAGGGCAGCGGCAACATCGCGGTCGACGAAGTGGGCGGGCACGACGCCACCATTACCAACCCGGTCTGGGATCCGGGCCAGGACGGCGGTGCAATCCGCGTGTTGTCGCTGAACGAGGCCGGTGCGGCACCGCATGACGATACCCTGAGCCTGACGCGCGGGCTGACGCTGATGGCCTGGGTCAGCAAGGCGAACCTGACCGGTTACGACACCGCGATCGACAAGGCGTCGTCGGGCGCCGATATCAATTACTTTCTCGGCACCTGGTACGACGAAATCGTGTTCGGTTTTTCCACCGCGACCGATAACTGGCAGGGCTACTATACCAGCGGGGTCAACCTGTCGACCGGCAGCTGGGATCATATCGCGGCGAGTTTCGACAATGCGGCCAACGAGGTGCGCATCTATCGTAACGGTTCGCTGGTACAGACCTGGGCCAGCACGCTCGAACCCCTGACCAACAACGGCAACCTCTGGCTCGGCCGCTCAGCGCTGACCAGCGAATTCCTGAGTGGTCGGCTCGACGATGCGCGCATCTACCCCCGCGTGCTGGATGCCAGTGAAATCCAGCAGGTTTATGACGACACCGCCGGTGGTGGCGGTGCTGGCGGTGGCTATGTCGAGGCCAACCAGAGCTGGAGTGCGACGACCAGCAATGCCTGGCAGACGGTCGATCTCGCCGGATTCGGCGTGCCGGCCAACGCAATCGTCGAAGTGGTCGTCGAAAATACGAGCACCACTGCGCAGCGCGAAGGCGGTGTGCGCGCGGTCGGCTCGGCGCTCGATCGCCGCTTCGATTTGCAGGAGGCCGAGGGTGGCGGCGTCGATGCGATGACCCTGCACGTGCAGGCCGACGCCAGCAGCCGAATCCAGCACTTCGCCGAAAACGCCGGCAACATCCGCTTCCGCATGGTGGGCTACTGGACCGCCGGCAGCTACTCGGACCGGGACGTGTTGTTTACTGCCGGCGCCAGCAACAGCTGGCAGACGCGCAGCCTGTCGGCCTACGGTGTGGCGCCGGGGCAGATCGTCGAGATCATGGCGCAGAACAACAACGGCAGTAACGAGTATCGCGCCGGGGTGCGCGCCAGCGGATCGAGCAACAGCGAAACCTTCGACCTGCACGAGGCCGAGGCCGGCGGGCGGGATTTCCTGACCCTGTTCGTCGAAGCCGGTAGCGACGCAGCCGCGTCGATCGAGGTCTTTGCGGAGAACAACGGCGAAATCGAGTTCAAGGTAGTTGGCGTCTGGGATACGCCACCCGGTACCTACACCGAGGCGCGCGCCGTGCTCGGCAATCCGACCGCGGACAGCAACTGGCAGACGATCGACCTGAGCGGCTTCGGCGTGCCGCCGAACTCGGTGGCACAAATCGTGATGGCCAATCGCTTCGCCAGCGCGCAAAACCGCCAGGGCGTACGCAGCGTCGGCAACGGTCTGCCGCGCTACATCGACATCCACGAGGCCGAAAACGGCGGCGAAGACCTGGTTACGATGCACGTACCGGTGGACGGCAGTTCGCAGATCCAGTGGATGCACCAGGACGTCAGCGACGCGCACCGCTATTACCTCGCCGGCTGGTGGGTATTGCCTTAAAGAATCACGCATCGGCGCCGATAGTGACGAACAGCGGAGAAAACGAATAACAACATGAACCTCAACCTGCCAGCACAGATTCGCACGATCTGGTCCAGCACGCGCTACGATACGCCCGAGCTGACCCGCTTCGCGCGCCCGAAATCGGTGACCGAGGCGCGCCGCGGGCTGGTTGCGATGAGCATCGTGATCATGGCGATCCTGGTGGTCAAGTCGCTGTTCTACGTGCATTTTGCGCTCGACCCGATGTATCTCTACACCAGCGCGGTGCTGGTGCTGCTGGCGCTCAATATGGTGTTTTCGTCGCGCGCGGTGAAGGATCCAAACGCGCTGCACCTGCTCGGCATCACGCTGCTGGTGGTCTCCGGCAGCGCGTTTATTTTGCTCGCGCACTACCAGCAGGCGTTTCACCCGATGCTGTTCGCCAGCGTCGCGATGCTGTTCATCGTGGTGCCGATGATGTCCTGGGGTCTCGGCGAAGCGCTCGCGGTAACGCTGCTGATCTACCTGATGTTCACCTATTCGACCGTCGATGCGCGCTTCGATTTTACCGAGCAAAGCCTGTGGACGCTGCAGTTCCTGATGGTCGGCGCGGGCATGGTCAGCCTGCTGCTGGTCGGGCGCAACGTCAAGCTGCGCAAACACGACATCTCGGCCCAGCACGAGCTGGTGGTTGCGCACGACCGCATCCTCGATCTTTCCAACCGCGATCCGCTGACCGGCGCCTGGAACCGGCGTTACTTCGACCTCGAGTTCGACGAGTTTCTCGCCCGCTGCCGAAAAAACCAGCACCAGGTCCAGTTCATGCTGCTCGACATCGACGACTTCAAGGTGATCAACGACGTCTGCGGGCACGAGGACGGCGACCGTATCCTGCAGCGCATCGGCCGCGCTTTCACCGGCGTGCTCGACGATAACGCTCGCCTGGTGCGCATGGGCGGCGACGAGTTCGCGGTGATTTTCGCCGATCTCGATCCGAAGGTTGTCGCCACGCGCGCGACCAAGCTGTTCCGAGAACTGAACGCTGACGGCAAGTGCCCCGAAATCGTCGACGCCAGCCTGAGTATCGGCGTCGCCAGCGTGCCGCCGGATTTCGAGGTCGGCTACCGCCAGCTGTACAAGCAGGCCGACCTCGCGCTCTACCGCGCCAAGAGCCTCAAGGACGCCAACCCGGCGCAGCCCAACATCGTCGTCAGCGAATTGCAGGACCCCGATGATGTGCTGGTCAGCACCCAGACCCTGTGGAACAAGGGCGGTCGCCTGGTGAATGCCAGCGGGAAAGTGGTGTCGATCGTTAAGGATTCCGATCCGCCTGCCGAATAAGCGATTACACGCGCAACCTGGTAACGGCCATGAGCGACAACTGGTACAGGGTTTCGACCGAAGCCCGCATGATTACGCTGCCGGATATCTACTGGCGGCTCAAGGAATTGCTTGCCCGGCGGGACTACTCGATGAGCGAAGTGGCCGGGCTGATTACCTATGACCCGAGCCTGACCACCCGCCTGCTGCACCTGGTCAACAGCGCCTACTTCGGTTTCGCCGCGCAGATCGAAACCGTGCAGCACGCGGTGTCGATCCTCGGCGTGCGCGAGATCGAGGAACTGGTGCTCGCGACCTCGATCGCCGATGCGCTCGGTGACTACGAGTGCGAGCAGCTCGACGTCAAGCAGTTCTGGCTGCGCAGCGTCTACCGCGCGATCGCCGCGCGCAATCTGGCCAACGAGTGCAACCTGATCGACAGCGAGCGCATGTTCGTCGCCGGCCTGCTGTCGGACATCGGCCACCTGATCATGTACCAGTCGGTGCCGGTGCTGATGCAGCAGGCGAGCCGCGAATCGCGCGAGACCGGCAAGCGCCTGCATCATGCCGAGCGCGATGTCATCGGCTTCGATCACGCGCGTGTGGCCGCCAGCCTGATGAAGAACTGGAAACTGCCGGAGAGCCTGGTGTCGATCGTCGAGCATTACCTCGAGCCGAATCCACAGGATAATTACGCGCTCGAGGCCGCGGTGATGCACATCGCGGCACTGTTCGGTGATGCTTTTGCCGACGACGGTACCCTGGACGAACTGCTGGCGCAGGCGAACCCGGCGGCCTGGGCGCTGACCGGGCTCGACGCCGAGCGCTGCGCCGCGATCGACGCCACCGTCGGCGAGCAGCTCAACAGCGTCGTCGCCACGCTGTTCCCGAAGCTGCAGCGCAAGGCTTCGTAAGCACCGCAAGCCGGAAGCACGCACACCCCAGCAATCGCCACATCGTCATCCCCGCGTAAGCGGGGATCTTGTGGTGGTGGCACCCATCCGAAGAGTCAGGAAACATGTAACACGTCAATGTCCGGAGATCCCCGCTTGCGCGGGGATGACGATGAGTCCTCGATTGATGATTACGGGACCTCCGGCTGATGACACGCCACAACCATCCGTCAATGCAGTTCAGAAACGCTTAATTTTGGCCGCGCTCGGCCGATACCTTACGTAATCCCGAAACCGGGTTTCGAAACCAGCGCGCATGTCGATACTGCAGAAATTCAAGAACCGAATTCCGTCGCCGGCGAAGGCCTCGGGCCCCGGGCTGATCGGCCTTGACCTGGGCGAGCGCCAGATACATCTGTGCCAGATCCGGCCGCTGGAACACGGGCTTTACTCGATCGTGGCCAAGGCCTCGATCGACTACGACGGCGGTCGCAAGGCGCTGCTCGAGGATCCCCGCCGGCTGAAACGCATGCTCAACGATGCGCTCAGGAAAAAAGGTTTCAAGGGCCGGCGGGTAGCCGCGTTGATGCCCTGGGAAGACGTGCGCATCATCCCGCTGACCTACAAGTCAAGCGTCAGCGACGTCGACGCCGAGGTTGTGCGCATGCTGGCCAGCCGGGTCGAGGAGCCGATCGATAACTACGTCGTCGATTACGTGCCGGTGCGCGCCAAGCCGGGCGACGAGGAGCACATGGTGGTGGCCACGGTGGCGTCGCGGAAAAGCGTCGACCGGCTGCTCAATACGCTGATCGGCTGCGGGCTCGAGATCGATTCGCTCGATGTCGCGCCCACCGCGCTCAGGCGCGTGGTCGGCGCACTCTATACCGGCGAAGCCGCCGACAACGTGCTGATGATCAATACCTACCCGCAGGAATCCTACCTGACGGTGATCTCGGGTCGTCGCCTGCTGTTCAACCAGTCAGTCGCCTTCGGCGAAACCATGCTGCTCGAGCGTATCGCGCGCGAGCTCGACGTTTCGCTGGCATCGGCGAGGGCGCTGGTGGTCGATCACGGCTTCGACAAGCAGCCGCTGCTGCGCGCGATGGGTGCCGAGGATGCCGGCGATGTGTCGGCGACCCTGCTCGAAATCGTCAAGCCGCACTTCCTCGAGCTGGTCAACGAAATCAACCGCGTGCTGGTGTTCACCGCGGCCGAGACCCACGGTGTACCGGTCAGCCGGATCTGCCTGCTGGGCGCGATTTCGCACTGGCCCGGCGCGCAGCAGACCCTGCTGTCGCTGCTCGACTTCGACGCGCCCGACGGCCAGACCGAGTTTACCCAGATCTTTCGCGACGAAAACGAGGACACGCGTATCCCGTGGCACGGGCTGTTTGCCGATATCTCGATCGCGATGGGGCTGGCGCTCAGGGGACAGATCGGGCATGAGTGAAATCGACCTGTTTCCCGACGACCTGCGGCGCAAGCTGCTGTTCACGCGCTGGCTCAAGCAGGCCGGCGTCGCGCTGCTGCTGATGACGCTGCTGTTCGTGGGCGCTTTCGTCGCGCTGCGCGAGGCCAATGCGCGCATCGATGCGGAAATCACCGACTTTCAATCGCAGCGTGAAATTACCAACGCCAATCGGCGCGAACTGGAAAAGCTGACCCGGCAGAAAAAGGATCTGCGCCAGCAGCTCGACCTGCTCAGCGGACTGCGTAGCGGTGCGTCGGCGGAGCAGATGTTCGTCATGATCGACCGCGCGCTGCCCGGCCCCGACGTCTGGCTGACCAACTGGAAATTCCGCCGCGCCGGTACGCCGGTCGAAAACCGCGAGCAAGCGGTCAACACCGGGTATTTCATCGTCATCACTTCGGACAGTCCGAACCAGGCCGAGGAAACCTGGAAAATCGATACCACGATGACGATCCAGGGCCAGGCGCTCGATCACGTCGCGATGTCGAAGTTCGTGCTCAACCTGACGCAACAGCCCGAGATCGAAAACGTGCGTATCGTCAATACGCGAATGAACGAGTCGGACGCGGCCAAGCTGGTCGATTTCAGTCTCGATGTCGTCGTCAGCACCCGCGGCCGGAGGGGCTGATGCAGGACTTCTTCGACAATGCGCAGCCGCGGGTGGTAGCGATGATGCTGATCGGCATCGTGCTGCTGGTCGGGGTGGTCGAAATCACCTACCTGCTGTGGCCGCAGCTCAAGACTTATCGTGCCCTCAATGCCAGTCACCAGCTGCTGGAGCAGACCGTATCCAGTAGCGATTCGCTGACTTTGCAGCTCGCGCACATCGACGGCGAGGTACAGAAGCTGTCGCGCGAACTGCACGGCGACATGGCGCGCCTGCCGGCAAAACAGATGGAATCCTTCGTCATCGGCCGCCTGCAAAAGGTGTCGTGGGCGACCGACGTCGAGCTGGTCAGCGTACAGCCGGGCAGCGGCAGGCAGGTGCAGAACTTTCGCGAAAGCCTGTTCGAGGTTCGTCTGAATGCGCATTACCACGACTTCTTCGAATGGCTGCAGATGGTCAACGATGAGCTCGGCTACATCGTGGTCAAGAAATTCGATATCGATGCCGGCAGTGCCGACGACACGGACGATCCGCTGCTGAGCCTGTCGCTGACGCTGGTGTCCTACCGCATGGAGGAGGCTGGTCGTGCGTCCTAGTTGCGCCTGGCCAGTGTTTTGCCTGCTGCTCGCGACCGCGACCGCCGCCGATGCCGCCGAGCTGCAGCAGCTGCGGCACAATCCGTTCAGCCGGCCCGAGATCGTCAACGAGCCGCCGCCCCCGCCGCCGCCGCCCGTCACCGTCAGCGAAGAGCCCGAGCTCGAGCTGTCGGCAACCCTGGTATCGAAGGTTGCGCCGATGGTGGTGGTCAATGGCGAACTGCTCGAGATCGGCGAGGATATCGACGGCCTGCGCCTGGTCGCGGTTGCCGAGGGCCGCGCGACCTTCGAACGCGATGGGCGCAAATTCACGTTTGAGTTAAAGCAGTTGTTGCCGAGATAAGGAACATGACCTGTTTGCGCTCGATATTGACGAAAACCGGGGCAGCTGTGCGCGGCTGCCTGCTGCTGGCGTTGCTGTTCGTCGCGCCGGTAGCGTTCGGCGGCAAGATCACGCTGTCGATCCAGGAGCTCGATATCCGCGAAGTCATGCAGATGCTGTCGCGCGAGCAGCGCATCAACATCTTCGTCGCCGACGGCATAAGCGGTGACGTTTCGGTCAATCTCTACGACATGGAAACCAGCCAGGCCGTCGACATGATTGCGCAGTCGGCCGGTTTCGTCGTCGAGCAGCGTAACGGCAGCTACTTTGTCATCGAACGCGACGATGCCGGCAAGTTTCACCAGAGCCCGATGCTCGACGTACGTTCGTTCAAGATGCAGTACGCGTCCGCCTCCGACGCACTGTCGGTGCTCGAGGAATACCTGTCCGAGTTCGGCAATGCCAAGGCAATCGAGGACACCGATATCCTCATCATCGAGGACATGCCGCCGTTTCTCGACAAGATGGAAGTGATTCTCGAGGCGATCGACCGCCAGCCCAAGCAGATCATGATCGAGGCCAAGATTCTCGAGATTTCGCTGACCGACAACCAGTCCTACGGCCTCGACTGGTCGAAACTGTTCGACATTTCCGACGGCAGCGGCAGCATCGGCGTGCAGGGCCTGGCCAATCCGACCTCGGCCGGGCTGTTCGCGCAGTACACCAACAGCAACGTGACCCTGGTACTCAACGCGCTCAAGGAGCGCGGCCGCCTGCGCACGATCTCGACACCCAAGCTGCTGGCGATGGAGGGGCTCGAGGCGGAGACCATTGTCGGTACCGAGATCGGCTATCGCGTGACCACGACCATCAACCAGGTCACCAGCGAGAGCATCGAGTTTCTCGAGTCCGGCGTGATTCTCAAGGTCAACCCGAGCGTCGACCGTGACGGGCGCATCATGCTCGACATCTTTCCCGAGGTCAGCACCGGCGCGGTGTCGGACGACGGCCTCCCGGCCAAGTCCACCACCAAGGTTTCCACCCGCATGCTGGTGCCCGACGGCAGGACCGTATTCCTCGGCGGCCTGATCAAGCACCAGGTCAACAACACGCGCGAGGGTGTGCCGGGGCTCGGCGACATCCCGCTCGTCGGCGGCCTGTTCTCGAACCGCGCGCAAAGCGTGACCTCGACCGAGATCGTCGTGCTGATTACGCCGACTATCGTCGACTATGACTACGGCGACCCGATCCCTGCGGCGGGCGACGTGCGGCGCGTCGAGATCATCAACCGCATCCTCGACGATGAGCTGGCCGACACCGAGGCCAACATGGAACAGGTCTTCGACGGCGCGACCAACGGCCCCACCGAAACCCCCGACCGCCGCTAATCCCCAATTCCAAATCCGAAATTCGGGGACGTACCCCCCAAAATGGGAACGTACCCCGAATTATGCCCCGAATGACGCTACCGACTCATCGTCATCCCCGCGCAGGCGCACTGCTGTCCGGGATATTTTAAACGCCTGATCAAAAACACTTTTAAAAACGATGTTTTGGTACGCTAAAGCCGTACTCCGACTTAATTCTCTACCTCTTGAGTTGTCATCCCGCGGCTCGACC
>JASJCI010000056.1 GCA_030066085.1 Gammaproteobacteria bacterium | reverse complement strand
ATGGGCTGTCACACGATACAGTACCCATTGACCGGCGGGGTTGATTTTGAAATTGATGGCCAGATTGCAATTGCAGATGACCGGTATGGCGGCATGATTTCGGAAAATCAACAGATTAAGGTGAAGGTAATGCCGGGTACCAGGCTACTGTGTTTCAACGTCAAGAACGAGGTCTTGCGGAATGTCTCGACGGCGATAACGGGAAGATCGAACTTGTCGGATATTCGCTTTGAACCGCAATTTGACCTGGCCAGGCCCCAGGCTATATCGCTGGTGGCGCAACTCAAAACTTTTGCTACTGAAATCAATCGGCAAGGCGGTCTGGCGGAGTCGCCCGCCGCCGTGGCCAGTATCGAGCATGCGATGATGACGCTTATGCTGTATGGCCTGAAGAACAACCTCAGCGACGAGATACACAAGCCAGGCCGTAATGCAGGATTGCACAAGGTTCAACTTGTCGAGGAATACATGAACTCAAATGCCGAACAGCCAATCGATATGCAAACCATAGCGCAGGTAACCGGACATAGCGTGAACTCGATCTTCCGCGCTTTCCAGAAATACCGCGACTACACGCCCATGCAATTTCTCCGCTCGGTTCGCCTGGACAGGGTTCGTGAACGCCTGCTGCTGAGTCAGACCAACGTTTCGGTGAGCAATGTCGCAATCGAATATGGATTTACCCACCTCGGCAGATTCTCGCTCGCTTACAAACGCCGCTATGGCGAATCCCCTTCGGACACGGTTCGCCGGGTAATTAACCGCTGAATCCGAACGCTCGGGATCCTACCCGACACAAAGCGTCAGAACGAAAAAACCAACGCTGAAATTCTCCAACTAATTGGAGGATAGCCAAAATGTTGGAGTCTCGGAGCCGTGCGGGATCGCGTCCCCAATTGACTCGGATAGAAATAACACATTTAAAAACAGATGGATACGTCACAGGCGGCATGTGGCGCCCGGTTTGGCATGAAACGTGAAAACAATATAACCAGTGATACAAAAAGAAGCCGATAGAGCATTGTCGAATTGGATAAAAGTACGAAATTGCTGGCCGTACTGATTGTGGTGTGTCTCTCACCGCTGGCAGCGATCAGCGACAGCGAGAAACTGACCCACATCATTCGTTTCAATGATTACGAGACTGGCTCCGAGGAAGACTGGCTGCAGGCCAAGGGATTTGTGTTCCAGCATGATCTACAAAAGCGCAATTTCATCGATCTCGAAGTAACCGATGACAGTCTACTGATCGAGGCAAAACGACGCGCCCTCGGTATTATGCTCAACGAGACGGTCAACGTGGCCGAATTCAGCCACATCGAGGTCGACTGGGGTGTCAACCTGTTTCCCGCGGACGTCTCCTATGAGCAGGGTATTCGTAACGAGGCCATCATGATCATTGTTTTTATGGGGGACGAGCGCTTACCGAGCGGTTCGATTTTTATTCCCGATAGCCCGTATTTCATTGGTGTATTCCCGTGCCATGGCGAGGATCGCTTGAGCCATGCGTACCAGGGGAGGTTCTTCAAAAAACAGGGGCGCTTCGTATGTATCGATCGCCCGGCGCCCGGCGAAAGCGTGACATCGCGTTTCAATTTGCTCGAGGGTTACCGAACTTTTTTTGACAAAGAGCGGGATGATGACCCGGGTATCTCGGGACTTGCGATAGCGCTGGATACCAAGAAATCCAGTAATCGCGGCAAATCTTCCGCCTTCATCAAAGAAATCCGGATCTATCAGTAAGTAGAACGATCATAACCGTATCGACCGATGCAGAAATGTGAATGGGTTGCAGTTTTGAAGATGACAGGAGATCAGGTAATGACCGAAAAGCGAATCTTTCCGACGCCGTTGATGGCGATCCTGCTGCTGGTGGTTTCATCGGCTCAGGCAGCGGAAAGTGGCACCGTCCAGGCAACCATCCCGTGGGATGGTGAAGGCCAGGTTTACCAGGTAAGTACCGATACCATCGTGTTCATGGGCTCGCTTAAGGGCATCATCTATGTCGAGTCCGCGAAAGGCGATATGAACGAGGGTTTTGTTATCTGCCCCGTGATGCAGCAGCTAGACCTGAAAAACGGTACGACACAGGCCGTTGGCCATTGCGAAATCACAGCCTCCCCGGACGACGTGCTGTACGCCAAGATGACTTGTAAAGGCAAGTTTGGCGGTGGTGGATGCGCAGGCAATTTCGAACTCACCGATGGCGAAGGTAAATTCAAAGGAATTTCGGGTAGTGGCAGACTCCGGGTTCGTTCGCCATTACGGGCGATTGCCGCGGACCTGGCTTGAAGTTATTGGACGCTACTGGATGAAAGGTTGGTGCCCAGGGGCGGAATCGAACCACCGACACGAGGATTTTCAGTCCACTGCTCTACCGACTGAGCTACCTGGGCATAGGGGACGGAAGCGCGTATTAAATAGTCGCGCGGGCCCGGAGTCAAGCCCGCCGCGGTGTAAACCCGTAATTCAGGTGAATACTACCAGTCAGACGTCGTCCGCGAGTCCGGCGGACTGCTGGGAATAGAGTCGCAAAACCTTGCGCACGTAGTTCTGCGTTTCGTCGAACGGCGGGATCTGGCGGCCGAATCTTTCGACCGCGTTTTCGCCCGCATTGTAGCCGGCAAGTGCCAGCTCGAGATTTCCGTCGAAACGCGACAGCAGGTACCTGAGATAACGCACGCCGCCCGTCAGGTTGGCGAGCGGGTCACGCCGGTTGGCAACCCCGTAACGCCTCGCGGTGGCTGGCATAAGCTGCATCAGGCCAACCGCGCCGGCCCGCGACACGGCGTTTGGATCATACGCGGACTCGATCGTAATCACCGCGTGCACCAGCGCTTCCGGCACCCGGTAGCGGCCCGCGACCCGGGCAATCTTGGGAGTAAAGCGTTTACGGTTGATGTCCTTGTCGCGGAAATTGATCCGTGGCGTACGCAGCATCTTGCCGCCCTTCTGGATCAGGCGGTAGCCGTCGTGCGGCGGCCTGTCGGTCAGGTGCACCCGGCCGCTGCTGTCGACGTACTTGTAAACCTCGACCGCCATGGCCGAGCCACTGGCGGAGCACCCGAACAGCAATAGCAAGGCAAGTACGCGCGTGTGCAAGAAATCTATCCCCATGCCGAGATGTTAGACCATATTCCCGCTCTTTGGCCGGTCAATCTGCTGACCCGTGGCCGAGTCGCTATATATAATTACCTGAATTCACGGGAGAAACAAATGTCTGATCTTTTTGCCGCCAAGGCCGGCGACTGGGACGCGAGCGACCGCAGGACGCAACTTGCCGCCGCGGTCGGCGCTTCGATCCTCGAGCGGGTGCCACTGCACGAGCAGATGCAGGTGCTGGATTTCGGCGCCGGTACCGGCCTGGTCGCCGCCCGGCTTGCACCACGGGTCGGCCGCATCGTCGCGGTCGATGTCTCGCCCGCCATGCTCGAAAAACTGGCGACCAAGCCGGAGCTCGAAGGCAAGGTCGAGACGCTTTGCCGCGATATCCTCGCGGAGCCGCTCGACGAACGCTTCGACCTGATTGCAAGCGCCATGACCCTGCACCACGTCGAGGACACCTCGAGGCTGCTAACGACATTCCGTGAAATGCTGAATGATTCCGGCACCATCGCTCTCGCCGACCTGGACCAGGAGGACGGCAGTTTTCACCCCCCGGGCACGGAGGGCGTGTTTCACAGCGGATTCGATCGAGCGGATTTGCGCGCCAGGCTCGAAAGCCACGGTTTCGAGCAGGTCGAATTCTCCACCGCGCACGTGATCAGGCGCGAGGAAAGGGACTACCCGGTTTTCCTGGTCACCGCATCGAAGGCCTGATCGTGTCTCGGCCCTGGCCAGACAACCTGGTTTGCCGGGGATACAGCCAGCCTCGCAACCCGGGCATCAAACGTCCTCGGGACAGGCTCGGTAGTGGAGCCCCGGGCTCCCGAATCGCCAGCGTCGGAGTGTTCCGCCCCCGCTGCATAGAGCGCTAACCTTTCGTCCCGCAAAAACTACCGTTCGTCGCTACGACCGGAATTTAACTCGACCCAGTTCACCTTCCTGCATCGCAAATGACCCTACGATTAGCGGCTCGTGCAGCAATTCGGGGGGCGTCGGTCTCTTGCGGACCGTACCGGTGTAACCCAATGAAACGATCGATCGGCAGTAATCTATTCATCGCACTCGCCGTGTCGACCTTGCTGGCCGCCTGCGGAACCGATTCCAGTTCCACCTCCGGGCATTCGCAGGCGGACGAAAGTGCGCCGACGACCGCGATCGAGATCACCCGTTCCAGTCCGCAAGGCAAGGCTTCCAGCCTTTCGCTGCGGGTTACCGACGCGCCGGTTGACGACGCTGCCCGCGTGGTATTCGAATTCGTTGCCGTCGAGGTCAAGACCCGGTCCAACAAGTGGATCCGGTATACCTACGACACACCACGTTCTATCGACCTGCTCGCGCTGCAGGGCACCCGCAGCAGCGAACTGCTGAGTAACGTACCGATCGACGTCGGTGACTACCGGCAACTCCGGCTTTATCTCGCCACCACCCCCATGGCTAATTTCCTCGAGCTTGCCGCGGGCGGAACTTTCGAGGTGATGTTTCCGCGCAATCCATCGAAAGTCATCACTCTCGGGCAAGATTTCAACGTGGTGGAAAACCGCCCAATCTCGCTGATGGTCGATTTTGATCTGCGACAATCGTTATCGGTCGACTCGGTCACGGGCAACTACCGCTTCGATCCCGTTGTCCGAGTGGTCGACGAAGCCGTTTCCGGCCACATTCGGGGGACTGTCGACCGGGCGAAACTGGTCGCGCCCGGTTGTTCGGATACGAATCCGGACACGTACAACGCGGCTTTCGTCTATGCCGGTTTCAACGCCGATACGGTCAATGCGGTACCGCTGTCGACAGCGTCGATCCGGCTCGACATCGGCAGCGGTGACTACATCTACGAAGCAGCCTACCTGCCGGAGGGAGAGTATACGCTCGGCCTCAGCTGCGCCGCCAACATCACCGTCCGCGCACCATCGAGGCGGGACGACGACGATGACGACGATGACGATGACGACGATGATGACGATGACTTTGTTCGCGTAGTTCCCCTGTTCGACGTGCAAAACGTCAAGGTCATGGTCAGCGATAACCTTTTCCTCTAATCCAGCGTCGGTAACGAGATCGTGATTGCCGCTGCGGTCGTCATCTCGAGCGGATCAACACGAACAGCGCGCCTGGGGCAGGAAACGCTGCTCAAAATCCGGATTACAGGCCTGAATCCTGCACCAGCCGGGCTGACAAAAAAATACGCCGCTGCCCCCGTTCGTCGGCTGAATTCCATGTTTTCGACCTTTTTTTGACGCAGTTCTCCTGTCCAGGGCAGTTTCCTGTCTAACATTTCCCGTTTAGAGCGAAGGCCCTTTCCGCAGCCTGAAACCCGGAACAGGGGTCAAAACACCGAAACCGAGCCCGAAACCATGACTCGACGACTCAATTTCGCATACCTGCTGTCCCTGGTATTGATGGTTTCCGCCTGTGGTACCGATACCGGATCGGGCGACCGTGGCAGCAGCACATCCAGTCAGCAGACGCGCGGCGTGACCATCACGACTTCCAGCGGGATCATGCCCGAGGATTCGCGCTTCTCGCTGCGCCTGACTGATGCGCCGATCGACAACCTCAGTCGAGTGATGGTGCGTTTCACCGCGGTCGAGATGAAGCGCAAGCAAGGCGGCTGGTCCCGTTACACCTTCGACACGCCGCAGGACATCGATCTGCTGGCGCTGCAGGGCATGACCACCGCCGACCTGCTGGTGGAGATGCCGATCGAACCCGGCAACTACAAGCAGGTACGCTTCCTGGTCGACGAGACGCCGATGGCGAACTGGGTCGAGCACAAGTCGGGCGGCACGCACAACCTCGAAATTCCTGACGGCGGCAGCAAGGGTCTCAAGGTCGGGCAGAATTTCACCATCCCGCAGGACCGGCTGATCAACTTCACGGTCGACTTCGACCTGCGCAAGGCCGTCAAGTACAAGAAAGGTTCCGGCACCTACCGACTGAAGTCCAAGATGCGCCTGGTGGTCGATGAAAATGTCGGCGTTATTCGCGGTACCGTTGGCTCGTCCTGGCTGCTCGGCGCGGGCTGTTCCGATGCCAATGTCGATACGCATAACGCGGTATACGTATTTGCCGGCCACAACGTGGTACCCGACGATATCGACGAGTCGTCGAACACCGACGTCGAACCGCTGACGACGACGCCGATCAGCTATGACGCCGCGAGCGGGCTTTACCTCTACGAGGCGGCTTTTCTGCCGCAGGGTAACTACACCGTCGCCTTCACCTGCAACAGCGATCTCGACGATACCGACACCGACGACATCCTGCCGTTCTTCTATACTCAGAACGTAAACGTACTGGTTACCGATACCACGTTCCTGAAACCCTGACGCCGACCCTGCCCAGAAGGGCAGGATACCGCGGCGAAGGAAGGTCTCTTGCTAAGCGGTCTGCTTCGAATTTTCGTCGTTTTACTGGTGTTGTCCCCGCTCGGGGCTACGCTGGCACAGGATGCCGACGATTCCGAGGAACTCGAGCAACTGCTGCGGCTGCTCGATCAGCAGACCTCGCTCGCCACCGAAACGAAACTCAACGCCGACTTCGTCCCCGGCATCGTCAGCGTCATGACCGGCGAGCAGATGATACGACGCGGTTTTCGCACCCTGCACGAGGCCGTGAGCGCACTGCCCGGCGTCAATGCAACCCGCAACGAAACCGGCATGTTGAGCGTCGGTGTGCGCGGTGTCGGCGATCTGTTCGAGCCATCCAAGGTCAAGCTGGTACTGAACGGGCAGGCCATCAATCCTTCCGCCGGGGCCACCACGAGCACCATTTACGCGACCCCGGTCAACCAGATCGAGAGGATCGAGTTCATCCGTGGTCCCGGCTCGGCCGTGTTCGGCGAATTCGCCTATGCCGGCGTACTGCAGGTTATCACCCGCAGCCGCGGCGAAAGCTACAGCGCGGGCGTCGAATCGTCCGAGGGTATACAGGCATCGCTGCTCAAGACCTTCGGCGGAGCCGGTAACGACTTTCGCGCGAGCATCAACCTCGCCGCCGGCCAGACCGAGGGCGAGGATATCGATTCGGGCACCGACCGTACCCCGGCGGGGACACCCAGCCTGGCGCCCGGCCCGATCAATAACAAGCGGGACTTCGTATCGGTGATCTTCGACCTGGAGATCGGTGACTGGACCACCTTGCTGCAGTTCCAGCAGGCCAATCGCGGCGATCACTTCGGCACCAACAACCTGCTACCGCCCGACGATCGCCAAACCGTGATTTCGGACAGCCTGCTAACCGCTTCCCTGCAGCGCGAATTCAGCCTGGACGACGGTGTGACCGGCCAGTGGTCGGTCGGACTGGTGGTGAACTCGAGCGAGCAGAACGAACTGTTTCTCGGACTGCCGCAAAACTTCGGTGGTCTCGGTACCGAGGACGATATCTTTGCCGATACCGAGCTGGTCGAAAGTCGCATCGACACCCGCGCGAAGCTGCAACGAAGACTCGGACGTCACAGCCTCTATGGCGAACTGATCCTGGCCGAGGTACGCGTGGTCACCTCGGAACAGTTCATCAATCTCGATCCTGGCACCAACCTGCCCTCGCCGACGCTGAACGAGTTCGAGCCGCCGGTGGAGGAAGACGATACGCGCAGTTCGCTCGGCCTGGTGCTCGAAGACACTTTCGATATCGACGACAGCATGACCCTGACGTCGGGCCTGCGCGTGGACGATTATGAAGATATCGGTTCGAGCGTTACGCCGCGAATCGCGCTGGTGTGGCGACGCGACGACAACCAGATTTTCAAGGCTCAGCTCGCGCGCGCGTTTCGCCCACCGTCGCTGATCGAATACAACGGCGCGGTTGCATCGGAGGTCGACGCGGAAACCATCGACACGCTCGAATTCGGCCACATTCACCAGGGCAACAACCTGGTCATTCGTAACACTCTCTACTTCGCGGAGCTCAACGACCTGATCGTGTTCCAGGATTTCGCGCCCTTCGGCTACCGCAACCTGAACTCGACCACGGACCTGAAGGGTTACGAGCTGGAACTCGAACAGGCTATCGACACTCGCTGGGACCTGGCCGGCAATCTCGCGCTGCAGGACTACAGCGACAACGACCTTGTCGGCGCTACTCCCTGGCAGCTCAAGCTCGGACTCGGTCACCAGCTGATGCCGATGACCAGGATCAACCTCGAAATCATCGCCAGCGGCGAACGCGATCGCGAAGACGGTGATTCCCGCGACGACTTCGACACCGTTACCCAGGTGGATCTCTCGCTCCTGCAGGATCGATTTGCCGGCAGGGACGGACTCAGCCTGCGTGCCGGCATCCGCAACCTGCTCGATGAGCGCCTCGAGTATCCCTCACCGACGGCGACCTATGCCGACGACTATCCCTACAGCGACGGCGCGTTGCTGTGGCTGCAGCTGATTTTCCAGCCCTGACGGATGCGAGGCGTGGAAATGTTGCAAAGCGGCAAAAAAATCCTGCTCGTCATCCTGCTGATGGTGTTGCCGTTCGTCGGCGAATCGACGCTGGCGCAGGGTGACGTTTCGATGCGCCGCCAGCTCGGCATCGAGCAATTACCCCTGGTCATTGCCGCCAACAAGGACCTCGGCGCGCAGGACAGCAGCGAACCCCTGTCCATCCTGCTGCTCTACCGCGACAGCCCGCAGGTTGCCGAGCAGCTGAAGCAGCGGCTGTTGAAGACCGTGCCAGTCATTCGCGGCCGCGAACTCGACGTCCGCGGTATCTCGCTCGAGGATTTATTCGCCGAAAACCCCTCCTCCCTGTCATCGGTGTTTCTCGCCGAGCCACTGGATGACCGCATCGACGAGGTCATCCGCTACGCCGAAACCAAGCGGTTACTGCTGTATTCCCCGTTCAAGGGTGACGTCGAGCGCGGCGTAGCCGCAGGCTTCAAGGTCACCCACAAGGTGCTGCCCATGGTCAACACCCGCGCCCTGCAACGGGCAAGAATTCAACTCAAGGCGTTCTTTCTGCGCATTGCGGTGAAATATGAGTAAAAAAGAATTGTTACGAAGTTTTTCGCCCGGACTCGACTTCAAGTCCTCGCTGCTGTTCCTGGTCGTCGGCGTCGTGATCGTCGGCATCACGCTGTGGAACTGGCACGATGATATCCGGCCGCGGCTGATCAACGAGGCGCAGGCGAACGCGCGCGTGCTCGCGGCCTCACACGCCAGCGCCATCGAGGCGCAATTCCAGAACCTCGGCGCCAGCGCGGATTTTTCCCTGATCCACAATTCGATCAACGAAATGCTGCTGATCAGCGATCCATCCACCGAGGAAAACTACTACCTCGGCATTTCGCTCGAGGTCGACTACGACGTTTTTCCGGCCGACTACGACACCATCAATATCAACGTCGGTAATACCGGTTGCCAGCACTGCATCGTCAGCGAGAACCCGATCTTCATCCGCCGCAGCGGCGAGCTGGCCGCGATCCTCAAGGTCTACGCCAACCCGATCTTTTACCAGCGCCTGGCCGAGGACATTGTCGACGACATCGCGCTGATGCTGACGGGATTCATCCTGGTGCTGGTACTCGCCTGGCTGTCGTCCAATCGACTGCTGCACAACCTGCGCGAACGCGAGCGCAAACTGGTTTACGAGATTTCCGAACGCAAGATCGTCGAGGCGCGCCTGCAGCAGATCGCGGCTTACGACCAGCTGACCAACCTGCCCAATCGCTACCTGCTGCAGTCGGATTTCACGCGCAAGCTGGAGGAAACCTCGCGCAACGACAAGATGCTGGCGACGCTGTTTTTCGATCTCGATCACTTCAAGGAGATCAACGATATGTACGGCCACGAGGCCGGCGACGCGCTGCTCGAGGAAGTGGCGGCGCGGATCGCCGACGTGACCCGTAACTACGACCTGCTGGCGCGTTTCGGTGGCGACGAATTCGTCATGATCATGGGCAACGTCGAAAACCGCGCGGACGTCATCTACGTGGCCGAAAAAATCATCGCCAGCTTCAAGCCGCTGTTCGACCTGCCGGACGCGCAGGTGCAGGTCACTACCAGTATCGGGATCAGCATTTTTCCGGAAGACGGCTCCGATCCTTCCGAACTGCTCAAGAACGCCGACCTCGCGATGTACCGCGCCAAGTCCGAGGGACGCAACTGTTACCAGTTCTTCAACGCCGAGATGAACCTCGAACTGCAGTTCTCGCAGTGGGTCGAAACCAACCTGCGCGAGGCGCTCGATCAGCAACGGCTCGAGCTGCACTACCAGCCGCAGCTCAACCTCGATAGCCGCCGGGTCAGTTCCTGCGAGGCGCTGATTCGCTGGCCGCAGGAAAGTGGACAAAAGGTCAGCCCGGCCGACTTCATCCGTATCGCCGAACGCAGCGGCCTGATCAACGACATCAGCCTGTGGGTCGTCAACGAAGCCTGTCGCCAGATCTGCGAATGGCGCGAGCAGGGATATCGCACCGTGCGCGTCGACATCAACCTGTCGAGCAAGGATTTCGCCGACAAGGGCGTGCTGTACAAGTTCCTGCAAATCCTGCGCAAGTACAACCTGCGGCCACAGGACATCGGTATCGAGATCACCGAAAACATCCTGCTCGAATCCACCGAGCAGGTCATCAAGGCGCTGACCGTGCTGCACAACGCCGGCGTACACGTCTCGATCGACGATTTCGGCACCGGCTTTTCATCGCTGAATTACATCAAGCAGCTGCCGCTGTCCGGCATCAAGATCGACCAGAGTTTCGTGCACGAGGCGCCGAGCAACAAGGACGACCTGATCATCATGCAGGCGATCACCCTGGTGGGCCACGGCTTCGGCCTCGATGTCGTCGCCGAGGGGGTCGAAACCGAGTGGCACGAGTCGGTCTGCAAGGGCATCGGCTGCAACACGATCCAGGGACTGCACGTATCGGACGCGCTGCCCGCCGATGAATTCGCCAGCAGCTACCTGAACCAGCTGCAGCTGATCGATACCGGCGGCGCCGACCAGGAATCGCAGTCCGACAGCTAACAGGACCGCGACACCATCGTCATTGCGAGGCCCGCGGTGCCTTTGTGCCCTTCGGGTAGAAGCAATCTCCCGGATCCGTGGAACTCGCTGGAGATTGCATCGCTGAACCTCCTGAACCCTCCGGGTATTTTAGCCGCTCGGGCGCTCAACGACGGAGATGACCCTGTCATTGCGAGGCCCGCGGGGCCTTTATGCCCTTCGGGTAGAATCAATCTCCTGAGTCCACGGAAGTGCCTGGCAAACGTTTCCCCGCACCCTCCGCCTTTCGGATTTGCAGGGACACGGGTAGTTGCCGCATTCCCGGCAATGCCCATGCCCGCTGTCAGTTTGCTTTGTCGGCGTACCCCGCTACACTGCCATGCTGTTGAATCATAAAAGCCCTGAAGTGACCGACTCTTATCAGCTCGTGGAAACCCGCCTGCAGGAGACGCTGCCCAACGGCGACGTGGTCTGCAACCTGTGCCTGTGGCGCTGCCGCCTGCAGCACGGGCAGCGTGGCTTTTGCCAGGCGCACGTGAATCGCAACGGCCGGCTGTACAACCTGTCCTACGGCATTATCTCGGCAATCGAAGTCGAGTCCATCCGCAACAAGCCGGTTTACCACTATCGTCCCGACTCCAGGGTCATGTCGATCGGCAGCTACGGCTGCAATTTCCGCTGCAAGGGCTGTCACAATCTCGATATTTCCTGGGGCGTCGACGCACTCGACCGGCTCGCGCGCGGGCAATCGACCGACGCCTGGGTCACGCCCGGGCAAATGGTCGAAACCGCGCTCAAACACGGCGTCGACGGCATCGCTTTCACCTACTCCGAACCCGCGGTCTGGCTCGAGTACGTAATCGACGTATCGCGCCTGGCGCAGGCGGCCGGGCTGTTCACGGTGTACGTGTCCAACAGCTTCGTCACCGACGAGGCCCTGGAACTGATGGCGCCTTATATCGACGTGCTCTGCTCCGACATCAAGAGCCTTTCGGCCGAGTTCTACCAGGAAATCTGCCCGGTCAGCACGGTCGAGCAGGTGCTGGGATCGATCCGCAAGGCGGCCGACCTCGGCATTCACGTCGAAACCCGCACCAACGTCATACCGGGCAAAAACGACGACCCGGACGAGTTGCGCCGCATCGCCGAGTGGATCCGCGACAACCTCGGCGCCGACAGCCCGTGGCACGTCACGCGCTTCTTCCCGGCATACAAGCTTGCGCACCTGCCGGCGACCGATCCCGCGCTGATCGAGCGGGCCGCCGACAGCGGGCGCGCCGTCGGTCTCGAACATGTTTACGCGCATACCGATATCTCCTGCGACTGCGCCACCGAAAACGCACCCGTTGCCGCGTGGCTGGAGCTCGAGCCGGATGCTCTCGCCGAGGTCAACCGTTGTTCCGCGAGTTGCTGCGGCGACGAGGGAATCCTGGTCAAGAAATTCGAACGCGAAGCCGGTTTGCTGAAAGAAGCCTAGAGTCGCCTGACTATTCCTGCTATTGCATACCGCCATCATGGCGAACACGATGATACCCTCGTTTTTTGGGGATCAAGCTTCAAGGACGAAGCCATGCAGAATCGCAATCCTTGCACATACATAGTTACCAATCGCCGAAACGGCGTTCTTCATATCGGCGTCACTTCCGATCTGCCTAAAAGGATCTGGCAACATAGAGAAAAACTCGTAGCGGGATTTTCCCAGCGCTAAAACAACAGCCGCCTGGTCTGGTTTGAACTTCATAGCGATATGGAGCAGGCGATATTGACAGCAAAACAAATCAAGAAACGGAATTGCGCCTGGAAGATCGAGCTGATCGAACAACTGAATCCCGAATGGCGCGACCTGTTCGCAGACATTGCTTGACAGCGACTTTAGCGAGGAGCTGCTGCAAACCGGATCGCCACCCCCACGAGAAAATCATCTAGTCGTCATTCCGCATCGGCGGACCGCCGCGCAAGCGCACTGCTGTCCGGAATAATTTTTTACAGCACTGTTAACACCTGTCACCCC
>JASJCI010000025.1 GCA_030066085.1 Gammaproteobacteria bacterium | reverse complement strand
GGTGCAGGCCGTCAACGACCGGGACGAGACTCCCCCGGACTAACAAATTCCGCCAAGCGGCCGATACAGCAACCCCAGGGGTTGTGATTTTTGCCGTGGCCGCCAGCATTCCTGACAAAATCGATCGTTTCACCATTCGCCGCCTGCTCGGCAAGGGCAGCCAGGGAATGGTCTACCTCGCCTACGATCCGGAACTGAAACGTGACGTTGCGATCAAGGCGATTCGCTTTGCCGACGACCAGTCCAACGCGGCCGCGCTGGAACAACTGGTTGCCGAGGCACGCACCATCAGCCGCCTGCAGCACGCCAACATCGTATCGATATTCGACATCACGGACACGCGCCAGACGCCCTGCCTGGTACTCGAGCACATCGACGGCCAGTCGCTGCAGCAAAGGATTGCCGAGGGTATCGAATACCGGCAAAAGCTGTCGATCATGCGCGACGTGCTCGAGGCGGTGGCGGCGGCACACGCGCGCGGCATCCTGCATCGCGACCTCAAGCCCGCCAACATCCTGATCAACCGCGATGGCCGCGCCAAGGTGGCGGACTTCGGCCTGGCACTGCTGAACGACGGGCGTGAAAGCGACGGCCAGAACCTGTACGGAACACCGCAGTACATGGCGCCCGAGTACATCGATTCGCAGCGCTACGACAAGTCCGCGGACGTGTTTTCGCTGGGCCTGGTGTTCTACGAAATGCTCACCGGCAAGCCCGCGTTCGAGGGCCATGATGTCTACCAGTTGCTGCACGCCATCGCCAACAGCGACGTCACCGCGCCATCGGAGCGTTCCAGCGAGGTCGACGAACGGCTGGATGCGCTGATCCTGCAAGCCCTGGCGCGTGACCCTGCGCAGCGCTACGCCGATGCCGGCGAAATGCTGCGCGCCTTCAACGATTACCTCGCGCTGGAAGAATCGGCCGCGCCGCGGCAGGACAGCGACGCCACGACCCGTTTCCTGTTGCGCCGCATGCGCCACAAGAAAGATTTCCCGGCTTTTTCGCATACGCTCGGCGTACTCAACCGCGCTTCCACCAGCGATACCGAGAGCCTCACTCGCGTTGCCAACGCGATCCTCAAGGACTATTCGTTGACCAACAAGCTGCTGCGCCTGGTCAACTCGGCCTACTACAGCCGCGGCGGCGGCAAGATCGGTACCATCTCGCGTGCCGTGGTCATGCTCGGCCTCAACCCGGTGCGCAACCTGGCGACCGGCCTCATGCTGTTCGAGCACATGCAGAACCGGCACCAGTCGGAGCGTCTCAAGTCGCAGGCGATCGAGTCGCTGTTCGCCGGCCTGCTGGCCAACCGGCTGGCGCAGGACCAGGAGCAGGTCGACCACGAACAGGCCTTCCTGTGCGCACTGCTGCAGCAGCTGGGCAAGATGCTGGTGCGTTTTTACCTGCACGAGGAAGCCGAGGCCATCGACAAGCTCATCCTGGAAAAGGATTGCGGCGAGTCCGCCGCGGCCACCCGGGTACTCGGCACGAGTTACACCCGGCTGGGCATGGCGGTCGCGCGCGAATGGGGATTCCCCGCGGTCATCACCGACAGCATGCTGCCGCTGGAAGACGCGCCCGAACCGGCCAGCGCGCCCGGCGAGCGGCTGCGAATCATCACCCAGTTCGGCAGCGGGCTGGCGACCGCGCTGGCGCAACCGCTCGAAACCCGCGAGCAGGCCATCGCGGCACTGCGCCAGCGATTCGAGCGCGCCCTGCCGCTGTCGGCCGAGCAGGTCGACGCGCTGCTGCAGACCTGTCTCGGCGAACTGTCCGAATTTGCCGAGCTGATCCAGTTCGACCTCGACCGGAGTCCCTACGGACGACAGCAACAGTCGGCGGCCGCGGGCGAGGAATCGCAGGCAGGGCCGGACGAGCAGGACATCAGCGAAAGCATGGAGATACTGGTCGAACAGAGCGAACCGCAAGCGGCCTCGATCGAAAAGGCGCTCAGTGACGGTATCCAGGACATCACCGACACGCTGACCGGCGAGTTCGAGCTCAACCAGGTGCTGCACATGATCCTCGAAACCATCTACCGCGCCTTCGGCAACCTGCGGGTAGTGTTATGCCTGCGCGACCCGGCCAGCGGCGTCATCCGCGCACGTTTCGGTTATGGCGACGATATCGAAACCATTACCGACAGCTTCGTGCTGCAGCCGGGCGCGACCAGCGACGTATTCAGCATGGCGCTCGAGCGCAACGTCGACATTCGTATCGACAACACGCGCGATGCCAGTATTCGCGCGCGCATACCGGACTGGTATCACGACAAGGTAGGCGCGCGCAGCTTTACCCTGTTTCCGATCGTCGTCCGCCAGGCGGCGGTGGCGTTGATCTACATCGATTCCGGCGACAGGCCGGGCCTGCGGGTGAGCGATGCCCAGCTGGGTCTGCTGAAAACGCTGCGCAACCAGGCAATACTCGCGATTCGCAGCTTGAGTTAGCCCCGGCCGCCCCTACCTGTTGGACGTGGCGAGCACAACAAACTGGTGTAGAATTGCGCGCCACCGTAACCTGATCGAAGCCATGAACCGAGTAACCATCTACAGTACCGCCAGCTGCGTGTTCTGCGAGCGTGCCAAAACCATGCTGGACAAGTGGCAAATACCCTTCGACGAAATTCGCATCGATGAAAGCCATGACCACATGAAAGAGTTCGTGCGCGTCACCAACAGCGCGCGCACGGTGCCGCAGATCCTGATCGACGGCAAGCTGATCGGCGGTTTTTCCGAACTGGCCGAGCTGCACATGGACGGCGAGCTCGACGACCTGATGCCGGACGGATAGCAAAGTCATGGCCGGGTCCAGGAAATCCACCTTTCGTATCCTGTTTCACAACAACAACCAGATCTACGAACTCTACGCGCACGAGGTCAGCCAGTCGCAGATGGCCGGCTTCATCGAGGTCGGCGAAATCATTTTCGGCGAGCACTCCAAGCTGCTGATCGACCCGGCCGAGGAGCGCCTCAAGAACGAGTTCGGCAACGTCAAGCACACCTTCATCCCGCACTTCGCCGTGATCCGCATCGACGAGGTCGACCGCAGCGGCAAGAACCGCATCCTCGACCAGGACGGCGCCAGCGTCACCCGGTTTCCGGGCCAGTCCACCATCCCGCAGAATTCCTGACGCGGAATTTGCCCGCCGATGCGGATCTCGGTCGTTATTCCCGCTTACAACCGCGCTTACTGCCTGCCGCGCGCGCTCGACTCGGTGCGCGCGCAGACTTCGCCGGTGGATGAAATCATCGTCGTCGACGATGGCTCGGATGACGGCAGCGCGGAAATACTGGCGCGGGACTACCCCGCGGTACGCGTCCTGCGGCAGGCAAATCGCGGCGTCAGCGCGGCACGCAATCGCGGCATCTCGGCCGCGCAACACGACTGGATCGCGCTGCTCGACTCCGACGACAGCTGGCTGCCGCACAAGATCGAGCGCATTCGCGCGGCCTGGCGGCGCAACCCCGGCATGGTGCTGTTTCACTCCGACGAAATCTGGATGCGTAACGGCGTGCGGGTCAACCCGATGAAGAAACACCGCAAGGCCGGCGGCTGGATATTCGAGCACTGCCTGCCGCTGTGCGCGATTTCGCCGTCCGCCAGCGTACTGCGGCGCAATACCCTCGACGCGCTCGGCGGTTTCGACGAAACCCTGCCGGCCTGCGAGGATTACGACCTCTGGCTGCGGCTGTGCGCCCGCCACGAGGTCGGCTACATCGATGCAGCACTGATCGTGAAGCACGGTGGCCACCCGGACCAGCTGTCGCGCCGCTACCCGGCCATGGATCGCTTCCGCGTACGCGCGCTGGATCGCCTGCTGCGCGCGCGGGACCTGCCGCCGGCAGCGGCCGGCGCCGCGCGCGCAATGCTGCGACACAAGCTCGAAATTCTGCTCGGTGGCGCGCACAAACACGACAACCGCGACCTGATCGCTGAATTCACGCCACTGTACCGGCACTGGTGCAGAAGCGAAGCAGTACAGCCGCGATGCTGACCTGGGTTGCCGCCTTTCATTGCGAGGCCAAACCGGTCATCGACCACTACCGGCTGAAAAAGTCGCATGCGGACCATCCGTTCGACCTGTACGAGGGCGACGACTGTGCCTGTATCGTTACCGGCCAGGGCAAGCTGGCCGCGGCAGCGGCCTGTGCCTGGCAGGGCGCGCGCATGGCCGGTGACGGCGCGATGGCCTGGCTCAATCTCGGCATCGCCGGTGCGGCCGAGGCTGAGATCGGCGCGGCTTTCCAGCTCGATCAGATCATCGACGGCGACAGCGGTCAGCGCCACTACCCGGTTGTACCGGCGCGCGGCCAGCTGCCGGCCGCGGCCTGTATCAGTCTCGCGCGGGTCGACGACGGTTATCATCCGCGGCACCTCTACGACATGGAGGCCAGCGGCTATTTTTACGCCGCGACGCGCTTCAGCGGCGCCGAACTGGTGCAGTCGATCAAGGTCGTCAGCGACAATAGCGCGCATAACGTTGCGCGCGATCGCGCGCGGGTGAGCGAACTGATCGCCGCGCGGCTGCCGGCGCTCGCGACCGAGGCCGCCCGGCTGGAAACACTGGTCGCCGAGGTCGAGCGTATCCAGTCCGAGCCGGCCACGCTGCCGACGCTCTGCGCCCGTCATCGTTTCAGCCGCACCCAGCAGCTTCGCCTGCGTCGGCTGCTGCGTTACCTCGACCTGCGCGGCGTCGATGCGGCGGTGGTAGAACGGGCGACTTCATCTTGCCGCGACGGCCGCGAGGCGCTCGGCGAGCTGGAAAAGCTCTGCCAGCGCGATAGCGCGGCGCTGTAGCCGTGCCGAGCCGAATCTATATCGAGTCCGCCGTGCGCGAGCATCCGCGCAGCCGTGAAATTCTCTCCCGCTACCCCGACACGGCGGTAGTCGAAATCGAGCACTACGGTGAAGTCTTCAATCCGCGGACGCAGAACTTCCGCCTGCAAAAGCGCGACCCCGCGCTGATTCTCGCGCGCAAACATCGCGGCCACGTGCTTGCCGCACCCGCGGGTTACGGTCTCGCCGGAGATCACCACTATTACTTCTCGCACATGCTCAACTGTCTTTACGACTGCCGCTACTGTTTCCTGCAGGGTATGTACCGTTCGGCGCACCACCTGGTGTTCGTCAACTACGAGGATTTTGCCGACGACATTCGCGCGGTTGCGGCCAGGCACCCGGGTGAATCCGTCTGGTTTTACTCGGGCTACGATTGCGACAGCCTCGCGAGCGAACCCATGACCCGCTTCACCGAGCATTTCCTGCCGCTGTTCGCTACGCTCGACAATGCCTGGCTGGAACTGCGCACCAAGAGTACCCAGGTGCGCGGACTGCTGCGCCGCGCGCCACAGGAGCGCGTGGTTACCGCTTTCAGCTTCACCGACCCGCACAGCCATCGGCGCCTGGAGCACGGCGTACCGCCTATCGGCAAGCGCATCGATGCGATGAAGCGGTTGCTGGCGGCGGGCTGGCCAGTCGGCCTGCGGCTCGACCCCGTGGTTTATCACAGCGACTACCAGCGCCAGTTCCGCCGCCTGCTCGAGCAGCTGTTCGATACGATCGACGGCACGGCGCTGCACTCCGTCAGCCTGGGCAACTTCCGCCTGACGCGGGACCACTTTCGCCAGAGTGCGCGCCTGTACCCGGAAGAACCCCTGTTCGCGCAGGAGCTGGTGCTGCACAATGGCATCGTCAGCTACCCGGAGGCGCTGGAGCGTGAAATGATCGAATTCTGCGAGGCGGAACTGCTGCGCCACATACCGGCGGCAACCTACCAGCCCTGCGACTGGCATGGCTGAAAACCCGACCGCACTGGTTACCGGCGCGAGCTCCGGTATCGGCCTGGCCGCGTGTCGGCGCCTGCTCGATGGCGGCTACCGGGTGGTCGGCCTCAGCCGCCGCGATCCGGCCAGCGAACTCGGCGCGAGCGGTTTCGAGCATCATGCGCTCGACCTCGCCGACAGCGCGGCAACCGCGCGGACCATCGAGGCGCTGCTCGCGACGCGGGATTTCGACGTGCTGGTGCATGCCGCCGGTAGCGGACGTTTCGGCTCGATCGAGCAGTTTTCCGTGGCGCAGATCGAGCAGTCGATCGCGCTCAACCTGACCAGCGCGCTCGTCATCTGCCGCTCGCTGGTGCCCGCCATGCGGCGCCGGGGTCGCGGCCAGCTGCTGTTCATCGGCTCCGAATCGGCGCTCGAAGCCGGACGCAAGGGCGCGCTCTACAGCGCGGCCAAGTTCGGGCTGCGCGGTTTTTCGCGGGCGCTGCGCGAGGACTGCGCACGCGACGGTCTGCGCGTCAGCCTGATCAACCCGGGCATGGTGCGCAGCCCGTTTTTCGACGGGCTCGATTTTGCCCCGGGCGCGGCAGCGGAAAATGCCATCACGGTCGACGAGATAGCCGACACGATCTGGCAGGTACTGCAAACCAGCACCAATATCGTGATCGATGAAATCAACCTGTCGCCACGCATCAAATCGATCGATTTCGGCCCGCGGGGCTGACGCGGCATGCCTCGCGGCAGGGTAAACACTGGTTGCCGGGCAGGCTTTTCGGGTACACTGCCCCCGGTTTCAACCAGCCTGTCCCGATCTTGAAGTTACAGCAGCTTCGTTTTCTCGACGCCGTCGTGCGTAACAACCTCAACGTTTCCGCCGCCGCGGAAGAGTTGTATACCTCGCAGCCGGGCGTCAGTCACCAGATCAAGCTGCTCGAGGACGAGCTCGACATCCAGATCTTCGAACGTTCGGGTAAAAAACTGACCGCGGTTTCACCGGCCGGTCACGCGATCCTCGAGCACGTGACCAGCCTGCTCAACAGCGCACGCAATATCAAGCAGGCCGCGCGCGAATTCAGCAAGAGCAATCGCGGCAGCCTGACCATCGCCACCACGCACACCCAGGCCCAGTTCATCCTGCCGCCGATCCTGCAGCGCTTCGCGCGCCAGTACCCGCACATAGAGCTGCGCGTGCACCAGGGAAATCCCAAGTCGATGTGCAAGCTGGCGGCCAATAACCAGGTCGACTTCGTCATTGCCTCGGAGGTGATCGACGAGCGGGGCGAGCTTGTCACCATCCCGGCCTATCGCTGGAATCGGTACATCGTGGTGCCGCCCCAGCACGATCTCACCCGTCGCGAGACGGTGACGCTGGAGGACCTGACCCGCTACCCGATCCTGACCTACATGCTCGGGCTGACCGGCCGTTCGCAGCTCGACAAGACTTTCCAGCAGGCCAACCTTGAACCGAAGGTCGCCTTTACCGCCACCGATTCCGATGTCATCAAGACCTACGTACGCCTCGGCATGGGCGCCGGCATCATTGCCGAAATGGCCTGCGACGAAAGCGACAAGGACCTGGTCTACATCGACGCAAGTCACCTGTTTCCGGACAGCGTAATCAAGATCGGCTTCCGCCACTCGCGCCACATATCGCCTTACCAGTTCGATTTCATACAGATGGTGACACCGTATCTGGAGATGGACGTGATCCGCCAGCTGGCGGTATCGCGCACGGCGTCCGCGCGGGATGAACTCCTGCGGAGCGCGACCGTTCCCAGTTTTCGCGACATGCGCGACTCGGGAAGCGATCTCAAGGTCGTCGGTTGAGGCGGGGCGCCCCGGCTGGTCAGACCGCCCGTTCCTTGGCCAGCAAATCGACTTCGAGCAGCGTATCGATCGCCACCGGCTTGCCGACGGTGTAACCCTGGATGTAGTCGACGTTCGCCTTGCGCAGCAGGTCGAACATGGTGTCCGATTCGACGAACTCGGCGATGACCTTCATGTCCAGGCTATGGCCCACCTCGGTCATCGAGCGTACGAACACGTAACTCTTGTCGTCGTCGGTGATATCGCGCACGAATTCGCCGTCGATCTTGAGGTAGTCCACCGGGAACTGCTTGAGGTAACTGAAAGACGACAGCCCGGTACCGAAATCGTCGAGCGAAAACCTGGCGCCGAGGTCGCGAATCGAGTTGATGAACTCGATCGAGCGATCGACGTTCTCGACCGCGGCGGTCTCGGTGATCTCGAAACACAGCATGCTGAGATCCAGCCGGCTGCTGGTCAGCGCGTCGAGCAGGAACTGGTGGAAGGAGCGTGAACCGAGGCTGCGGCCGGACAGGTTGATCGAGAACATGAACTTGCCCAGCCGGTGCTGGTGCGTTTCCAGCCACTCGATCACGCTCGACACGACCCAGCTGTCGATGCGCTCGATCAGGTTGTAGCGTTCCGCCGGCGGCAGAAAATCGCTGGGAGAGATAATCGTGCCGTCCGAGCCGCGGTAACGTATCAGGACCTCGTAGTGCGAAAACTCGTCGTTCTGGTCGAGTGACGCGATGGGCTGCACGTAGAGACAGAAACGATCCTCGGAGAAACCGGCCATGATGCCCGACACCCATTCCATCGATACCTGCTGCGCCATGACCTTTTCATCGTTTTCGTCGATGAAGTGGTACTGGTTGCCGCCATTCTGCTTGGCGAGAAAACAGGCGGTGGTCACCTTGGAATAAAAATCGGCGTACTCGTCGCTCATGCGGCCGAACGCCATGACGCCGATACTGGCGGTGACGCCATATTGCTGGTCGTTCCAGACGAAACCGCTGTGCTGGATGTCGATGATGATTTTCTGAATGGTCTGCAGCGCGCGCTCCATCTCAAAAAACGGCATGATGATACCGAACTCGTCGCTGCTGAGACGAGCCAGTATGTCCGACTTGCGGACGTGTTTTTTTACCACCAGGCTGACCTGTTTCAGCAACTGGTCGCCGGCCACGTTGCCGCAGGTCTCGTTGACGGTACGGAACTGGTCGATATCGAGGTAAGCCAGCACGTGCTGCGCGCTGGCGTTGTTGTTCTCGGTAACGAGGTTCTCGAACTTCTGCTCGAAGGCGGTGCGATTGAGAAAGCCGGTCAGCTGGTCGTGACTGCCTTCGTAGCTGAGCTTGCGTCGTAACTTTCGATCCTCGGAGACGTCCTTGAGGATAATAACCCAGCCGACATCCTCCGCTTCCATGTCGATCATCGGCGAGGCGGAAAACTCGAGCTCGACGATACTGCGGTTGGGGTCGAAAAAGAACATCGAGCTGACCGACAGCCTGCCGGACAGCAACTGGCCGATATCGACGATACGGGTGGTCTGGCGGTTGGCATACAGGATCAGTACCTCGTGTATCGGCGTATCGAGCAGGTTGGACTGCTTGTCGCCGAACAGTTTTTCCGCGCCGGGATTGATCAGTTTTATCCGGTCCTTGGAATCGATCACGATGACCGGGTTGCTGATCGAATCCAGCGTGGTGGCGATAAAATCCTTTTCCGAGCGCAGCTTTTCTTCCATCTGGCGACGCGAAATAGTCTCGACCTCGAGCCCCTCGACCATTTCGTTGTAGGCCACCACCAGGTCGCGCAGCTCGCTCGGCAGTTTTTCCTCGCTGATCGGGGCGTACTTTCCGGTCAACAGCGCACCCACGGAATTGCGCAGCTTGTTCATCGGCATCAGCGCCCGGTTGAGCAGGAAAATGACCAGCCCGAGCGCGGCAATCGTCGCGATCGTGGTGATGATGAAAAAATTGGTTTCGGTCTGGCTCAGGCGCTGCACCAGGGGCTGCTGATCGAAAGAGGCGGTCAGCGTCGCGGCCAGGAACGAGTCGTCGCCGTAGAGCCTGAGCTGCGGATGCAGATGCGTCTCCTCGCCCGGCTCGACCCAGCGCTCCGAGCGATAAAGTTCGGCGCCGGCGCCGTTTTCGATCCTGAGCGGCATGTCGATGTTGCCTTCGATCGCGCGCAGGGTTTCGACCGCGTAGGCGACGACGTGCAAATAGGCGCGGGGTTCGAGCGCGCCGACCGGCACCAGCACCTCGACATACGGATTGCCGTCGAAGCTGCACAGCCCGTAGGCCGGTTTCAGCAGGCGGATCAGGGATCCGCTGATGCCTTCCAGCACCGCGGGACAACCGCCATAGGCCAGCAGGCCGTCATCCGAGCTCTGCGTAAAAACCTCGCCCGCCAGGTCACGCACGATGATCGACTTGAGGTACAGGTCACCGGAAGTATTCTGGTAACGGGTGTAGCTCTCGGCCAGCCAGGCTTTCAGCCGGGTCGGATCTTCGGCCGCGAGCGCTTCGCGGAAGGGTACTTCGTTCTGCAGGCGAAAGGCGAAGCGCTTGAGGCGCTCGTGATGCATGCCGACCACGTCCCGCCCCTGCATGCTGAGCAGCTCGTGCAGCGATTCCATCTGGTTGTCGATCGCGTGGCCGCGATATACCTGGGTGCTGTAGATCGCGAGACCGTACGCCAGCGCGCCGAGCGACAGCAGCGCCACGCTGATGATGAACTTGAGACTGTATACCCGCGCCAGCACCGTTCTACTCGATCAGGTACGGATAGTCCTTATCCTCCCACTCGACGAATCCTCCGCGAAACCAGAACAGGCGGCGATAGCCGCAGTCGGACGCGATCTGGATCGCGGCCATGCTGGCATCGGCATCGTTGCCGTTGCAGTAGAAAACGAAGCTCTGGTCCTTGCTATCCGCCAGGCGCGCCAGCGCGGCGCAGTCGGTATCTTCCAGGGGCAGGTTGAACGATTTTTCGATGTGACCCTGCCCGTGGTCCTGTGGATGGCGCGAATCGACGATCCTGAGCTGTGGTACGGACTGGTAGAGTTCGATCAGGTTTTCGGCATCGATGGTGATGGCGACCGGCAGCGCCTGTGGCGAACGCTTGAGCAGGGTATTTTGTTCCGCGAACGCGGACGGCGCGGCGGACACGAAGATCGCACATATCAGCACCAGCTCTCCACAACGGAGCCGGCAAACCAGTGAACTCGTCATAGCGCAATGCCGGTTCGCCGTGGACTACTTGATCTTGATGGCGATCAGGTGATTTTGTTGGTCTCCTCCCGTCGGTAAGCGATCGTCGAATCGGCTTCTAACAGGTCACCCCTGTGCCACCAAGGCCGCAGTACCCGGCAGGATTTTTCTCCAGGTATTGCTGATGGTAGTCCTCGGCGTAGTAAAACGGGCCAGCCTCCAGTATTTCGGTCGTTATCCGAGTATAGCCGGCTATTTCGAGTTTTTTCTGGTAATCGACGAGACTTTGACGCGCCGCCTCGGCCTGTTTTTCGCTGGAATAATAGACGCCGGAACGATACTGGGTACCGACGTCATTTCCCTGACGCATACCCTGGGTCGGGTCGTGCGCCTCCCAGAAAGTCTTGAGCAGGGTTTCGAAGCCGATGCGGGACGGATCGTAGACTACCAGCACGACCTCGTTGTGACCGGTCATACCGGTACAGACTTCGCGGTAGGTCGGGTTCGGCGTGTGCCCCGCGGCATAACCGACCGCGGTGGTGTAGACCCCGGGCAGCTGCCAGAACTTGCGTTCCGCGCCCCAGAAACAGCCCATGCCGAAGACGACGGTTTCGCACTGCTGCGGAAACGGTGCCAGCATCGAGGTGCCGAGCACGGCGTGCACGGGATCGAGCTGCATGATTTCGGGGCGTCCGGGCAGGGCCCGCTCGGCGCTGGGTATCGCGGTCGGTTTAGCAAACATATCTGTCTCGCTTGCGGCTTTCCCGGGCCTGGTTCAGACCCCTGTTTATCGTTTCAGTTCGATCCAGGCCGGCGCATGGTCGGACGGTTTGTGCATCGCCCGCACATCATAATCTACGCCGGCAGCCGCCACCTGGTTTACCAGCGGTGTCGATACCAGCAGGTGATCGATACGCAGGCCACGCCGCGGCTCGCGCTCGAACCCGCGGCTGCGGTAGTCGAACCAGCTGAAAACGCGGTCTTCGTCGGCGTGGCAGAGGCGGAAGCCGTCGTGCAGGCCGAGCCCGGTCAGGCGTTCGAACCACTCGCGCTCCTCCGGCAGGAAACTCGTCTTGCCGCTGCGCAACCAGCGGCGTGCGTTGTCGTCGCCGATACCGATGTCGCGGTCGCCGGGAGCAATGTTGTAATCGCCCATCACGATGGCGGCCTCGCGCGCGAGATCATACTCGCCGAGAAAATCGGTCAGGTCGCGGTAAAACCGCTCCTTGGCGGGAAACTTGACGGGGTGGTCGCGGCTTTCGCCCTGCGGGAAGTAGCCGTTGAAAACCAGCAGCCGCTGCCCGTCGAGCTCGAACTCGCCGCCGATAAAGCGTTTCTGTGCCTCGGCATCGTCGCCCGGCAGGCCGTAAAAAGCCTGCCGGCAGGGCTGGCGCGACAACAGCGCTACACCATAGTGGGTTTTCTGCCCCATGAAGACCACCTCGTATCCGAGCGCCTCCACGTCTTCGCGCGGAAACTCGGCGTCCTGCACCTTGGTCTCCTGCAGGCCGATGAACTCGGGCGCATGGCGCTCGACCACCGCCTGCAGCTGGTGCAGCCGCTGGCGCAGGCTGTTGACGTTAAACGATACGATCTTCATGCAATTCTCCGTCATCGAAATCGCGGATGAAATCGGCCAGCGTCAGCGCGCCGACCTCGCTGTCGAACTGTTGCTGCAGCGCCTGCAGTAGTCGGGTCACCGGCGCATCGCTGTAAAAACTGTCGGTCTGGCCCTCGTCGTCGGCAGCGCGTGCGCTGTTGAAAACGTCACCGATACGGATGCGCTCGAGCGCGGCACCCGGCAGGTAACGCGGCGGCGAATCGGCATTGGTCTGCAACAGGCCGTCACCAACCAGCGCATCGAGCATGCGCTGCAGCACCTGCAGCGGAACCCGTTGATAGGCCGCCAGGTTTTCCGCGGTCGGCACCAGGCCGGACTGGCGATCGTGGGAGCGCGCGACGCTGACCATGACCTGCAGCGCGAGCTGATCGCGCATGCGCGCGCTCAGGTGCAGGTCGCGCTTCTTCCAGTTCAGGTTTTCGGGGTTCTGGTGGTAAAACGCGATGCTCGATCCGATCAACAGGATGATCCAGCTGACGTACAGCCAAATCATGAACACCAGCAGGATGGCCAGGCCCGAGTAGACCGCGGTATAGCTGGTGGAACCGCCGACAAACGACGTGAACAGTTTGCCCGCGCTTTCCCACAGCAGGCCGGCAATCACCGCGCCGTAGAGCGCCGATCGCAGCTGCACGCGCGTATTCGGCACCAGCATGTAGATGAAAGTGAATGCCGCTATCACCAGCAGGTAAGGCACGATTCTGCCCAGCAATTGCAGCAGGTTGCTCATGTAGGGCAGCTGATCGAGCCAGTCGATGACGTGGTTACTGCCGAGCGACGCGGTGATCCCGACCGCGGAAAAAACCAGTACCGGACCGACCATGATGACGCTGAGGTAATCGCTGAAGCGCTGCATCAGTGTGCGACTGCTGCGCAGGCGCCAGGTCTGGTTGAACGCAGCCTCGATTTTCTGGATCAGCGATATCGCGGTGTACAGCAGCATCGCGAGGCCAACCGCGCCGAGCACGCCGAAACGCATATTGTCGACGAAACCGACGATACGCGCGGCGACCTCGACATTGTTCTCGCCCACCGGCGCGAGCAGCCTTACCAGCGCCGGTTCGAGCTGGTCGTGTACGCCGAATCCCTTCAACACCGAGATACTGACCGCCAGCAGCGGCACCAGCGACAGCAGCGTGGTGTACACCAGGCTCATTGCGCGCAGCGTAATCATGCCGTCCATGAGGTCGCGCACAACCATCGCCAGGATCTGCAGCAGTCGGCGCCAGGCCGATCGCGTCGCGGCATCATCGAGCGCATCGTAGCGCCAGACATACTGGAGGATACGATCTTGCCAGGCCATGTCAGCCGGTGAACGCCTGCTTCGACGCGAGGTATTCGTTTTCCGCGATCGTATTCGACCGACCGAGCACGGCGTTGCGATGAGGGAAACGCCCGAAACGTTTGACGATATCGTGGTGATGGCGCGCGAAGCGCAGGTTGTCCTCGAGCCCCGGCTGGTCGAACAGCTCGAGCGCCAGCTCCTGGTCCTCGAGCTGTTCGCTGTGCATGAAAGGCATGAACAGGAACGCACGCTGCTTGCCTTCGAGCTCCCGATCGAAACCGCGCGCGAGCGCGTGCCGCGCCACGTCACGCGACGCGGCCTCGGTCGAATAGGAACGGGCCTCGCCGCGAAACATGTTGAGCGGAAACTGGTCCAGCAGTATCACCAGCGCGAGGCAACCGGCGGCGCTGTCGCGCCAGTGGTCGAGTTCACCGTCTCGCGCCTGTCGCCAGAGCGCCTCGTACTCGTCGCGCAAGCTTCGATCGAACTCCGGTGTCGACTTGAACCAGAGCTTGCTGACGGCATCGGAAAACCAGAAATCGACGACTTGCTGCGGCATCGGACTCTCGCGAAAGCGTCATCTTAACAGGGATTCACGAGGGCATCGACCAGCAACCGAAGGCGCCGCTGCAGCTGCTTGCGCCCCTCGTCGCCGGACTCGCGCGGCAGCTGCCGCCACGGTCGATTCTGCACCGCCTTTTCGACCAGCAGCGCCGGTATCTCTTCCAGGCTGTGCGCAATCGCGTGCATGACCTGCGGTTGCAGGCTGGCGAAACACAAGTCGAAGGGACGCCGCCCCTGCACGAAAGCGTCCAGGTCTTCGCGTTCGAGCAGGCTCGGGCGGCAGGAAAATCCGGCCAGGCGCAACAGCGCGACCACTTGCCGATGATCGAGCCGCCGCAGGCGCTGGGTCAGCTCCATCGGCAGCTGGCGAGAGCGGCGGTCGGAGATTACCCGGATCATCTCCCGCAGACCGGTGTCGAGCGGCGACAGCATCGCCAGCGAATGGTCGCCGCTGCTTTTGCCGGCAGCGTAACTGGCGTGCACGAAAACGAAACCGGTGGCCTGCCAGAAGCCGGCGGTTTCGGCGTCGAGCGCAAAACTGGCGCCGATGTAATCGAGCCCTTCGCTGGCGGCGTATGCCCGCGCCTGCCCGATCAGCGCCTGCCCGATTCCGCGGCGGCGGCAGGCCGCGGACACCGCGATACGCTGCACCCGCAAGCCCCGGTAGCAGGCGAACCCGTCCAGCCCGGCCTGCGCGGTTACCATCTGCGCCAGCAGGTGTCCGCGCGGGCGCCGGCGGCCGCGGTAGATTTCGCGCGCGAGACCGCGATCGAATCCGCCCTCGGGATTGAGCAGGATTGCACCGAGCAGGCGTCCACCGCTGAACGCGGCGAACACGACCAGCTCCGGATTTTCCATCAGCTGGCGCAGGTCCGACGGTCGCGTCCGGTAATGGGCCGCTCCGAGCAGCGCGAAGAGTTCGCGCAGGCGCGCGCGACGCCGCGGATGCCCGGGCTGCTCGAGGCGCTCGATGGTATACCCCTCGTCGGCCAGCTCCGCCGGCGGCAGCGAGGCCGGCAGCAGGGTTTTCTCGATCCAGGCCTCGAGCAGGTCCCCCGCGCACCAGCGTACCGGGCGCTCGAGCGAGAGTCTTAGCAGCGATCGGGCGCTAAATCGCTCGACGAAGCGCAGCCGAAAGCCGCGACCCGTGCCCTCGTAGCCGCCGGTGGTGGTCGCGAGAATCACGCGCGGGTATCTGCGGCAGAGCTGGGACAGCAGGGACTGCGGGATCATCGCCGCCTCGTCGATCAACAGCAGGCCGGCCGGGGATAACTCGTCGAGCAGGCGATCGGGCGCAACGAAGCACGCGTCCCCGGCGTTATCGAGCAGCACCCGCGCGGCCTTGCGCGAGGGCGCACACACGATCCAGTCCGGCGGGCAGCCGTGCGCGCGCAGCAGTAACCCCAGGCAGCTGCTCTTGCCGCGCCCGCGATCGGCCTCGAGCAGCAGCAGCCCGTCATCCCCGGTAGTCAGCCAGCTGTCGATTACGCGCAGCGCGCGCTGCTGCTCGTCGGTAACACCGCTGTGAATCGGCGTCGCTTCGAGCCGGGGCATGTCGGGTATCGCCGGCAGCCCGGTGCCCGGGGTCACGCGCAAACCCAGCGCCGGATCCTCGGCAAGCGCCGTTTCGAGGTACTCGGCAAAATGCAGGTTCGGCGAGCGCCGATCATCCTGCCAGAGGGCGAAATCGTCGTCGGCCGGATCGCGATCAGCCGCGCACGGGGCGAGGATTACCAGTACGCCGCCGGCGCGCAGCGTGCCGGCGGCAATACAGATCGCATCGGGATCGAAGCCGCGCCAGCCATCGAGCACGAGCCCGGCATGCTCCGAGCCGAGCAGATCGTCGGCCAACTTCAACCCGCGCGCCGCCGGCAGACCCGGGCGGTTGGACAGCAATGGCCAGTCCGGGTAGCGCGCCAGCAGATCGGCGGCGCGCGCATCACACCACTCGATCGGCCCTTCGAGCCAGACCAGCTGGCGTTGCCGGCTGTGCCCGAGCCGCAGCAGCAGGTCGTTGAACCAGGGCTTGAATTCGATTGCCGGCACGCGCGTATTCTGCTAAAAAATGCCGGCCATTATAGGGGACGGACCAACATGACCAAAGAACAGCAAACCCAGATAGAAGCAGCCGCGTTTCGCGGCCTGGTTGCACACCTGCAGGAGCGCAGCGACGTGCAGAATATCGACCTGATGAACCTGGCCGGTTTTTGTCGTAACTGCCTGGCCAAGTGGTACTCGGCGGAAGCCAGGCGGCTCGGCCTCGACTTCGACTACGCCGATGCACAGCAAGCGGTTTACGGCATGAGCATCGACGAATGGAAACGCGACTACCAGCAACCCGCCAGCGAGGAACAGCAGCGCCGGTTCGAGGAAACCAGACCGCAGCACGCGCAGATCAGCGGTTACTGAACGCCCCGCCGTCGGCGAAGAGGTCGACCGTCAACCCGGCCCGCGGCGCGCCACGTCAGCTGGTGCCTGCCATCAGCGTAATTCGCGGCGCAGGATTTTACCCACGTTGGTCTTCGGCAGTTCGCTGCGAAACTCGATAATCCTGGGCACCTTGTAGGCGGTCAGGTTTTCCCGGCAGTGTGCAGTGATCGCATCCTCCGACAGGTTCGGGTCCTTGCGCACGATCACCGCCTTGACGACCTCGCCGGCCACCTCGTCCGGCTCGCCGATTACACCGACCTCCAGCACGCCGTCGAGGCTGGCGATGACGGTTTCGATTTCGTTCGGAAACACGTTGAAACCGGATACCAGGATCATGTCCTTGAGCCGGTCGACGATGCGCACGTAACCATCGTCGTCGATCTCGGCGACGTCGCCGGTCTTGAGCCAGCCATCCCCGGAAATCACCTTGGCCGTCTCTTCCGGACGCTGCCAGTAGCCCTGCATGACCTGGGGACCGCGCACGCACAGTTCGCCGGCTTCACCAAGCGGCAGTATCGTTCCCTGGTCGTCCTGGATCGATACCTCGGTCGAGGACACCGGTAACCCGATCGAACCGTTGTAGGCTTCGAGGGTCAGCGGATTGATGCACACCGCGGGCGAGGTCTCGGTCAGTCCATAGGCCTCGAGCAGCGGGCAGCCCGTCAGTTTTTTCCAGCGTTCGGCTACCGGCTGCTGAACCGCCATACCGCCTCCCAGCGACAGTTTCAGGTTGGAAAAGTCGATCTGCTCGAATCCCGGCGTGTTCATCAAACCGTTGAACAGCGTGTTGACACCGGTAATCGCGGTAAAGCGGGTACCCTTCAGCTCCTTGACGAAACCGGGCATGTCGCGCGGGTTGGTGATGAGGTAATTCAGCCCGCCAACCTTCATGAAAGTGAGGCAGTTCGCGGTGAGCGAAAAGATATGGTAGAGCGGCAGCGCGGTTATGATGACCTCGGTACCGTCATCGACCACGTTCTTGATCCAGGCCGAGGCCTGCTGCATGTTGGCGACCATGTTGCCATGCGACAGCATCGCACCCTTGGCGACGCCGGTGGTGCCGCCGGTGTACTGCAGGAACGCGAGGTCGTCGTGACCGCAGTCGACCGGTGTGTGCGGCTGGCGCGCGCCGATATCGAGCGCCTGCCTGAAGGTCACGCTGCCGGGTAGCGAAAACGCGGGCACCATTTTTTTGACGTGCTTGACGACCAGGTTGACGATCAGTGATTTTGGAAAGCGCAGCAGGTCACCGAGCTGGGTCGTAATTACGTGCTCGATCAGCGTATTGTCGATCACCTCCTGCAGCGTATGACAGAAGTTTTCCATCACGATGATGGCTTTTGCACCGGCATCCTTGAGCTGATGTTCGAGCTCGCGCGGCGTGTAAAGCGGATTGGTATTGACCACGGTATAGCCGGCGCGCAGGATCGCGAAGATGGCGATCGGATTCTGTAACGTGTTCGGCATCATGACGGCAACCCGGTCGCCGCGCTCCATGCCCGGCAGCTGCTGCAGGTAGCTCGCGAGCCGGCCGGTCAGGCGGTCCATGTCGCGGTAAGTGAGAGTCGTACCCAGGTTGCAGAAACAGGGCAGATCGGAAAATCTTTCGATCGCCTGTTCGAACACATCGGTCACCGATCGATATTCGTCGATGTCGATGAATTCCGGCACCCCGGGCGGATAACTTTTTAACCAGGCCTTCTCCATTGATTCCCCCTCGCTGGTCGCTTACTCCGGGACGGTGGTCAGGTTTCCGTTTCTTGCTGCCCGTCCTCGCCGCCGTTCGCGGCAGGCTTGCTCACCGGTTTTTTTGCGGCAGATTTTTTGCCGGCCGTCTTTTTTGCCGCCGCCTTTTTTGCCGCGGTTTTCGTGCGCGCCGACTTTTTGAGCGCAGGCTTTGCGCGGGCCGGCGCGTCACCGCTTGCCGATGCACCCGGAAGCATTTGCTCCGGCGCAAAATCATCGACCATGATGACGCGACGCGTTGCCGCCCGCGCGGCAGTTACGATCGCCGCCTCTTCGGCGCTGATCAATCCTTCATGCTCGAGTCGCTGCAGCCACTGCTCATGGCTTTCCAGCGCTGCGGGTGCGAGCCGATCGTGACGCAGGCGGCGTTCGATCGGTTCCGCGAGCACTACTTTTTGCAGCGCGTCCTCGAGGCATCCGGTGATGTCCTCGGGATCATTACTGATGTAGAGACCATCTGTCAATCGATCGCGCGCCTCGCCCGGACGGATCAGCAGCGAAGCCACCCGGTGGCTGAGGTAGTCGTTCGGCTGACGCAGGCTCAGTCCAAGCGGGAAGATCGTGTGCCGCACGAGCACGCCGAGCCACTTGAGCGGAAAGTTGCGCAGTATTTCGTCGAGCGCCATCTGCACCTGGTACAGGCTGTACTTGACCGACCACTCGACCAGCGGTAAATCGCCCCGCGGCTGACCGTCGGTTTCGAACTTTTTCAGCGCCGCCGAGGCGTAGTACATGTAGCCCATGGCATCGGCAAATCGACCCGACAGTTTCTCGCGACGTTTGAAAGCACCGCCGAGGATCATGAGTACCAGGTCGGCGGTTACCGCGAACGCGGCACTCATCTGACCGAGCCGGCGATAATAAGCGCCGATACGACCCGCGTACGGCGCCGGCGCAAGGTGGCTGCCGCTGATGCCGTAGATAAAGGCACGGCACCAGTTGGTCACGAAATACTCCGCGTGACCGCTCAGGGCGGCGTCGAACTCGCCGAGCGCGTTGTCTTCGTCGGCCGCGCCGGCGGCCATCATTTCACGCACCAGGAACGGGTGGCAGCGGATTGCACCCTGGCCGAAGATGATCATGCTGCGGGTCAGGATATTGGCGCCCTCGACGGTTATTCCCACCGGCAGGGTCTGGTAGGCACGCGCAAGATAGTTGGTCGGACCCATGCAGATGCCGCGCCCGCCGTGCACGTCCATCGCATCGTTGACGACCTGGCGCATCCACTCCGTGTTGTAGTATTTCAGGATTGCGGTGACCACCGAGGGTTTTTCACCGGCGTCGAGTGCAGCGAGGGTCAGCAGCCGACCCGCTTCCATCATGTAGGTCAGGCCACCGATGCGCGCGAGCGCTTCCTCGACGCCTTCGAAACGGCCGATGGACGTGTTGAACTGCTTGCGCACGTGGGCATAGGCGCCGGTCGTGCGCGCGGCGGCCTTGCCCGCCGAGGCGCCCACCGCCGGCAGCGATATGCCGCGCCCGGCCGACAGCGACTCGACCAGCATACGCCAGCCGCGACCGATGTTCTGCTGCCCGCCGATGACGTACTCGAGCGGAATGAATACGTCCTTGCCGCTATTGGGCCCGTTCTGGAAGGCCGCGTTCAGCGGGAAATGACGGCGGCCGATCGTGATTCCCGGCGTATCGACCGGGATCAGCGCACAGGTAATGCCGAGATCCTCCTCGTCGCCGAGCAGGCCGTCCGGATCGAGCGCCCGGAACGCGAGCCCGAGCACCGTCGCGACCGGGCCGAGCGTGATGTAACGCTTTTCCCAGTTCAGGCGCAGGCCGAGTACCTCGCGCCCGTCGAACTGTCCCTTGCAGACCACCCCGGTATCGGGAATCGCACTGGCATCCGAACCGGCATCGGGACCGGTCAGCGCAAAACAGGGTATCTCGCGGCCATCCGCGAGGCGCGGCAGGTAATGATCCTTCTGCTCGTCGGTGCCATAGTGCAGCAGCAGTTCGGCCGGTCCCAGCGAGTTGGGCACCATCACGGTAACCCCGGCCGAAATACTGCGCGCCGACAGCTTGGTGACGACGCAGGAATGCGCGTGCGCGGAAAACTCGAGCCCGCCGTATTGCCTGGGAATGATCATGCCGAAAAAGCGGTGTTGCTTCATGTAGTCCCAGACCTCCGGCGGCAAATCCATGCGCCGGTGGGTGATGTCCCAGTCGTCGATCATTGCGCACAGTTCTTCCACCGGGCCATCGATGAAAGCCTGCTCTTCCTCGCTGAGCTTCGGCATGCTGTATTCCTGCAGCTTGCGCCAGTCGGGCGAACCGCGGAACAGCTCGGCTTCCCACCAGACGTTACCCGCTTCGATTGCCGCGCGCTCGGTTTCCGACATCTGCGGCAGCACGCGGCTGATGCGTCGCAACAGCGGTTCGGACAGAAACTCGCGCCGTATCTGGTCGACGCCGAAAAGTATCGCGGGCACCAGCAACAGGATCCAGAAGAACAGGCCCCAGAACAGGCTGAATCCCCCCATCAGGGTAAAGACCGCGAGGAACAGGCCGCTGATCAGGGCCAGGTTACGCAGCGGAATACGGTGGCGTGCAATGGCGTAAAAAAGTCCGAGCAGGCCGGCCAGGAAAAGCAGAATATTCATCGGGGGTGTCCGTGAGCTTCAGTGTCCAGGAAGCGAACGCCAACAGTAATACAAACCGACCTGCCGGGCAACCTACAGTTTCAATTTGAAACTATTTTTAGCCGCTACCACCCGTGCGCCGAGCGTCGTCCTGCGCCAGCAGGGTCGCGAAACCAAGCTCGAGCCTGGCGTCGATAAACTCGATCAGCGGCATGGCCGCCAGCAGCAGTTCCGGCGCATGCTCCTCGATGCCCTCGGTGCGGCCGGTCTCGATCATCTTGAGCACCTGGTCGAGCGACCAGCCGCGCGCTTCTGCCATCGGCGAACAACTCACCAGGCGGCCTCCACCCTGCTCGACCGCCTGCGCGAGTCCCTGCTCGAGCAGCGCGTAGATCTGTTCCAGCGAGGAATCCTCGGCGGCGATGCAGCTGTAGACCGCGGCGCTCAGCGTCACCGGAACCCGCTTGCCGGCGATACGGATCTTGCGTTCGGCAACCCGCTCGAGGATGCGGTTGACGCCGGCGCAGGCGCCGATACCGTTGGTAGCGGGAAACAGTACCGCAAAATCGGCCTTGCCCTGGTAACACAGCGTGTCCTCGCGCCGCAGCGTCTGCTGCGCGATCTTGGCCACGGTTTGCACCACCGCGGTAGCGACCGCGCGGTCGAACCCGGCCACGATCGCGCGAAT
The DNA here is from genome assembly GCA_030066085.1 of Gammaproteobacteria bacterium. Classification (GTDB taxonomy): domain Bacteria; phylum Pseudomonadota; class Gammaproteobacteria. Next base: position 143,186 of record JASJCI010000025.1, on the reverse strand, counting down.
ATTGTCGACGCACAGCCTGGCCACGCCGAGGTTGCTGCGGTGGCGCGCCGAAAACGACAGCTCCTGCTGCACGCGCGAATTGAAAAAGGTTTCGCGCGACAGTTGCCGCAGCACGTTGACCGCCGGCACCGCCTTCATCTCGAGCGTGTGTTCCAGCCCATGCTGGCTGTGCAGGTTGGCGTGCAGGCGCACGCGCGCGTGCAGCTCCGAGCTCGCGAACGGCATGCTGACGAAATCGGTGGCTCCCCGCTCGAAGGCCTGCTCACGCTGACGATCCGAGTCACTTTCCCCGACCAGCAGCAGGATCGGCGTCGCTGCCAGCTGATTGTCGCCGGCTCCGCGAATCCGCTCGAGCAGGTTGAAGCTGTCCACCGCCAGTGCCAGCTCGCAGATCACCAGCGAGGGCTCGCGCTGCTCGACCAGCAGTTCCCAGGCCTGCTCGGCATCGGCAGCCAGCAGCAGCGTGTATTCGTCATCGAGACACTTGCCGATGGCGCGGGTACTGGTCGCCGAGGCGGATACGAGTAAAACGGTTGCGGTCGAGGACATGGCGTTGATGACTAATCCGGGTATTTGACTGTTGCCCGCACCGGGTCCAGCCGGCACGTATCGCCGCCCGCGCGGGTTCCACGGCACGACGATAACGACTGTATCGATCGATCCGCGTAAAAGCTGAGGAAAAGACGCAAATTTCCCGTTGCCGGGGGAAGCGGACAGCCGATCGTCTGCCGGCGCGGACCGATGCACGGCGCCAGGGCCGTATTAACGCTAAATAAAATCCCCGGGCTGCCGAAAAACGGGGACATGGAGGCTGCGTCCGGCGCTCGTTTACGCCGACGCGGCATTCCGCCCGTGATGGAACAACTGGACGATGCCCGAAGCCAAGATACTCATTGTCGACGATACCAAGGCTAACCTGCTGGCGCTCAAGGTGCTGTTAAAGCCCATCGAAGTCGATATCGTCACGGCCGAGACCGGCGAGGACGCCCTGCGCACCGCCGAGGCCAACGAGGATCACATCGCGCTGATCCTGCTGGACGTGCAAATGCCCGGCATGGATGGCTACGAGGTCGCGCGCCAGCTTCACGAAAACGAGAAAACCCGTTCCCTGCCAATAATTTTCATCACCGCCAACCAGGACGATGCCCACATCGAACGCGCTTACCTGGCCGGCGCGGTCGACTTCATCCAGAAGCCGATTCGCAAGACCGCGCTGATATCCAAGGTGCGCGTGTTTCTCGATCTGTGGTCACTGCGCTTCGGTCTCGAGCAGGAAATCGAGCAGCGCCGCGCCGCCGAACGCCGGGTCGAACACCTCGCCACGCACGACCCGTTGACCAACCTGCCGAATCGGCGCGGACTGTACGAGGAACTGGGTGAACTGATCTATCGTTCCGAACGTTATCGCTACTCGAGCGCGGTCATCTACGTCGATCTCGACGGTTTCAAGCACGTCAACGACCACTTCGGCCATGAAGCCGGCGACAAGCTGCTGGTCGAGCTGTCCACCCGCTTCCGTAAAAACGTGCGCAAGACCGACACGGTCGCGCGTATCGGCGGCGATGAATTCATCGTCCTGCTTACCGATATCAACAACGAAACCACGCTGATCACCAAGATCGAGCGCCTGCTGCAGGAAGCAACCAGTTCGATCGAGTTCAAGGGGCATCGCTTTTCGGTCAGTGCCAGCATCGGCGTCGCGCTCTACCCGGAACACGGCAACCAACCGGCCGACCTGCTGCACCACGCCGACCAGGCCATGTACCAGGCCAAGAATCACGGCAAGAACACCTTTCGTTTTTACACCGACGATATCAACGAGAAAGCGCACCGCCAGCGCGAACTGCAGGACAATCTGCGCAAGGCGCTGCCGAATGACGAGATGACCGTGTTCTACCAGCCGATCGTCGACTGTCGCAGCGGCCAGGTCGTGTCGGCCGAATCACTGTTGCGCTGGCAAAGCTCCAGCCTCGGGCATGTGCGGCCGGACGAGTTCATCCCCGCGGCGGAGAGCGCGGGACTGATTCCGGAACTGGGTTGCTGGGTGCTGAAACGCTCGATCGAAACCGGGGCCGACTGGAACCGGCGCTTCGGCATCGGCCTGCGCATAGCGGTCAACGCGTCGTCGATCCAGTTCCGCAATAACCTGCTGTTCGACACGATCCGCGAGCAGATCGAAACCCACGCGTGGAATCCGGACCTGCTGGAGGTCGAAATCACCGAGGGCCTGCTGCTCGACGACTCGCCCGAGGTCACGAACTACATCAACGAAATCAGCAACTGCGGCGTGCGCCTGTCGGTAGACGATTTTGGTACCGGTTACTCGGCCCTGAGTTATCTCAAGAATTACCCCGTCAACACGGTCAAGATCGACCGCAGCTTCATCATGGATCTGCCCGGCGACAATGAAAACGAGGTGCTGGTACGCGCTATCATCGCCATGGCGCACGGCCTGCGCCTGGAAGTGATCGCCGAGGGCGTCGAGACGCCCGAGCAGTGGCAGTTCCTGCAGTCACTGGGCTGTGATCTCGCGCAGGGTTATTATTTCGGCAAACCCATGCCGCAGGCCGATTTCGAGGAATACCTGCTGGCACAGCTGGAAAACCCTCGCCGCGCGCAATCCTGACCACGGTCCCCGGCAGGGATTCACCCGCGGGCGCGAAGTCCTAGCGCGCCAGTAAAAACTCCGCGAACCAGTCCGAGAGCATCTGCCGATCTTCATGCGCGTCGACCATCGACGCGCGCGCCGCGTCGGTGACGTCCGGCGTCAGCAGGCTTTCGCCGTACAGGTCGATCAGCGCCTTCATGTAGCTGCGCTCGAACTCGGGATGTCCCTGCACGCTGATAATCGAGTCGCCGTAAACGAGGCCGGCGTAGGGACAGAAATCGGAACTCGCAAACACCTCGGCACGCGGCGGCAGATCGACGACCTGGTCCTGGTGAAATACGTACATTGCGACCCTGTCTCCGGCCTCGAGCATCCAGTCGGTCCGACGGTCGATCCGGTAGTGATGCAGACCGACACCCCAGCCACGGTCCGACTTGACCACCTTGCCACCGAGCGCCTGGGCAATGATCTGGTGACCGAAACAGACGCCGATCAGCGGCTTGTTGGCCTGCTCCAGCGCGCGGATAAAATCTTCCAGCGGCGCGATCCATTCGAGCGGGTCGTAGGCCCCGTGGCGCGAACCGGTGATCAGCCAGCCGTCGCAGGCATCGACCGAGGGCGGCATTTCACCCCGCAACACGCTGTAGCTGTCGAATTCGAGTTCCCGCCCGGCCAGCCCGAGAAATCGTTCGAACATGACCGGGTAAGGATCGAAGCGCTCGATCAGCGCTTCGCGCAGCAGTCCGGTTTCGAGGATTCCGATTTTCATGCCTGTATCGCTCGCGATCTGTTGGTTGGTGGTGCGCTCGGCCCGCGCGGTTGTGATCACATTTTATTTTAAGTATCCTTGGCGACGCAATAGCGCGGGCCGCAATGCCTGCCAGGTGTCACGCAAACAGGAAATTTGATGGGATCCAGAGCCAGCGACCTGCGGTTGCTGATGATCGACAAGCCCGAGAGCCTGAAGACCCATCAGTGGGTCTACCAGCTGTTGCGCAACAACCTGCTGTGCGGCCGGATCGAGCCCGGTGTTGCGCTCACGATTCGGGGTCTCGCCGAGATTCTCGATGTCAGCCCGATGCCGGTGCGCGAGGCGCTGCATCGTCTCGCCTGCGAAGGCGCGGTCGAGGTCAAGAACAACCGGCGGGTCATCGTGCCGCGCATGACCGCGGAAAAGTTTGCCGAACTATGCGATCTCAGGATCCTGCTCGAAACCCACGCCGCCGAGGGTGCCCTGCCCCATATCACCGACAGCGACATTGCCGAGCTGGAACGACTCGACGCGCGCATCGACCAGGCCGTCGACCAGCACGACGTCGACGATATCGCACTGTGCAACCAGGATTTCCATCGCTACCTGTACTGCGCCAACCCGAACCAGATCTCGCTGCCGCTGATCGAGAGCCTGTGGCTGCAGCTCGGCCCGTTTTCACGCATTGCTATCAGCAAGCTGGAAAAAGTGTACCTGGTCGATCGTCACGTCGAGGCGCTCGACGCGTTGAAGCAGCGCAACCGTCCCGGTCTCAGGCGTGCGATCGAGGCCGATATCCGCGACGGCATCGCATCGATCAGGAATGTCGACGGTATCCACGATTACTTTCGCGGGGTGGCCTGACCGGTCGCGCACCGGGTCGGGAACAGCTCATGGTAAAACAGGCGCAGCAGGCACTCGCAGCCGAAATCCAGGCATTCCGTTCCGCGCATCCCGATATCGACGAATGCGAGGTGCTCGCGGTCGATATCTGCGGGCACTTTTTCGGCAAACGCCAGCCGATCGCCAAACTGCAGTCATTCGTCGACGAGGGGCTTGCCTTTCCCGCCAGCATGTTCGTACTCAGCGCGCTCGGTGAACCCTTGCCGGGCATCCGTTACGGTATCGACGACGGTGATCCCGACGGCCATTTCTACCTCGTGCCCGGCAGTCTGTGTGTCAACGACTGGGGCAGTAAACCGCGCGCGCAAATGCTGGCCACGACTTGCGGTAACCCGGCACCCTCTTTTTTCGAGCCGCGCCAGGTTCTCGCGCGGGTTCTGGATGCCTACGCCGGGCGCGGCTGGTCACCGATGGTGGCTTTCGAACTCGAGTTTTACCTGTTCGACGGGCAACGCGACGCCAGTGGGTTGCTGCAGATCGTCAATAATCCGAAAACCGGCCGCAAGGACACCGCGACCGTGTTGTCGAGTACGCGTATCGCCGATTTCGAGCAGGTCATCGACGACATCATTCGCGCCTGCCGCCAGCAGCAGATCGAGACCGGCGCCATTTCCTCCGAACTCGGCCCGGGCCAGTTCGAGATCAATTTCAACCACCACGCCGACGTGCTGCGCGCGGCCGACGAAACCTGCCTGTTCAAGCGCCTGGTGGTCGAAGTCGCGAAAAAACACGGCATGCTCGCCAGCTTCATCGCCAAGCCGTTGCTGGAGGCCGCCGGCAACGGGCTGCACATGCACATCAGCGTCGTCGACAAGGACGGCAACAATGTCTTTGCCGACGGTGAACAGGCCCATCCGCGGCTGCTGCACGCGATCGGGGGACTGCTGGCGAGCATGCCCGCCGCGATGTCGATTTACGCGCCCAACATCAATTCCTATCGGCGCTACCGCGGCGGTATCAGCTGCGCGCCGGTCAGCCTGACCTGGGGTCACGAAAACCGCACGGTGGCGTTTCGCATCCCGCTGGCGAAGAACGGCGCCTGGCGGGTCGAGAATCGCGTGCCCGGCGCGGACGCAAATCCCTACCTGGCGATGGCGGTGTCACTCGCCGGCATGCTGCACGGTATCGACCACGCGCTCGAACCGGGCGAGGCCAGTACCGCAGCGGTTAACGGCCCGGACGAAAACCTGCCGCTGAACCTGGCCGACGCGATCGCCGCCACCCGCGCCGGGAGCGCGCTGATCGACGCCATGGGCGCCGACTTCATCGACCTTTACTGCCATCACCGCGGCGCAGAGACCGCCGAATTTCTGAATCATATTTCTTCCCGGGAATATGACTGGTACCTGTAAGCGAGCCACCTTATGAGCCACGACAGCTTTATCCAGAGTCACACGATCTACCAGAACATATTCAGCTACATGGGTTGCCCGTTGACGCGCGACCCCGACGCCGCCGATGTTTTTGTCGTCGGCCTGCCCTACGACCTCGGCACCAGCGGTCGCTCCGGTACCCGCACCGGTCCCGGCGGTATCCGCCAGGCCAGCGCCAACCTGCGCTGGGAAGAAAAGCGCTGGCCGTGGGACTTCTGCGTATTCGATCGTATCCGCGTGGCCGATTATGGCGACATCGAGTTTGCCACCGGCAACCACGATCACCTGTTTGCACAGGTCGATCAAATCTACGGCGGCCTGTTGCAGGCCGGCAAAACCATGCTGTCGCTCGGCGGCGATCACTTCGTTACCCTGCCGCTGCTGCGCGTGCACCACAAGCATCACGGCAAGCTCGCAATGATTCACTTCGACGCGCACACCGATACCTACGAAGAAAAAGACGCGGTCTACAACCACGGCAGCATGTTTTACCACGCACCGCGCGAAGGACTGATCGATGCCGACCACAGCATCCAGGTCGGTATCCGCACGGAGTACACCGAGAGCCGGCACGAATTCGAGGTCATCAGTGCCGCGGCTGCCAATGATCTGAGCGCCGATGAAATCGTCGCGCGCATTCGCGACCGGGTCGGCGACCTGCCCTGTTACCTGACCTTCGACATCGATTGTCTCGACCCGGCCTACGCCCCGGGCACCGGCACACCCGTGGCCGGCGGTTTGACCAGCGATCGGGCGTTGAAAATCATTCGCGGGTTACAGGATATCAAGCTGGTCGGCATGGACCTGGTCGAGGTCGCGCCGTCCTATGACCACGCCGAGATCACGTCGCTGGCGGGCGCGACGCTGGCGCTGGAGATGCTCTACGCATTCGCCGCGAATCGCGGCTAGCCGCCCTCGATCGCGGACATGATGCGGACCGACGCGCCGTCGTCGATCCGCGCGCGATCCCAGTCCGACGCCAGCAGCAGTTCGTCGTCGACGATCAGCAACAGGTCGCGGGTGTCGTCGAAACCGGCGGCGCGCAACAAGGCGACCGGCGTTATCGGTGGCGCAAGCGCCAGTCGAATACTGTCTGCTTGACCGAACACGGCGGGACGCACGTCGCCGAAACCGAACAGGGAAACCTCGACCGACATGCGCCGCGCTCAGAGCCCCAGTCGTTGCAGGGTTTCACTACGCGGAACACCCTGCGCGTCCCAGCCGCGCAGTTCGTAGTATTCGATCAGCATCGCGTCGATGTCGGCCACTTCGCCAGTGCCCGCGCCGCCGCGCGCCGGTTCATTGACCACGCGCTCCGGCAGGCAATCGTCGACCCGGGTAAAACCGGCGGCATTGTTGAACTGCCGCTCCAGGTTCCAGATCCGCTCGCCGGTCTCATACAGCCGCTCCAGGGTCCAGTCGCCGGCACAGGCGGCGTCGATCATCGCCGCGAAATGTTCGGGCGGAAACATGCCGCTGGAAAATATACACAGCCCGGCGCTGTCGAAGGCAGCGACGAAATCCTGCGTGGTCTTGACCAGCTCGACCTTGCCCTCGGTCGTAACGCCGCCGAGGTCCGACACCACCGGGCGCGCACGCATGTGACAGCCGCCGCGGTTCGAGGTCGCGTAGGCCAGCGCCATGCCTTTCATCGCGCGCGGATCGTAGCCGGGAAACTCCTGCCCCTTGACCGCCATCGCCAGCTCCGGCCGGCCATATTTGGCGCACAACCGGGTTGCGCCGAGGCCGATGTCGACGCCGAAACCTTCACCGAACGCGGTCAACTCGACCGCGCGCGCGAGCGCCTCGGCATTACCGAAACGCAGATCGAGGCCGCCGGTCTGCTCGAGCCCGATTGCGCCTTCCTCGAACAGGTCCATCGCCGCGGCCACCGACACCCCCATCGAAATCGGATCCATACCGTGTTCGTTACACAGGAAATTGGCGTAGTTCAGCGTGTCCAGATCGTCGATGCCGCACATCGGTCCAAAAGCGTAGGCGTTTTCGTACTCGAGGCCGCCCGACGGCAGCTTGTAGCGCGCACGATCGCCGCCCTGCGGATCGCTGCCGTTGGCATAAGCCGAGGCCGGATCCAGGGTTGCCACCCGGCCGCAGGCAATGGTGCAGGCGAAACAGGCCTTGTTGCCCTGCAGGCTCGGTTTGCCGTCGCTCTGGCGTCGCACCCGGGTGGCGTCGGCATTGATCGATTCGACACCTTCGAACTGGACGTCACGGCAGTTGCGCGTCGGCAGCGAGCCGAAACGGTTGGTGACATCCATCATGTTGTGCGTACCGCGCGACGTGAATCGCTGGCGCACGGGATTGGGCTGCAGTACCGCGAGGGTTTCGCTGACCGCCTGGCGAAACGCCGGCGGATTCTCGACCTCGACGCCACGGCTGCCGCGCACCGCGATCGCCTTCAGGTTTTTCGAACCCATGACCGCACCGACCCCGGAGCGACCGAAGGCACGATCCATGTCGTTGACGATGCAGGCGAACTTGACGCCGACCTCGCCGGCGCGGCCGATACTCGCGATTTTTGCCTGCGGCTCGCCGAGCTCGGCGCGCAAGCCAGGCTCGGTTTCCCAGACGCTGCGACCCCACCAGTGATCCGCGGGCCGCAGTTCGACGACATCATCGCGGATCCACAGGTATAGCGGCGACGAGGCCCGGCCCTCGAGAATCAGCAAATCGTAGCCGGCAAGCTTGAGTTCCGCGCCGAACAGGCCGCCGGTATTGGATGCCGCGATGGCACCGGTCAGGGCACCCTTGGTAATTGCCGAGGAACGCCCGCCGGTCGACGCGCTGGTGCCGGTCAGCGGACCGGTGGCGATGATCAGCTTGTTGTCAGGCGAAAGCGGGTCGACGCGCGGATCGACCTCCTCGGCGAAGTACTTGCTGCCGAGGCCGCGCTGACCGAGATAAGCCTGTGCCCAGTCGGCGCGCAGGGGCTCCTGCGTGCAGGTGCCGCTGCCGAGATCGACGCGTAATACCCGGTTTTGCCAGGCCATGGACTACTCCCCGTGAATGCCGCAACAGTGTAGGGGGCGGCCCCGGCTCAGTCCAGCGCGGGAAGCTCGCGGCTGTATAGCGGTGCATAAAAATCGCCTTCGCGCTGCAGGCCGCGCGCGGCGTAATGCCCATCGTACACCGCCGCTGCCACGGTCCCGGGCGCATGGCAATCGCCGATCGCGCGCAGGGTCGCGAAGCGGTCCTCGTTGGCCAGCAATGCCTGGTAGAGTTCATCGTGCGCAATGCGCGAGGTGATCATGACGATGGAATCGAACTCGACCTCGCGCTGCTGGCGCAGGTTGCTCTCGAGCCGGGCGCGACCGGCCTCGATCTCGTCGATCTCGTGGCTGACGATGATCTCGATACCGAGATCGAGCAGGCGGGTTTCGATTTTCGCCTGCTCCAGGGTGTGGCTGGTCCAGTTCGAAACGCGTACATCGGGTGTCACCAGGCAAACCTGGTGACCTCGTTGTTGCAGCATTTCGGCCAGCGCACCGCCGAGGTAGTAGCGATCATCGTCGTAGATCATTACGCGCGGACCGGGCTCGGCACCGGCAAACAGGTCGTCCGGTGTCAGCGGGTTCACCTGTTCGAGGCCGTCGATCGGTCGCAGGTGGGCGCGACCGATCCCGTCGCGCCGCCAGTGCGCGCCGGTGGCAACCAGCACGTGCGGAATCTCGAGCGCGACGACATCGTCTGCCGACAGCCGGTTGTCGAGATAAATATCGACGTTGGGTTTCTGCGACAGCTGGTATTCGCGGTAATCGCGCACGCGGCCATAACTGGAAAAACCCGGCAATTCGCTTTCGTGATTGATGCGCCCGCCGAGTGCTTCGCTGGCTTCGGCGAGCATCACGGCATAGCCTCGATTGGCGAGCGCCAGCGAGGCTTCCAGCCCCGCCGGACCGGCACCGATAACGAGCACCGGGTCGTCGCTGGCCGCACCCTCGATGCGCTCGGGATGCCAGCCCAGCTTCCACTCCTCGCCCTGGGTCGGGTTCTGGGTACAACGAATCGGCGCCGCCAGGTTGTCCTGCGACACGCAGATGTTACAGCCGATACATTCACGGATATCCTCGATACGGCCTTCGTCGATCTTGCGCGGCAGGAACGGGTCGGCGATCGACGGCCTCGCCGCGCCGATGATATCGAGCACGCCACGTTTGATTTGCGACACCATGGTATCGGCCGAGGTAAACCGACCGACGCCGACCACCGGTTTGCTGGTCATCGACTTGACGAAGGACGTGTAGGACTCCTGGTAACCCTCGGAGGGCTCGAAACGCGCGGTGGACGAATCGTTGCTCCAGTCCGCGATATTGACGTCCCACAGGTCGGGCAGCTCGGCCAGCATACCGACGATATCCTGCGATTCACCGCTGACCTGCAGACCGTCTTCGCCAATCAGCTCGTCGGTGGCAAAACGAAACGCGATTGCACAGGTATCGCCGACTGCCTCCTTAACGTCGATCAGCACTTCCTTCGTCAGCCTGACCCTGTTTTCCAGGCTGCCGCCGTACTCGTCGCTGCGCTGGTTGTAGAGCGGCTTCATGAAATGCTGCAACACGCTCAGGTCGTGCCCGGCGTAGACGTAGATAATGTCGTAACCGGCCGCGCGCGCGCGCAGCGCGGCCTCGACGTGCCAGCGCCGCAGGTCACGGATATCGCGCCGGCTCATACCGCGCGCCTGGCGCGGATACTCGCCGTCGATCACGATCGGACTCGGCGCCATCGGCGCGATACGGCTGTACATGTTGGCAGCGTGAAAACCGCTGTGCAGCAGTTCGATCCCGGTCAGCGCGCCGTGTTCGTGCGCGGCATCGGTCATCAACCGGTGCTGCGGGATATCGCGATCGTCCCACAGCCGGCCCTCGAAGAATGGCGACACGTCGGAGGTCGGATGTATTTCGACTTCCTGGGTACAGACCACGCCCCAGCCGCCTTCCGCCTTGATTTCGCGGTTGGCCGCTTCCGAGCGCGGGTGGCCGTGCCCGAGGCCGTTACAGTGGGGCACCTGGTAAAAACGGTTCCTGGCGGTGAGCGGGCCGATCCGGATCGGCTCGAACAGGATATCGTACTTGGGATCTCGGGCCATGTGGTTGCAGCTCCGTCGATGGTTACTCGGCGATCATGTAGAACTTGCGCAATCTCTCGGTAATCTCCCACACCACCGGGGTCCCTTTCGGGATAAAGAAAACGTCACCCGCGGTGAACGTATCGGAATTACCGTCGGGATCGGTCAGCGTAACCGAGCCGGAAATCACGCTCATCATTTCGTGTACCGGGTAGGCATCGATCTGCTCGCGGCAGGGTGCGCACTCCCACACGCCACAGAGGAGCTTTTCGTCCTCGGTCGCGAACAGGTTGTTGATCAGTTCGGTCTTGTCGTCAGTGGTAAAGTCTTCCTTCGCGGTCATATGCGACGGCACGAAGCCGGCCGCCGCGCCTTCCGAATCGAGACGTATAAACGTATTGGACATGGATTTTCCTCCTGGTGCGATTACGCAGTAATTACGGGGACAGTTTAACTGTCCCCGGTATTCAAAGCACGACGCGGTCTCGACGCGCCCTGGGTGTTGCCGATCCAAGTTCACGTGCGGCCCGGTGCCCCGCGTAAACCGCCTGCGCGACAATGCCCGGCGCGCGGCAGTCACCAATGCGCTGCAGGCTCAGAATGCCGGCCGCCGCCAGGTCATCCGCGCGCGCATTCAGTGCGCGCCACAGGGTATCGTCAGGCTCACGCGCGGTCACCGGCAGCAGGTAATCGGCGTCGAGGCTGGCATCCGGCCCACCGTGAACGTGGGCAAACCGGGCTACACCGGAGTCGAACCCGACCAGTGCCTGCGCGGTCTGAATCTCGACGCCGGCCGCGTAGAGCGAACGCATGATACCGCTGTGTTCATCGGGAAATCCGCTCCAGGCCGCCAGCCTGTCCGCCGGTGTCACCAGCGTCACCGCGCACCCGGCGGTACTCAGCTGCAGCGCGATCGCATTGGCGAGGTAATAGTGATCGTCGTCGTAAATGACGACCCGGCCGTCGGGCAGCCTGCCGTCGAGCACATCCTCGACGCCGATGACGGCGTCGCTGTCGTGACCCGCGAACGCCTCGTTGCTGTGGCGTCCGACACCATCCCGGCGCCAGGACGCGCCGGTGGCGACGATGACGTGCTCGGCATCGAGCTCGAGCACCGCGTCGGCATCGAGCCGGTTTTGCGGGAAAATCGCAACGTTCGGCATGCGCCGCAGCTGACCCAGCCGCCAGTCCCGTACCCGCGCCCATTCGGACAGTCCCGACAGGCGGGTTTCCCGGTTGAGTCGCCCGCCGAGCTCGCGTTCGGCCTCGGCCAGGATTACCGTGTAGCCGCGCTGGCCGAGCGCTCGCGCCGCCTCGAGGCCGGCCGGGCCGCCGCCGACCACGAGTACACCCTGGTCGGCATGCCGTTTCTGGATTTTTTCCGGATGCCAGCCGCGCCGCCACTCCTCGCCCATGGTCGGATTCTGCGTGCAGCGGATCGGCACGCCGAGGGAATTATGCGCGTAACAGATATTGCAGCCGATACATTCGCGAATGTCTTCCAGCCGGCCCTCGTCGATCTTGCGCGGCAAAAACGGGTCGGCGATCGATGGCCGTGCGGCGCCGATGAAGTCCTGCACGCCACCGGTGATTTGCGCCAGCATCGTGTCAGGTGAAGTGAACCGACCCACGCTGACGACCGGTTTGCTCGTCAACGACTTGATCTTCGCCACCGCGGCCTGGTTGGCGGCCTCGCGCACGAAGCGTGAACTGCCCATCTCGAGATCGTAATCGTCGACCGTGATGTCCCACAGGTCGGGCAGCTCGGCCACCAGGCGAAAACACTCCAGCAGCTCGGGATCGGTTTCGAAATCGGACGCGATCGAATAGCGCACCGCCAGCGCGGCGCGCCCGGCAATGACTTCGCCGACGTCCTCGATCAGTTCGCGCAGCAGGCGCACGCGATTCTCGCGCGAACCGCCGTATTCGTCGTCGCGCCGGTTGAAATACGGATTGAGAAAATTGTGCAGCAGGTAATAGTGGTTGGCGTAGACGTAGACGATATCGAAACCCGCCTCCAGCGCGCGCTCGGCGCCGGCGCGGTACATTGCGCGAAACGCCCGAATGTCGTCACGGCTCATCGCCTGGCTTTGCGCGGGCATGCCGTGCGTCGCCGTGTTCGGCAGGCTGGCCACGTCCAGCGCAACCTCGCGGGTATCGAGGTTGGCCGACGTATGCCCGCCGTACCAGAGTTCGACCCCGGCCAGCGAACCCTGCGCGTGCACCGCGTCGGTCATGGCGCGCAGGTTGCGCACGTCGTCGGCGTCGTACAGGCTGGCGCAGGGATAGTGCCCTTCGTCCGAGCTCGGCGCGATCGAGCAGTACTCGGTACAGACCACGCCCCAGCCGCCCTCGGCCTTGATGCCGCGCATCGCGGCGAGCATGCGCGGGCGCTGAAAGCCCATGCCGCTGCAGTGCGGCACCTGGTAGAAACGGTTGGGCGCGGTAACCGGGCCGATCTGCAGCGGCTCGAACAGCGGGTCGTAGCGCGGATCGCGCGCCATTAACTGACGGCCGAGACTCTGTTTTGCTGCTGCAGGCGCTGGTTGACCTCGCGCAGACTGCCGGCCTCGGGCGCATCGGGTAATGCCGTTACCGGCAGGATTGCACGCAGCTGGTTCTGGAACGACGCCACGCCCAGTTCGAAGTCGGACAGTACCGAACCGGCGTAACCGCTCGAGCGCATACCCTCGGCGGCCCATTTGACCAGCTGCACGTCCTCGTCGCCGACCGCCGTGTTGATGTCGCGGTTGAGTTCACGCGCGCGCGCCATTTGCGGCCGCTCGTCCGCCAGCGCGTAAGTCATGCCCGCCATGACACTCTTGCCGGGACCGGTCGGGTAGATCTGGTAAATCTCGACCTGGTCCGGGAACAGCGTCAGCACGAAGCCGGGAAACATGCCCCAGTAAATCCAGAGGTCGCGATGCGATTCCGGCAGGTAACTCTCGCGCGGCAGCGCGTCGACGTAATCGCGGTTACGCTGCAGACGGTGTTTGCGTGCACGAATGTCACCCCAGGCCCGGCTGAGTCCGCCCTCGGTTACGCGGTCGGTGTAGCTGGCGCCGACCAGGTCGAACAGCTCGGGATGCCCGATCGGCACATGGTAACCCTCGTTGTCGATATCGAGCACGGCTTTCCAGTCGAGGTCGAAGTCGTAGCGCCAGGGTTCGGCGTAAGGCAGCATCTCGGCCATGCGATACAGCGCGACCTCTTCCTCGGCCTCGGCGAAGACTTCCCGGATCGACGGACCGTCGCCGCCGAAGCGAATGAAGACCAGGCCATGCCAGACTTCGCAATCGAGTCCGATGAGCCCGAGTGCCTCGCGGTCAATATCGCCGAAACTATCGCCACGCGGAATGGTCCTGATCGAACCGTCCAGGTTGTAGGTCCAGCCGTGAAACGGGCAGATCAGCGATTTACCGCAATGGCCCTTGTCGTCGGCAACCACGCGCGACGCGCGGTGACGGCAGACGTTGTGGAACGCGCGCAGCTCGCCGTCCTGGCCGCGTACGACGATCGCGCGCTCGTCGGCCAGTTCGAAACACAGGTAATCGCCCGGGTTCGGCAGATCGGCGACGTGGCCGACAAACTGCCAGTGACGCAGGAACAGCTGCTCGGTTTCGAGCGCGGTCAGTTCGGCATTGTTATAGGTCCAGGCCGGTAACCCGCCACGCCCGCCGGCGCGACGATAGATTTCTTCTGCATTAACAAATTTCATCATTCAGCCCTCGAATCAGGTTTTTTTGTTTCGTCATTGCGCGCCCCCCGGCTTTCGCCGGGGCAGGCTCCGGGTCGAAGCAAGCTTCGCAATCGTGCGCGATTGCGGGAGATTGCTTCGCTTCGCTCGCAATGACTCGGCCCGTCAGGCCGCCGGTGACGGATGCCGGCTGTCGCCCTGGCTGCCGTCGCTCTCGCCGGCTTCGATCTCGGCCGCGGCGCGCAGGATTCCCTCGCGCAGCATGCCGACCATGTCGTCGATCTGCGCCCGCGTAATCGTCAGCGGTGGCGACATCACGCACATGTTGATCATCGGCCGCACGATCAGGCCCTGCGCCTGGCAGTGCTTGTCGATCAGGTTGCCGATCTCGTAGTCCATCGCGAGATCGTCGCCACCCGCGATCAGCTCGCATTCGACGCAGGCCATCAGGCCCTTGCCGCGCACGTCGCGCACGATCGGGATCTCGCGCAGCGTCTGCAGCTGCTGCTGCATGTATTCGCCGTTTTCACGCGCCTGCTCGAACAGGTTTTCGCGCAGCATGATCTCGAGATTCTTGATCCCGGCGGCGGCCGCTACCGGGTGCCCCGAGTAGGTGAAACCGTTGGAGAACACCGCCGAGTCGCCGCCCGCTTGCTTGATTTCGCCTATCAGGCGGTCAGATACCAGGAAAGCCCCCATCGGGATGTAACCCGAGGTCAGGCCCTTGGCGGTGGTAATGATGTCCGGCACGATGCCGAACACGGCTTGCGAGGCAAAACAGTGACCGAGCCGGCCGAACGCGGTGACCACCTCGTCCGACAGGTAGAGCATGTCGTGTTTGCGGCAAACCTCCAGACAGCGCTGGTGGTAACCCTCCGGCGGCACGATCACGCCACCGGAGGCGAGAATCGGCTCGGCGACAAAGATCGCGCAATTGTCGGCGCCGACCTCGGCAATCATGTTTTCCAGGTTGGCCACGCAGTGATCGAGAAAGTCCGCCGCGGACATGCCGTCGGGCTTGTGCAGCGGATGCGGCGCATCGATGTGGTGCACGAAACCGGTCTCGCAGTCGAGATGGCTCTTGTCGCGTTCCTTGCCCGACACGCTGCCACCGAGGTAGGTGCTGCCGTGGTATCCCCTCTTCTGCGCGATGATGTGCTTCTTTTGCGGCTTGCCGCGCATGTTGTTGTAGAACTGCGCGAAGCGCAGCGCGGAGTCGACGGCGGTCGAGCCGCAGGTGGTGAAAAATACGTGGTTCAGATCACCTGGCGACTGCTCGACGATCTGCGCCGCGAATTCGGCCGCCGGCCCGGTGGTCATCGACCAGGGCGACACGTAGGGCAGCGCCATGATCTGGTCGTAAACCGCCTGCGCCATTTCGGCGCGGCCGTGGCCGATGTTCACGCACCACATGCCCGCGGGCGCATCGAGCAGTCGATTACCCTCGCTGTCGTAGACGTAAACACCGTCACCGCGACCGAGCAGCGTACGCTGATGATCGCCGAGCTTGACGAAGTCGTCCCAGGGATGAATGAACAGGTTATCCTGCTGCTTGAGTTCCACTGCTGAAGTCATGACTCCTCCGTATTCGGCCTGTAGATCCGAGCAGTATATTTAATTTTTATAATTTTGCAATATATTTCAATAATATAGCGTTTTTCATTGACCGTTCACTCAGTAATTTGCTATGTTTCGGTCATGTCGACCGTGACCCAGAAGAACTTCGCCAGCCGCAATCGCAGGCGACAGAGCGAATTCCGCAAGCAGCAGGTGATCGACGCCACCATCGACTGCATCGACCAGCTCGGTATCTCGCAGACCACGCTGGCACGCATTGCCGAGCGCAGCGGCCTGTCGCAGGGCAACGTCGTGTTTCACTTCAAGAACAAGGACACCCTGCTCGAACAGACGCTGATGCATCTCAACGAGGAACACCTCGCCAACTGGCGCGACGTGCTGGCACAGGCCGGCAATCATCCGCGTGACCGCCTGCTGGCGCTGATCGAAGCCAGCTTTGCGCCGGCGGTATTCAACCGGCGCAAAATCAGCGTCTGGTTTGCTTTCTGGGGCGAATCGCGCTCGAAGGCAGCCTACATGCGCATCTGCGGTGCAAACGACCAGGCTTTCTCGAACACCGTGAGCGAACTGTGCATCGCCCTGCACGGCCTGTCTCCGGGTCGTCTCGCACCGCAAACCGCGGCCACCAGCATCGAGGGCATCATCGACGCCCAGTGGCAAAACCTGCTGCTGGGCCCGCCGGGCTTCAAGCGCGGGGACGCGCTCGCACCCGTTATCGAGCTGCTCGACTGTATTTATCCACACGCCGGCTAAGCCCGGCCAGCTTGTGATCACAAAACAAAGGTATTGTGTTAACCTTCGACTGGCGTCCGAGTGACAAACGCGCGGGCATTATTATAATGTCTCGCAGAACTCACCGTTACGGCAAGGCCCCGGTTCAGTCTGGGTACAGCCTGGTAACGTAAAAATAAAGAAATGTGCAATTACTTCCCGGGAGGAAAAAATGAAATCCTGCACTGCTGTTAAATCCACCCTGGTCAGCCTGACCACCGCGGCGTTCGTCGCCGTATCGGGCAGCACCCTGGCCGCTGGCAAGCTCAACGTCAGCAACTGGGCCGAGTACATGGCCGAGGACACGATCGAAAACTTTGAGAAGGAATACGGCATCGAGGTGGTCTTCACCCCTTACGATTCGGCCGAGGCGATCGACTCGAAACTGCTGGCCGGCAGCTCGGGATACGATGTAGTTTCGCATTCGTCGCAAATGGTTGCGCGCCTGCTCCAGGGCAACATCCTGCAGAAAATCGACCGCACCAAGCTGCCCAACATGAAGCACATGAGCCCCGACGTTATGGCGCAACTGGGCCAGAACTGGGATCCGGGACACAACTACATCGTACCGTACATGTGGGGGAGCCATGGCGTAACCTACAACAAGGAACTGGTGCTCGAAACCTATCCCGATGCGCCGATCGGTTCGGTTGACATGATTTTCGATCCCAAGCACATGAAAGAGCTGGCCAAGTGTGGCGTGGCCTTCCTCGATTCACCGCTGGACATTATCCCGATGGCGCTCGGCCACATGGGGCTGAAGCCGGACTCGACCAACCGGGCCGACTACGCGAAGGTCGAGGAAATGCTGCTCAAGGTGCGTCCCTACATCAAGACTTTCGACAACTACGCCTACCAGCGGATGCCGCAGAAGGAGTTCTGCGTCGCCGTGACCTGGGGCCCGGACGGACTGCTGGCGATGTCGGGCGCCGAGGATGCCGACACCGGGGTCAAGCTCGATTTCTTTTTGCCGGCCAAGCCGCAGCTGTGGATCGATGGCTGGGTCATCCCGAAAGACGCCAAGAACATCGAGAACGCGCACCTGTTCCTCGACTACATGATGCGCCCGGAAGTCGGCGCGGCCGACAGTAACTTCACCTGGTACGCAACCGCGAACAAGACCGCCGTGGACCAGGGCATGGTGGACGAGGCGGTAATTACCAGCCCGGCGGCTTTCCCGACCCCGGCGGACATATCGACCATGTACACGATGACGCCGGTGAAGCCCAAGCTGGAACGCCTGCGGACCCGGACCTGGACCAACTTCAAGGCCGGTAACTAGAACAAAAAACGAAAGCCGGGGCCCAGCGCCCCGGCTTTTTTGTCAGGGCAGAGGGGGGCCACATGACGCAGTCACCTGACTATTCCGAAAGACCCTGGATGGATCCCGAGGCGGAACCGTTCATCAAGGTCCAGAGCGTCAGTAAACACTTCGGCGATTTCACCGCGGTCGACAGCGTCGACCTGGAAATATACAAGGGCGAACTGTTTTGCCTGCTGGGCGGCTCCGGCTGCGGCAAGTCGACCCTGCTGCGCATGCTGGCCGGCTTCGAGACGCCATCATCGGGCACGATCCTGATCGACGGGCAAAACATGAACGATGTGCCGCCGTACGAGCGGCCGGTCAACATGATGTTCCAGTCGTACGCGCTGTTTCCGCACATGACGGTGGAAAAAAACGTCGCCTACGGCCTCAAGCGTGACCGCGTGCCCGGGGACGAAATCGAACAGCGCGTCAGCGACATGCTGGCGATGGTCGAACTGACCCAGTTCGCCAGGCGCAAACCGCACCAGCTGTCGGGTGGACAGCAGCAGCGGGTCGCACTGGCGCGTTCGCTGGTCAAACAACCCAAGGTGCTGCTGCTCGACGAGCCGCTGGGGGCGCTCGACAAGCGCCTGCGCGACCAGACCCAGTACGAGCTGATGAATATCCAGGAGCAGCTGGGGGTCACCTTCGTCGTCGTTACCCACGACCAGGAAGAAGCGATGACGCTGTCGACCCGCATCGCGATCATGGATGCCGGGCGTTTCATGCAGATCGGTACGCCGACCGAGATTTACGAGTTCCCGACCTCGCGCGTGGTCGCCAATTTCATCGGCAACGCCAACATGTTCGAGGGCCGCATCATCGAAAACGGCGACGACCACGTCATCGTCGAAAGCAAACACCCGGACTGCGAGTTTTACATCGACCACGGCATGTCGATCCCCGAGGGCACCAAGGTCTGGGTCGCGCTGCGCCCGGAGAAGGTGCGCATTTCCAAGGACAGCCCCGACAATGCCGATAGCCGCACCAACATGATCAAGGGCATGGTGCACGATATCGGTTACCTCGGCGGCAGCTCGACCTACCGCGTGCAGGTCGACGGCGACCACCTGGTCGAAATCACCTCGCCCAACATGTTGCGGCCGAAGGAAGCGGTGCCGCCGATCGACTGGGACCAGGAAGTGTATCTCAGCTGGGACGCCTCCAGTTCCGTGGTGCTGACCAAATGAGTACGCCACCCGACGCAGTCCTGCCAGCGGAAGCCGGCTTGCGGGAAAAAGCGCTCTACTGGGCGACCCATTTCCTGCAAAACAACTGGCGCAAGCTGGTGCTGTTCGTGCCTTTCGCGTGGCTGTTACTGTTCTTCCTGGCGCCGTTTTACTTCGTGCTCAAGATCAGCCTGGCCGAGACCACGATTGCGAGCCCGCCGTACACGCCGATGATCGAATGGGTCGACGAAGGCATCATGCACGTGCGCCTCGTGATCGACAATTTCGCCTACCTGTGGGAAGACGATCTGTACGTCAACACCTACCTCAGTTCGCTGAAAATATCGTCGATCTCGACCCTGCTGTGCCTGCTGGTCGGCTACCCGATCGCCTATGCCATCGTGCGCTCGAGCCACACTACCAAGCACATCCTGCTGATGTTGATCATCCTGCCGTTCTGGACCTCGTTCCTGCTGCGCGTCTATGCCTGGATGGGGATACTCGCCGACCAGGGCCTGGTCAACGACTTCATCCGCTGGCTCGGTTTCGAGCCGCTGCGATTGCTCTATACGCATACCGCGGTCTACATCGGCATCGTCTACACCTACGTGCCGTTCATGATCCTGCCGCTGTACGCCAACATGGAAAAACTCGACTGGACGCTGCTCGAGGCCGCGGCCGATCTCGGCGCCAAGCCGATGACGACCTTTGCCACGGTGACCCTGCCGATGACCGCGCCCGGAATCCTCGCCGGCTCGCTGCTGGTGTTCATTCCGGCAACCGGCGAATACGTGATACCCGACCTGCTCGGCGGCGGTAACGTGCTCATGATCGGGCGCGTGCTGTACAACGAGTTCAACGCCAACATCGACTGGCCGGTTGCATCGGCGGTGGCAATCGCGCTGCTGCTGGTGCTGGTGCTGCCGATGATGCTGTATCAACACGTGCAGGCGAAGGAGGACGGGCTCAAATGAACGGCAAGCGTTCGATCTTCCTGATCTCGGTGCTGGCCTTCGGCATGGCCTTCCTGTACGTGCCGATGCTGCTGCTGATCCTGTATTCCTTCAACAGTTCCCGGATCGTGCAGATCTGGGGTGGTTTCTCGACCAAGTGGTACGGCGAACTGTTTCGCAGCCCCGAGGTCTGGGATGCGCTGACGCTGAGCCTGAAGATTGCCTCCGTCAATGCATGTTTCGCGACCATCCTCGGCACTCTCGCCGGGCTGGCGCTGGTGCGTTTCGGCCGCTTCCGCGGACGCACGCTGTTTTCCGGCATGATCTCCGCGCCGCTGGTCATGCCCGAGGTCATCACCGGCCTGTCGCTGCTGCTGCTGTTCATCTGGCTGCAGGAGACGATCGGCTGGCCGAACGAACGCGGCTTCACCACGATCACGATCGCGCACATCACCTTCTCGATGGCCTACGTGGCGGTCATCATCCAGTCGCGCCTCGCCGGCATGGCGCAGGACCTCGAGGAAGCCGCGCAGGATCTCGGCGCCAAGCCGTTCCGCGTATTGACCGATATCACGCTGCCGCTGCTCGCGCCCGGCATGCTCGCCGGCTGGCTGCTGGCGTTTACGCTGTCGCTGGACGACCTGATCATCGCCAGCTTCGTTACCGGCCCGGGTTCGACCACGTTGCCGATCCTGATTTACTCGCGTATCCGGCTCGGATTGCGGCCCGACATCAACGCGCTGGCGACGATCATCATCCTGGTGGTAGCGATCGGCGTGATCGTTGCCGGTTACATCATGCTGCGCCAGCAAAAGCAGCGCGCACTCGACATGCAGATGTCCGCCGAGAAAAACTGACGCACCAAAAAAAGGGGGACGTACCCCGTTTTAGCGGAAAAGAACTGACCGACCGGGCTCCCGCTCCGGGAACACCTCAGGCGGTCGGCAATACCGCGGTCAGGACCACCTGCAGATCTTCCTGCAAGCGATCGACGTGCTCGTCGATCGTTGCCGTGTCGTCACGGATCAACTCGATAAACAGCGCGCTCCAGTGATTGAAAACAACGCCCGCCACGGTTTCCAGGCCAGCGACATTTAAGCCCGGCACAGCATCCGGCAGGCCTGCTACGAAATCCCGGAAATCGACCAGCATCTCGTCGGACAAGGCGTCGTAGCGCTTGACGAAATTCGAACCGGGCATCCGGATTCGCGTCGACTCGACATGCCGCCAGGTTTGCCGGCTGATCGATTCGAGCGACTGCCGGGTATACATCTCGAGAAATTCGCAGATGGATTCGACCGGATCGGCAGATGCCGCCGGCGAAAAAGCGCTCACCCGCTTGCGGGTCCGGTAATGCACCTGCAGCACCAGCGCCAGCAGCAACTCGTCCTTGGTCTTGAAATAATTGAACACGGTCGGTGTCGAGACTTCCGCACCTCTCGCGATTGCCGCCATGGTCGCGTGCTCGAATCCCTGGCTGTTGAACAGCTCACCTGCCGCGGCCAGGATCCGTTCGCTGCGCGCCAGCTTTTGCCGCTCGCGTAACCCGGGCTCGCCGGCTGCCTTTGCGTCCGGGCCCTGTCCCGTAATCGAGTGCGAAAACATTGCAGTGGTGTTCAAGGGCTTGCCCCTGTAACAAGAATAATACGACGATCATAGCAAAAAATTATTCTTAGTTAAATTTTTTATTGACTATAAGTTTTTGCTCGGCTAGATTATGGGTCTTTCACCGAAAACCATGCCTGGAGACCCGTGATGGAACAGACACAGCGGCAAGCCGACCCCGTAGCAACGCCCCATGCCCAGGGATATAGCGTTCCGGCCCGCTTCGAGCGGCACGACTGCACCCTGGTCACTTACCCGCCGATCGAGGAAGCTGTCGGTACCGACGTCGACGGCTTTCGCGAGGAGATCGTCGCGCTGGCGACGGCAATAGCCCGGTTCGAGCCGGTGAAACTGGTTGTCGATCCGCGCGACCTGGACAGCGCAAAATCGGCGCTTGGCGATGTAGCGAACATCGAGTTTTACGAGATTCCGGTCGACTGCTGCTGGATTCGCGACAACGGCCCGATATTCGTGCGCAACGGGGACAACGAAGTTGCCGGCGTGCATTTCGATTTCAACGGCTGGGGTGGCCGCACCGTGTTCGAAAAGACGCGCCGGATGCCCGCTCGGGTCATCGAGCGGCTCGGGCTCAGAAGCTTTCACACCGACTTCATCTGCGAGGGCGGCGGTGTATCTTTCGACGGCGACGCGACGGTGATCACGACCGAGCAGGTCATGCTCAACCCGAACCGTTACGCAGGCTATACCCGCGAGGATGTCGAACAGAGCCTGCAGGCATGGCTCGGGATCGAACGGGTAATCTGGCTGGAGCTGGGCCTGGTCGAGGACACGGAGACCGACGGTCACGTCGACAACGAGGTCGAATTCGTCGCGCCGGGCGTGGTGCTGGTGCAGACTACCCGGGACAAGAGCAATCCGAATTACGATCTGCTGGCCGACAACCTGCAGCGCCTGTCGCGGGCACGCGACGCGCGCGGCCGCAAGCTCGAGATCATCGAAATGGACGTGCTGCCCTACGCCGAGTCGCCGGACGCAAATCCGCTGGTCATTCCCTACACCAATGCCTACGTGCTCAACGATGCAATCATTGCGCCCGAGGTCGATCCGAAGCTGGATCAAATCGGCTACCGCATCCTCGAGCAGGCTTACCCGGGGCGGACGATCGTGCCGGTCCCGAGCTACTGGCAGGCTGTCGGCGGCGGCGGCATCGGTTGCGTTACGCAACAGGTTCCGGCGGCCGGGTAAAAAGGACCAGACTTACGATTGATCCGTAGCGGAGGAAATCATGAAGATCGCAACCACACAGATGAAATGCAG
Source organism: Gammaproteobacteria bacterium (assembly GCA_030066085.1). Taxonomy (GTDB): domain Bacteria; phylum Pseudomonadota; class Gammaproteobacteria. The sequence goes on along the minus strand of JASJCI010000025.1, from coordinate 120,108 downwards.
CTGGGACAAGGCTGCCAACGTCGCCAACGCCGAGAAACTGATCCGCGATGCGGCGCAACAGGGCGCCCGGATCATCCTGATCCAGGAACTGTTCGAAACGCCCTATTTCTGCATCGATGAATCCAGCGATTATTACGACCTGGCGACTCCCGTCGAGGATAACGAGACCGTGCAGCGACTGGCCGCGCTGGCGCGCGAGCTCGACGTGGTATTACCGGTCAGCGTGTTCGAGCGCGCCAACAACGCGCTGTTCAACACGCTGGTCATGGTCGATGCCGACGGCTGCATCCTCGGCAAGTACCGCAAGACCCACATCCCGGACGCGCCGGGCTACTCGGAGAAATACTACTTCAATCCCGGCGACACGGGATACCCGGTCTGGCAGACGAAACACGGCAGGATCGGCGCACTGATCTGCTGGGATCAATGGTTTCCGGAAGCGGCGCGAATTCTCGCGCTCAAGGGCGCCGAACTGATCCTTTACCCGAGCGCGATCGGCTCCGACCTGAACAGCGACGACAGCATCGCCCTGAAACACTGGCAAAACACCATGCGCGGACATGCCGCCGCCAACATCGTCCCGGTCGTCGCATCGAACCGCATCGGCACCGAGGAAGGCAAAAACGGCAGCATTCGTTTTTACGGCGCCGGCTTCATCTGCGACCACACCGGCGAAATGCTCGGCGAATGCGACCAGCAAAACGAAACGGTGCTGGTGCGCGATGTCGACCTGGCGGCGGCCAATCACCACCGGCTGTACTGGAACCTGTTTCGCGACCGCCGGCCGGAGACCTACCGCGAAATCCTGTCACTGGACGGCACCCATCCCAGCGCCTACTAGACCATTTTCGCGGACAGCTTCTCGCCAGGACACAAAGCCGCCAGGGACGCAAACAACGCTCGTTGCGTTGCCAGGGATTGCTATCTCGAAGGGGTCAGGTCACTGCAAAGGGTTTCACGCGGAGAGCGCAGAGACTGCGGAGGCGTATCGTAGTCGAGTGCCGGGGCTGGTCGGTTGCCGAGAGCTGCTTCCAGCCCCCGGCCTGAACCACTACCCGAAATTCCCTGCGTTCCCCGCCCCTCCGCGATCCCCGCGTGAACCCCCTGGCACAGATCTGAATACGACTCGACGTCAACGGTCTTGCACCCGCATACAAACCCTGGCGCTCCTTGCGCCTTTGCGAGAACCGTTTGCAGGCTGACAGGCTTACCCGGGATCGCGTCATCCGGGATCCCGGCGCAGTGCCTGGCACATGCAGTGCACGCCGCCACCGCCGGGCGTGATCATCGATACGTCGGGGTCGAACACCTCCAGCCCGTGCGCGCGCACCTTGTCCTTCAACACGTGACTCTTCTCGGGCAACAGCACCCGGTCGTTGCCGAGCGCAACCACGTTGCAGCCGAGGTCGAGGGTATCCTTGAACGGCACCGAGATGATTTCGATATTTTTCGATTTCAGCCAGCTGATGATTTCATCATCGGTGGATTCGAGGCAGACCGCGGCCAGCTTGGGGGCGAGCATGACCACCATCAGGTCGATATGCACGTAGAACGGATCGATGTCGGCGAGCTTGACTTCCCAGCCCTCGGCTTCGAACCAGTTTTTCAGTTGCAGCGCCGACTGCTCCTGGCTGCGGCCCTCGTCTCCTTCCCAGCCGATCAGTACACAGCCCGGTTCGATGACGTTGAAGTCGCCACCCTCGAAAGTACCGGCGGTGACGTAGTCGTAGATCGGTATACCGAGCCGCTGGTAGGTTTCGATCGCGCGAAAGTTTTCACCGCGACGCCACCAGTTGGCCATGCTGGTGATGATCGCACCGTAGGGCGTCATCACCGACGAATCGCGGGCAAAAACCTGGTAGGGTAATGCCGGGTCGGCCTGGTGCAGGTGCACCTGCACATCGGCCGACTGGTAAGCCGAAACCATTTCGGCGTGCTGCCGCTGCGCCACCGCCGCGTCGAATTCGTAATTACGCCGGATACTTTTTTTCGACACCGAGCTGGTTTCACGCCAGCGGTAATTGTTCGCGGGACCGAGCAGTACGTCGCGCAGCACACCGTATTCGCTGTCGACGCCCCAGTCGGTCAGCACCGGCGTAGCGCCGCCGTCCTGCCGACAACGCAAGCTGAAGCTATCTGTCATAACCAACCCCTGTAAACCCCGATCGTCGTGATTGGTGACAGGCTAAACCCGGGAGCGATCGACTGTCAATGATCGTCCGGCCGGGTACCGTTCACGGCCGGTAAAGGACAATTGACTTTGCCAAATTTTGTGATCACAATTGCCTGATTGTACGCCGGGGCATGATAAAGGCAGGGCATGAAAGACTGGATCGAACAACACCAGATCACCGAGGTCGAGTGCATCGTGCCCGACCTCGCCGGCTCCGCGCGCGGCAAGATCATGCCGGCCTCCAAGTTCGTCGGCGCGGGCGTGCTGCGCATGCCGCAGGGCATCTTCTTGCAGTCGGTCACCGGCGATTATCCCGACGACATCTGGGATGAAATCAATCCGCTCGACGTCGACATGGTGCTCGAACCGGATCCCTACACGATCCGCCTGCTGCCGTGGGCGCGTGAACCCTCGGCCCAGGTCATCCACGACTGCTACGACATGGACGGCAAGCCGATCGAAAACTCACCGCGGCAGGTCCTGCGGCGCGTGCTCGAGGCTTATCGCGACGCCGGCTGGAAACCGGTGGTCGCGCCCGAACTCGAGTTTTACCTGCTGCAACCTAACCTCGACCCGAAGAATCCGCTGTTGCCGCCGGTGGGGCGCACCGGTCGCGCCGAACGCGCCGGCCAGTCGTTCAACATCGACGCGGTCAACGACTTCGACCCGATGTTCGATGACATGTACGACTTCTGCGAGGGCCAGGGGCTCGAGATCGACACCCTGATCCACGAGGAAGGCACCGGACAGATGGAAATCAACCTGCTGCACGGCGATCCGCTCGAACTCGCCGACCAGGCCTTCCTGTTCAAGCGCACCGTGCGCGAAGCGGCGCTGCGGCACGATCTGTACGCGACGTTTATGGCCAAGCCGATGCAGGCGCAGCCCGGCAGCGCGATGCACATCCACCAGAGCGTGGAAGACCTGGACTCCGGCAAGAACCTGCTGTCGACCCCCGAGGGCGAACCCAACGAGCTGCTGCTGAGTCACATCGCCGGCCTGCAGCAGCTGATGCCGCAGGCCATGGCGCTGATGCTGCCCTACGTCAATTCGTATCGGCGCATCGTGCGCGAGATGTCGGCGCCGATCAATTTTCACTGGGGTTTCGACAACCGCACCACCGGTTTTCGTATCCCCGACAACCATCCGAACTCGATGCGCGTCGAAAACCGGCTCGCCTCGGCCGACGTCAATCCCTACCTCGCGATTGCCACGTCGCTGGCCTGCGGTTACGTCGGCATGAAAAAGGGCCTCAAGCCCGATGAACCGATGACCGGCAGCGCCTACGACGAACCGATGCAGCTGTCGCGCCACTGGTACGATTCGCTGCAGCGGCTGGCCGAGTGCGACGATCTGCGCGAAATCCTCGGCGATCGCTTCATCGACGTCTACGTCGCGGTCAAGGAGGTCGAATTCGACGATTTTCTGAACGTGATCAGCCCGTGGGAACGGGAACACCTGCTGCTGAAAGTATAAGGAGACAAGGTCATGAGCCAGGCAACCGCAGCCGACATGAGCAAAACCGAGAAATGGCAATCCCTCGATGCGCATCACGTGCATCCATTCACCAACCCGGCGGAACTGAAGCAAAAACCCGCGCGGATCATCGAATCGGCCGACGGCGTATACCTCACCGATTCCGACGGCAACCGCATTCTCGACATGATGGCCGGCCTGTGGTGCGTCAACATGGGCTATGGCCAGCCCGACCTGATCGAGGCGGCGCACACGCAGATTCAGCAGCTGCCCTACTACAATGCGTTCTTCAAAACGTCGACCCCGCCGGCCGCGGAACTGTCGGCCATGCTCGCCGAGATCAGCCCGGAAAACTTTCACCGCACCTTCTTCTGCAGTTCCGGTTCGGAAGCCAACGACACCGTGCTGCGGCTCGTCTGGCGTTACTGGGACCTGATGGGCAAGCCGGACAAGCGTGTCGTCATCAGCCGCAAGAACGCCTACCACGGCAGCACGATTGCGGCTTCGAGCCTCGGCGGCATGGATTACATGCACAAGCAGGGGGGCATCATTCCGGACGTGGTGCACGTCGACGAGCCCAACTGGTTCGCCAAACGCTGCGAACTCGGCCGCGATATCGATCGTGACGAGTTCGGCCGCGAGGCCGCGCAGGCCATTGCCAACAAGATCGAACAACTCGGTGTCGACCGGGTCGCGGCGTTCATCGCCGAACCGATCCAGGGCGCCGGTGGCGTGATCGTGCCGCCGGATACCTACTGGCCCGAGGTCAAGCGTATTTGCGACCACTACGGTATCCTACTGGTAGCCGACGAGGTCATCTGCGGCTTCGGTCGCACCGGCGAGTGGTTCGGCACCAACTATTACGACCTGAAACCCGACCTGATGCCGATCGCCAAGGGCCTTTCCTCCGGCTACCTGCCGATCGGTGGTGTCATGGTTGCGGACCGCGTGATGGAAACCATCGCCGCCGGCGGCGACCTGGCGCACGGTTACACCTATTCCGGCCATCCCGTGTGTGCCGCGGTTGCCATTGCCAATCTCAAGCTGATGCAACGCACCAACATCGTCGACACGGTGCGCGAGTCGACCGCCCCCTACTTCCAGCAAAAACTGCGCGAGCTCGGCGAGCATCCGCTGGTGGGCGAAGCACGCGGTGTCGGCATGTTCGGCGCGCTGGAGCTGGTCAAGGACAAGCACAACTACGTTCGTTTTCACAAGGACGTCAAGGCTGGCGATCGCTGCCGCGACTTCTGCATCGAGAACAATCTCGTCATGCGCGCGGTGGGCGACGCCATGGTGGTATCGCCGCCGCTGATCGTAACCAGGGAACAGATCGACGAGTTCGGTGAACTGGCCTGGAAGTGCCTCGACCTCGCGCACGACGCGCTGACCTGACTGCCGCCGGAAACATGCCGATAAAGCTGGTGCAGGACCGTAGCGATACCGCTGACTACCCGGACTCCTACTACCGCGCCAGCGCCAACCGCCAGCTGGAGCTGACGCCGCTGGACGGCGGCGAGCGCGCCGACGTCTGCGTTATCGGCGGCGGTTATACCGGCCTGTCCAGCGCGCTGCACCTGGCGCAGCGCGGTTACGACGTCGTCCTGCTGGAAGCACGCCAGCCGGGCTGGGGTGCCTCGGGCCGCAACGGCGGGCAGCTGTGCAGCGGCCAGCGCAAGGACCAGGCCGAACTGCTGGCGATGGTCGGCGCCGATGCCGCGCGTCATTTCTGGGAGCTGGCAGAGGCGGCCAAGGCCCTCGCCCGCGAGCTGATTGGCACTCACGGTATCGACTGCGACCTGAAACCGGGTATCGCGCATCCGAATCACAAGCAGGCTTACGATGACGATTCCCGCGCCTACGTCGACTTCCTGCGCGAACATTACGACTACCAGCAGATCGAATACCTCGAGCGCGGCCCGATGGCCGAGCTGGTCGGCAGCGAGGGTTACTTCGGCGGTACCCTCGACATGGGCGCGGGACACCTGCACCCGCTCAACTATGCGCTCGGCCTGGCCGCCGCCGCGCAGGCAGCCGGCGCGCGCCTGTATCGCGATACGCCGGTCGAGGGTTATGACGAGGGCAGCCCCACGCGCGTGCGCACCGCGCGCGGCACGGTCGAGGCCGATTACGTCGTGCTTGCCTGCAACGGTTATCTCGGCAAGCTGGAACGACGGCTGTCCGGCAAGATCATGCCGATCAACAACTTCGTCATCGCGACCGAACCGCTCAACGAGAACGAGCTGGCGCTAATCAATCCACGCGATCTTGCAATCTCCGACTCCCGCTTCGTGGTCAATTACTACCGGCTGTCGGCGGACAAGCGACTGCTGTTCGGCGGCGGCGAAAACTACAGCGCCAATTTCCCGCGCGATATCGCGGAGTTCGTGCGCAAACCGATGCTCGAGGTTTACCCGCAGCTGGCAGACAAACGTATCGATTATGCCTGGGGCGGTACGCTCGCGGTTACCCTCAACCGCATGCCGCATTTCGGCCGTCTCGGACGCGGCAAGACCTATTTTGCCCAGGGTTACTCGGGCATGGGGGTCGCGATGGGTACGCTGGCGGGCAAGCTGATCGCCGACGCGATGGCGGGCGAGGCCGAAAGCTTCGACCTGTTCGGCACTATCCCGACCCGCAGCTTTCCCGGTGGCGACCTGCTGCGCTGGCCGGGCCTGGTACTCGGCATGAGCTGGTACGCGCTGCGCGATCGGCTTTGACTCGTACCGGCATCAAGCTGCCGGTCCGGCGACCGGAAGCGCCCGCCCGTGCCGCAGGGCCGCTGACGACACCGCCGGGCTAGCCCTCGCGAAACTCCCGGTTCCACTCCCGCAGGCGCGCGAACAGGGGCGCCAGGCACGGTCTTGCGTAAACGGCCTCGCAGCAGCGCGCAAGCGCCGGAAACCGGCGTTCCGGTTCGATTTCCTCGACGCTCGTGACCCAGTAGGCCAGGGTCAGGTCGGCCAGGCTGTAGCGCTCGCCGAGATGATACGGACCCCGGGCCCGCAAGCGGCCGTCGATCACCGCGAGGCGTTCTGCTACCTGTCGGCGCGCGGTCGTGCGGATTGCGTCGGCATCGGTGTCGCCCGCGCCGAAAGTCTCGGGGTACCAGTAACGCTTCAGCGCATGCTCCAGTTCGCCGGTGAGGTAGGCATGGGCACATAAAAAACGCGCGCGTAGCGGATCGCCGGGCACCGGCACCAGTTGCGTCAGCCCGTGTCGTTCCGCCAGGTAGAGATTGATCGCCGGCGTTTCGTAGAGTACCTCGCCCTCGGGCGTGATCAGCGCGGGTACCCAGCCGGCCGGGTTGATTGCGAGAAATTCAGCCGACTTTTCCTCGCCACTGCCGATATCGACGAAACACTCTTCATAGTCGAGGCCGCCTTCCGCCATGACCATCTCGACCATCAGCGAACGGGTCGGTTTGCCGCCGTAGAGTCGGTACATGGCTGGCAGTTATCGGGCGCGCGCCTGCGCGCAGACGGGGTGGTTCAGTTCAGGGTCCTGCGGGTCAGCATTTCCTCGACGGTTTCGTCGTCCTGGACCTGCAGGTGATAACCCTGCCGGGCGAGATTGTCGAGCACTTCCACCGCGTCCTCCTTGGCCAGTTCACGCTCGGCGGTGAGGTCGAAGCTGAAGCTGAATTCGGGCTCGCCGAAAACCTTCAGCAAGGCGCCTGGCACCGCGGAAAAGTCATCCTTGTCGACGAGGTAGAGATAGGTATCGATCTTGCGATTGCTGCGGTAGATATGGCACAACATGACGGCTTCTCGTTATTTCCTTGCTTGCGGCAATCATGTTAACAAATAAAAAAGGGGCCGGCATCCTGCCGGCCCCACTGGAGGTGACGCTGAGTCTCTGGATCAGGTCGTGGCGTTGGTGAACTCCGGGTAAGCTTCCATGCCGCACTCGGCCAGGTCCACACCGTCGTATTCCTCTTCTTCGCTGACGCGCAGGCCCATGATCGACTTGATCGCGAACCAGACCACGCCGCTGGCGATGAATACCCAGGCGAAGATGGTGATAGCGCCGATAATCTGGCCAGTGAAGCTGGCACCGTCGTTGGTGATCGGCACCAGCAGCAGGCCCAGCAGACCAACCGTGCCGTGCACCGAGATGGCGCCGACCGGATCGTCGATCTTGAGCTTGTCCAGCGTGACGATACTGAATACCACCAGGATACCGCCGAGCGCGCCGAAAATGGTCGCCAGCAGCGGTGTCGGCGTCGACGGTTCAGCCGTGATCGCGACCAGGCCGGCCAGCGCGCCATTGAGCGCCATAGTCAGGTCGGCCTTGCCGAACATGATGCGAGCCAGCACCAGCGCGGCGATCGATCCGCCGGCAGCCGCGGCGTTGGTATTCATGAATACCACGGCAACCGCGTTGGCGCTCTCGACCGTGGCGGTGGCGAGCACCGAGCCGCCGTTGAAGCCGAACCAGCCGAGCCACAGGATAAAGGTGCCGAGCGTCGCCAGCGGCAGGTTGGCGCCGGGAATGGCCAGTACCTGGCCGTCCTTGCCGTACTTGCCCTTGCGCGCGCCGAGCAGGATCACGCCGGAGAGCGCGGCGGCCGCACCGGCCATGTGCACGATACCGGAGCCGGCAAAGTCGGAGAAGCCGAGGTCACCGAGGGTGTACATGCCGAATACCGCTTCGCCGCCCCAGGTCCAGGCGCCTTCCATCGGGTAAATGAAGCCGGTCATGAACACGGCGAAGATGATGAACGACCACAGCTTCATCCGCTCGGCAACCGCACCGGACACGATCGACATCGCGGTCGCGACGAACACGACCTGGAAGTAGAAATCGGCGGAAGGTGCATAGGTTGCGGGCTCTTCGGCACCGGTGACGCCGTCACCGACGATACCGTCGAGGAACAGCGAGAAGTCGCCGCCACCGTACATGATGGAGTAGCCGCAAACCATGTACATGGTGCAGGCGACCGCGAACAGGGCGACGTTCTTGGTCAGGATCTCGGTCGTGTTCTTCGACCTGACGAGACCGGCCTCGAGCATTGCGAAGCCCGCGGCCATCCACATGACCAGCGCGCCGCAAACGAGGAAGTAAAACGTATCGAGCGCGTATGACAGTTGAAAAATCTGGTCTTCCATTGTGTCCTCCTAAAGTGCTGCCGGACCAGACTCACCCGTACGGATACGGACGACCTGTTCGAGGGGGGTGACGAAAATTTTGCCGTCACCGATCTTGCCGGTGTTGGCACTGCTGCTGATCGCTTCGATGACCTGGTCGAGCAGGTTGTCGTCGATCGCTATCTCGAGCTTGACCTTGGGCAGGAAGTCGACAACGTATTCTGCACCCCGGTACAGCTCGGTGTGACCTTTCTGACGGCCGAAACCTTTCACCTCGGAAACCGTAAGTCCCTGCACCCCGATTTCTCCGAGTGCCTGGCGAACGTCATCGAGCTTGAATGGCTTGATTATCGCGGTAATTATTTTCATGCGTATCTCTCCGAAAAAGATTCCGGCGCATTTTGGCGACTCTGGGCAGGCACGCAAATAAGGGTTAAAATCAAGCCGATATCGCAACTAAACGCACTAACTTGGCGCATAAAACGCGATTATTGCACTAAATTGAGGCAAACATGCTTGACCCGCAAACCCTGAACCAGCTGTCGGAAAAGATCGGCGAGCTCCTGCCCCCTGGCCTGCAGGCCGCCAAGAAGGACTTCGACGCGCGCGTAAAAACGCTGTTACAGCAGCAACTGGCCCAGTTCGAGATGGTCAGTCGCGAGGAATTCGACCTGCAGGCACGCGTGCTTCAGCGCACGCGCGAAAAACTCGAACAGGTCGAGGCCCAGATAGCCGAACTGGAAAAACGCCTGGATTGAGGACGATGGTGCGGGCGCACCACGGACCAACATCGATCCGCGTCGCTACGCGATTGACTGACCGGGGACGCAAGAGCGACCCGCGGCTGCGGCAGAAATAGCAAACACCTGTGAATGCGCCGGCCTCGACCGCTGCACTGCGGTTGCCGGCGCCAGCGCCTGGCGCGAGTGCCGCAGGCTTTTGCTGGCAAGATCCCGCCGTGCTGCGTGGACGGCGGCGGCAATCGCCGCCCGCGACTATTCCCGCGAGGCGCCGGTATTGATCCCCAGCAGGGTGTAGGGCGGGCACCAGCGCAGCGCCGCAGTCGCCAGCAGCACGATTCCGACGACCAGGCTCACGATCGCGAGCGTTCCATCTAACAGTCCCAGCGCCCAGGCGCCGATGGCGGCCAGTCCGACGAGCGCTCGGATGATGCGATCCGCGTTTCCCATGTTGGGTTTCATGTTGTCTCTCCAGCAAAGATCGCAGCATCACCGACAAGCAAGCTTGCCGGCGATGGCTGCGCGCTACGAATTGATTACTGTTGTTCGGCCGGCTGCTGCGGCGCCGTGGCGCCAGCGGTCGCGGGACCGTAGTAATGGCCCATGTTCATCATGTTGAACATTGGCTGCATCGACTGCGGATTCGTCATCCAGTTGATCCGCGGCGTGTACCAGTTCGGGTCCATCATCGAAGTCATCGGCTGATAGAACACCGGGTTCGACATCGCCGTCATCCAGCGCGTGTAGTAGGCCGGGTCGGCCATCTGCATCATCGGCTGGTAGGTTGCCGGGTTCATCGGCGCCATCATCCACGCAAAGTACATGTTCGGGTTCATGAAGTGCGTCATCGCCCGACTCATCTTGTTGAAATCCGTCATGCCGCGCATCCAGGTGTCCCACATGACCGGTTCGCTCGCGCACTTGGTCATGACGTGAATGGTGTGCGGATCGTTTACCACCGCCATCAGCTGCATGAATTTGTTCGGATCGGCCATGTACTCGGCCATGACCTCCATGTCGGTAAACGCCTTCAGCTGCGGCCGGATCGCCTCGAACCTGGCGTCATCGGCACCGCTGCAGTCACCGTAGTACTGCTTGGCGAGTTCGAATTTATGCTCCGCCGGATCGACCTGCTGCTCTTCCGCGGCCCGCGTGGAAAGACTCAGGCCGAGCGCCAGCGATACTGCGACAACTGCGGCAATCGCTTTTATCTTGTTCATGGTTCTGCCCTCTTCGTTATTCTGGAAATCGCGAACCATTATATTATCGAACCCTAATATACTAATATTCCTTCGGGGGTAGTCCGCCGACGCATTCGGGTGAGACGGTTTCGAGTCACGGCACCGAAGCGGCGTCTCCCGGAGCGGACAGGGACATGTTAGACTGCCAGCGTGACCAGGAAGGTCGCCTCGAAATTTGTCCACGGAAAGGAATCTGTCATGTCATTCGCCCAGGTCAACACGCGCGCCCGTCTCGGCATCGAGGCGCCCGAAGTCCGCGTCGAAGTTCACATCAGTAACGGTTTACCCGTGTTTGCGATCGTCGGGCTGCCCGAGACGGCGGTGCGCGAGGCGCGCGACCGGGTAAGATCGGCGATCCAGAATACCGGTTTCGAATTTCCACCCCGGCGTATAACCGTCAACCTTGCGCCGGCCGACCTGCCCAAGGAGGGTGGGCGTTACGATCTGCCCATCGCGCTCGGCATCCTGGCCGCTTCGGCGCAGATCGACCCAAGCGCGCTCGAGGGGCTCGACTGTTATGGCGAACTCGCGCTCAGCGGCGACTGTGCCGGGGTTGCCAGCCTGCTACCGGCACTGGTTGCCGGCAAAGCGCATCGCAGGGGCGCGCTGATACCCTCGCAGAACCGCGCGGAAGCAGGCCTGGTCAGCGACTTCCCGATCCAACATGCCGAATCGCTGGCGCAGATTTGCGCCGCGCTGAACGGCGGCCACCCACTGCCTCGCACGGAGACAGCCCGGCGCGGGCGGCGCGCGCAACGCGAACCGGACCTGGCGGAAGTGCTGGGCCAGCAGCAGGCCAAGCGCGCGCTCGAAATTGCCGCCAGCGGTGGCCATCACCTGCTGATGATGGGCCCACCCGGCTGCGGCAAGAGTATGCTGGCGCAACGCTTTTGCTCGCTGCAGCCGGAGCTGGACGAACACGAAGCCATGCAGTGCGCGAGCATTCGTTCGGCCTGCGGCCTGCCGGTGGACCAGCACAACTGGCACCAGCGCCCGTTGCGCGCGCCGCATCACACGGTATCCGCGATTGCACTCGCGGGCGGCGGTGGCAACCCGCGCCCCGGTGAAATATCCCTGGCGCATAATGGCACGTTGTTCCTCGACGAACTGACCGAGTTCGATCGGCGCGCCATCGAAGTGCTGCGCGAACCGCTGGAAACGGGCCAGATCCAGATTTCACGCGCGCGGCGGCAGGCGGTATTCCCGGCGCGCTTCCAGCTGATCGCGGCGATGAACCCCTGCCCCGGCGGCTGTGAGAGCATTCGCGCCTGCGACTGCTCGCCGGAACAGCTGAATCGTTACCGCAACAAGTTGTCCGCGCCGATCCTGGATCGCATCGACCTGCAGCTCGAACTGGCGCGGCCCGATCGCGCCGCGCTCATGCGCGGTCGCGTTGACGAGGACGCCAGCAGCGCGGCGGTGCGCGCGCGGGTAACGGCTGCCCGCGGCCGGCAGCTCGCGCGCCAGCAATGCCTCAATGCGCATCTGGACGCGGGCCTTCTGGCAATACACTGCCGCCTGGACCGCGACTGCGAACAGCTGTTGCAGACCGCCGCCGACAAGCTGCGCCTGAGCGCACGCGGTCAGCACAAGCTGCTGCGGCTGGCGCGCAGTATTGCCGACCTGGCAGCGGCGGACCGGATTGCGCAGGCGCATCTTGCCGAAGCCCTGCTCTATCGACAGCTGCCGGACTGGCGCAGGTAGAGATCGGTTATCGACCCGCAGTACGCGTGCAACGCCGCGATCCGATCGGACCGCGCGGGTCTCGGCTTAGCAATGGAGAGAGGCAACCCGCGCAGGCGCTGCGCCTGTCGCGGGGCGGAGACCGAGTAGATGCCGGGCGGTCCCGGCCAGTCGCTGCATGCGCGGTGGAGAGCAACCGGCGGTTTATCGTGAGATCCCGGGTAGTTGCTGCGCGTGCCGTGGAGTACAACCGGTGGATTATCGTGAGATCCCGGGTAGTTGCTTGCGCAACTTCCGGGATGACCATCGGCTTTAGCCGATGGTCACTTGGAATTATCGAGAATGTATTCGACCACGGCGCGGATCTGGCCGTCGTCGAGCTGGGATCCACCGCGTGCCGGCATTGCACCGATACCGTTGATCGCGGAGGCGACCAGCGCGTCGAGGCCCTTGCCGAGACGTTCGGTCCAGTCGCCGGCATCACCGATCTTCGGTGCACCGGCGGCACCGGTGGTGTGGCAGGCGAGACAGGCACTCTGGTACATCTGGTCGGGCGTCTGGTTGGCGCTGCCGGCAGATACCGAGGCCATGCTGGCAACGCTGCGCATATCGGCCAGCGAGACCACCGGTTCGATACGCATGGCGATTTCTTCCGCGGTCGGCTCGACCGGCATCGCCGCCTCGTCGGCCGGCGCCAGCAACACTTCCCCGACAATGACCGCCAGTAACAGCAGGCCCACCAGGACGGTGGCGTTTTGCGGCGACATCAGGTTCGCTTGCGTATCGTCTTCGTGCGCGGAACTCACTGCGGATCTCCAGGAAAACAGGGGGCTAAAATCGCTGCGCATTATCCTCGAAATACCGCCAATTCGCAAAAAAATGTTGCCGTGGCGACCTAAAGCACGAACGGATGGTTTACAATCACGCCGCGGTCGCCAGCGACCGAATTCCGCGCTCGTAGCTCAGTTGGATAGAGTGTTGGCCTCCGAAGCCAAAGGTCGTGGGTTCGAATCCCGCCGAGCGCGCCAGATCCGCGAAGACCAGGCCTCGCGTTTTGTCGCCCCGCCAGTCGGGGCGCGCAAACGCGCGACATCCACCTCGTCCGCGCATGACGCGCAAAAAAAAGCCCGCTCGGTGTTATCGAGCGGGCTAACTGTTAAGTCAAAACCTGAGGAGGAGGAGGAAGGGGTTTCAACTTGTCGCCTTGATTACCAGCGTGGCCGGCGATCGCTTTGGCGATGGTGCAATAATATGGGGGGAACTGTTACAATAACAGTTACAATTTTCTAACAATCCGCACTGTACAGTTCACTCCGCACCATGACAGTTAGCCAACAGCAGACTTATAAGTACGACCAGGTCTCACGCTACATCAATCACCTCATCGAAAAGGGCGATCTCCGACCCGGCGACAAGGCGCCGTCGCTGCGCAAGCTCAGCAAGCAACTCGGCGTCAGTATCGCGACCGTGAGCCAGTCTTACGTCAACCTCGAGGACCAGGGGGTGCTGACCGCGCGACCGCAGTCCGGTTTTTACGTCAATGCGCGGGTCGAGCAGATTTCGGACATTTCCAGCTCTTCCGCCAAACCCGGCCAGCCCCGACGCGTGCGCTTCGGCGGCCTGTTCGAGGAAGTCTTTCGCAACGCCAACAATCCGCGCCTCGCACCTTTCGGCACCTCCAACCCGTCGATGGATTTCATGCCGGTCAAGTCGCTGACGCGCGCCACGCGCAGCATCATCAGCCGTCACCCGCAAAAGAGCATGGACTACCTGTTCCCGCCCGGAGACTCCAAGCTGCGTAAACAGATCGCGGAGCGCTACGCGCTGACCAATACCCGGGTTAACGCGAAGGATATCATCATCACCTCCGGCGCCACCGAGGCGCTGTCGATCAGCCTGCGCACGGTTGCCAGGCGCGGCGACATCATCGCGGTGGAGTCACCGACCTATTTCGCGGTGTTGCGCATGATCGAGCAGATGGGAATGCTGGCGGTCGAAATAGAAACCGACCCGGTAACCGGGCTCGACCTCGAAGCGCTGGAGGAGGCTTTCGACACCATGGATATCAAGGCGGTGCTGGCGTCCCCCAACACCAGCAACCCGCTGGGTTCGCAGATGCCCGAGGACAAGAAACGCGCGTTGGTCAACCTGCTGGCGGAACGCGACATTCCGCTGATCGAGGACGATGTCTACGGCAGCGTTTATTTCAGTGAACGACCGCCGCGGCCGGCCAAGTCCTACGATCTGAACGATATCGTGTTGAGCTGTTCGTCGTTTTCCAAGACCCTGGCGCCGGGGCACCGCGTCGGCTGGGTCGTGGCGGGTCGCTATCACAACAAATTCCTGCAGTACAAGCAGGCCTGGTCGTCCGCAACTTCGTCGATCAGCCAGCTCGCCATAGCCGAGTTCCTGAGCAGCGGCCAGTACGACCGTCACCTGGTAAGGCTGCGCATCGCGATGCGCGAGCAGGTCGAAAAGGGCCGCTACCTGATCGCCAGGAGTTTCCCCGAGGGCACCCGCGTATCGAATCCGCCCGGCGGCAGCGTACTGTGGGTCGAGATGCCGAGCGACTGCGACAGCATCGATATTTTCAACCGGGCACTGGAACACAACATCGCGATCACCCCCGGCATCCTGTTTTCCGCGACCCGCCGTTATCGCAACTTTTTGCGCATCAATTGCGGCTTTCCCTGGAACGACGCCAATGTCGAGGCCCTGGGCAAGCTCGGCAAGATCGTTTCCGGCTGCAAGGGCGGCTAGCGCGCCGGGGTAACCACTCCCCGTTCGAGCCCCTCGATGGCTTCGCCGAGCTCGAGCCAGCGCGCTTCGCAATCCTGCAGGTCGCGCTCGGTCTCGGCGCGCTGCGCCGTCAGCTCGCGCAACCGGTCACGCTGCGCGTCACTGTACAGCGCCGCGTCACCGAGTTCGGCATCGAGCGCGTCCCGGCGATCGCCGAGACGCGTCAACTCGCGTTCGACCCGGTTGAGCTCCGCCCTGCGCGCCTTGAGTTCACGACGCAACGCGGTCGCGTCGACCGGTGCGGTCGGGGCGGCCGGGGCCGTTGCGCCATCTCGCTTGCGCCGCGCGAGCCAACCGGGGTATCCCGTGAGACCCTCGCGAAACGGGTTTACCCGCCCGCCGTCGACCAGGTAAAAATCGTCGCAGACACTGTTAAGCAGGTGCCGGTCGTGCGATACCAGGATGACGCAGCCCTCGTAACCCTGCAGCGCCCGGTCCAGCGCCAGCCGCATCTCCAGGTCCAGGTGGTTGGTCGGTTCGTCGAGCAACAGCAGGTTGGGGCGTAGCCAGATCAGCAACGCCAGCACCAGCCGCGCCTTCTCCCCCCCGGAGAACACTCGCGTGGCTTCGAGCACCTTGTCGCCGCGAAAATTGAAGCCGCCGAGGTAAGCGCGCAGTTCGCGCTCGGATAACTCCGGCGCCAGCCGCTGCAGGGACAGCAGCGGGCTGGCATCGCCGTCGAGCTGCTCGACCTGGTGTTGCGCGAAGTACCCGATACGCAACGCCCGCGCGCGCTCGAGCCTGCCCGCGCTCGGCTCGAGCTCGTCCGCCAGCAGCTTGATACAGGTCGATTTACCGGCGCCGTTGAGGCCCAGCAAACCGATGCGCTCTCCCGGCATCAGGGTCAGGTCGACGCCAGCGAGCACATCTCCCGGGCCGTAACCGGTTGCGACGCCGTCGAGCTTGACCAGCCAGGCCGGCAGATCGGCACTGTCGCGAAATTCGAAACTGAACGGCGAGTCGACGTGTGCGGGCGCGATCCGCTGCAGGCGCTCGAGCGCCTTGATTCGACTCTGGGCCTGGCGCGCCTTGGTCGCCTTGGCGCGAAAACGATCGATGTAGCGCTGCATGTGGGCAATGCTCTGCTGCTGCTTGTCATAGGCCGCCTGCTGCTGCGCGAGCCGCTCCGCACGCTGGCGCTCGAAGGCCGAGTAATTACCGCTGTACAGTTGTATACCGCCCTGCTCGACATGCGCGATCCGCTCGACCACGGCATCGAGGAAATCCCGATCGTGCGAGATCAGCATCAGCGTGCCGGAATAGCGCTGCAACCAGCCCTCGAGCCAGATCACGGCGTCGAGGTCGAGGTGATTGGTCGGTTCGTCGAGCAACAGCAGGTCGGAGCGGCACATCAACGCGCGCGCCAGCTTGAGGCGCATGATCCAGCCGCCGGAAAACTCGCGCAGCGGCCGCCGAATTTCGCCCGGCTCGAAGCCGAGACCGTCGAGCAGGCGCGCCGCCCGCGCCTCCGCCTGGTAGCCGTCGATTTCCTGCAGCCGTTCATGGCAGGCAGCGATCTCGGCTGCATCCTGCACCTGCTCGGCGTCTCGCAGGCGAGCCTGCACCGCGCGCAGTTCACGATCGCCATCGATGACATATTCGAGCGCGGGATCCGCGCCCAGCGGCGTTTCCTGCGCCACCGCCGCGATCACCCAGTCGCGCGGCAGGACGAACTCGCCGGCATCCGCCGCGAGTTCACCCTGGATCAACGCGAACAGCGACGACTTGCCGCAACCGTTGGCGCCGGTGAGGCCGAGTTTCTGGCCCGCGTGCAGGGTAAAACTGACGTCGTCGAACAGCAGGGTACCGGCGCGCCGCAGCGCAAGGCTGGCAAATTGCAGCATGTCAGGTACCCGAACTGCGGCTGGATCGATGCATGGGGGTCAATTCCTCCACCGGGGAAAAATGCGGTAAGATACCATCCGGGCAGGCCGGACGATAATAATGAAACTGGAAAATTACTATAACCTGGAAGGTTCCAGGATCTCGTTTTCACGCCAGCAGGCAAGCGATTTTGCCAAGTCGGTTGCCGGTGATTTCAACACGATTCACGACGTCGACTCCAAGCGCTTTTGCGTGCCCGGCGACCTGCTGTTCTGCGTGATCATCAACCACTACGGCCTGCGCCAGACCATGGGATTTTCGTTTTCCGGCATGGTCGGTGACGACGTCACCCTGATCCTGCCCGAGATCGAAGCGCGCGAGATCTCGATCTACGACGAGCACGACAAGAAGTACCTGGACGTCTCGACCAACGGCGATCGCAGCTGCGAACCCGCCCTGATCGAATCGCTGACGCGCAGCTACGTCGAGTTTTCCGGGCACACCTTTCCCCACGTGCTGGTACCGCTGATGCGCGAGCACAACGTCATGATCAATACCGAGCGC
This sequence comes from Gammaproteobacteria bacterium, assembly GCA_030066085.1. Lineage (GTDB taxonomy): Bacteria > Pseudomonadota > Gammaproteobacteria. Next base: position 102,518 of record JASJCI010000025.1, on the reverse strand, counting down.
CCGCTGGTCATCTACGATCACATGCGAATCTCGCTCGACACGCTGGACCTGCAGTCGGTCGAACTCGAGCTCTCCGAGAGCCTGTTTCGGCTGTATGGCAAACGCGGCGATGTCGCGCTCAACTACGACCTGACCAGCAACGGCAAAACCGTGGGCAAGGGACAGAAAAAAATGGTCCTGTCCGGCCTGCGCGAATACGATCAGCAACGCATCGACGCACTGGTCGAGACTTATACCGAGCGCAAGCGCCGTTACCTCAACGGCGGCCAGGCTAACTAGAGCCGCCGCACGAACGACAGCAGCACGCTGTCGCTGCCACCGTTTTCGACCTGCAGGCGAATGAACCCGGTTGGCTCCACGTAGTAATCGGCGCGCATACCCTGCGACAACTTTTCGTCGCGCTCGAAGACCAGGGTTCCCGCATCGCTGCCGATATCGCCATCGACATCGACCCAGCTCGCGTAGGGCATCAGGCGTACCGCGCCGAAGCGCACCCCGAGTCCAGCCTCGACGCGGATCTCGCTCCAGTCGATATCGACCACTTCATCGCCGGTGTCATCGTCTCCCGAGTTGTATCGAAATTCGATCCCGCTCTGCAGCATCACCGACTCACTGATTTGAAACGGTTGGCGCAGGTATATACCGAGATTCTGCACATCGTAGCGCTCCGTTTCGGCGGCGGTATCTGCCGCGACCCTTACGCTCAGGTAGCCGAAGTGCACGCCGACGCTGAGACCGGAGGCGGTTCGCTCCTCGATGCGCAATGCAACCGAATCGATTTGCGCATTACGCGTCTCGTTATCGAAGCGCCAGTCGCTATCGCCATCGGCAAGATCGAACTGCACCCCGGTCCATTCCGCCATCGCCGGCGCGGCCGGCAGCACGGCCAGCAGCATCCACAGCAGCTGCCGGCAGGCTGACCTCGCTGAGGTTCTATACCTCATCGACGATTGCGCTCGAGGCGGAAGGCGACGGTTCGACCCGGCCGCAGTCGTCGCCCCGGGCGCCACCCGAACAGGCGGCGAGCAGCCCCGCGGGCACTTGCGGCACAACCTGCGCCATTCGGCGCCAGGTTTCGTTCGACGGGTTGGCGGCAGGGTCGTGCATCGTCCCGTGATTATAGAATGCCGATGCGCCGCAGTTGCGCCGGATCGCTGATGCGCTCGCATTCGCGGCTAATCCACTCGCCGACCTCGGCGATGATTTCCTCCGGCGGGCGATCGCCGGGCTCGATCGGCTCGCCGATCACGACCCGAATTCGACCCGGCCACTTGATCCAGCTGTGCCGCGGCCAGAATTCGCCGGCATTGTGCGCGATCGGCAGAATCGCGTAACCCGTGCGCTGCGATACGATCGCCCCGCCGAGCTTGAAGGGTTTGTGCTGGCCGGGATAGACCCGCGTACCCTCGGGAAACAGGATCAGCGTGCGACCGCTGTCCATCAACACCTTGCTCTCGCGGATCAGCTGGTTGATTGCCTTGCGCCCGGTTCCGCGGTTGAGCGCAATCGAGTCCATTACTCTTAGCCCCCAGCCGAAAATCGGGATCCAGGTCAACTCGCGCTTGACCACCCACACCAGCGGTGGGAAAAAACGCTGCAGCATGATGGTTTCCCAGGAAGAGCTGTGTTTGCTCATGACGATGAAACCCTGCTCGGGAACGTTTTCCCGGCCCTCGACCTCGTAATCCAGCCCGCATACAAACCGCAGCAACAGCGACGTGTAAATTCCCCACAGGTGAACGAGGCCGACGCGCCAGTGAATCGGCAGGAAAAAAGTCAGCAGCAGGAGGCTGGCCAGCATCACCGTCATCGGCAGAAACAGGAGCCAGAAAACAGCGGCACGCAGCCCGAGCCATAACTTGTAAAGGGAATGGATCATCGCAACCGCTACTTGCGGCGCAGCGTTTCGCGAACGAAATGGGCGAGGTCGTCGTAAACGGGCACGTCCAGCGCTTCGGGAAAATTCTGCATAACGTACTCGCCCTTGCCGGTACGCACCAGCACCGGTCTGGCATTTGCCATCCTGGCGGCCTTGATGTCGGTGATGTTGTCGCCCACCATCGGTGTCTGCGCCAGGTCGATGGAAAACTGTTGCGCGATCTGGAACAGCAGCCCGGGTTTCGGCTTGCGGCAGATGCAGTTGGCCTCGGGGCCGTGCGGACAGAAAAAGATGCCGTCGAGCGCAACCCCGCGCGCCTCGAGCAGCCTGTTCAGCTTTGCGTGCATGGCCTGCAGCGCCGACTCGTCGTACAGGCCGCGCGCAATGCCGGAATGGTTGGAAGCGATCGTCACCAGGTAGCCCGCCTTCTTCAGGCGACTGATGGCTTCGATGCTGCCGGAAATCGGGTGCCAGTCGTCGACGCTGGTGATGTCATCCTCGGCGACGTGATTGACTACGCCGTCCCGATCCAGGATAACCATCTTAGCCACGCGCGACCCTCCCTTTCATGCAGATCCTCAGGACTGAATCCTGGAAAAATCGGCAACCTCGCGGAAACTGTGCATTAGATGTGCGAGCAGTGCAAGCCGGTTATTGCGCAGTTCTTGCTCGTCGACCATGACCATGACCTGGTCGAAAAACTCGTCGACCGCCGGGCGCAGGCGGGCGAGTTCCTCCAGGCCCTCGAGGTAGTCGCCCGCGGCAAAACGCTCGGCCACGCCAGCGCGCAGACCTTCGAGCTCGGTGTACAGGCGACTCTCGGCCTCCTCCCGCAGCATCTCCGGATCGATTTCACCCTCGGGCAGCGGCTGCTTTTTCAGGATGTTGTGTATGCGCTTGTTGGCCGCCGCCAGCGCAGCGGCCGCTTCGTGCGTCTGGAAGGCAAGCACCGCGCGGATTCGACGATCGCAGTCGAACAGCACCCCCGGCCGGCTGCAGGCAACCGAGTCGACCACGTCGAAACCGATCCCCTGCTCCTGGTAGTAGGCGCGCTGGCGGTCGAATACGAACTCGATGACTTCGTCCACCGCTGCCGTGCAGTCGTGCTGGCGTGTATAGCCATCGGCCGCCGCACGACACAGATCGAACAGGTCGAGGCCGAGTTCGCCCTCCACCATGATGCGCAACACGCCCAGTGCCGCACGCCGCAACGCAAACGGGTCCTTGTCGCCGCCCGGTTTCTGGCCTATGCCGAATATACCGATCAGCGTGTCGAGCCGGTCGGCAAGCGCAATTGCCTGCGCGATGCCACCGCGCGGCAGGTCGTCTCCCTGGTGACGCGGCCAGTAATGCTGTTCGATGGCCTCGCACACCGCGGGATCTTCGTTCTGGCGAGCGGCATAATAACGCCCGATGATGCCCTGCAGTTTCGGGAATTCACCGACCATGTCGCTCATCAGGTCGGCCTTGCAAAGCTCCGCGGCGCGCCGCACCAGGTCCTGGTCGGCACCGGTCTGCGCCGCGATATACTTCGCCAGGCGCACTATCCGGCTGGCCTTGTCGCCGAGGCTGCCGAGCTTTTCCTGGAATACGACCGCATCGAGCCGGGTGCGCATCTCGTCCAGCCCGCGTTTACGATCCTGCGCGAAAAAGAACTCGGCATCGGCGAAGCGCGGTCGAATCACCCGCTCGTTACCGCTGGCGACAACCTCCGGCCGGCGACTGTCGATGTTGGCAATCGCGATGAAATGCGGCATCAACGCACCGCTTTCGTCGAACAGCGCGAAGTACTTCTGGTTGTCCTGCATGGTCGTCACCAGCACCTCGGCCGGGAGGTCGAGAAAGCCCGCGTCGAACTCGCCGCAGACCGCCACCGGGTATTCGACCAGCGCGGTAACCTCGTCGAGCAGCGCGGGATCGAGTCGTGCCTGGCCGCCGAGCCGCGCGGCCGACTGCTCGACCAGGGTCCGCACGGTATCGCGACGCCTGGCGAAATCCGCGATCACCAGCCCGTCGGCGAGCAGTACCTGCTCGTAGTCGGCGGCGCGGGCGATCTCGATTTCGCCCGGTGCGTGAAAACGGTGTCCCCGGGTCAGCCTGCCCGCGGTCATACCGAAATGGTTCATGTCGACAACCCGGTCATCGATCATCGCCAGCAGCCACCTGACAGGGCGCACGAATTCCTCGCGTCGATCGCCCCAGCGCATACGCTTGGGTGCCGGCAGGCGCGCCAGCGCATCTCCCACGATCTCCGGCAGCAGTTCGACCAGCTGCCGCCCCGCCCGGGTGGTGGTGTAGTACAACCAGGCTCCCTTGTCGGTCTCGCGCCGTTCGAGCTCATCCACCGCGACCCCGCAGGAGCTGGCAAAACCCTGCGCCGCACGTGTGGGCTGGCCGTCGGCAGCGAACGCCGCGGCCAGTGCCGGGCCGCGTTTTTCCACTTGCTGTTCCGCCTGCGCGAGCGGCAGACCGCCGAACAGCACCGCGAGACGCCGGGGCGTGGCAAACACGCGCGTCGTCGCAATCGCGAATTGCTGTTCGCGCAGCTGCTTCTCCACCAGGCCGGCAAAATCCCGTGCCAGGTTTTGCAGTGCGCTCAGGGGCAGCTCCTCGGTGCCGATTTCGATCAGGCAATCGTGGGTCGATTCAGCCACCGTTTGCCTCCGTCTTGATCAGCGGGAATCCGAGCGCTTCACGCGACGCGTAGTAACATTCCGCCACCCCGCGTGACAGGGTGCGGACGCGCAGGATGAAACGCTGCCGTTCGGTCACCGAGATCGCGTGGCGGGCATCGAGCAGGTTGAAGGTATGCGAAGCCTTCATCACCTGCTCGTAGGCAGGCAGCGGTAACTGCCGGTCGATCAGCGCCCGGCACTGCGCTTCGCAGACGTCGAACCAGTGAAACAACGCCTCGGTGTCGGCCAGTTCGAAGTTGTAGGTCGACTGTTCGACCTCGTTCTGGTGATAGATATCGCCGTAGGTCACGGTCCCCTGCGGTCCCCGGCTCCAGACCAGGTCGTACAGGCTGTCGACGCCCTGCATGTACATGGCCAGGCGTTCGATGCCGTAGGTGATCTCGCCCGACACCGGGTGGCACTCGAGTCCGCCGACCTGCTGAAAATAGGTGAACTGGGTCACCTCCATGCCGTTCAGCCAGACTTCCCAGCCCAGTCCCCAGGCACCGAGCGTCGGCGATTCCCAGTCGTCCTCGACGAAGCGAATATCGTGCACCAGCGTGTCGAACCCGAGCGCTTCCAGCGAACCCAGGTAGAGTTCCTGGAAGTCCGCTGGCGACGGCTTGAGCAACACCTGGAACTGGAAATAGTGCTGCAGCCGGTTCGGATTCTCGCCGTAACGACCGTCGGTGGGACGGCGACTCGGCTGCACGTAGGCCGCACGCCAGGGCTCCGGTCCGATCGCGCGAATGAAGGTTGCGGGGTGAAAAGTGCCCGCGCCGACCTCCATGTCCAGCGGCTGCATGATGACGCAACCCAGGTCGGCCCAGTAGTTCTGCAGCGTCTGGATCAACCCCTGGAAACTGCCCAGGTCGGTTGCTGGAACTTCGCTCATTTGGATAACGGGTAAAAGGGCGTGATTATAACCAACTGCGTTTTAATCCACAGTGTTTTTCACATTTCCGGCGACCTCGCTTGCGTTATGATGGGCGCCATGTCAACGACCCTGCAGCAATGGTTTTTCTCGCTCCGGCAATTCGGCCTGATGAGCCTGCTGCTGTCGTCACCCGCGCGCCTGCCGTGGAATCCCTACTGCCTGCTGCTGACCCTGTGCGCCTACGCCGCCACCGGCCTGCTGCTGGTCGACAAGCAGGGCTACTCGACCATCGCATTGCAGATGTTGCTGGAACTCGCCCTCCTCGGCACGATCAGCTGGCTGGGACTGAAGTGGAAAAACATGCCGCAGCGCTGGCTGCAAACTTTCAGCGCGCTGGTCGGCGTCAATCTCGTGATCAGCCTGGTCTCGATCCCGTGGCAGCGCGCGCTCGACATCGGCGAGGGCGAGCCGACCCGCGCCGCGTTGCTGACCTTTTTTGCGCTGGTGATCTGGAACCTGGCGGCGATCTCGATGATTTTCAAACGTGCCTTCGAGATCTCGACGCAGCTGTCAGCTGTGCTATCGTTTAACTATTTCCTGGTGTTTTATTTCATCCTGGTCGGATTGTTCCGGTGAACGTCTACATACTCGGTATTTGCGGCACCTTCATGGCGGGTCTCGCACTGCTCGCGCGCGAACTGGGTTACCAGGTGCGCGGCTCGGATGCGCAGGTCTATCCGCCAATGAGCACGCAGCTGACCGAGGCAGGCATCGAGCTGCACGAGGGCTACGACGCCGCCGCGCTGCCCGGCGATTGCGACCTGTACGTGATCGGCAACGCGATCTCGCGCGGTAACCCGCAGTTCGAAGCCATTCTCGACCAGGGCCTGTTTTACACCTCGGGACCGCAGTGGCTGTACGAGTCGGTACTGCGCCGGCGCTGGGTGCTGGCCGTGGCCGGTACCCACGGCAAGACCACGACCAGCAGCATGCTGGCATGGATCCTGGAACACAGCGGACTCGAACCCGGCTACCTGATCGGTGGTGTCGGACATAACTTCGCCACCTCGGCGCGTCTCGGGCGCGACCCCTTCTTCGTGATCGAGGCGGACGAGTACGATTCGGCGCTGTTCGACAAGCGTTCCAAGTTCGTGCACTACCATCCGCGCACGCTGGTGCTCAACAATCTCGAGTTCGACCACGCCGACATCTTCGCCGACCTGGGCGCGATCCAGGCACAGTTTCACCACCTCGTGCGCACCCTGCCGGCAAGCGCGCAAATCATCGTCAACGACGACGACCCTGCCCTCGACGAGGTGCTGGCCATGGGCTGCTGGAGCGAACGCGTGGGCTTTTCGACCCGCGCCGCGAACAGCAACTTCCTGCTCGACGGCGAGGGTGTGCTGCACCAGGCCGAGGACCAGGCGTCCTGGCCGCTGCAGCTGCGCCAGGCGGGTGAATACAACCGCATCAACGCTACCGCGGCGGCACTGGCCGCGCGCCATGCCGGGGTACCGCTGGCACAGTCGATCGAGGCGCTGGGCGAATTTGCCGGCGTCCGGCGGCGGCAGGAAGTCATCGCCGAAATCGACGGTGTGCGCATCGTCGACGATTTTGCGCACCACCCGACCGCCATCGAGCTGACGCTCGAGGCCCTGCGCGAGTCGACCGCGGGGCGGCTGATCGCGGTGCTCGACATTCGTTCCAACACGATGCGCATGGGCGTTCACGCCGACCGGCTGGGCGATGCGCTGGCGAAGGCGGACCTGGCGCTGCTGTGCGAAAATCCCGATTTGTCGTGGGATATCCACCAAATGATCGCTACAGCGCCTACAATCATTAGTATTCAACCCGATACCCGGCGGATCATCGAATACCTGGTGGAAAATTGTCAGCGCGGTGACCAGGTCGTTATCATGAGCAACGGTGGCTTCGACAACATTCATCGCCGCCTCGTCGAAGCGCTGCAGTCCTGAGCCCCTTATGTCCGAGAAATCGCAAAGACCGACCAAGATTGCCAAGTACGAAATCAAGCGTCGCATCGGCCGCGGCGCCATGGGTGTCGTCTACGAGGCTTTCGATCCGTTCGTGCAGCGCACGGTCGCGATCAAGGTCGCACACTCGGCCGCCGATCTCGATCCGGCAACCCGGCAGAAGATGCGCGAACTGTTCTTCGCCGAGGTATACAGCGCCGGCCGCATGCATCACCCGTCGGTGGTCAGCGTCTACGATGCCGGCCAGGAAGACGACCTGAACTACATCGTGATGGAGTTCGTCGACGGCAGCACTTTGCAGGACTACGTCACCGGGGACCGCGTGCTGACGCCGAACCAGGTGGTCGACGCCATCTATCAATGCGCCAAGGGTCTCGACTACGTCCACCGCGAGGGCATCATTCACCGCGACCTCAAGCCCGGCAACATCATGTTGAGCAACGAGGGCGAGGTCAAGATCATGGACTTCAGCATCGCCCACGTCGACGTCGGCTTCGAGGGCGCCGACAACGAGATCCAGGGTTCGCCGATGTACATGCCGCCGGAACAGCTGACCGAGGAAAAGCGACTGGTCGCACAGTCCGATATCTACTCGCTCGGCGCGGTCATGTATGCCCTGCTCGCGAAGCGGACGCCGTACAAGGCGGGCAGTCTCGAGTCGCTGATCTACAAGATCACCAACCTCGAGCCGGAACCGATCATGGAGGTCAACCCCGAGGTTCCCGAACACATCGCGCGCATCGTCGAAAAGAGCATGCAGAAAATCATTTACGATCGTTACGAGTCGGCTTACCTGCTGGCCAAGGACCTGAGCAATGCCTTCGGCCGCCTGCGCGGTGTCGGCGAGCGGATCGACATGCAGGAAAAATGGAAGACGCTGCGCTACCTCGCCTTTTTCCGCGACTTCAGCGACGACCAGATCACCGAGGTCGTCAACGCCAGCGAATGGAAGGAGTACCAGAAAGGCGAAGTCATCGTTACCGAGGGCGAGCAGGAGACCGCTTTCTACATCATCGCCAAGGGCGGCGTCGAGGTCGTCAAGCACGACCAGGTCGTGGGCCTGATGAAACAGGGCGACTGCTTCGGTGAAATCGCGTTCCTGACGCGCCAGCCGCGCAACGCCACCATCGTCGCGCGCACCGAGGTGTCGCTGATGAGTGTCAGCAACTCGTTGATGGAACAGGCTTCCACCGAGACCCAGCTGCGCTACTACCGGATATTCCTCGAGAACCTGATCGCGCGCCTGTCGCAGGCGACCGACAAGCTGGTCGAGGCGGGAAAGTCGGTCACCGACTCATGAGCATCGAAACGCTGACGCTGGCCGTCACCGGCGCCTCCGGCGCGGTTTACGCGCTGCGCCTGATCGAGGTCTGCCTGCAGCAAAGGATTCATATCCAGTTCATCACCTCGCAGCCCGGGCAAATTGTCATCGGCATGGAAACCGCGCTGAAACTGACCGGTTCGCCGCAAAAGATGCGCCAGCAGCTGGCCGACTACTTCAACGCCGACCCGGAACTGATCGACGTATACTCCAAGGACCAGTGGACCGCACCGCCGGCGAGCGGCTCGTCGGTGGCCGATGCCATGGTCGTGGTCCCTTGCAGCATGGGCAGCCTCGCGTCGATCGCCGCCGGCACCAGCGAAAACCTGATCCACCGCGCCGCCGACGTCGCGATCAAGGAGCGCCGCACGCTGATCCTGGTACCGCGGGAAGCGCCCTTTTCCGGCATCCACCTCGAGAACATGCTGCGCCTGGCCCGCCTGGGCGTCGTTATCCTGCCGCCGAACCCGGCGTTTTACCAGGGTGTCGAGACGATCGACGACCTGGTCGACTTCGTCGTTGCGCGCATTCTCGATCAGCTCGGCGTCGATAACGACCTGTCGCCGCGCTGGGGTGCCGACCATGGCGATTGAGCGGTTCGCGCGATGACCGAGATCCCGCTGTTTCCGCTCAAAACCGTATTGCTGCCCGGCAACCTGCTGACGCTCAAGATTTTCGAGCCCCGCTACCTCGACATGATCGCAACCTGTATGCGCGAGGAAAGCGTGTTCGGCGTGGTCCTGATCCGTGACGGCGAGGAAACCAGCCTCGACAGCGAAATCTGTACGATCGGCACGACCGCGCGCATCAGCGACTGGGAACATCGCGCCGACGGCCTGCTCGGCATTACCGCCAGCGGCGAAGCACGCTTCGCCATCGAGGACCGGCAGCTGCAGCACGACGGCCTGGCAATCGCGCGGGTTCGACTGCTGGAGGAAAGCCGCACGGTCGAGGTACCCGACCAGTTCCACTACATGCGCGACCTGCTCGATCACATCGGTGCGCAACAGATGCAGGTCAGCGCGGACGAACTGACCTTCTCCGAAATCCTCTATCGCCTGGTGTACCTGCTGCCGCTGGATGCCGACCTCAAGCAGCGCCTGCTCGAGATTCCCGAGTGCGGCGACCGCGCCACGATCCTGCACGCCGAACTGATCCGTCTCGGCATCATCCAGTACGTCAAGCCCGAGTCGCAGGGCTGAGTGACCCGCGGGGTTTCAATTCCCCGCCGCCGGGCTTACACTGGCCCGTATCCAGCTGCCCGGGAAACCAGCCGATGAAATACCGCCTGCTCGCCGCGTTGTTGTTCCTGCAAACCGCCAGCGCCGGCGCTGCCGAGCTGGCCGGCGTATTCGTCGACGACAGCGTCGAGCTGGACGGACAGACCCTGCTACTCAACGGCCTTGGCCTGCGCGAGAAACTCTGGGTGGATGTTTACGTCGGTTCGCTGTACCTGCCGGCTCGCTCCGACGACGTCGCCGAGATCCTGTCACGCCCCGGACCCTGGCGGGTGCAGCTCGACTTCGTCTACAAGGAAGTTGCCAACGACAAGCTGCTGGAGGCCTGGCGCGAGGGCTTCGAGAAAAACCAGGACGCGGCGACCCTGCAGGCACTGCGCGAGCGCATCGACGTATTTTACGCCTTGTTCACCAGCAGCGCGCTGGCGGGCGATCGCTACCTGTTCGACTACCTGCCACCCGGGGGGACGCGCATCGCGCGTAACGGTGAATTGCTCGGCGTGATCCCCGGCGAGGACTTCAAGGACGCGCTGCTCGAAATCTGGCTCGGCAACTACCCCGCCGACAAGGACCTGAAAAAAGGCATGCTGGGTCTCTGACCCGCTACACTCCGCGCACCGGTACTGGCACTCATCGTCATCCCCGCGCAAGCGGGGATCTCAGGAAAACGCCACCGTCACAAGATCCCCGCCGGGCCGCGCAGGCTTGCGCGGCGGTCCGCCGAAGCGGGATGACGATGGGGCTTCCGCGAAGCTGGTCAGAGTTCCGCGAACACCGCCTCGGCGGCGGCGATGGTGGCCTCGATTTCCGCTTCGCCGTGCGCGGCGCTGACGAAGCCGGCCTCGTAGGCCGACGGCGCCAGGTTTACCCCGCGCTCGAGCATGCCGTGAAAGAAACGCTTGAAACGCTCGATGTCGCAGCCGCCGACCTCGCTGAAACGCGTAACCGCCGGCAGATCGGTAAAAAACAGGCCGAACATCGCGCCGACGCGGTTGGCGCACATCGCCACCCCGGCGCGTTCCGCCGCTGCCAGCAATCCGTCGACCAGTTGCGCGGTACGCGCGTCCAGGTCTTCGAAAAATCCGGGACGCGAAATGATTTCCAGGTTTTTCAGGCCAGCCGCCATCGCCACCGGGTTGCCCGACAGGGTGCCGGCCTGGTAAACCGGGCCCAGCGGCGCGATATGCTGCATCACGTCACGCTTGCCGCCGAATGCGCCGACCGGCATGCCGCCGCCGATGACCTTGCCGAGACAGGTCACGTCCGGCACGATGCCGTAGCGTTCCTGCGCGCCGCCGAGACCCACCCGGAAACCGGTCATGACCTCGTCGAACAGCAACAGGCTCCCGTGTTCGTCGCAACAGTCGCGCAGCGTCTGCAGAAAGCCGTCCGCCGGCGGGATGCAGTTCATGTTGCCGGCCACGGGTTCGACCGCGATAACGGCAACCTCGCTACCGATTTCCGCCATGACCTCGCGTACCTGTTGCGCGCTGTTGTACTCCAGCGTCACGGTGTGGTCGGCCAGCGATGCCGGCACCCCGGGCGAGCTCGGCACACCCAGGGTCAGTGCACCCGAGCCGGCCTTGACCAGCAGCGAATCGGCATGACCGTGGTAACAACCCTCGAACTTGATGATCTTGTCGCGCCCGGTGGCGCCGCGCGCGAGGCGAATCGCGCTCATGGCCGCCTCGGTGCCGGAGTTGGTCATGCGCACCAGCTCGATGTTGGGCATGATCTCGCAGATGCGCTCGGCGAGCTCGACCTCGAGCGCGCAGGGGGCACCGAAACTCAATCCCCGGGTCGCGGTTTCGGTGACGGCGGCAATGATTTCCGGATGCGCGTGACCGGTAATCATCGGCCCCCAGGATCCGACGTAGTCGATGTAGCTTTTACCGTCGACGTCGGTCAGGTAAGCACCCTCGGCCGAGGCGATGAATGGCGGCGTGCCGCCAACCGCGGCAAACGCGCGCACCGGGGAGTTGACGCCGCCGGGGATGACCTCGCCGGCCCGTTCGAACAACTGTCGTGATTGTTTCATATGCCTGGGGGTGAACTATACTCGGGAGCACACTATACAACACTGTGACCGCTTGATGACACCGCGATTTGCCTTCCCGCAGGACACTGGCCGACCCGCTCGGCTGCTGTTGTGCGCCCTGCTCTGCCTCGCCGTGGCCGGTACACCGCGGGCGGACGAATCGGCAGCGCTGGAACTGGCCGAGATCGGCTTTTTCGAGGGAGGGGTCGACCAGGATCCGCCCGAGTGGGGCAGCCCGGAGCTGGCAGACAGCTTCGAGCGCGACCATGTGCGCTACATCTACACGATGCTCAACCTCAAAAACAACCTGTGGCAGCAACGGGAGCAGGACGTCAGGCTGCAGGTACGCTATTACGCGCCCGACGGCAGCCTGTTCGGAGACCCGGTCATCGAGCACCGCGTTCCGGCCGACTGGGAGTATGCCGATCTCTGGACCGGGTGGGGCTGGGAGACGAAAAGCCACTGGGAATCCGGGCCATACAAGGTCGAGATCTGGGACCAAAACCAGGGCCTGATCGCGCAAAAAAAATTTAGCATCACTCCCGCCAAGAATGTCCCCGTGCCGTCGGCAACGGCCGGCGTGAACCTGGACAGGATGGCGTTTTTCGCGGGTGATGAAGGCAACGAGGGTCCGCCGGAAGACTGGGGCGATTCACGCCTGCGCAACCGCTATGCGCAGGAGGACACGCGTTTCGTCTACACCCTGGTCAGCCTCGAAAACCTGCAGTGGCAGCAGCGCGAGCAGGATGTCGTCATCCACCTGCGCTATTACCTGTCCAACGGCGAGCTGTACGCCAACCCGATCATCGACTACCGGGTACCGGCCGACTGGGAATACGCCGAACTCTGGAACGGCTGGGGCTGGTCCAGCGCCGGCAAGTGGAAACGCGATCGCTACCGGGTCGAGCTGTGGCTCGACAACCGCCGGAAAATCGGCGAGAGCCACTTCGAGATTTATTGACCCGGTTTTATCTCGAGACGGCGCGCAACTCCGATTACCAGCAGTAAAACCGGCACGCCCAGCAGCGTCGTCACGAGGAAAAACGACGGGTAGCCCAGCGCGTCGACCATCGCGCCGGAATAGCCGCCGAGTCCTTTCGGCACCAGCGCGAACAGCGAACTGAAAATTGCGTACTGCATCGCGGTGAACGACACGTTGGTCAGGCTCGACAGGAAGGCGACGAATGCCGCGCTCGCGATCCCGGCCGACAGGTTGTCGATCGAGATCACCAGGTACAGCCAGAACAGGTCGTAACCGATCATGGCCAGCAGCATGAACAGCAGGTTGGTGACGGCCGCCAGCACCGCGCCAACCAGCAGGATCCTGATCACGCCGAAGCGCAACGCCATCAGGCCGCCGACAAAACCGCCGAGGATGGTCATGATCAGGCCGAAAAACTTGGACGCGTTGGCAATCTCGATCTTGCTGTAACCCATGTCCTGGTAAAACACGTTGGACACCACGCCGAGCACGATATCCGAGATGCGGTAAAACCCGATCAGCAGCAACAGCCACAGCGCCAGCGACAGGCCGTAGCGCTGGAAAAAATCCTTCACCGGTCGCAGGTAGGTGCGTTCGACCATCGCGCCCGGCACCATGCCGATACGCACGAGCAGCTGCGCGCTTGCCAGCGCCGCCGCGAGCGCCAGCGCAAGCCGCGGCACCTCGACCAGCAGCCCGGCGAGCGCCTGGTTGCCGATCCATGCGGCACTCGTCGCCTTCAACCACGCGGCGAAACCGCTGGACAGGACGTAGACGGCGACCAGTGCGCTGACGCCGAGCAGGAACACGAGCACAAAGCGCAGGTAGTCCGCGCTGCGCTCGAGCCTGACCTGGCCCTCGGGACGCTCGGGTTCGCGCACCAGCAGCGTGGTAACGATGCCGACTCCCATGACGCAGGCCATCAGCCGGTAGGTATCGCGCCAGGCGCCGAAATCATAGCTGCCGCTGCTGCTGCCGAACCAGTCCGCCAGGTACAGCGAGCCGGCGCCGGAAACAACCATGCCCACGCGATAGCCGGCAACGTAGGTCGCCGACATCAGCGCCTGCAGTTCGGGGCGCGCCGATTCGATCCGATAGGCATCGATGACGATGTCCTGCGTGGCCGCCGAGAAACCGAGCATCACCGCGGCCGCCGCCAGCCAGGCGAGCCGGTAGTCGGCACCCGCCGGGTCGGTGGAAGACATCGCCAGGATCGCCGCCGCGATCGCCAGCTGCGCGACCAGCAGCCAGGATCGTCGCTGACCGAGCCTGCGCGTCAGCAGCGGCAGCGGCAACTGGTCGATCAGCGGTGCCCAGACGAACTTGAAACCGTAGCCAAGCGCTGCCCAGCTGAACATGGTAACCGCGCTGCGCTCGAGGCCGGCCTCGCGCAGCCACAGGCTGAGCGACGAAAAGATCAGCAGCAGCGGGATCCCGGCGGAAAAGCCGAGGAACAGCATCGACAGCACCCGCGGCTGGAAAATCTCCGCGGCGGCGGCAATGCGCGGCGTGCCGGGCGTCACCTCGCCGACAGCTCCAGGTCGTAATCCATGATCAGCGGCGCGTGATCCGAAAATCGGCGCTCGCGATAGATACGCGCCTTGCGCACGCGGTCGCGCAGACCCGGGGTGACGACCTGGTAATCGATACGCCAGCCCACGTTCTTGTCCCAGGACTGGCCCCGGTTCGACCACCAGGTGTACTGTTCGGGGCGCTGATCGACCACGCGAAAGGCGTCGACGAATCCCACCCGGTCGAACAGGTCGCTCAGCCAGGCCCGCTCCTCGGGCAGGAAACCGGAATTCTTCTGGTTCGAGCGCCAGTTTTTCAGGTCGATCTCCTTGTGCGCGATATTCCAGTCGCCGCAAATGATGAACTCCCGCCGTTTGCGCCTGAGCGCCTGCAGGTGCAGCAGGAAACTATCGAGAAAGCGCCACTTGGATTCCTGCCGATGATCGCCGGAGGAACCGGACGGCGCGTACAGCGATATCACCGACAGCCTGGGATAACGGTACTCGAGGTAACGACCCTCGTTGTCGAACTCGGATTCGCCGAAACCGCGTATCACCTGCAGCGGGGCTTCACGGCTGTAAATTGCCGTGCCCGCGTAGCCCTTCTTCAAGGCATCGAAATAACTGCAGTGATAGTTTTTCGGGCAATAGAGATCCGGATCCAGCTGGTCGATCTGTGCCTTGGTTTCCTGCACGCAAACAAGATCGGCACGCTGGCGAGGCAGCCAGTCGAAGAACCCCTTGCGTGCGGCCGCACGGATCCCGTTGGTGTTGATGGAAATCACGCGCATGGGAAAAACTACCAATCTGGAAAACTGGCGATATGATACATGACTTGTTGCAGGCACCCAGAAAAGTTCGCCGATGTACGATTACCAGTCCCGTTTCGTCGAATACTGCCTCGCGCGCGGCGCGCTGCGTTTCGGCGAATTCACCCTGAAGTCGGGCCGCGTCAGTCCCTATTTCTTCAATGCCGGTACTTTCAATCGCGGCGCCGACCTGGACGCACTGGCGGGATTCTACGCCGACGCAATCGCGCACAGCGGCGTTCAGTTCGACCTGCTGTTCGGCCCGGCCTACAAGGGCATTCCGCTGGCCGCGATCACCGCCGCGGCGCTTTACCGCAATCACGACCGCGACCTGCCCTATGCGTTCAACCGCAAGGAGGCCAAGGATCACGGCGAGGGTGGCAACACGGTCGGCGCTGCCGTCGAGGGCCGGGTCATGATCGTCGACGACGTGATCACCGCGGGTACCGCGATCCGCGAGGTCATGACGCTGATCGAAGCGCTCGGCGCCACCACCAGCGCGGTCACGATCGCGCTCGATCGGCAGGAAAGAGGCCAGGGACAGTCCTCGGCAATCCAGGAACTCGAACAGCAGGGCCTGCAGGTCGTGTCGATCGTTCGCCTCGATCATATCGTCGAGTTTCTGCGCGCGGACGGACAGCAGGCCGAATGTAACGCGATCGAGGCCTACCGGCGGCGTTACGGGGTCGACTGAACTCGCCATCATCCCGCGGGTCTATGGCTGTGTCCTGAAAAACGGGAGTATAACCATGGCGCGTCTCTTGTTACTGGCCTGCCTGCTAAGCTTCGGCGCGCAGGCGGCGGACAGCATCCTGGTCAAGAGCGGCACGCACCAGACTGCCGTGCTCGAGCTTTATACCTCCGAGGGCTGCAGCAGCTGTCCGCCGGCGGATCGCTGGATGTCCAAACTGACCGAGGTGTCCAGCGACGACCTGGACGTACTGGCGCTCGGTTTTCACGTCGACTACTGGGACTACCTCGGCTGGCGCGATCGCTTCGCCGATCGCGACTACAGTAACCGCCAGCGCCTGCTCGGCGCCAACAACCGCCAGGGCACCATCTACACGCCCGAATTCTTCGTCAATGGCCGCGAGGCACGCGGCAGTCAGAACATCATCGGCATGATTCGCGCGGCCAACCGACGCGAGGCGCCGCTGTCGCTCGAACTCAGGGTGTCACGCCAGGACGACAGCCTGCTGCTGGAACTGCATTCGCCGGGCGAACGCAACACCGTCGGCCAGGTTCATCATCGTTACTTCGTCTATGAAAACGACCTGGTCACCGAAGTCGAACGCGGCGAGAACTCGGGCCGCAAGCTGTCGCACCAGCAGGTCGTGCGCCACATGAGTCCGCCGCGCAACCTGCAGGTGGACAATCGTTACGAGATTGCGCTGCAGTCGGACTGGAATCCGCTCAAGCTCGGCGTGGCGGTACTGGTTACCTCGCCCGGCAACCTGCACTACCTGCAGGCAATTCACACGCCGCTCGCGTCGCTGCTGGCACCCTGAAACGCCGGCAAACAATGAAAAATGCGCATAAATGACCTATTATGCAATGTACGAACGAGGGACCGAAAAAGGTCGAGGACGCTGCCGCCCGTGCGCATCACCAATTACGTCAAGCTTACCGCAGTGTCGCTGGCACTCGGCCTGGGACTGGTTCTCGGGCTGCCAGCGACGGTCGACGCGGCCAAGCTTTACAAGTGGGTCGACGAAGACGGCAATATTCGCTACAGCGATCGCCTGCCGGCCAACCAGGCGAAGAAGAAACACCAGCAGCTCAACCGCCAGGGCGTGATCGTCAGCACCACCGAGGATGCACGCAGCGACGAGGAAATCGCGGCCGAGGCCGAGGCGCAGCTCAGGGCCGAGCAGGAGGCCGCCGAGGCTGCCCGGCTGAAGGCAATCCAGGACCAGAAAGACCAGGTGCTGCTGCTGACCTTCAGTTCCGAGGAAGAACTGCTGCTATCGCGCGAAAAACGTATCGGCGACATCGACTCGGTCATCGGCCTGATCAACAAGAGTATCGTCTCGACCCAGGAAAAACTGGACATGCTCGAGCGTAACGCCAACAACATCTATATTTCCCAGGGCAAGGAAGTGCCGGGCGGACTGGCGCAGAAAATCGAGCAGTTCACGCGCAAGATCGAAAACCGGAACCGTCAGCTCGAGCAGAAAGAGGCCGAGAAGGCGAAGATCGACCAGCAGTTCGAGATCGATCTCGCGCGCTATCGCCACCTGAAGGCCCAGGAATAACCGGCTCGCGCCCTGCACGCGCTTTCCGTACCCGCTTCCCTCTCTACCAGATTGCTTCGGCCGGACGGTCCTCGCAAGAACATGCGATTGCCGTGATCGCGGACCCGGGGGTCTCGAAAACCCGGAAGGTACGAGCGCGCAGCGAGACCATCTCCGGGGAGTAATCAGGGACGCCCGGAGCGGTGACGGGAGGATGCGTCCCGGGCGCGCCGATCAGTCGCCGTGGATCAGCGTACCGACACCCGAGTCGGTCAGCAGCTCGAGCAGGACCGAATGCTTGACCCGGCCGTCGATGATCTGGCTGGTCCTGACGCCGGCGTTGACCGCGTCCAGCGCGCAACGCACCTTGGGCAACATGCCGCCGTGAATGATACCGTCGGCAATCAGGCGCTCGGTTTCGGCGGCGCCGAGCCCGGTCAGCAGCTTGCCGTCCGGATCGAGCACGCCCGGTGTATTGGTCAGCAGCAGCAGCTTTTCCGCGCCGAGCACCACCGCCAGCTCACCCGCGACCAGGTCGGCATTGATGTTGTAGGAGGCGCCGTCGCGACCGACGCCGATGGGGGCGATGACCGGAATGAAATTGTCGTCATCGAGCATCGCCACTACCGACGGATCGATCGACTCGACTTCGCCGACCTGGCCGAGATCGTTGGCCGGATCGTCGTCGGCGGTTTTCATTTTGCGCGCGCTGATCATGCCGCCGTCCTTGCCGGTCAGGCCCACCGCGCGGCCGCCATGCTGGTTGATCAGCGACACGATCTGCTTGTTGACCTGCCCGCCGAGCACCATCTCGACCACGTCCATGGTTTCGTTGTCGGTGACACGCATGCCCTCGATGAAGCGGCTCTTCTTGCCGATCTGTTCCAGCAGTTTGCCGATCTGGGGACCACCGCCATGCACGATGACCGGGTTCACGCCGACCTGCTTGAGCAGCACGATGTCCTGCGCGAAACTGCTCTGCAAATCGGCATCGACCATCGCGTTGCCGCCAAACTTGATGACCACCGTCTTGCGGTCGAGTCGCTGGATATAAGGCAGGGCCTCGACCAGGATGTCGGCGACGCTGCTCTTGTTAACGCTCATTGGAATCTTCCGTCGTCGAAAGCGCGCGAGTATAACGCTCGGCGACCAGATCGATAAGTCGCCTGGCGACCTCGGCCTTGCTGGCCTGTTCGATGCGCGCGCCACCATCCGCCCACAACACGTCGAGCTGGTTGACGTCGGCCTCGAAACCGCTGCCGTTGCCGACGCGGTTGGCCGCTATCATGTCGAGCTGCTTGCGTTCGAGCTTGTCGCGCGCGTATTCCTCGACGTCGCGGGTTTCGGCCGCGAACCCGACGCAGAACGGCCGGTCGGCGAGCGCGCTGGCGGCGGCCAGGATGTCGCGGTTACGCACCAGCTCGAGCGTCAGCGACTCGGCGTTTTTCTTGATCTTGTGCTCGGCGGCGTCACGCACGCGGTAGTCCGACACCGCGGCACAGGCGATGAAAATATCCTGCGCTGCGGCGCGCGTCATGACGGCATCGTACATCTCGCTCGCGGACTCGACCGCTACCAGCTGGACCCCGGCAGGCGGCGGCAGCGCAACCGGACCGCTGACCAGGCAGACCTCGGCACCGGCACGCTGCGCGGCCTCGGCGATGGCGTAACCCATCTTGCCCGAGCTGCGATTACTGATGTAGCGCACCGGGTCGATCGGTTCACGCGTCGGCCCGGCGGTCAACAGCAGCCGCCGACCGCTCAGCGACCCGGGGGCAAACAGCTCGACGACCTGCCGCAACAGGTGCTCGGGTTCGAGCATGCGCCCCGGACCCACGTCACCGCAGGCCTGTTCGCCGGCATCGGGGCCCCAGACGAAAACGCCGTTGCGCTGCAGGCCGGCGATATTATCGGCAGTAGCCGGATTGGCGTACATCTGCTGGTTCATCGCCGGCGCCACCGCCACCGGTTGCTTGCTTGCGAGGCACAGGGTCAATAACAGGTTGTCGGCATACCCGGCGCGCAGCTTGCCGATGAAATCGGCCGAGGCCGGCGCCACCACCAGCAGGTCGCACCAGCGCGCGAGTTCGATGTGGTCCATGGCGGAATCGGCTGCGCCGTCGAAGATATCGGTATAGACCCGATGACCGCTGAGCGCCTGGAAGGTCAGCGGCTGCACGAACTCCCGCGCCGAGGGTGTCATTACCACGCGCACTTCCGCACCCGCCTTTTGCATCAGGCGCAAAAACTCGGCGGCCTTGTAGGCCGCGATACCGCCGGTCACCCCGAGCAGGATCTTGCGCTGCTGCAAACTGGACATAACGATTATTCTATCCGGTATTACGACTCACGGCATCAGTCCGCGGACCGGTCGAGCACCGAGTACATCAACGCGGTGAATTCGTCGAGGCTGAAGGGCTTGGTGACGTAGGCGTCGAACGCGACCTCGCTGGCGCGATCGATATCACGCACCATGGCCGAGGCGCTGATCGCGATGACCGGCACCCCGGCGGTTTGCGGCAGTTGCTTCAATTGTCGCGTGGCCTCGATGCCGTCGAGCCCGGGCAGATCTATATCCATCAGCACCAGGTCGGGCCGCAACCGTTGCGCCAGGTCGATACCCGCCTCCGCGCTGGTGACGGCGATCAGCCGCAGGTCGTCGAGCTCGTCGAAAAACATCTGCATGAACTCGAGGTTGATCGCGTTGTCCTCGACGTAAAGGACCAGCTTTTCCGCCGTGTCGCGTCCATCGTGGTCGTGCACACCGCTCACGCACCGCCCCCTGCCCGGCGCGCTGCCGGGATGCAAAATTGCCGCTGCGCTCTGGCGATCATGAGGTTGCTCGTGTTCGGTTCGGGTCGGCACGGGCCGAAAACCAGTCCGTTAGCCGATTTCCGCTGCGATACCGAATGCCGAAACGGGCAGGACCGGACGTCGATGACGAGTTTAGCAAAGCTGCCGGCTTTTGCCTCCGCGGCGACCGGCAATCCGGCTTGCGCTGCCGGCGGGCCTGCTTTATGTTAGGGCCATCGTCAACCGGTAAAGGACTACCCATGTCGATCAGCAACTGGCCCCTGGCCGAACGTCCCCGTGAAAAACTGCTGCAGCTCGGTGCCGCGTCGCTGTCCGACGCCGAACTGCTGGCCATCTTCCTGCGCAGCGGCACGCCGGGCACCACCGCGGTCGACCTGGCCCGCCGCCTGCTCGATCAATTCGGCTCGCTGCGCGCCGTCATGCGCGCCGACCTCGCGAGCCTGCGTCGAATGCCGGGCATCGGCGAAGCCAAATACGCGTTGCTGCAGGCGAGCGCCGAAATCGGCCGCCGCCAGCTCGGCGAAAGTCTCCTGCGCGGCGATTGCCTCACCCGCCCGGCACAGACCCGGACCTGGCTCCGCGCCCGCCTGCGTGATTTCGACTACGAGGTATTCGCCTGCCTGATGCTCGACAATCGCAATCGCGTGATCGCGTTTCGCGAAATGTTTCGTGGCACCATCGACGGCGCCAGCGTCTATCCGCGCGAAGTCGTGCGCCAGGCGCTGGCCGACAATGCCGCGGCGGTTATCATCGCGCACAATCACCCTTCGGGCGTGGCCGAACCGAGCCAGGCCGACATCCGCATTACCGAGAGACTGAAGCAGGCTCTGGCCCTGGTCGACATTCGCCTGCTCGATCACGTTATCGTCGGCGACGGCGTAACCTGCCTGTCGGAACAGGGTTTACTCTAGCGGGACTGGCAGGACCGGACCTGGCCGCGGTCAGCGATAGCGGCCGGCGAAGTCCGGGCGCACCGAGGCGTCGAGCCAGTCGTCGACATGGTCGGCTTCCAGCGGCCGGCTGATGTAGTAACCCTGCACGTAATCGCAACCCATTTCCGCCAGCAGGTCGCAGACCGCCAGGGTTTCGACACCCTCGGCCACGACTTTCAGATCGAGCGTATGCGCGAGTTCGATCGTGGCCTTTACGATCAGCTGATCATCGGCATTGGTCGCGATATCGCGCACGAAGGACTGGTCGATCTTGAGTTTTTCGACCGGCAGTTCCTTGAGGTAGGTCAGCGATGCCTGGCCGGTGCCGAAGTCGTCGATCGACAGCGACAGCCCCATCACGCCGAGATGCGCGAGCACGTCGATGACTTCGTCGGGATCCTGCATGATCTGACCCTCGGTAATCTCGATCACGATCTGTGCCGGCTTCACGCGATACTGCTCGAGGTAGGTTTCGATCCGCGCGGGCAACTGGCGATCGTGCAGGTCGATCATCGACAGGTTGATACCGACCACCAGGTTTTCGATCGGGGACTGGCTGATGAAGCGGCAGGCGGTTTCGAAAATCCAGTTGGTCAGCGGCTTGATCAGGTGATTACGTTCCGCCAGCCGCACCGTGTGCTCGATCGACAGCTCGTGCCGGGCCGGGTCCTTCCAGCGCAGCAGCGCCTCGAAGTACACCGGGAGGTACTCGTCCAGATCAACCACCGGCTGAAACACCAGCTTGAGCTCGTCGCGCTCGATCGCGCGCCGCAAGGCCTGGATCAGCGAAAAGCCAGACGTATCGGCAGCTTCGCTTTCGCGGTAATACTGGATCGGCCACTCCGCCGCTTCGGCGACGACGAGCGCATTGCTCGCGTGCTGGTAGATGCTGTCGGCGTCCTGCGCATGATCTGGATAGACCGCGACACCGAGCAGCGGCGCGAGATCGAACTCGCGCCCGTGCACGCGCAGCGGCTGACTCACCGACAGGAAAATCTTTTCCACCAGCGCATCGAGCTGATCGCGCTCGCGAATCTCGAGCAGCAATGCAAACAGGTTGCGCTCGAAGCGCGCGAGGTTATCGCTTTCGCGCAGCCGCCCGCGCAACTGCTCGGCCGCGGCGCGCAGCAGCGCGTCGGCGATATACTGCCCCGCATGCTGCGCAATTTCGTCGAGACCGCCGAGATCGATCAGGATCAGCGCATACTTGCGCGCACTGCGCTTGCCCTCGAGCACCGCCTGCGCGAGGCGATCTTCGAAAATCAGGCGGTTGTTGAGCCCGGTAACCGGGTCACGCTTCGCCATCAGCTGCAGATCGTCGAGCTGGCGCCAGAGCAGGTCGAGCCCGGGCTCGAGGAGCGCTTCGCCGACACTTTCCACGGGCTTGCCGGTGGTGTCCTGCATGGCCTGCGACAGGCGCCGCAGCGGTCGCAGGACACCCACGAATAACAGCGCGAATACAGCCAGGCCGGCGCCGAGCAGCACCGTGAACATGCCCAGCGTCTGCCGCTCGACCAGGTCACCCAGGGTCAGGCGCGGCACCACCAGGTGCAGCTGGCCGAAAACCGAGTCGCCCTCGCCGACAGGCACGGTCACGCGGATACCGCGCTCCTCGGCCGGACCGAATTCACGGTACTGCACGCCGGCCTCGGTGTCCTGCGTGCGCTCCAGGCTGCGGTGCGACAGCGACGAGAATTCACGCAGGAAAGTGAAGTAATCCATGCTGACCAGCAGCACGGCGCGCTCGCCGTCGACCTTGAGCGGGCCGGCGATTTCGAGCAGCGCCTTGTCGTCGATGCGGCAACTTTGCATTCGAGGTACGAAAAAATCGTCGAAGTCGCGCCGCGTCATTTGCGTCGGCTGCAGGCAGCCCGGGCGGTTGGCGCGCGCGATCGTCCTGCCGTCGGCGTCGAAGCGCAGCAGGTTGACCGCCCAGATATCGGGATTGCGCTGGTAGTACTGCAGCACGAACGACTGGAAGTCGAACTGCTCGTCGGGCGATTCGGTCAGCGCGGCCAGCAGGTAAAACTGGGATTGCAGCCACAGGCGCTGCTTTTGCTGCAATTGCAGCACCTGGCCCTGCCAGCTCTGCAGCATCGCCTCCGAGGCCTGGCGATTTTCGCGCTCGAGGATTTGCGCCAGCGACAGCCACCACAGCAGCAGGGCCAGCGCAACCAGCCCGCCGATGAGGATCCCGCCGAATTTGACAATATCCAGTCGCACCGCCGTGCCTCGATTACTCGATGTTCTGTACCTGCTCGCGCATCTGCTCGATCAGCACCTTGAGATCGACGGCGAGCTGCGTGGTGGCCGAATCCTGCGACTTGGAGCCGAGCGTATTGGCTTCGCGATTGAGTTCCTGCATCAGGAAGTCGAGCCGACGCCCGACCGATTCTTTACGCCCGAGCACGTTGAGCACTTCCGCCACGTGGGTGTCGAGCCGATCGAGCTCCTCGGCCACGTCGAGCTTTTGCGCCAGCATGACCAGTTCCTGCTCGAGCCGGTTCTCGCTGGCGGCATCGCGCCACTTTTCGAGTTTTTCGTCGAGCGCGGTTTCCCACTTTTCGCGCAGCGCGGTCATCATCGCCGGGCGATGTTCGCGCAGTTCGGCGACGATGGCGCTGATCTGCCGGCAGCGATCGCGGATCATTTCGTCGAGTGCCGCGCCCTCGGTTTCGCGCCCGCTCACCAGTTGCGCGAGGCCGGCTTCGAACGATTTCAGCGCCAGCGCGTGAAACGAGGTCATGTCGCGCTCGCGGTCGCTGATCACGCCGGGCCAGCCGAGAATATCGCTGACCGACAGCTTGCTGCCCTCGTGCACGATGTTGAGCACCTGCTGTTCGACTTCGCGCAGCTGTCGCACCAGCGCCTCGTTGAGGTTGATTTCACCCTGCTGCGCCGGATCGAGCCGGTAGCGCAGGCCAATGTCGACCTTGCCGCGCGTCAGGTACTGCGCGGTCAGCTTGCGGATTTCGGGTTCGAGCTGGCGAAATTCCTCGGGCAGGCGCAATCCGGGTTCGAGATAACGATGGTTTACCGAACGCAATTCCCAGGTCAGGGATCCGGTTTCGTTGGAATCCTCGACCCGGGCAAAGGCGGTCATGCTGCGAATCACGGCGAGGCCTCGCGTCTGTTCAAAGAGTCGAGATCATAGCCCATTTGCGCGTTCAACCCCAGCCGCGACCGCGTTTCAGCGGGCCCTGTCGCGGGTGCCGATAGCGCCGCCGCGAATAACGGCTGGGTTAGTGCAACCGGCCCGGGTATAATCCCGCCTCTTTTACAGGAGACCAGCATGCGCCCGAGCCAACGCGCCGCCGACGAACTGCGGCCGCTGCGAATGACCCGTGACTACGTCAAGCACGCCGACGGCTCGGTACTGATCGAGTGCGGCGACACGCGCGTGATCTGTACCGCCTCTGTCGATTCGAGCGTACCGCCCTTCCTGCGCGGCAAGGGCAGCGGCTGGGTGACGGCCGAGTACGGCATGCTGCCGCGTTCGACCCACAGCCGCATGCGGCGTGAAGCCAGCGGCGGCAAGCAGGGTGGACGAACCCTGGAGATTCAGCGCCTGATCGGTCGTGCGCTTCGCGCCAGCATCGATCTCGCGAAGCTCGGCGAACGCACGATTACGCTCGACTGCGACGTGATCCAGGCCGACGGCGGCACCCGCACCGCGTCCATCTCGGGCGCCTGGGTGGCGCTGCGTGACGCGGTCGATTCGCTGGTGAGCACCGGCGCACTCGCGGCCTCACCGCTGATCCACCAGGTAGCCGCGGTGTCGGTCGGGATCTGGCAGGGCACGCCGGTACTCGATCTCGACTATGCCGAGGACTCCGACGCGGATACGGATATGAATATCGTCATGAATGATGCCGGCGGCTTTATCGAAGTCCAGGGCACCGCCGAGGCGGCCGCTTTTTCCGCCGCCGAGCTGAACGCGATGCTCGAGCTTGCGCGCGGCGGCATCGACGCCATCTTCACCCGCCAGGCGGAGGCGTGAAGACTTGCGCAGGTTAGCCGCCAAATGCACGAAGTAGTCCTCGCCTCGGGCAACCCCGGCAAGCTGCGCGAGCTGGCCGCGCTGCTCGATGATTTCGGCTGGCGGCTGCGACCGCAGTCCGACTTCGACGTTCCCCCGGTCGCCGAAACCGGCACGACCTTCGTCGAAAACGCGATCATCAAGGCGCGCCACGCCGCGCAGCACTGCGGCCTGCCGGCCCTGGCCGACGATTCCGGTATCGAGGTGGATGCGCTCGACGGCGCACCGGGCGTGTACAGCGCGCGCTTTGCCGGGGCGGACGCCAGCGATGCCGACAACAACGCCCTGCTCATCGAAAAACTGCGCGACCTGCCGCCCGCGGAGCGCGGCGCGCGCTACCGTGCGCTGATCGTGTACATGCGCCATGCCGCCGATCCGGCACCGTTGATCTGCGAAGGCAGCTGGGAAGGCCGGATCCGGCTGCAGGCTGCCGGTGACGGCGGCTTCGGCTACGACCCGCACTTTTTCCTGCCCCGGCTCGGTTGCACCAGCGCCGAACTCGAGCCGGCGGAAAAAAACCGCATCAGCCACCGCGGGCAGGCACTGGCGCAGCTCCGGCAGCGGCTGGCCGGGCTCGATGCTTAAAACGCCCCCACCGCTGGGCCTGTACGTGCACCTGCCGTGGTGCGCACGCAAGTGCCCCTATTGCGACTTCAATTCCTACGCCGCCGACGATATCCCCGAGGACAGCTACGTCGACGCGCTGCTGAACGACCTGGAACAGGAGCTGCCGCTGGTCTGGGGCCGCAGTATCGAGACCATTTTCATCGGCGGCGGCACGCCGTCGCTGTTTTCCGGCGCCGCTATCGGCCGCCTGCTGTCGGGACTGCGTTCGCTGCTCAATTTCTCGCCCGCGATCGAGGTGACGCTGGAAGCAAATCCCGGCAGCGCCGAGGCGGACCGGTTTCGCGCCTACCGCGAACACGGCATCAACCGGCTGTCGCTGGGAGTGCAGAGCTTCGATGACGCGCAGCTGACGACGCTCGGCCGGGTGCACAGCTCCGACGAGGCCCTGCGCGCCTTCGCAGCCGCGCGCACGGCGGGTTTCGACAACGTCAATATCGACCTGATGTTCGGCCTGCCGCAACAATCGGTGGCAGGGGCGGTGGCCGATATCGAGCGCGCCCTCGAACTCGCGCCCGAACACATCTCTCACTACCAGCTGACGCTGGAACCGAATACCCTGTTTCACAACACGCCGCCGGCCGGCATGCCCGACGACGAACTGGGATGGGCGCAGCAGCAGGCCTGCCGCGACCTACTCGAGAAGCAAGGTTACCGGCAGTACGAGGTGTCCGCATGGGCGCTCCCCGACCGCGGCTCGCGCCATAACCTGAACTACTGGTGCTTCGGTGACTACATCGGCATCGGCGCCGGTGCGCATGGCAAACTGACGCTCATCGGGGAAAACCGGGTCCTGCGGCGCGAGCGCCAGCGTCAGCCGCGGCGCTACCTGGAACAGGCGGGCCGCGAGCGGATCGTGCGCGAGCGCGAACTCGATCGCGACGATCTCCGCTTCGAATTCATGCTCAACGCGCTACGGCTGCGCGACGGTTTTGCCGCCAGGCTTTTCCACGAAAACACCGGCCTGTCGCTCAACGAGCTGCTGGGCCCGCTCAAAACCGCACAAAACCAGGGGCTGATCGATTTCGACGGGCAAAATATTGCACCGACAGAACGCGGATTTCGCTTTCTCAACGACCTGCAGTTGCTGTTTCTGCAGGCGGAAGAGGCTCGCTCGAAGCCCATTTTCGAATCGGGCAATCAAATTATGCACAGCTGAAAAATCGACCGCGGTAATGTCAAGCGGTTTTTCGACGATTTTTCACAGCAAACCGATAGATTTTATAAATGCCTGATTTGCAAGGGATTTAGCAGGTGGTCAAAATTTGGCTAATTTAACCGAAAGTCACGAGCCTGTTGGGTTTGCGTTGGCTGTGCGCGTTTTATTCACACACTTATCCACAGATTTTGTGGATAACCCCGCGCGCCGCAATCGTTTCAGGGTTTTATAAATACCTGGTTACAATCGACTTTAACAAGATTGCGTAAATTTAATTTATCGCCCCCGATAAAAGGCTTGAATTTTGCTCGTTAAACGGTCAAAATGCGCGCCCCTTACCGATCTGACCGAATATCAGGCACACCATGAAGCAAGGCATTCATCCCGAGTACCGCGACGTCGTATTCCAGGACATCTCGTCCGACTTCGCGATCCTGACCCGTTCCACGATCCAGACCCGCGACACCATCAAGTGGGAGGACGGTAACGAGTACCCGCTGGTCAAGCTCGAGATCTCGAGCCAGTCGCACCCGTTTTACACCGGCAAGCAGCACATCCTGCAAACCGCGCGCCAGGTAGACAAATTCCGCCAGCGTTACGGCAAGTCCTGAGGACCGTTCCGAATATCGAAAGGGGGTGCCACGGCACCCTTTTTTTTGTCTTGATTCCGAACCTGCTGCGCTCATAATTGCAGTATGAACCTGTTGCACGGCCTGCTCCTGGCCAGTCCATCGGCGCCAGCCAATTGCGCCCACCCTCCGATCAAGGGCGTCCGCGGTTTACGACCCGGCGATATCGCCGCGCGCCAGCACTGCTGCCGCAGGGGTTGCCGGGCATGAGTGGTTTCCTGCGCCGCGGGTTGCTGCTGGTCGTGTTGTGCGCCGCCAGTCCGCTGCGGGCCGATCCGGTGGTCGGCGCCTGCGAGCAGATCGCGGACAAACTCGCCAGTGTCGCCCTCGAGGAATGCAGTTCGCTCGGTCTCGTCGAAACCGGGCACTTCTCGGTGGAGGGTTTCCCGCTGCTGGTCAAGGAGTATCCACCGCTGGCGCCACGCATACCGCAGGGCCGGGTGTTACTGGTGGGCGGCACGCACGGCGACGAACTTTCCTCTATCAGCGTGGTATTCAAATGGATGCAGACGCTGCAGAAACACCATTCCGGACTGTTTCACTGGCGCGTCAATCCGTTGCTGAACCCGGACGGCGCGTTACGGCCCGAACACACCCGCACCAACGCCAACGCGGTCGACCTCAACCGCAATTTCACGACCCCCCTGGGTCCACGCGACGCCGCGCTGCGCTACTGGCGCACGAGCGCACGCAGCAACGCGCGGCGATATCCCGGTCCCTACCCGCTGAGCGAACCGGAAACCGCCTGGCTGTACAACGAAATCGGCAGCTTTCAGCCCGACGTGATCGTCGCGGTGCACGCACCCTACTCGCTGGTCGATTACGACGCGCCCAATCGCAGTAACGCGCCGAGGCGCATCGGCCACCTGCGCAAGAACCTGATGGGCACCTACCCCGGATCGCTCGGTAACTACGCCGGTATCCACCTCGGTATTCCGGTGATCACGCTGGAACTGCCGCATGCCGGCATCATGCCGACCCGGCGCCAGATCAGCTTGCTGTGGACCGACCTGGTCCGCTGGCTCATCCGCAACGTCCGCAGTCATCCGCGCAAAGCCAGTTATCCAGCAATGGCGAAGGGTTTGTAATAAGATACTCCTGTCCATAAATCTGCCAAACCGGAGGCCGTCCCGTGTCCAGCTTCCCGCACAGCCGTAAACGTCGCATGCGTCGCGACGACTTTTCCCGTCGCCTGATGCGCGAAAACAGTCTTTCCGCGGACGATTTTATCTACCCGATGTTCGTCCTCGACGGCGAAAACCAGCGCGAACGGGTCGAATCCATGCCCGGCATCGAGCGGGTCAGCATCGATGGCCTGCTCGACGAAGCCGCCAGGCTTGTCGATCTCGGCATTCCGGCGATCGCGCTGTTCCCGGTAGTCGGCGCGGACGGCAAAAGCGACGCCGCCGAGGAAGCCTGGAACCCGGACGGCCTGATCCAGCGCGCGGTGAGCGCGCTCAAGGACGCGCAACCCGACCTGGGTGTCATCACCGACGTTGCCCTGGACCCCTATACCAGCCATGGCCAGGACGGCCTGCTCGACGAAGCCGGCTACGTCACCAACGACCGCACCATCGAGGTACTGGTCAAGCAGGCGCTGTCGCACGCCGCCGCCGGTGCCGACGTGGTCGCACCCTCCGACATGATGGACGGCCGCATCGGCGCGATCCGCGAGGCTCTCGAAGCCGCGGGCCACGTCAATACCCGTATCCTCGCCTATGCCGCCAAGTACGCATCGAGTTTCTACGGGCCGTTTCGTGACGCGGTCGGTTCCGCCGGCAATCTCGGCGGCGGCAACAAGTACACCTACCAGATGGACCCGGCCAACAGCAACGAGGCGCTGCACGAGGTCATGCTCGATATCGACGAGGGTGCCGACATGGTCATGATCAAACCCGGCCTGCCCTATCTCGATATTGTCCAGCGGATCAGCAGCGAGCTGCAGTTCCCGACCTTCGTCTACCAGGTCAGCGGCGAATACGCGATGCTCAAGGCGGCCGGACAGCAGGGCTGGATCGACGAAAAGGCCTGCGTGCTCGAAGCCCTGCTGTCGATCAAGCGTGCCGGCGCCAACGGTATCCTGACCTACTTCGCCATGGACGCGGCGCGCTGGTTACGGGAGGGCTGATGGCCCCCGCTGCCGTGCGCACGGATCGTTATGCCGTGGTCGGCAACCCCGTGGCGCACAGCCTGTCGCCCCGCATTCACGGCCTGTTCGCCGCGCAGAGCGGACAGGACATCAGTTACGAGGCCATCGAAATCGGCCTCGACGAGTTCGGGCAGCGCGTGCACGAGCTGCGCCGCGAGGGTTTGCGCGGGCTCAACGTTACCGTGCCTTTCAAGCGCGACGCCTTCGAGCTGTGCGACCGCCTGAGCCCGCGCGCTCGCGATGCCGGTGCGGTCAATACCCTGCTGTTCGGGGAAGACGGTGAAATCAGCGGCGACAACACCGACGGTGTCGGCCTGACCCGCGACCTGGTCGACAACCTGAATGTCCTGATCCGACATCGCAGGATACTGGTCCTGGGTGCCGGCGGCGCCGTGCGCGGCGTCATCGGGCCGCTGCTGGTGCAGCAACCCCGGGTCCTCGCGATCGCCAACCGCACGCCCGCAAGGGCCGAGGAACTGGCGGTCGATTTCAGCAGGCTGGGACGCATCGAGGTATTCGCCTACGAGGACCTCGGCAACGACAGCTACGACCTGATCGTCAACGGCACCGCGGCCGGGCTGGCTGGCGAAGTACCGCCGGTGCCGGACGGCGTGCTCGGCATCAATTCGGTCTGTTACGACATGATGTACCGGCTCGACGGGCCTACCGCCTTCGTCGACTGGGCGCTGCAGCGTGGCGCGGCGGACGCACATGACGGGCTCGGCATGCTGGTGGAACAGGCGGCGGAGGCTTTTTACCTGTGGCGCGGCCAGCAGCCGGATACCGCCGCGGTGATCGCGGCGCTGCGCGCTCGATGAATCCCGAATCCCGCGCGCTGTTCGTGGCCGGTACCGCCACCCGCGGTTGGCGCAGCCACCACCCGGGCTCGGTGCGCGGCCCGAACGGTTGCTTCGCTTCAGGCCGACGGCGCGCGATCGAGCCCGGTCGGAATCACTTCGTAGCCCGGTTCTTCCGGCTCGTCGTCGACCATTTCCGCCGGAAAGCCTGGCGCGCGGATGTCGAGTCCGGTCGCCTCCTCGAGGCGGCGCACGATATTCGGTGAGAACTCGCGCGCGCCGTAGCGCGACATGCCGTCCCTGAAAATATCGATCAGCAGCGGTGAAACCTCGAGCGGTACCCCGGCGCGATCGGCTACCTCCTGGAACAGCGAGATATCCTTGACCACCAGGTCCATGGTGAAATTGATGTCGCGTGAACCGTTGAGGATGACCTGGCTCTCGGTTTCGTGCACGAACGAGTTACCCGACGAGATGCGGATCGCCTCGAACGCCGTGTTCAGGTCCATGCCGGCCGCTTTCGACGTGACCAGCGCTTCGCACAGCGTGACCAGGTTGGCGGTCGCGAGATAGTTGGTTACAACCTTGAGGATCGACGCGCTGCCGAGTTCGCCGGTGTGCAGGATGCGCCGCCCCATCGACTTGATTACCGGCAGCGCGCGCTCGAAAGTCTCCCGCGAGCAGCCGGCGAAGATCGAGATGTTGCCGGTCGCCGCACGGTGACAGCCGCCCGATACCGGGCAATCGATCGGTTCGGCACCCCTGGCGGTGACCAGTGCGCCCAGCCGGCGCACCTCGGCCTCGTCGGTGGTCGACATCTCGGCCCAGATCTTGCCGGGACCGATACCGGCGAGAATACCGTCGTCGGCCTCGAGCACCGCTGCCGATGCCGCCGGCGACGGCAAACAGGTGATGACCAGGTCGCACTGCTCGGCCATGGTCTTCGGGCTCTCGCCCCAGTGTGCCCCCTGGTCGAGAAACCGCTGCGCCGCGGCCCGCTCCAGGTCGCGAACCGTCAGGTCGTAGCCGTTGCGCAGAATCGAACCGGCGAGCTTGCCGCCGACGTTACCCAGCCCGATGAAACCGATTTTCATATCGTTTTTTCCCCGCGTGATCGTGAAGCGGGGCCGGTGGCCCCGAAATGCGGAAGACTAGCGCTTCCGCGGAGCAAAGCAAAACAAAATCGTTCGACCGCGGCTATCTGCAAAACCGATGCCCGGGCACGGCGGCGGCCAGGTGGATATTTGCCCGATCAGTCCTTTAGAATCGACCCGGGGCCGACGGCGCCGGCGCGCCCGGCAGGATCGACAGCGATTACGCTCGCTGGCGTATTTTCGCGAGCGGCGTTCACCGGCCTTCATACCACCGGACAGGATCTATGCGCCGGTGCCAGTCTGGTCAGCAACAGGGAGAACACCATGCACGTCGTAACCAACCGAAGAATCGATAAAAAGAGCGGTGACCTCGATATTATTTCGAAGGAGCCCAACGAAAAAGGCCCGAACGAACTGCGCCTGCTCGAAATAACCCGCCGCTCGGGCAAGTACCGCGTCAAGCTGCTGGACGACAGGTTACCCGGGCGCACCAGCGACCGGCTGCGCCGGATACTGCAGCTGCAGCCGGACGATGACATCGCGCAGTGGCGCAGTTTTGGCGTCGCCTACGATTTTTTCACCTCGGCGCTGAAGGATCAGAAAAATATCCTGATCTTCGTGCACGGCTACAACAACGATCTCGAGGACGTACTGACGACCGCGGACAAACTCGAAAAGCTCTACGACGTCAAGGTGGTTCCGTTTTCGTGGCCAGCCAATGGCGGGGGACCGGTTACGGGCGCGGCCAGCTATCTCAGCGACAAGCGCGACGCCAGGGTATCGACCGGCGCCTTCGACCGTTTCCTCGAAAAGCTGCAGCAGTACCACCAGATGTTTACCACCCTGGAGCGCGGCGAACTGTGGCAAAAAGCCTGCGGCAAACATCCGGACAACCACGAAGCCGCGCGTGCCGAGTACGCTCGCCTGCAGGCCAGGCGTTGCAAGGTCAGCATCAACCTGCTGTGTCATTCGATGGGCAACTACCTGCTGAAGTACGCGACCAAACCTTCCGGTTCGATGATGCGCCGTGCCGTGTTCGACAATGTCTGCCTGGTCGCGGCCGATACCAACAACAGGCAGCACGACGAATGGGTCGAGAGCATCGAGGCACGCGCCGGCGTTTACGTCGTCATCAACAAGCACGATTCGGCGCTCAAGTGGTCACGCCGCAAGCCCGGCGAACAACAGCTCGCGCGGCTGGGGCATTACCTCAAGGAACTGAATGCCGGCAACGCCAGCTATCTCAACGTGACCAGCGCGGCGCACGTCGGTGACGATCACAGTTACTTCAAGGACAGGCCGGTCAGAAACAATGCCCGGCTGAGGCGCATGTTCAACAGCCTGTTCAACGGCATGGAGCCGGAATCCGCGATGCAGTATCGTGCTGACATCAACGCCTACGAGCTGAAATAAAGCCGCTCAGCCCATGCGGTCGAAGGCGCAGAAACGCGGGCGCGGTGAGCGCTTGGCCTGGAACAGCGCCACTTCCGCCTGCTCGATCAACAGCGACGCCTGCCGGTCGCTGCTCGGTACCTGCGCGGCTATCCCGAGCGCCACGGTGACGTAGGGCGCAATCGGCGAGGCGGGATGCGGAATCATAGCCGCCGAAACGGCCTGCAGGCAGTCCTGCGCGACTTTCAGCGCACCCTCGGTACCGACACCCGGCAACAGGGCGACGAAGGAACCGCCGCGAAAACGCGCGACCAGGTCTTCCGGGCGCTGCATGCAGGAACCGAGTCGCTGCGCCACCTTCACCAGGCACTGGTCACCGCTCAGGTGTCCATGCGAATCGTTGAACGCACGTAAACGATCGACGTCGATCATGATCAGCGCGAGGGGATCGCCGGTGCGGGCGCAGCGCCCCCAGTCGGCACGCAGGCGGGCATCGAATTCACGCCGGTTACACAGCGACGTCAGCGCATCGACGCGCGCGACGTGGTTACACTGCTGCCGCGCGCGGCGTGCGCGCAGGTGTGAAATCAGGCGCGAGCGCAGCAGCTTCGGATGAAAGGGTCGCGCTATGACGTCGACCGCACCGGCCTCGATCGCCGCCGCCTCCGTCTCGGGCGTCCGCGTATCGAGAATATGCACGATCGGAATCGCCGGATCCGGATCGGAGTTGGTGAGGTTGCGCCACCAGTCGCGCCCGCCGGGTTGGCCAACCAGGCCGGTGTTGACCATCAGCAGATCCGGCATGCCGAGATTGCGCGCGTGCGCGATCAGGCCAATCAGGTCGTCGGCAACCTCGACCTGCGCATCGTGCATTTGCTCGATGACAACGCGCAGGCTGTCGGGATCGTCGTCCAGCACCAGGATACGCTGGCGTTTCGGCAGGTCCCGCGGCTCGCTGGTGGATGCTTCGCCAACCAGCGAACCCGACTCGAGGAAGGCGCGCAGCTCGAGCTCGAGCGGAAACCCGATCAGGGTCTCGCCGGACTCGCTGATCACGACCGGCAGGTTGCGCTCGAACTCGGTATTGTTACTCCATTCCGACTGCCAGGCCATCAGGTCATCAGTGCCGAGATCGTCGTGCGTGGGTAGCTCGAGCTCGAGTTCGAGCAACAGGCCGGCAAGTATGTCCGCGCGCGAGATATCCCTGCCGTCGACCCACAGTGCGCGATAAATCTCCCGCCGCAGGCGTGCCGCGCCGACAGGATCGATGCGGTTGAGAGCGTACAGCAATATCGCCGCCGGCGCCGAATTCGGCCGGGTCGTGGGGACGTTGATTTCGGTCGACGGGGAGCGGCGGCGGACTTCGGCGACCTCGGCGGTCAGGGTGCCGATCAATTCGAGATTGATGTGGCTGCTGCTGGCGCGGGGTGCATGCTGGATCATGCGGAAATCGACGCGCTGTTGCAGGCCCAGGGCGAACAGCTGCTCGTTCAGCGCGTAACTGAAAGGACAGTTGAAATCGCCGTACACGGTGAAACGCAGCTCGCCGCTATCGTCGAAAAGCCCTTTCATGTGCGTTGCATCGTGCATACGCGTTGCTACTACCCCTGTTATCGGTATACGTAAAACGAGGCCCTGTGTCCTCGACCAGCCCGCCCCGATTGTAACCGCCAGTCCCGCCGTCAAATCCCGCACAATCCGCGCGGCAGGTGCCGGCAACCAGCGACTCTCCGGCCTTACAGTCGGGGCCAGGCTCGAAAGTTTTACCAAAATCAGGGCTTAATTGTGTGATCGGGCACTCGTTTGGGTCAGATTCGCGTACCCGCGCGAATCGGGCCCCGGAACTGCCGCGCGGGCGATAGCCACGCCTCGGTGGGCGCGTCTAAACCGGGCACAGCGCGCGCGGGCAGGCATGAACCCGGCACGCGTCCGGCCCTCGCGGCCCGGCGTTCCTACTGCTCGACCTGGGCGAGATACTCGCCGATTACCGCGGGCAGCGGCGTGATCGGACCGTCGTTGTGCCGCGCGTGCGCCTGCAGCATGTCGATGCGCTCGTCGATTCCGGGATGGGTGCTGAGGAAAACCGGCGGCTCGTCATCCGCCAGCGGCAGTTCGCGCACGGCGGCAAAAAACTCCACCGCGCCACCGCTGTGACCGTATTGTCGCAGTAACAGCTCCAGCCCGGTGGCATCCGCCTCGCGCTCCTGTTCGCGGCTGTAACCCAGTTGCGTCAGTACCGCGGTGCCGCCGACAAACTGCTGCGCCAGGCCGCTACCGTCGGCACCGCTGATTGCAACCAGGGCCAGCGCTATGACCACGCCGCGGCCGAGACTGCGCAGCGGATGGCGGTGATACTGGTGCGCCATTTCATGCGCAACCACCATGGCCAGGCCGTTTTCACT
Organism: Gammaproteobacteria bacterium; assembly: GCA_030066085.1. GTDB lineage: Bacteria > Pseudomonadota > Gammaproteobacteria. The sequence goes on along the minus strand of JASJCI010000025.1, from coordinate 66,929 downwards.
CTCGACCGCATCCAGCAGCCCCGAGGTCACGACGATATGCCCGCCCGGCAGCACGAACGCATTGGGTGCCGGATTTTCCAGCAGGCTCAGATCGAAACGAAACCCGGGACGCGCCGGATCGCGCAGGCGGTTGCTGAGCTGCTGCAGGTAGGCCTCGACCTCGCGCTCGGCCGCGGGCCCTGTGTCGCCGGCGGAGCTGTCGTGCCGCTGCGCGAACCACTGGTTTTCCTTTTCCACCGGTATGTAGCCGAGCAGGAAATCGGCGCTGGCCGCGAGCACGGAAACCAGCAGGACGACCACCAGCGAGATGCCGCCGACGAGCAGGAAGAACTCGCGCAGCGGGTGTTCGCGCGAGGTATTGATCCCCTCCGGAATGATCTTCGGTTCGTAATCCATCAGCCGCGCGACGGCACGATCGCGGTGCCGTAGGCGAGCACTTCGATCGAGCCGATTGCCTGGCCCTTGCCCTTGCTGATCGAGGCGGTTTCGATCCGCACTCCCATGACGACGACCGCTCCCCGATCCATCGCCTGCTCCTTCATGCGCAGGACGGCTTCGCGCCGCGCGCGGTCGAGCAGGCTTTCGTAACTCTTCAGCCGACCGCCGACGAGCGCACGCAAAGCGGCCAGGAAACGCTTGAAATAGTCGACCGAGACGACCACGTTGCCCGCTACCAGCGATGCATCGCAGCGCGCCAGGCTGGACGGTGGCGTGCGCAGCGTGAGCAGCGGAAAACCCAGCGACTCTTGCTCGCGCCAGAGGATCGAGCGATAGTGCGAACGTTCCGCGTAGCGACCAAAAAAATAACCCAGCGCCAGCAGCACCAGGAAAACGGCGATTTCGATCCAGCTCATTCGAGCGTTACCGCCGTACCGTAGGCATACAGCTCGGCCGCACCCTGGGTTACCGACGAAGTACTGAAGCGCACGTTGAGGATCGCATTGGCGCCGAGCGCCTCGGCCTGCGCCACCATGCGGTCGGTGGCTTCCTGGCGCGCCTCGGCCAGTAACTCGGTATAGCCCCGCAATTCACCGCCGAATATGTTCTTCAGCCCGGCCATGATGTCGCGGCCGACGTGCTTGGCGCGAATCGTGTTGCCCTGTACCAGGCCGAAGTGCCTGGCGATCCTGCGCCCCGGCACGGTTTCCAGGTTGGTAATGATCATCGCTCGATCCCCCGCTAGTGCCATCGAGTATAGCAGTATTCGACCGCCGTCCCCGGCACGCACCGGACGGGCATTGCCGAACCTCGGTCCCACCCGGCAGAATTCGATTTTCGCACCCGCGGCCATCCCCGGTATACTGCGATACAAAATAAATCTTCCACGGTGAGAGGGGGAGTCCATGTCACTCGAGGTTATAGGTTCGGGCTTCGGCCGCACGGGCACCATGACGACCAAGCAGGCGCTGGAGATACTCGGCTATGGCCCCTGTCACCACATGGTCGAAATCATCGAAAACCCGCACCAGCTGGTTCACTGGAAAGCGCTCGCCGCCGGCGCAACGGTGGACTGGAGCGCTGCCTACGCGGGCTATAGCTCCCAGGTCGACTGGCCCGGGGCAAGCGTGTGGGAACAGACCGCGGCCGCCTTCCCGGGGGCAAAGGTCATTCATACCGAACGTCCCGAGGATGCCTGGTGGAACAGCTTCAACGGTACCATCGGCAAGTTCTTCGCTGTCTTCCGTGACCTGGAGCTGCCGCCGCACATCATGGATCAGTTCGACACCATGGAGAAGCTGATCATCCACGGTACCTTCGGCGATTTCCGGGATCGCGACTCGGCGCTGGCCGCTTACCGCGCCAACAACCGGCGCGTGCGCGAAGTCATCCCGCCCGAGCGCCTGCTGGTGTTCCACGTTGCCGACGGTTGGGATCCGCTGTGCGAATTCCTCGGTGTACCGGTACCGGCCGAACCTTTTCCGCACAGCAATCCGAAAAAGGAATTCTGGGAACACTTCGGCGGCGAGCCGGAGTAACGCTTACCCGCGGATAGCAGGCACGTGGCCCCGGACAAACTCTCGCGCAAGCTAGCGGTGCTGTTGCATGCGGACGTGGTCGCTTCGACCACGCTCGTGCAGCTCGACGAAACCGTCGCTCACCAGCGCATGCAGAACGCGTTCCGCGAGTTTTCCACCACTATCGAGAACTTCGGCGGCTGCACGCGAGAGCTGCGCGGCGACGCCCTGGTGGCCGAATTCGAACGTGCCTCGGACGCGGTTGCCGCCGCGCTCGCCTTCCAGCAGGCAAACAGCGCGCGCAATGCCGACCTGGATGACGATATCCGACCCTGGCTGCGGGTCGGCATCAGCATGGGCGAGGTGGTGATTGCGGACGGCACGGTGACCGGCGCCGGCGTGGTGCTGGCGCAGCGCCTGGAACAGCTGGCGGGCAACGGCGGTGTCGTCGTGCAGGGCTCCGTGGTCGAAACCATTCCCGCTCGCCTGCCGTTCGAATTCGACAGCCTCGGCGAACGGGAGCTGAAGGGATTCGAGCAGGCCGTGCGGGCTTTTGCCGTGCGGCTCGAGGACGGCGCCGCGCTGCCCGCCCCGGAGCAAGCGCACGGAGCACCCGCGGCCCGGCGCGATCGGCAGCGGTCCGGCGACAAGCCATCGATCGCGGTGCTGCCGTTCGCCAACATGAGCAACGATCCGGAACAGGAGTACTTCGCCGACGGCATGGTCGAGGACATCATTACCGCGCTGTCGCACATCAAGCAATGGCGCGTGGTGGCGCGCAATTCGAGCTTCGTCTACAAGGGGCAGAACGTCGATATTCGCGACGTGGCGCAAGAGCTGGGCGTACGCTACGTGCTCGAGGGCAGCGTGCGCAAGGGCGGCAACCGCGTGCGCATCACCGGGCAGCTGATCGACGCGGAGAGTGGCACGCACCTGTGGGCCGATCGTTTCGATGGCGACCTCGACGATGTGTTCGAACTGCAGGACCGCATCACCGAGAGCGTCGTCGGCGCGATCGAGCCATCGCTGCGGGTGGCCGAAATCGAACGCTCGCAGCACAAGCCCACCGACGACATGGATGCCTACGACCTGTACCTGCGGGCGCTGCCGCTGCTACAGTCGATGCGCCCGCAGCAGAACCGGCAGGCGCTCGATTACCTGCACCGGGCGGTCACGCTGGACCCGGACTACGGGCTCGCGCTGGCACACCTGGCCTGGGCCTACGAAGAACGGCTGACCCGCGCGTGGGGCGCCTACAGCGACGACGATACGGCCACGGCCATCGACATGGCGCGCCGCGCAATCGAAGCCGATCGCGACGATGCGCTGGTACTCGTGCTGGCCGGTTTCGTGCTGATCATGATTGCGCGCGACTACGACCAGGGACTGCAGGCGGTGAACCGCGCTCTCGAGATCAATCCCAACATCGCCTTCGTCAGTTTCCTGGGCGGCGCCTGCCTGATCGTCAGCGGCGATCCCGAGACCGGCATCCCGCTGATCGAGGCCGCGATCCGGGTCAGTCCCGGCGACCCCAACGCGTTTTTCTTTTTTGCCAGCCTCGCGCTGGCGCACCTGTGTTGCGGGCGCTATCAACAGGCCCGCGAACAGGCCATGCGGTCGCTGCGCATTTATGACGGCTGGGATACGACCTGGCGCGTCCTGGCGGCGGCACAGGCACACCTCGGACAGCTGGACGACGCGCGCGCTTCGGTGGAACGACTGCGCGGGCTGGCGCCGAATGTCACCGTGTCGGGACTGCGCGAGCGCTGGCCGTTGCGCGACCGTGACGTGCTGGAAAAGATACTCGAGGGGCTCAGCCTTGCCGGCCTGCCCGACGCGGACGAGACCACGCGATCAGGCGGGTAGCGAAAGGTAGTTCATCCACGCCGCCATGCGCAGCAGCGTCTTGCGCACCACCGCGAGTTGCGGCAGGTCTTCGCCGTAAACCGCGGCCTGCGCGGCATTACCCGCCAGCAACCCGTGATAGAGCGCATAGCGTTCGTCGGTTACCGCCAGCAGTACCGGCAACAGCGCCGCCCGCGCCGTTTCCGCGGGCGCCCCCGGCAAGCCCTGCGGCAGGTCGGCGGACGCCAGCACAGAACGCACCTCGGCGCTGAAAACCTCGCCCGGAATCGCGTCGAAAGTCACCTCGGCGCTGCTGCCGTCGTGCAGCCGGCCCTGTTGATTCAGGCGAAACCAGGCGACCAGCTGCGGCGCCCCGGATTCGGCGCCGGTTTCGCTCCCGCTCGCCGGGGCCTGCGCGCTCGACGCCGAGTGCGGGTGGTAATGGTTCAGTACCTGGATCAGCGTGAAAACTACGAACAGACCGCCCAGCGAGGCGACCGGAACCGTCCAGCGATTCAGCGGCAGGCGAAACACCGCGAACATGGCGATGGCGATTGCCGCGTAACCCGTAACCACGAAAATTTCCATTTTCCTGCTCCCTCCTCAGGCCGCGTCCGAGGCCGCCATGATGGCGGTTTCGATACGCTCGAGACGATCGTCGAGCACGTCGTAACGGTGGCGTAACAGCGTAACCGAATCGGTAATGTCCTCGTCGAGCTGATCGAGTGCCGGATCGGCCGCTTCGTCATCGGCCTCGGCGCGGTCGTTGATTGCCGTATCCTCGTTCAGCTGCGCGAAGCGCGGCACGGGGTCCTCGCGGTAGGCCGCGGCCCAGATCCAGACCAGCGGCCAGGCGGCGTGCAGCGTGAACAGGCTGGCCCAGCCCGCGAAGTAAATCGCGTCCTGCTGCGGGTGGTTACGCTCGGCCGCAATCCGGTAGGGGATACCGACGATCGCGATAGCGCCGAAAGTCAGGCTGGCGGCGATAAACAGCAGCAATCCAAGGGCGATGATGTCGAGCATGGCATTCGTCGATTCCTTAAACGTCGTTTGAGTCTAGTCCACGGCCATAGCGGTTTTTTTGCGAACTGGTTCTCATTTCCCGGGAGATGACGACCGTTCGTCGGAAATCGTCAGGCGCGCCGGTCGTCGATCTCGGCCTGCAGGTTTTCCAGCTCGTCGATCACCCGGATGAAACGTTCGCCGAAGGGAGTAACGCGGTATTCCACGCGTGGCGGTGTCTCGGCATAACTGGTACGTTCGAGGATGCCGAATTTCACGTTGCGCCGCAGGCATTCGTTGAGCACCTTGGTGGTCAGCCCTTCCACGCTGCGCACCATTTCACCCGGGCGGTTGATGCCGCTGGCGAGCAGCTGGTACACGGTTAACGACCACTTGCAGCCGAAAATGGTCTCCACCATGCGCGCGCTCTGTTGCGGCGCCGATTTCCTGGCAAAAATTTTCCCCTTGGATTTCATAAAGATATACCCGCAAGTACCTACCCCACCAATTTGTGCCTGCTTTCAAACGGCGCCCGGTGGCCATATCCTAACGTAACCTTCAACGAATAGCAGGTAACCACCATGCCGGATTCAGCCCCGCAAGCCGACCGATTGAACTTCGATTTCAGCCAACGCGTCGTGATCGAAACCGCAGCCATGGACTGGGTCGGCAGTCCCTGCGACGGCGTGCAGCGCAAGCCGCTCAGCCGCGAGTTCGCCGAGAGCGGCCGGACCACCAGCCTGGTGCGCTTCGCCCCGGACAGCAGCTTCAGCCCGCACACGCACCCGCTTGGCGAGGAAATCCTGGTCCTCGACGGTGTCTTTGCCGACGAAAACGGTGACTACGGCAAGGGCAGCTACCTGCGTAACCCGCCCGGCTCCCGGCACCAGCCATTCACGCGCGAGGGCTGCCTGCTGTTCGTCAAGCTCGACCAGTTCGACCCGGCCGACGGCCAGCAGACCGTGATCGATACCGCTACGGCGGACTGGTTGCCGGGCCAGGGTGGCCTCGAGGTCATGCCGCTGCACAGCTTCGAGCATGAACACACCGCGCTGGTAAAATGGCCGGCCGGCGAACGTTTCCAGCCCCACCGTCACTTCGGCGGCGAGGAGATCCTGGTCCTTGCGGGGGTTTTCCGCGACGAGTTCGGCGAGTATCCCGCCGGCAGCTGGATTCGCAGCCCGCACATGAGCCAGCACTTCCCGTACGTGGAAGAGGATACGATCATCTGGGTCAAGACCGGCCACCTGCCGCTGGATTGAAGCAGGCGCATCGGCTCGGGCCGACGCTGCCCGGGTTGTGCCGCGCAGCGATTGATTTTCGGCCTGAATATGCCGACACTGTGCCATCCGGGTGAGCCATAACCTCGTCAGATGGAACCAGGTCTCGAGTCACTGTTGAGCGCGGTCCAGCGCAACTGCCATATCTCCGACGCGCGTCACGCCGGCGACTATACGCTGTGCGTTTACCTGCTCAAGATGCGCGAATACTACCGCTGGGAAAAAGGCTATCGCTTCGATGACAGCGTGTGTCAGAGCGATGTCGGCGACTGGCTGCGCGAGCGCGAAAGCCTGTGGGAGCGCATCGAGGACGAGCCCTTCGAGGACCTGCCGCTCGACGGCCTGTGTTACGACCCCTTCGACGACCGCGCGATGAACGCCGCGCTCAACCCGCACGGGCTGGTTTACAGCGGTGGTCTCGGCCAGCAGTCGACACCGCATTTTTTCCTCGGCAAACTGCTGCGGCGCGAGACGCGGGCCGATTTTACCGTGCTGATCAGCGAGACCGAGTACGCGCGCGACCTGACCGCGCCACCGGCCATGACCCGCGACGGCACGATCTACATTCGACGCGAATCGCTGCGCCGGATGATCTGGGAACGTTTCGAGGAGTGGCGCTGGAATCGACTCGACAATGCCATGGGACGCGCGCTCGGCAACTTCGATTTCGACCGCGATGCCGGTGCCGCGCTGGAAGCCATGACCGACGCGATGCTCGAATCCGTGCTGCTGCACGAAAAGGGTGAAGTGCTGGCCGGCCAGCAACTCGGCCCCGAGTGGGAACAGATGCTGGCGGCCATGCCGCGCTCGAAAACCGCCTTCCTGCTGCGGGCGGTGCGCGACCACCTCGCCGATTCGCAGAGTACCCTGCCGGGACTGCTGGCCGCCGATGACGACGCGCCGCTGCACTTTTTTTTCGCCAACCTCACGCACCTGCGCAAGCATCTGTTCCCCGCCCTGGCGACCGCCTTCGACGACTGGACGGCGAGCGGCCGACGCGCAGCACTCGAGGAACTGCTGCCGTCCAGCACGGCACACTGGCAGGCCCTCGCGCAGCAGGTGCTCGAAGTCTATCGCCGCGACCCCGCGAGCAGCGCCGCCGCCATCGGCGAACTGATCGAGAACAGCAAGCTATAGCGAACCAGCGCCGCGTCGCCCGCGTATACTTACCGATGAAAATATCCAGGAAGCCATACAGCGGCTGCGGTCTGGGCCGCGCCAGCCTGCTGGCCATGATGCTGAGCCTGCTGGCATTCGCCAGCGGGACCGCGGGCGCGAGCGAAAATGCATCCGAGCGCGGCGAAAACCGCGCCCGCCTCGAACCGCAGGGGTTCCTGTACGGTGCCGCGGTCGGCATCGACAGCGGGATTTACGATGATTACGATCAGCAGGTAACTGCCCTGCCCATCCTCGGCTACCGCGGTAAGAGACTGAGCGTATTCGGCCCGTTCGTGTCCTGGAAGGCAGCGAAACTCGGCGAATTCGAGCTCGACCTGCGCCTGAGTCCGCGCTTCGACGGCTTCGACGAATCCGACAGCGACATATTCGAGGGTATGGAAGAGCGCGAAATCTCGCTCGATGCCGGCATCGGTCTCGGTTACCAGCGCAACGACTGGAAGATCGAACTGTCAAGTCTGCACGATGTGCTCGATCGCTCGGATGGCCGAGAACTTTCCCTCGGCCTGGCGCGCGTATACCGCGCGGGGCCGCTCCTGGTCGAACCCGGGATCGGCCTGAGCTACCTCGACAGCCGCCACGTCGACTACTACTACGGGGTCACCGATACCGAGGCTACCTCATTTCGTCCGGCTTACGATGGCGACAGCGCGCTGAACACGACGCTGGGGATAACACTGGCGACACCGGCATTTCTCGGTGGCCTGACGCGCGTCGTCATCGAAAATACCTGGTTCGACTCGGCAATCTCCGATAGCCCGTTGACCGACGAAGATTCGAGCCTGTCGCTGTTGGTAACATTCTCGAAGTTCTTCGGTACCTGACCGGCTGCGCGACTTTTTGCAGCGGGCTCACGGCCGCTGGGCACGTTACTTATATTTTTCGAAGTATTCGGATTATTAATTCGAATTTTATTTCGGCGGGATTGAATCCATATTTACCTCATCGATCACGGGACCGATCGCGGCACACCCGCGCCGGCCGATCCGTTCCCGGGATTGCCTCAACGAATACAGTCAGGAGACGAACATGCAAAACGTGGACGGTATCTACGCGGTCGAAATACTCGGACCCTACGGCTGGGAACAGTTTTCCACCGCCTTCATCAGCGACGGCGAGTTCCGCAGCGCCAGCGCGGAACACTTTACCACCGGTACCTACGCCATCGACGGCGAAGCTTTCGCGATGGAAGGAAACCTGACGCAGCACATCGACACCCGCACGCTGTTCGGCCAGTCCGACGTCAAGGGCCTGCCGATCGAGTTTCGCGGCAAGGTCGAGGCCGGTGTCATCGACGGCGAGGCGCGCGTGATCGGCAACGGCAAGTTCGCGCTGCGCTTCCGCCTGAACCGGCTGCCGGTACTGCACTAGCGACGGCCCGGCCGGCAAACAGGCCGGCAAATCCGTAATCCGGGGGGCACAGGGACGAGCCCGCCGGTTTCCTTTTGCGCCAGGTTCGCGATCCATCGGTCCGGAGCGCGCGTATTGTGCCTTACAACAGCACGCGTGACTTCGCTCATGGTACCACCAGATCTCGACCCTTCCGCGACCACCCGGCTCGCAACCATTTGCGCCTTGCTGCTGCTCGGCGGCTGCAGCATGTTCGGCGTCAGGACCGTCGAGGAAGCAGGCTACGACCTGGTCCGGACCAGCGGCGACATCGAGGTCCGGGACTATCACTCGATGGTCGTGGTCGAAACTTTCGTCGAGGCTGATTTCGACGATGCCGGCAACCGCGCCTTCGGCAGGCTGTTTGCCTATATTTCCGGTGAAAACCGTGCACGACAGGATATCGAGATGACCGCACCGGTGGTTGCCAGCGAGGACGACCGCGGCGAATCGATCGAAATGACCGCACCGGTGATCGCCGACAAGGCCACCACCGGCTGGCGTTTTGCCTTCGTCCTGCCCGCCAGTTATACCATCGACAGCGCGCCCGAACCGTTACGCGACGACGTGCGCCTGCGCGCGCTGCAACCGCGTCGCATCGCGGTGCTGACCTACTCCGGTCTCAGGAGCGAACGCAAGTTCGAACAAAACTTCGCGCGCCTGAGCGACTGGCTCGAGCAGAACGGCCTCGACGCGATGTCGGGACCGAGCTACGCCGGCTACGATCCGCCCTGGACCTTGCCGTTCCTGCGCCGCAACGAAATCATGATCCAGGTCAATCGCTAACCGACGTCGCGCGTTTCAGGACAGGTGGCGGCGGCTGGTGCCGCGTTCCCACCAGCGCAGCAACAGTCCGTCCGCCGCGTCCTGCACGGCGATGCCCAGGCGCTCCGGCAGCGGCTTCTTTTCCTCGTAACGTACCTCGAACACATCGGCCGTCTCGCAGGCGTCCGCTATGTGCTCGTCGCTGGTTTTCAATTGGTCGACCAGCGCCAGCTGCAGCGCGCGCTGACCGTACCAGGTTTCACCGGTTGCGACCCTGGCAAGGTCGAGCGCGGGACGATGCTCGGCGACGTAGTCCTTGAACAGCTGGTGCACGTCCTCGATCTCCTCGATGAACTTGGCGCGTCCCTTGTCGGTGTTTTCACCGAGCATGGTCAGCGTACGCTTGTGCTCGCCGGCGGTAATCATCTCGAAATCGATGTCGTTTTTCTTCAGCAGTCGATGGAAATTGGGAATCTGCGCGATTACGCCGATCGAGCCGAGCACCGCGAAGGGTGCCGCCAGGATACGGTTTGCGACGCAGGCCATCATGTAACCCCCGCTGGCGGCAACCTTGTCGACGCACACGGTGAGATCGATGTCCCGATCGCGCAAGCGCTGCAGTTGCGACGACGCGAGGCCATAGGCGTGCACCATGCCGCCGCTGCTCTCGAGTCGCAGCACCACGGCATCGCCGCCGCGGACCATCGACAGGACCGCGGTGATTTCCTTGCGCAGGCGCGACACCGCTGACGCGCGCAGGTCGCCATCGAAGTCGAGCACGAAAACGCGCGCCTTGCCCGATTCCATGTCCGCTGCGTCGGGGGTGCCGCGCATAGCCTGCTTCAGCGTCTTGCGCCGCTGCTTGCGTTCGAGTTTCTTGTCTTTTTGCCGCTGCTTTAGATGCAGCTTGAAGGTATCGGGATCGGATACGGCGGCATCGAGCGCGGTCTGCATCGCCTCGAGTTCATCGTTGACCCGGGTGGTTTCGATATGGCCCTTCATCGACCTGCGCCTGCGCCGGGTGGCCAGCGCGGATACGAGGATTACGACCAGCACGGCAACGACGAAAGTCGCCAGCTTGGCGGCGAACAGGCCGTAGTCAAGTAGGAATTCTGTCACGCTTGTCTCCTGTCATGTCAGTGCTTGCCCGCAGGCCGCGGCAACCACCCTGCAGGGTAGCGGTACGTCGACCAGCGGGTTTCGGACCTGAAATGGGTATACTGAACGGCAATATCCACCAGCCCGGGGACATCCGTCTTGACGGCGGGCCCGTGCATGCCCCGCCTGGCACCGGGATCACATGCCGCAGGTTACGCCGTTATCGATCCTGATGCTGCTCGTCATGGGCTCGTTGTGGGGTCTGCAGGTCGCGATGCTCAAGCTCGCGTCGAAGCCGGCTATGGGGCGTGCCGCCGTTCGGGTGAATACAAGGACACTGACCATGGTGGCGGTGGCGGCCCTGACCATGGTCAGCCTCGATGCGATGTCTACCCATCGCCGGGTATACGCCACGCATCCGCAGTAAGCGCCGGCAAGGGATCGACCACGTCGTAATGCGCGACGGCGACGTGTCGACGGGGGCAGCTGAAGGGCTCAATCAGCTGGCAGCGGGAGCCGTCGTTCCCGAGAGCCGGGCGGTGGCGTACAGCAAAGGCAAGGGATCCCGCCCGGCGGAAGGCTTGCGTTCAGGCGGCCCGGTCAGGCTCACCCTCGCCGCCGAGAGCCTGCGCGGCAATCAGGCCGCGCTCGAGCCTGCGCTGTTCGAGCTGTACCCGGCTGGCCACGTTCCAGCCCGCGCGCTCCAGCGCCCAGTGGATAGCGACGTGCAGGTCTATATCGATCGCCTCGACCACCACGTCCTGGCGCTCGGCGAATATTACCCGCACCTGGCAGAACTGGTCACGACCCTGTTGCGAATTCACCAGGTTAGCCAGGCTAACCCGCACGGTATCGATGCGCTGTTTGAAATTGCCGAGCTCGAAACCGGCACAGCAGAGCGTAAAATCACGCAGCTTCTCGTTGAGCTCGATTCCGTCGGCCTGTATCTCGATTTTCATTTTTTCCTCCTCGCGAAATCCTGTTTCGTGAGGGGAAATGATAGGGGTGCAGCGCTTGAATAAAAATCCGAATTGTTTATGCCATGATTTCGGTTTTTTCGAACTGATAGCAATGGCTGTCGCACGCGCCGGACGGCCGGGAGATGACATCGTGAATCGCAGGCGGCACGCGCCTGCAGCGCCCGGGCGGCAGCTACGGGGCCGTTACCAACCGGCTGGCGCCGTTCATCGTGCGGAAGCTAGTAATCGGTGTAGCTGTTGAATACGCTGACCTCGTCGTCCTCGCTCACCGCGAAAACCTTGAAATCCTGTCTGGGCGCGCCGGGCATATCCATTCCCGGGGTACCCGACGGCATCGCCGGTACGGTCAGCAGGCGGGTGTTGTGCTCGCTCGAAAGCAGGCGCTTGATGTCCTGCGCGGGCACGTGACCCTCGACGACGACGCCATCGACGACCGCGGTGTGGCAGGAGGCGCCGCTCGGCGGTACCTTGAGCTTCAGCTTGTAGGCGTTGACATCTTCCACGGTCATGTCGTTGACGCTGAAGTTATGCTCCTCGAGGTGCTCGATCCAGGCCTTGCAGCAGCCACAGGTCTCGCTGCGGTAGACGGTGATTTCATGACGCTCGGCGGTCATACCCTCGCGCCAGAAAGGGTCGCCCGCGAGCGCGGTTGCGGTGACGAAAAAACACGCGATGGCGACGATCGATCTCATGCTGCGGTCCTGTCGGTGATCATTGGTAGGTTAAGTATTCTACCTTGAAGCGCTGGCGGATAAACCCGACGTTTTGACCGGTCAACCAGTGTGCTGGTTGCTCATGTCGATACCTATACCTTCGAGGATAGTTCTTTTTTGCTCGAAATCACGCATGCTCTAACCTCGCCCGGCCGCTGAAATCCGATTATGTCCGACACCGAAGACGACAAAACGCAACCCACGCTGGAACACCGTATCCTGATCCAGCTGCGCCAGGTGCTGGCTGCGGTGGTACGCGACGTGACCCCGCCACCCGGCATGCGCAACCCGCTGTCGGAGCAGACGATCGAGGACATTCGCGCCGCCTTCGCGCTCATCGCGGCGCGCGAGCGTGAACTCCGTGGCGATGCGCCGCCCGATCTGCCGCAGTACCGTGACCGGGGACCGGGTGCGCGCATCGTCGAGTTCGACCGCACGGCTGGTAACTCCCGCCAGGGCGACGACCAGGACCCCGATTAGAACCACCCGCGGGGCGACAACATGATCGAGGCATTTGTTTTCGATGTCGACGGCACGCTGGCCGACAGCGAGCGCGACGGTCACCGCGTTGCCTTCAACCTGGCATTTGCCGAGGCCGGCCTCGACTGGCACTGGGACGAGGATACCTACGGCGCACTGCTCAGCGTCACCGGCGGCAAGGAACGTATCCGGCATTTCGCGCGCACTCGCGGGCTGTTGCAGGACCTAGACCCGCAATTCGACGCGCTCCTGCACGCGGCTAAAACCCGCCACTACGTTGCGCTGCTCGAAGGCCACGCCATTGCGCTGCGCGCGGGCGTCGAACGCCTGCTGAACGAGGCGCGTGAAGCGGGTATCCGCCTTGCCATCGCGACCACGACCACGCCGCAAAACGTCGCCGCCCTGCTCGCCAGCACCATCGGTGAACACAGCATCGGCTGGTTCGAGGTCATCGGCGCCGGCGATGTCGTGCCGCGCAAAAAACCCGCGCCGGACATTTATCGCTACGTGCTGGCAAAAATGCGGCTCGATGCGCGCCAGTGCCTCGCCTTCGAGGATTCGGGCAACGGTCTGCGCGCGTCGCTCGGTGCCGGGTTGAAAACCGTCATCACCCGCAACGGCTACACGCGCGACGACGACTTCACCGGCGCCGCACTGGTACTCGATAGCCTCGGCGACACGGAACATCCGTCACAGGTGTTGCGGCGGCAGTACGGGCGTGACTGTCTCTGCGTGACAACCCTGCTGCAATTGCTCAACTAGGACCGCCTTTCCTGCCCGGTCTGCTGATCCATCTCCCGCTTGCGGCCGTAAACCAAGTGCATGCCCGCGGTCTACCAGACAATGTGCCGCGGATGCTGTGACGGCCGAGTTTCCGACACAGCGTTTAACACGAATCGATCAGGAGTCAAGTCCAAGATGGAAAACGATATTTTCGCCGCACCGGCGGGTTACATGTTTATTTATGTTTCGGTCCTGGCATTTTTTGCCTGGAATTTTTACCGCGTGCTGCGCCTGCGCACCCGGGCGGTTCGGATCGAAGAGCGTCACAGCTCACGGCCGCAAGCTGGCCGGCACGATCATTCTGACTCGCGCAAGGCTGCCTGAGGCTAGACCCGGGAAAACAGAAATGGATATCACTATTGGCCTTGCCGCCAGCGGGTTCATTCTTGCCCACCTGCTGTTCGCGATCGCGTTTTACCGGCTGATCGCCCGCGCCGCGGACAACACCCGCCTGAATGTTCCGGCCGAAGACCAGACCAGCCGCTACGCGCTCGAACGTCTGCACGCCACCCGGCGCGACAGCCGTTACCCTTGATCACGGCGGAGTACTCGCTCCGTCCATCCGAATCGTGGCCGTTGGCAGGGACGCTGATGGCCTCGATACCCACATCCTGACCGCGCCAGACGCGGGCAAAAAAAAGCCGGTGACGACTCGTCACCGGCCCTTTGCAGTTTCCCGGTATACCTAGTTCGGTCCGGAATAAGACGAACCCGCGCGATCCTCGGGCTGGTAAGACTCGCCCGGCAGCTTGTCTTCGCGCCGGCGGTCCTGGCGAATACTGGAAAGCTCCTGCTCGTGGTTGAACAGCAACTCCAGTGCAACCTTGTAGGTGTTGAACGCGCGCCGGTAACGATCCTGGTCCGGAAACAGCGTATTGATATATTCCATCATCAGCGCGGTCGGCAGGCCGACCAGCGAGCTCACGATCGCCACCGAGGCACCGGCCTTGATGTCACCGCCCTGCGCCAGCGCCAGGTAAAAGCCGGCAAAGGTACCGATGATACCGATCAGGATGATCATGAACGGCGCACGCGCCAGGATGCCGGCGATCGCCTCGGATTCGAAGATCCGGTAGGTCGTGCCGAAATGCGGATTACGATCGAGCGCGATCCGGCTGATCATTTCGTAATCGGGAGACTGGCCGTAACCCTGTTCCTTCAGCTCGTCGGTGGTCAGATCGATGATCGCCTCGGTACCCTCGACCATCTCGAACCAGCGATCGAACAGCTTGGGCTTTTCGCCGGTGACGAGGTTCTTCTCGACCATGTCATCCTGGGTTTTGTCGAGCAGGATGTTCGCCTGGGTATCGAGCTGGTGCGACTTGAGCTTGAGCTTCTCCGCTTCCTTGATCTTGGCGCGCAGCTCCTCGAGGTACGGATCCTTGCCTGAGTAGAGCGTAACCGGTATCGCCAGCTGACCCCCGGACAGCGTCGGGTCGAAGTTGGCCGCGAGCGCAACCTCGGCCTGTTGCCGCACACTGTCGACGTACGGCAGGTCGGACGGCGCCGTCTGTACTTTCTTGTACTCGAAGACCGCGTAATAGAACGCGGTCGCGAAGCGACCGAGCGACGCGATCTTGTAGTGCAGGCCAAACTTGAAAAAACAGAACGCGAGGAAACAGGCGCCGATACCGCTGATGAACAGCCGGCCGACCATCTCGTTGGTGATCGCCACGTCCAGGAAGAACACGAAATACACCGTTGCCGCGATAATGCCTAAAAATACGTACTTGAACATTGTTTGCTCCCCTAACCCTCGTCAGGATGTTGGTCAGTTTTACAGCTCGGAATAAAGTTTGAATTCGAGAATCGATGCCTGCTCTTTCTTGCAGTCGTACTCGAGACAGACCGCTTTTTCGCCCACCAGGTGCTGCGGCACCGGGGTAGCGGTTCGGTAACCCAGGGCCTCGATACCAAGATCGGCCTTCAACTGGGCGCGATACGGGTAATCGCCCATTTCCGCCTCGTCGAATATGTAGTTGTACATCGCCAGCGCGCGGTCGTTACTCAGCTTGAGGTTGTACTCGCGCGCTTCTTCGCCCTCGGGCGAGGTATCATTGATGTCGAAATACCGGCCGCGGAAAATCGGCGAGGTCAGGCCCGAGATCTTGAGTGACTCGACCTGCTTGGCCGCACCCTCGTTCTCGTAGATGCTCTTGGCGTATTTCGGGATCATGACGCGCAGCAGGTCTTTCATGCTGTCCGACAGCTCGGCCGATCCGCGCACGAAGTAAGACTCCTGGAAGTTGATCCGGACCTTGCCGGTCTTCTGGTCGATATCGACGTCGCCTTCGTCGGAATCCTTGAAGTTTTCCAGCAGGTTGTCGACGATCTGCTCGCGAACTTTCTGCGCTTCCTGGCGCTCGCGCTCGGCGTCGAGAAACGGCTTGAGCTCGGCCTCTTTTTGCGCCTCGAGCTGCGCCAGCTGCTGCTGCATCGCCTCGGCATGCTCGGCCTCGACCTCGGCCTGCGCCTGCTGCTTGGCCGTCTTCCTGACTTCACGCTCGGCTTCCTCGGCGGCAGCCTGCGCTGCCTTTTTCGCCAGTTCCTGCGCGGCGGCTTCGGCTTCGGCCAGTTCACGCGCCTTTTGCGCTTCGAGCTGCGCCTGCTGCGCCGCCAGCTGTTGCGCCAGCGTCTGCTGTTTTTGCTGTTCGGCCGCGGCTTGCTGCGCCGCCAGCTCCTGTGCCTTCTGCGCTTCCAGGCGGGCCTGTTGCGCCGCCAGCTCCTGCTGCAGCTTCGCCTGGGCTTCGGCCGCGGCCTGCTGTCGGGCCTGTTCCGCGGCTGCCTGCGCTTCAGCCTGCTTCTGCGCTTCGAGCTGCGCCCGCTGTTGCGCCAGCGCCTCGGAGCTTTGCCGCTGCACCATGGCGACCTCGGTCTGTTTCTGCTGCTCGAGCGCGGCCTGCTGTTGGGTCAGGTCCTGCACGCGCTCCATCTCCGCGGCGATGATCGCCTGGGTGGTCATTTCGAGCTGCTGCTGCTTGGTCGTCATCTGTTGTTCGAAGACCTGCTTGGCCGCCGAGACTTCCTGCTCTTTCTGCTGTTCCAGCTGGGCCACCTGGGTCTGCAACTGCTGCTGTTTTTCCTGCTGCAGTTCGGTTTTCTGGCGCTCGACTTCTTTCTCCTGCTCGAGCTCCAGCTTGGCGACGAGGATTTCATATTCCTTCTTGGCCTCGGCCTGCTGCGCTTCCATCATCTGGGTAAACTGCTGCACCAGCTGCTGCGCCTTTTGCTCGCGCTCCGACTCGATTTCCTCGAGCGTTTTGACCGCGTTCTCGGCCAGGGTATCGCGCCGGCGCTGCCTGGCCTCCTCGGCCGCGGCAACTTCTTCTTTCAGCTTCTTGTACTCGGTGGCGATCTCGTCGATCGTCTCCTGGCTTTTCTCCTGCGCGGCGATGATTTCGTCGCTGGAGTAGATCATGAATACGATCGCGAGTACGGCGAACAGATCGATCATCGGAATCAATGCGTCGATCGTTTTCGATTTATTGGTTTCGGATTTGGTAGCAAACATGGGTCAGTTCGTGTCGTTTCCGGGTTCCGTTATCAATTGTCTCAATTGCTGAATTAATAGTAGTTCAGACTGGCAAAAAACCACGTGCAAAATTGGTAAACAGGGTCACAAATTCGCACCCGCGAACGAGCCAACAGCCCGGGCAGGTACAATCCGGGGGCATTAAACACAAGATCTGGTAGGCAAGCGGCCGCCGGCCCACTACATGTTGATGCAGGCTCCCGACTAACCGATAAAAAAGGCCAGGCTCGCTCACGCTTGCCGCGGGTTGCGGAAATCCGTTTTTCGACCCCGCGCGTCGCTCTCATCCGCATTTCCGGTCGGTTTGCGCGATGAATCCGCCCCGGCTGCGGATCTTCACAATATCTTCACATCGCTTTCACGCCGGTTTCACGGCACCCCGCGTATTTTGACGCCTCAATGAAACCCTGGAGAGAACAATGAATCGCGAACCGACTAAAACGGCCGCCTGGCTGGCTGCGGCCAGTGCCGGCGCGCTGCTGCTGGCAGCCAGCGCGCAGGTCGCTGCCGACCATCACAGCACACCGACTATCACCGAGATCGTGTTGCAAAGCGGCGGTGACTTCGACCGCAACCGGCACGATTACGACATCCTGCTGCAGGCCGTGGTGACGGCAGGCCTCGACGGCACCCTCGATGACGAGAACGCCGACTTCACCGTGTTTGCACCCACCGACCGGGCTTTCATCCGCCTCGCGCGTGATCTCGGTTTCAAAGGCTGGGACGAGGCGGGTGCGTTCAGCACGATAGTCGACACCCTGACGATTCTCGGCAAAGGTGACCCGGTCGGACCGCTGACCGACATCCTGCTCTACCACGTCGATGGGGAAGCCAAGACGCTGGCCGAAATCCGTCACGTCGACGTGATCGAAACCCTGCTGCCCGACTCCGGCATCGTACCGTTCCGCAGCCAGCTGCTCGACGCCGATCCGGATTTCAAGAACCCGCGCCTGCTCGCGTTCAAGAGCGATATCGTCGCGCGCAACGGCATTATCCATACCATCAACCGCGTGCTGATCCCGTCCGACCTGCCGAACAACGATCCGGACAGCGAACCTACGATCGCCGAGATCGTGGGCAAGAGCGGCGGCAACTTCGATTTCAACCGTTTCGATTACGACCTGCTGCTGACCGCACTGCAAACCGCCGGCCTGGACGGAACCCTGAACGACAGGACTGGCGACTTCACCGTGTTCGCACCGAACGACGCGGCCTTCGTCCGCCTGGCGCGTTCGCTGGGTTATCGCGGCTTCCGCGAATCCGGCGCATTCGAGTTCATCGTCGGCGCACTGACCGAACTCGGTGGCGGCGACCCGATCCCGTTGCTGACCGCCGTGCTGCTCTACCACGTGTCGCCGGGGACGCAGGTGGTCAAGGACGTCATCCTGTCGGATACCATCGACACCCTCTTCGATGACGCGACCTTCTACCCGGACGGCAGACGCCTCGAGGACAACGCCCCGGCCGTGCGCGACCCCCGCCTGGTTCTTTTCGCCAGCGACCTGCGCGCCGCCAACGGTATCATCCATACCATCAACCGCGTGCTGCTGCCGATTCCGGTCGGACAGTAAAGCGTTACCTGCCTCGCGTGTGGGCGCGGGGGCCTCTCGGCCCGGACCCCTGGTCCGGGCTTTTTTTGCCTGCGGGGGCAGCTACAGGTTGGCGCGTATGCGTTCGGCGAGTGCGCCGATCGCGTCCATGTCGCCAGGCTGAAGACCCCAGTTGAGTTTCAGCTCGTCGTTGTCGAAACGCGGCAGCACGTGCATGTGGAAGTGCAGCACCGATTGCGCCGCCGCCGGACCGTTACACTGCAGCAGGTTGAGGCCATCGGGCTTGACCGTACGCTCGACCGCGGTCGCGATCTTCTTGGCCGTCACCACGGTGGCGGCAATTGCCTCGGCCGAAACCGCGTGCACGTCGGCCGCGTGTTCCCTGGGAATCACCAGCGCGTGCCCCTCGTTGGCGGGATTGATATCCATGAACGCAAACGTGGCTTTGTCTTCGTAGAGTTTGAAACAGGGGATTTCACCCGCAATGATCTTGCAGAAGATGCAGTCCGGATCGGGATTCATGCCTGGCTCCAGTGGCTGGGATACCACGATGATAGACAATAGTTCGCCGCGTGAAAAATCGGCTGATCGGCTCTCCCGAGTGCCGCTAGAACCCCGCAACGAGCGCCTCGTCTGCAATCAGCTCGGCCCGGTATAGCGAAGCTCCGACCTGCTGGCTGAAGATCATATCGAATTTTCGGTCACCCATCTGCGCGAACGGCAGTTGCGCCTGCCGGCCTGGCTCCCGCTCTTGCCCGCCGGCGCCGACTGCCTTTTGCCCAGGCAGGGTGCAATCTCGTCCACGGCGGGCGCTTTCGATCTTTTTTGGCCGGGCCGGGTTAAGATACCGCGCGCACCGCTTGTGGAATGTTGTCGGCGACACTACATCCGCGTAACGGCTTTATCCGGAGAAGACTCATGCTTGCAGGCAAGACAGCCATCGTCACCGGCTCGACCAGCGGGATCGGCCAAGGGATCGCACGTGCACTGGCGCAGGACGGCGCCAATCTCGTGATCAACGGTTTCGGCGATCCTCGGCAAATCGAAAGTGACTGCGCCGAGCTGCGCGCAAGCTGCGGCATCGAGACGTTTTACCACGGCGCCGACCTGACGCAGGCCGATCAAATCGAGGCGCTGGTGGCAGCGACACGCGAGCGTTTCGGCGGCGTCGACATCCTGGTCAACAACGCCGGCGTGCAGCACGTCGCGCCGATCGCCGAGTTTCCGCCGGAAAAGTGGGACCTGATCATCGGCCTCAACCTGACCGCCGCCTTCCATACGACGCGCCTGTGCGTGCCGCTGATGCGCGCCGCCGGCTGGGGCCGCATCATCAACCTCGCCTCGGCCCACGCACTGGTGGCATCGCCATTCAAATCGGCCTACGTTGCCGCCAAGCACGGTATCGCGGGGCTGACCAAGGTGGTGGCACTGGAAGTCGCCGAGGAAAACATTACCTGCAACGCGATTTGCCCGGGTTACGTCTGGACGCCGCTGGTCGAGGGCCAGGTCGCCGACACCGCGCAGGCGCGCGGCATCAGCGAGGACGAAGTCAAGCGTGACGTGCTGCTCGCGGCGCAACCGACCAAACAGTTCGTCACCATCGAGCAGATCGGCGAGTTCGCCCGCTTCCTGTGCTCCGCGGGCGGCGCCAGCATGACCGGTACCATCACGCCACTCGACGGTGGCTGGACCGCGCAGTGACCGCGCCCAAACCGGTCAACCTGGCCCTGCAGGGTGGCGGCGCGCACGGCGCCTTTGCCTGGGGTGTCCTCGACAAGCTGTGCGAGGACGGACGCCTGGAAATCGACGGCCTCAGCGCCACCAGCGCCGGCGCGATGAACACCGCGGTCTACGCCTACGGCAAGATGAAACACGGGGCTGACGGTGCGCGCCAGGCGCTGCATGATTTCTGGCGGGATATCAGCGACGCCGGTCAGCGCTACAGCCCGATACGACCATCGTTGTGGGAACAGTTTTTCGGCGGGCAGGATCTTGGCCAGACGCTCGCCTACCACTGGTTCGATACCTTCACCAAGGTATTTTCGCCCTACCAGTTCAACCCGCTCGATATCAATCCGCTGCGCGACGTGTTGATGCGCCACGTGGATTTCGACGAAATCAAGCGCTGCGACTGCGTCAACATGTTCATCTGCGCGACCAACGTGCGCAGCAACAAGATCAAGGTGTTTCACAACGAGGAAGTCAGCCTCGAAGCGGTCCTGGCGTCGGCCTGCCTGCCGATGCTGTTCCAGGCGGTCGAGATCGATGGCGAAGCCTACTGGGACGGCGGTTACATGGGTAATCCCGCGCTCTACCCGCTGATCTATGACACCGCAACGGACGACATCGTGATTCTGCATGTCAACCCGATCGAGCGCGACGAGGTGCCGAAGACCTCGCACGACATTCACAACCGCATCAACGAGATCAGCTTCAACTCGTCGCTATTGCGCGAAATGCGCGCGATTCATTTCGTCAAGCGCATGGTCGAGGAAGGCTGGATCAAGGACGAGTTCCGCGATCACTTCCACTTCACCCACCTGAATATTCATTCGATCCGGGCCGACGACGTCACCGACCGCTTCAGCGTCGCCAGCAAGTTCAGCCCGGACTGGGATTTCCTGTGCCACCTGCGCGACGCGGGCCGCGAGGTGACCGCGGCCTGGCTGGAACAAAACTACGACGCGATCGGCAAACGCTCGACCGTCGATCTGCAACAGGAATTTCAATAACCCGGGGCCGGGCGCGCGTGGCGGCACGGGGCGGCCGACCCGGGTCAGGATTCGCCGGCCAGCTTCATTTCGACCAGCCTGTCGTGCTCGACCACGCAATTGCGGCCGCGTCGCTTGGCCTCGTAGAGCGCGTCGTCGGCGCGGCGGAACAGCAGTTCATGGCCCGCGGTCGCCGCCCGGCCGTCGTGGCGAACCAGGCCGATCGATACCGTGATGTGCTCGGCGATATTGCTATAGGCGTGCTCGAAGCCGGCATCCTCGACCGCGCGGCGCAGGTTTTCCGCGGCCCGGCCGATGTCCGCCGGGTCGTCCGAATTGACCACCACGGCGAATTCCTCGCCGCCGATGCGGAACGCAAAATCGCCGGCGCGCCGCAGGTGGTCCCTGATCGTTTGCGCCACGTTGCGCAGCGCCTCGTCGCCATGCTGATGGCCATAGTTGTCGTTGTAGGCCTTGAAGTAATCGACGTCCATGATCATCAGGCCGAGAATACGCCGCTCGCGCTGCGCGCGGGCGAGCTCCCGCGGAAACAGCTCGTTGAAGTGCCGACGGTTATACATGCCCGTCAGCTCGTCGGTGATCGACAGCTCCTCGGCCAGCTTCTTGGCGGTAATGTCTTCACGAATCGCGGTATAACCGGTGATCTCGCCATCGTCGCCGAACACGGGTGATATGTAGGTCTGCACCCAGTAGTAATCGCCGTTCTTCTTGCGGTTCTTGATCTCGCCTTCCCAGGACCCGCCGCGGGTGAGCGCTTGCCACATATCGCGGTAGAGTGCCGCCGGCATATCTTCGTGGCGCACGATACTGTGACTGCGACCGATCAGTTCGCGCTCGCTGTAGCCGGAGATCTCGCGAAACGCCGAGCTGGCGGACGTGATCCGCCCCCACTTGTCGGTCGACGAGGTGATCACGTGGCGATCGACGATATCGACGTAATCGACCAGCTTGCGGTTGGCCGTTTCGAGTCGCTGGTGGGCGTCCTGCGCCAGCCGCTCGGCATCGATCCGTTTGTCGATCTCGCTCGACAGGCGCCGGTTCCAGGCCACCACGGTTACGAGTACCAGCAAGACCGCGCCGAGGATTTGCCAGAACAGTTCGTAGTCGAAGCCGTGCTCGTAACGCAGGCTGATCCAGTTGCGGTAGATCTGGTCACGCTGTTGTTCGCTGATCGAATCCAGCGCTTTTTGCAGGATGGGCACGAATTCGGGCCAGTCGTTACGCACCGCCATCGACAGCTCGTAGTTGTATGGCGTCTCGCCGGAAATCTTGATGTTGGTCAGGCCCTCGCGCTTGATCACGTGACTGACCGTGGCGATGTTACCGATGTAGGCGTAGACCTTGCCGTGTGATACCTGCTCGAGCGCATCGGCGACGTTGCGCGCGAGATAGAGTTCGATTTCGGGATGGTTCTTTTCCATCAGGTCCTGGGTGGCATAACCCTCGACCACGGCGACTTGTTCCCCGCGCAGATCACGCACACCGTTGACGTAGGCCACCTGGTCCGAGGTAACGATGACCATCGGGAACGACAGGTAGGGGCGGGTAAAGTCGACGTATTCGCGGCGTTGCACGGTCGACACCACGCAGGAATACATGTCGAGTTCGCGCTGTTTCATCGCCTCGACGGCTTGCGACCAGGTTTTTTCCTTTTCCACCTCGAACTCGATACCGAGCCGCTGTTCGACCAGGGAGATGTATTCGGCCGCCATGCCGACGTAATTGCGCCGCGCGTCGATGTACTCGAACGGGGCCCAGTCGATGTCGACCGCGAGCCGGATCGACGGATGCTCCGCCAGCCAGGCTTTTTCGGCCGCGGTCAGGTCGAGCGCGGGTTCGGCGGCCGTTACCGCGGCCGGTACGCCCAGCGCCAGCACGATCAGTGCCGTGACCAGCCACCTTCCGAACTGTGAAAACTCTCGTAACATATCGCTTTCGATTATCCTGCTGGCAGCTCCGCTCGTCCGAACCACTGCCCGTATCAGCGCCCGGCATGCCTCGCACGGCGCCGCGTCAGCTTCTGCATCGGCCAGTTGCCGGATAAGTTAAGCCAATGATCGCTATGGCAACTGCCCGTGCGGACAGGGGAAAAGACCGGCAAAAATCGCGGCAGGTCGAGCGCGAGCTCGGCACGACGCCTTTTTGCAAATGGTGATACCGCGATCGAAAACCTGCGTATAAGATTTGCTGTGGCGCGCTTCGTCGCGCGCGTCGCAAGATGGCAACCACGGAGACAAGCCGTTGAAAACCCAGTCGAACCTGCCTGAACGGGCAGCAGTCGGATCCGCCGGGCACGGAGGATTTTGCCGCGCATGAGCTCGAGCTCGACGCCAAAGCCGCGCCGGGGCGCCGCGCACACGGTCACGCTCAGCGACGGCACGAGTTTTGCTGTCGCCGCGGGGCAGACGCTGCTGCAGGCGGCGCTGGCGGCGGGGCTCGAATGGCCGAACGGTTGCCGGGTCGGCCTGTGCGGCAGCTGCCGCTGCCGGGTAACCGCGGGCAAGGTCCGGGCGCTGACCGATTTCGGCGACGTGATCAGCTCGCAGGATCTGGCGCAGGGTGATGTGCTGGCCTGCCGTTGCCACGTGCAAAG
This sequence comes from Gammaproteobacteria bacterium, assembly GCA_030066085.1. Lineage (GTDB taxonomy): Bacteria > Pseudomonadota > Gammaproteobacteria. Next base: position 43,056 of record JASJCI010000025.1, on the reverse strand, counting down.
CGCGCTCACGGTCGCGAGCGATTACCTGTTCGACGGCCTCGCGCCCGACGAAGCCGACATCGATGCCACCGTTACCCGGGTCGAACGGATTACGCCGCTGGTGCTGTTGCTCGAGGTCCGGCTCGATAAACCCCATCCCAACGGCTACAACAGCGGACAGTATGCGCGTCTCGAAGTGCCCGGCGTCGTGCCGGCGCGCTGTTTTTCTTTTGCCGGTGCCTGTCGTGGCGACGGCGAGCTGCGTTTTTTCGTACGCGAGTTTCCCGGCGGGCGTCTCGGCGAATGGCTGACCGCTGTCGACCGGGTCGGGGCAAGACTGCGCGTAAGCCGGCCGCTGGGCCATTTCGTGCTGCGCGACCGGAAGCGCCCCGCGCTGTTTTTTGCCGGCGGCACCGGCCTTGCGCCGGTGCTCGCGATGCTCGAGGAACTCGCCAGCCTGCCGTCGATGGAACAGCCGCCGGTGCGCGTGGTTTTCGCCGCGCGCGACCAGCAGCACCTGTTTCACCGGGATTACCTCGATCCGGTCGTCAATCGCTGGGCTTTCGGCACGCCGATCGAGTTTGTCAGCGTGCTGTCACGCGAACCGAGACCGAGCAACTGGAAAGGCTTGCGCGGTTACTTCTACGAGCACCTGCCGACGCTCACCACCGGCTTCGAACAGGCCGACGCCTACCTTTGCGGGCCGCCCGGGCTGGTCGATGCGATGCAGCTCTACCTGCTCAAGCAGGGCTTCGCCAAGGACCGGATTTCCGCGGATCGTTTCCTGCCGTCGTTCTGAATCCGCGGACAGGCCCGCGCCGCCCAGGACCAAAACACCAAAAACGGGGACGTACCCCACCTTCACCAGCCGGCTACGGCAGAATCCCGAGAAACCGGGCTGCCCCGGGCAGATCGGTCAGCCGGCGCGCGCCAGGTGCAGCGTCTCGACCTCAGCGCAGCGGTCGCTCGAGCCAGTCCTTCCAGGTAGCGTGGCTCGGGCGGGTGTTGCCCGCGCCGTCGTACACGCCGGTATCGCGCCACAGGACATCGCCGTCCGAACAGCCGCCGATGAAAACGCAGAAAAGATCGTAATCCTGCAGCACGAACCAGTTGACGAACAACAGGTCGTTGGCGTCGGCCGCCTCCAGCATCGAGCGCAGGTAATCCTGCTGCTTGCCCGGGCTGCCCTCGAACGAAATCGTCGCGGCCGTCAGGTTTTCCGCCAGCATGCCGGTCTCGGCAATCGCCTTCGGCTTGTCGCTCAGCGCAAATATCTGCGTGAACATGTCAGCCGGGAACGGGCTTGCGAAATACACCGTCATGAATGGATAGAGCGAGATGCCGTAGATATCGCTGAACGCGAGCACGTCGGCGAGCGCTGCCAGTTGCGAATTGCGGTAACCGTCCTGATCGCCCGCAAACTCGGCGGAAGGACCGACGTAGCCGCTCAACATCTCCACCGGCAGGACCGAGGCGAAAATCGGCAGGTCCGGATGCAGCAGCTTCAGGCTGGTATACACGTGCTCGTGCAGCTCGATGTACTTCGCCCAGGTCGCGGCGTCGGTATTGCGCCGCAGCAGGTTCACCTCGATACCGATCGCGAGGTAGTCGGGTTCGAAATACTCGATCACGCGCAGGCAATAATTGAGGTAGGCGGTCTTGACGTCCGCGGCGTCGAAATCGCCGTTGGCCGCGTGGCTATCGAACGGCGGCTGCAGGGCCATTTCGTTGGCCGTATCCCGCCACGGCGCGAGGCCGTTGCGGTCGAGATTGATCGGCGTGATCGCAATGTACTTGCTATGCCCCGCGGGCGTCTTGCCGCGGCGCGTTTCCCAGTCCGTGCGAATATGGTTCGAGTACGGGAAGGTGACCGCGGCCGGGGTCAGCAGGTCGTCGGCCAGCGCGGCATTCCACGGGATACCCTCTTCCAGGTGATGCAGCACCATGTCCGCATCGGATCCGATCTTGCCGTAGACATCGTCCACCACCGCCAGCAGCGTCGCCGGATCGGCGTTGTACGGAAACGGGGTGAATCCCATGTGGAAACTGCGCGACTGCACGGGTGGATCGTCGTCGCCACTACTGCCGCCGCCACCGCAGCCGGCCAGCAGCACGCCCAGCAACAGGCTCAGCGCGAACGGCGCGAGTGTTTTCAAGCTGGCTGGCGGGGTGTTTTTCAGATCCATTCGAAATCCAGGCTGGTGTCATCCATTCGACCGCGTCGATTCCGGTCGATAAGCCTGATTATAGCGATTCCCGCGCTGCTGACGGATGAAAAAGCGAGCAACGGGGCACGTTTGCCGACGAGCTTACCCCCTGACAGTCCCGTTTGCCGGAAAAAACACCGGCGCTATCCGCGACGATTCCGGCGGCTGCCGGCGAGCGCACCGGGGACTGGCAAATCGAGTACACTGTCAGGGTCTTGAGCGGTACGAAACGCGAGATGCATACCGAAAAAAACGTTTTCAGCGGGGCGGACGCCATCCAGGATTTCATGGACCCGGACAAGCTGCCGTACGTACCGCTGGTCGAAATCCCGTCGACGCTCAACCCGCTCGCCGACAAGGGGGTGCGCGTATTTGCCAAGATGATGAACCTGCTGCCGCTCGGCAACGTCAAGGCGGTCCCCGCCTTCAACATGATCCGCGAACAGGCGCGGCGCGGCGATCTCGAGGGGGTCGAGGCGCTGATCGAAAATTCGTCCGGCAACACCGTATTCTCGCTCGCTATCGCGGCCCGACAGTTCGGCGTGGAAAAGACCTTTTCCTACGTACCCGCCGAAATTTCATGGAACAAGCTGCTGATGCTGCTGTTCTTCGGCGTCGAGCCGATCGTCAACCAGGAACCGGCCAAACCCGCCGACAACGATCCGGCCAGCGGTGTATACAAGGCGCGCAGGGACGGTGAGCGGCCCGATATGCTGAACCCGGGGCAGTACGAGAACCCGGACAACCCGGGAGCTCACGAAAAGTGGACCGGACCGCAGATCTGGGACCAGACCGACGGCAAGCTGAGCATTTTTGCCGCCGCGCTCGGCACTACCGGGACGTTGATCGGCACCTCGACCTACCTGAAATCGCACAACCCCGACCTGCCGGTGGTCGGCGTCATGCGCGCGCCGGAACATTACGTGCCGGGCGCGCGCACCGAGAAACTGCTCAACCTGGTCGATTTCGACTGGCGTGCGCATGTCGACCATGTCGAGTGTGCCGAGAGCGAAGTCTCCTACCGCCTGAGCATGGCCCTCAGCCGGCGCGGCCTGATGGCAGGCCCGACCTCGGGCATGGCGCTGGCGGGATTGCTGCAGCATCTCGACAAGGCGGACGCGGCGGGTGAACTCGACGCGCTGCGCAATGCCGATGGCGAGGTGCTGTGCGTTTTCCCCTGCCCGGACGGACCGCTGCCCTACCTCGACGAGTATCCCAGGTATGTCGGCGCGGAAGAATTCCCGCCGATCCACAACGAGGAACTGCTGCTCAACAAACCGCGCGCGTAGTTCCCCGCTTGCGCGGCGGTCCGCCAAAGCGGGATGACGGATTCCGGCGAGGCTTGCCTCGTCATCCCCGCGCAAGCGGGATGGCGGATGCCGGCGAGGCTTGCCTCGTCATCCCCGCGCAAGCGGGATGGCGGATGCTGGCGAGGCTTGCCTCGTCATCCCCGCGCAAGCGGGGATCTCGCGACCCGCGGTAGCGGGCGGTGCGACTGCTTCAGGGGATCAGCTCCACCGCCGCTTCGAGCAGGTCGCGCTCGGTAACGATACCGACCAGCTGCCGCTGGGCCACCACCAGCAGGCAGCCCGCCTCGTTTTCGAGCATCTGCGCAAACGCCTCGGCGAGCGGCGCGTCGGCTGCGATCGTCGGCGGATCGGTCTGCATGATATCGGCCACCGGGGTGGCGGCATCATCGCTGTCGCGCAGGTGCAGCAACTCGCGGGTCGACAGCAATCCCACCAGTTCGCCGGCGATGCTTTCCACCGGCACGTGGCGTACGTGGCGCCACTCCATCATGCTGGTGGCGAGGTCGACGAGGTCGTCCGGGCGCGCGGTGAACAGGTTGCTGGTCATCACGTCGGCCACGCGCAGGTTGTCCTGCGGCTGGCCGGCTGCCGGCGCTGGCCCGATCAGGTCCCATTCGTGCACGGGCCGATCGCCGCCCTGGCGCGCGTGCACGATTTCGACCGCCTCGAGGCACACGGCCTCGCGTTCCTGTGGCGGAACGTTGGCCAGGCTGTCGAGCAGCCAGCGCGCGCCGGTGCGGCCGCTTTCCGCGCGCGCCTCGACGATACCGAGATAGCGCTCGATCTGGGCCGCGGGCACGTCCAGTGCCGCAAGCCCCGCGCGCGCGGCCGGCAGCAGTCGCCTGCGCAACAGCTTGCGCGCGCCGATCCGTTCACCGTCGAGCCAGGTAAAACGCGCCGCGAGCCCCTGCTGCGCAGCGGCGAACAGGTTCGCGCGCGCATCCTCGAAGTCGAGTTGCCGCGGGATGCTCGCGGCATCGTCCGCCAGCGCCGTCATCAACCCGTAAAACAGCGCCGCACTGGCAACCTGGTCGACGATCGTCGGCCCGGCCGGCAGTGCGCGGTTCTCGATGCGCAAATGCGGTTTACCATCGGTAACGCCGTAGCAGGGCCGGTTCCAGCGCCACACGGTGCCGTTGTGCAGGGTCAGCGCGCCGAGCTCCGGTGCCTGGCCCGCGCCCAGGGCGGCAAACGGATCGTCGATCGGGTCGCGCACCATGATGACGTGGTGACGCATCGCGTTTTCGCGGAACACTTCGACGATCGAATCGCGCACCCAGGCTTCGCCGAAGCCGACCCGGGTCGGCACGCCGCGCGCGAGCTGCGCGGCCGAGCGGTACTCGATCGAGCGCTCGAACAGCGCCACGCGGGTCTCGTGCCACACGCGGCGGTTGAGCAATACCGGCGAGTTGGCCGACAGCGCGAGCAGCGGCGCGGTGATCAGCTGCGCGAGGTTGTATAGCGGCACGGCTTCGTCGGGATCGACCTGCAGGTGGAACTGGAAACTGGTGCTGGCACCCTCGACGACGATGCTGTCGAAGCTCGCCTCGAGCGGATCGACGCCATCGATCACGAGGGTGAAACTGTCGCCACGCGCGGCCATGCAGGTGTCGTTGAGGCAATGGTAGCGAGTCTCGGGTGTCAGGCTCTCGTGCTGGACATGCTTCTCCTGCAGCGTCGGCAGGATGCCGGTCAGCACGACGCGCGCGTCGAGCCCGGCAGCCGCGGCGTCGGCCTGTTGCAGCGCAGATTTCAGGTCTTGCTCCAGGACCCCCAGGAAATCGGCGCCGAGCGCAATCGGGTCGAGGTTGGCTTCGAGGTTGAAGCGCGCGAGTTCGGTGCTGAAGTTGTCCTCGCCGATACGTTCGAGCAACTGGTCGGAAATCCCCAGCGGATAACCCGCGCTATCGACGATGTACATTTCCTGCTCGACGCCGACACGCTTGACTCCGCGCTCGATGCGGTCGTCCGCGATCATCGCCTCGAGCGCGCGGATATCGTCGAGCATCGCGCGCACGAAAACCCGCGTGCGCTGCTCGTCGGAAGTATCGTGGACCCGGTGTTCACCCATCGGCACATCCTAACCGGTTGATTTATTTCGCAATTGAGCCAGATCAACACTGCCGCGGGCACAGCCCGACATACTCGGCGCAAGGAGCCCGAATATGTCCGACGTCACCATCGCCGCAGGAACCCGCATCGCCGCCGAGGCCGGCGCGGTGGTTGCCGCGCGCGGCGGTAACGCGGTCGACGCCGCGATTGCCGCCGAAATCGTCTCGATGTGTACCGACACCGGCATCATGTCACCGGGCTGCGGCGCATTCGTCACCGTCTGGCCAGCGGCCGGCGAGCCGCGCGTCATCGACGGTTACGCCGAAATGCCCGGTCGCGGGCTGGACCCGGCAAGCTTCGAGGCCGACACCCACGAGGTGGTATTCGATTACGGCGGCGAAACCCGCCAGCGGGTCGGCTACGGCACGATTGCCACGCCGGGCGCCTTCGCCGGGCTGAGTCTCGCGGCCGCGCGTTACGGTCACCTGCCGTGGCAACAGCTGCTGCAGCCGGCGATCGACTGCGTCGAGCGCGGCTTTCCGCTCACCGGCGGTGCCGCCGAATACCTCGGCTATACCCACGAGGCGATCTACCGCTGGCATCCCGACAGCAACCGCATCCTGCACCATGCCGACGGCAGTCCGCTCGGTGAGGGTGACACCGTGCATATCCCCCACCTGGCCGATACCCTGCGCGAAATCGCGCGCGATCCGCAAGCGCTATACCGCGGCGAACTGGGTCGCCATATCGCCGACGGCGTGCGCGGCCGCGGCGGTTTACTCGGCATCGACGACCTGCGCGCATACGAAGCCGTGGAACGCGCACCGGTGCGCGCACATATCGGCGACTGGGACGTCGCCACCAACCCGCCACCGGCGGTCGGTGGCGCCTGCCTGGCGGCGATGCTGCTGATCCTCGACAGGCTCGGCGCGGGCGACGATCTCGCGCAGGCGACCGGGCACATGATCACCGCGCAGCACGCGGTGCTCGGTTATCGCCACGCCCGGCTCGACGGCGCCGGCGCCGAGGTGGCCGGCGAGGTCGAGCGTTTACTCGCTCTTGCCGGGGTTGCCGACACGTCGCTGCTGCAGGCACCGTCCACGTCACACGTCTCCGCGGTCGACGCCGACGGCCTCGCCTGCGCGATCACGGCCTCGGCCGGCTACGGCTCCGGCGCGCTGGTCGAGGGCACCGGTTTCTGGCTCAACAACTCGCTCGGTGAACTCGACCTGCACACGAAAGGATTGAGCAGCCTTCGGCCCGGCGACCGGCTCGCGTCCAACATGGCGCCGACGATCGCGCGCCGGCGCCGCGATGGCGCGCTGCTTGCCATCGGTTCGCCCGGCGCATCGCGCATCACGACCGCGATTGCGCAGACGCTGGTCAACTTCGCCGCGCGCGGCATGGACCTGGCCGCCGCGGTCGAACACCCGCGCCTGCACGTCGAAACCGCCGCACACCAGCAAAGCATCGCGTTCGAGCCCGGTCTGCCGGTCGAAGCGACACGCGGTTTGACGCCACGGCCGTTCGCGGCGCCATCGATGTACTTCGGCGGCGTACAGGCCGTGTTCGGTTCGCCGCAGGACGGCCTCGCCGGCATCGCCGACGCCCGCCGCGGCGGCAGCGTGCGCTCGCCCCCCGAATAGCCGGCAGCCCCCCTTTTGGTTTAGTGCCCTACCAGCCCGAACCCGAGGAGCCGGGCAGCGGACCCTCGGACCAGAAGCGCGGCGTTATCAGCGACATATCGACGATCTGGCGCAGCACCCGATCGTCGGATTCGAGCGAAACCGCCTCCAGGCACAGCAGCAATTGCCCGGCTTGCGTCTCTTCCCAGAACCACTGCCCCACCAGCTCGAAATCGTCGATGCCATCGCGCTGCGTGCGCGCCTCGGTGTAATAGGCCTGCAGGTCCTCGACCACCAGCTTGAGCAGCGGGATCGGCGGTACCCCCTTGCGCGGACTCCTGGGTTTTTCACCACGGACGAATGCCGCGATATAGTTTGCCAGCTCGGTCACCGCGAGCCCGCTGGCACCAACCGTGGTGCGACCGCGCGCGGCTACCGCGGCGTCATAGGCCGACCGCAGGTCGGCAATCTCGGTCTCGACCATGGCGAGGCGTTGGTCGACATCGCCGATATCCTCGCTGGCCAGCACCAGTTCCGGCGGCAGCGCGTAACCCATGCGCCCGTCGCGCACCGGGATGACGTCGGGGAAGTCCTCGAGCACCGGGCCGGATGGTACCTCCAGCAGGGCAAATGCCGCGCGCATGACCCTGAGCTGGTAAGCCGGGTCGTTCGGTTTGCCCAGCGGACGCCCCATCGGGAAATCGAGCCACAGCGCGCGCGGCGGCCGGTAAGCCTCGATGTGTTCGCGCACGAAGCCGACCAGCACCGTGGCAAACCCCTCGGCTTCGAAGTAGTGAGCAAGCCCGCACACGGCGCGCGTGCAAAAAGGTCAGACAGGTACCAGGAAAACCGTGTCGACACCATCCTGGCGCATCCGCGCCGCTGCCTCGCGCGCGGATTTTTCCATGTCGACCGGGTCGGCGGCACCCATGAAAGCATAGTGCTCTTCGGCCACCGAACCGATTTTACCGGCAGCGGCCATCTCGTCGAGACGGTCGAGCGGCAGGATCGCGTTGAGATCCTGCTGCCACGCCGTGCGATCGTACTCGACCGCTACGTGGGTCATTACCAGGTCGCGTTCGTCTTTGGGAATGACCCGGTAATCGCGCGCCAGCCAGGAAAAAGGTTTTTCGCCGCGCCGCGACAGCGCCGCGGTCGACACGATCGCGACCCGGCGCCGCGCGGCCGGCAGCGGCTCGGTCCACGCGGTTCGCTCGACCGCGGGAATCTCGAGTTGTGAGATGAATCCGCGCCCGACGGCCGGCATCTCGGTCAATCGCACCATTATTTAACCCTCCTCGCGTACGCGTGCACGGCGGCCACGTTAGCACAGTCCCCTGCGCCGGCAAAACGGCGCGCCGCGACGCGTTGACACTCGCAAACGCGAGCGGCTAATCTGGCCACGCCAGGGGCCACCCGCCGAGATTCGATTCAATGCCAGCAAAAGACCGATTGCCGCTGACCGGCAGCCACTGGGGCACCTACCGGGTCGAGACCGACAATGGCGTGGTCAGGGCATTACACGGCTTCGAGGAAGACGACGATGTCTCGCCGATCGGCAGCGGTATCATCGACGTCATCGACGGGCCCACGCGCATCCGTGCGCCGATGATCCGCAAGAGCTGGCTCGAATCCGGGCCCGGCAGCAACACCCACCTGCGCGGCGTCGAACCCTTCGTCGAGGTGAGCTGGGAACAGGCGGAACGACTGGTTGCCGCCGAACTCGACCGGGTCAGGAGTACGCACGGCAACGAGGCCATCTACGGCGGTTCCTACGGCTGGTCCAGCGCCGGTCGTTTTCACCATGCACAAAGCCAGCTGCATCGGTTCCTGAAGTGTATCGGTGGCTACACCCGTTCGATCGGTACCTACAGTTTCGCCGCCGCCGAGGTCATCGTGCCGCACGTGCTCGGCGATTACTGGCAGCTGTTGCTGCAAAGCACCAGCTGGCAGTCCGTGATCGACGCCGGCCGGCTGGTGGTTGCGTTCGGCGGCATGCCGCTGTCGAACGGCCAGGTCAACGCCGGCGGCGTGGGGCGCCACCTGCAGCGCGAACAAATGCGAGCGGCGCGGGCGGCCGGTATCGAGTTCGTCAACGTCAGCCCGATCCGCGGCGATGTCGACGACTCGCTGAATGCCGAGTGGTTACCGCTCCGGCCCGGTAGCGACGCGGCAATGCTGATCGCGATCGCGCAGACGCTGATCGACGAGGACCTGGCCGACGACGCGTTCCTCGAGCGCTACACCGTCGGCATGGAACGCTTCCGCGGCTATCTCGACGGCAGCGACGACGGTATCGTCAAGGATGCCGACTGGGCCGCCGCGATCTGCGCACTGCCGGCGGAGCGCATCCGAGAACTCGCGCGCCGCCTCGCGGCCTGCCGCAGCATGATCTCGGTGAGCTGGTCGCTGACCCGCCAGCACCACGGCGAACAGGGGTTCTGGGCCGCGATTACAGTAGCCGCGATGCTGGGCCAGATCGGTCTGCCGGGCGGCGGCATCACGTTCGGTTACTCCACCACCAACGGCATCGGTGGACACGACACCCGCATACCCGGCGCTTCGCTGCCGCAGGGACAAAACGCACTGTCCACCTTTATCCCGGTGGCGCGCATCAGCGATATGCTGCTGCATCCCGGCGGGTCCTTCGAGTTCAACGGCCGCAGTTACGAGTATCCCGACATCCACCTGGTCTACTGGGCCGGCGGCAACCCGTTTCATCATCACCAGGACCTGAACAAGATGCTCGCAGCCTGGCGCAAACCGGACACGATCATCGTCAACGAGTGGTGCTGGAACGCGATGGCGAAACATTCGGATGTCGTGCTGCCGTGTACGACCACCCTCGAACGTAACGACCTCGGCATCTCGCCGCGCGACCCCTACGTCATCGACATGCAGCAGGCGATCGCACCGGTCGGCAACAGCCGCAACGACTACGCTATCTTCACCGGCATTGCGCGCGCGATGGGCCTGGAAGCGGAATTCACCGAGGGCCGCAGCGAGCAGCAGTGGATCGAATCGATTTACGCCGCGACCGTCGAACGCTGCCGCGAGCGCGGGATCCAGCTGCCGGCGTACAGCGAGTTCAGACGGGCGGGCTGGTTCAAAGCGCCCCCGCCAGCGGAACCGGTGGTGATGCTGCAGGCGTTTCGCGACCATCCGGATGCCCACCCGTTACCGACCCCGTCGGGCAAAATCGAAATTTTTTCGGCTACCGTGGCGAGCTTCGAATACGACGACTGCCCCGGACACCCCGCATGGATGGCGCCGAGCGAATGGCTCGGCGGCGACACCGCCGACTTCCCGCTGCACCTGGTCTCAAACCAGCCGAAAACCAGGCTGCATTCCCAGCTCGATCACGGCAGCCACAGTCGCGCGGCCAAGATCCGGGGACGCGAACCGATCGTGATGCACCCGACCGATGCCGCTGCCCGCGGACTCGTCGCCGGCGAGATCGTGCGCGTGTTCAACCGCCGCGGCGCCTGCCTCGGCGGCCTCGTGGTCGATGACCAGGTCATGCCCGGCGTGGTGCAAATGAGCGCCGGCGCCTGGTACGACCCGCTCGAACCCGGGCGCCCCGGCAGCCTGTGCAAACACGGCAATCCGAACGTGCTGACAGCGGACATCGGCACCTCCCGGCTCGCGCAGGGGCCGATCGCGCATACCTGCCTGGTCGAGATCGAGCGTTACGCGGACGCGCTGCCGCCGCTGACCGCGTTCGAGCCACCCTTGATCATCAAACAACCCGGGGCATGATGCAGGCCTGCGCGGCAGCCGATGCCGGACTCGCCGTGATCAATGGCAAGCTGATCGAACGACCGGTGCCGCGCGACACGTATGACATCGACGCGAGCGCCGCGCACAGGGGGAACCAACCGTGAACGCTGCGCGGAGTAATTACGGCCCGGCACAAGCAGCGCAATACAGGCCATCGACGGGATACGAATCTGATTTGGATCAATTCTTGAGGGCGGTCGGTGCTGATATGATTTCCATATATGGAGCTGCGATTTCACATCAACAAATCCAGGCGTGAGCTGCTGCCGGCACTCGCGCTGGTATTCCTGTTGCAGTCGGTCGCGCCGGCGTTCGCGGGCGTTATGGCGAGCCCGGTTGCGGGTTTTTTCGACGTGCTCTGCACCCTGTCGGGCCCGCAGCAGGTATTCGTGTCGCTCGAACGGCAATCGCAGGAGCCGCCCGCCTGCCATGAGTGCCCGGCCTGCATTCTGCAGCTCGGTCTCGATGACGAAGCAGGACCCGCTGCGCCGATGGCGGCCGCGCGGGCGCAACTGCGCCACGCGAAGCCGGCCGGCCTGGCCGCGCCGAGCAAAAATTCCCGGCACTTCTCCCGCTACCTGAGCCGCGCCCCACCCGCCTGAGCGCGCCCGCCCCGGTCTGCCGCCGACATTTGCGGACAGGTCGAGCCAGGCATTCAAATCCGCTACCCGCCCGAGTGCCGATTATCCATGATAGTCGTCGCAGCGCGGACCGACCGAATCACTCAGGAAACAACGACATGAAACATATACTTCGCGCGCCGATCACGCTGGCGCTCTTATTGACCGCTTTTGCAGTACAGGCCCACGAGATCGAAATCAGCGACGCATGGGTACGCGCCGCGCCGCCGAGTGCACCGGCACTCGGCGCCTTCATGGTGATCAACAACCCTTCCGACAGCGAACGTTACCTGGTCGCGGCACGCACGTCGCTCGAGGTCGAACGGGTCGAGCTGCATCGGACCATGATGCAGGACGGCGTCATGCAGATGGTGCCGCATGCAAAGATTCCGCTCGCGGCAGGCAGCAAGACGATGCTGCAGCCCGGCAGCTGGCACGTCATGCTGATCGGGCCGCGGACGGTGCCGACCGAGGGCGAGACGGTTGCGCTGACGCTGGTGTTCGACGACGGCAGCGAGCAGACCATCGATGCCGACGTGCGCAAGGGTAACAAGATGATGCACGGCCACGGGCAGGGACACGGGCAGATGGAAGGCCATAAAGGCAAGCACGGCTGCGGGCAGCAGAAGCACAAGCAGGTGCAGGCCGGCAAGCATAAACAGGGATGCGGGCAGGGCCACATGCAGGGCCACGAGGGTAAACACGATTGCGCGCACATGCAGGTACACGGCCAGATGCAGGGCCACGAGGACGAGCACAGCTGTGCGCAAGGCACGATGGCCAACTAACCCGCGGAGTCCGGCATGATTCGTTCGACAACTGGCGGCCAGATCCCCCTTATCCTGTGCCTGTTGGCAGGCCTGCTGGTCACGGCTGGCTGCGACCGGGCCGTTACCCGACTGCAAACCGAGGATGCATTCGTACTGCCGCAAACGCAGGCGGTTACGGGCCTCGAACTGACGCACGCACAGCGTGGCAAATACGGCACGGACGATGCCGAGGGGCGATGGTCGCTGCTGTTCTTCGGCTACGCCGGCTGCCCGGACGTTTGCCCGACCGAGCTCTACATGATGGCGGAAATGATGCGCGCGATCGAACGGGATCCCGCGCGCGTCGCGCAATCGCCGCAGGTCGTGTTCGTGTCGGTCGACCCGCAGCGGGACGCACCCGCAGCGCTGCAGCAGTACGCCGCGTTTTACCATCCGTCGTTTCTCGGCGTGACCGCGGACCAGCCGGTGGTCGACCGGCTGGCAAAATCCATGGGCGTCTTTTACGAGCGGGTTTACTACCGCGGCGGCGAAATCCTGCGGCTCGAACCGGGCCAGGCGGTTCCGGCGGAGCTGGAAAACTCGTACCTGATCAACCATTCGGCCGCGATCTACCTGCTCGATCCGGACGCCAGGCTGCACGCAATCTTCACCCCGCCGCACGACCCCATGGCCATGATCCGCGACCTGGCCGCGATCCAGCAGCGCTGGGAGGACTCGTGACGCCGCGCCAGCAGCGCGCGGGCATCATCGGCCTGCTGCTGCTCGCGGCCGCGGGCGCATCGTGGTACTGGTTTATCGGCCTCGGCCCGCCGACCGTGCGCCTGCCGGTGGTCGAGGGCTGCAGCCTGCACCTGCAGCCCTGCAGCAGCGACCTGCCCGGGGGCGGCAGTATGACTTTCGAGATCAGTCCCAGGAACGCGGTCGCAACCGACGTGCTCGAACTCAGCGCCCGCTTCCTGCATTTCGAGCCCGAGGCCGTTGGCGCGCGCTTCGCGGGTGTCAACATGGATATGGGGCAACTCGAGTACCTGACTCACCAGCTCGCGCGAATCGATAGCAGCGGTGACGCGATCGCGTTCGCCGGCAAGGGCGGCGTATTCGCCTGCTCGGTCGGCGTCATGCACTGGCTGGTGCTGGTGCGCGTCAGCGTCGGTGACGCCGTGTACGAGGTACCCTACCGCTTCGAGACCGCCAACGCCTTCGGCTGACGCGAACGCAACACGCTGCGTCGGCCCGTTACCTGCTTACACCCCGCGGTTGACTTCGTCGATCTGCGTGTTCAGCGTCAGCAGGTCGTAGAGCAAGCCGAACAGGAACAGGCCACCGGTCAATAGCCAGATGATTCCGGTTACCCACTTGCCGAGGTAAAAGCGGTGAATGCCGAAAATCCCGAGGAAGGTCAGCAGGATCCAGGCGACGGTATAGTCCTTGCCACCGGTGGCATAACGCGCATCGGCGGCGCGATCCATCCCCGGGATCAGGAACAGGTCGACGATCCAGCCGATCAGGAACAGGCCGAGCGTGAAAAAGTAGATCGTTCCCGACACCGGCCGACCGAAGTAAAAGCGGTGGCTGCCGATAAAGCCGAAGATCCACAGGATGTAGCCGACGGCCATGCTGTGTGTGTTGCTCGCGGGCGACATTTTACTCGACGTGCTGATCCTGGCGCCGCAGGGTCACGATGCGCCGGCGATCGACCGGTTCGCTGACCAGCAGGCCGATACGACGTTCCTCGCCCGGTTGCAGTTCGTAGGCCGGCCGCGCATGGGTCCAGGCGATATTGTCCAGCACCGCGATGTCGCCGGGTTGCCAGGTGATCGGCACCGAGTAGCGCGCGAACACCGCCTCGATCGTGGCGAGGTCCTGCGCGCTGAAGTCGCCGCCATCGGCGTAGGTCAGGTGATAGGGGCGCTGCTCGCTCGGTAACCGGTCGAACGGCGGCCATTCGTCGAAGCAGCGGCCGAGACGGGTGATCGACGTGAAAAACAGGTCGGTACCGCTGACCGGGTCATACTCGTAGCCCTCCTCGGGATAGGAGACCTGTACCGAGCCATCGGCGCGCTCCAGCAGGTCCCATTCCATCTCGCCGCAATACTGGCGCAGCTCTGCGCGCGCTTCGAGGCCGAAATTGTCCTGCCAGTGTTTCATGCTCGGAATACTGTCGGGGCGATCGCGATCGCTGAAGTTGCGGATGTAGCGGATGCCCCGCTCGAGAATCTTGCGCCCCGCCTCGGTCGGCAGGATATCCTCGGTCACCCGGCGGTTATCGGCGATTACCGTTTCGCCGCCGCGCGCGGGAATCGATTCGCAGCCGAACAGCACCTTGCGCGGATAAAACTTCCAGTAGGCCATTTCGCAATGGGGTTCGACCGGTGAGTGCGGCGGCTCGGTGCCGACCGAGAGCACGCCGCCGCCCATCGGGTAGCGAAACCCGGTGCCATACTTGTACTCCATCCGCGGCGCGCCGACGAACTCGGCCCAGGCCGCCATCTCGGCAACCTCGGTCATACCGGTATTACGCAGCAGCACCGCGCGATTGGTCGCGAGCCCGGCCTCGATCTCGGCCAGCAGTTGCGCGTCGTGTGCGCCGCGGCCGCCGCAGCAATCGACGATCAGGTCATCCAGGGTCAGGGGCGGTCTCATCGACGAAGGCCCGGAGTTCTCACGATGCGACTATTACATAACGTCGTGCCGGCATTGTCTATACGCCGATCGCCAAAGCGGACGCCTCGTCCGCGACGGCACCGCGGTCTCGACCGGGACCCGGCCCGGCGAGAGTAGCGCGCGGCAAAAGCTCGAGCTGGACCTGTCCCTGCGGTCGCTTCCATTGCGTTACGTCACTACCGGCGTAGCCGAAGGTTCGAACATGCACGAGGGCTGGCTAGCGGGCAACAAGCCCCGGGGAAACAGAAAAACAGGGGACGTACCCCGTTTTAATCCGGGTCCGTGGTTTTTCCCTGCCTGTTCCGCGCTCAGTACTCGAGCAGGCCGCTCGCGCTGATCGCCGCGGTCGCGCCGTTGGGCGGCACGATCTCGTAGGGACCGATGCTGACGTCGAAAGTCACGTCACCGTTCACCGTATCGAGTCCCATCTGGCTGCAGTCGCCGGCCGGGAACAGCGGGGCGATGTTACCGGGGCAGGAAATACCGTAGGTGGCATTGGCCGGGCCACTGCCGCTGCCGTTGCTCCAGGCCAGTGAAACCGACTGGATGTCGGTGCCGAGAATAATGACCCCGACCTCGAGCAAGGAGGAATTCGCCATTGGCTGCTGCCAGGTAATCGACTGCAGACCCAGGCCGAGATCGGTCACGGTCGTCAGCACCGGATCATAGCTGAAGGAAGTTCCGAACAACGCGGTATCCGCGCCGCTGAGTGCCAGGTTCGGGGACGAGCTGCCGCCCCCGTTGCTGCCGTTGAAATGATCGATGGCATCCGAGGCATCGATCAGGCTCGTTACCGTGCCGGAGGTCAGCACGACCAGCAGCGCATCGGCCGCGTTTTCGAAATCACCGGTCGACAGCGAAAAGTCGAGACTCTGGCCGACCGCCTGGTCGACCGAGAACGCGGTAATGCTAATGCCGTTGTCGGGATTACCGTCCTCGTCCAGCGACTGGATGAAACGCAGGATGTTGACGACTTCGGGGTTGCTCGTATCGACCGCGCCGGGGACGAACTCGATCGGCGTCAGGATGTCCTGCCCGACCGCGGTACCGAGCAGGATATCGCCGATGTAAAAGCTGACTTCTTCACCGGGCATGTAGGTAAAGGTGCCGTTGACATCGGTGGTACCCGAAAACGATGGCGTGGTGTAGAAAACACCCTCGACCGCCGAGTCGATGAAGTAACCGGTATTCGGATCGTCCGAATCGGAGCTGCTGCAGCCGTTCAGCATCAACGCGCAAGAGATCATTGCCAGCGCAACGACCCGCCTGCTGCGACCGACCTGCTGACTCGCCGCCAGGCGCGCGACGCCGCTTATACGCGTACGTAATCCCATGCCAAGACCCGTGTAAACCATTTTTAGCTCCCTGGGCCAGTACGGCAGCCCGGTTGAATCTGGAAGGCGAGATGTTCCCGGTGTGTTTTCAGGCGATGTCTTTCCTGACCCGCTGCGCTTCGGCCGCTGAAAGCCGCACGCAGCGCTGTCTATAGACCATACGGCGGTGTTTTTGCGGACTTGATCCACGACAAGCGTCAATTTTCCGACGAACGGTCGGCTAATCGGGTTGATGCCGCGTCGCCGCTCCCCGGCCCTTGTCGGCAAGCCGGCGCGGACCCTGCCGCCATCCGCAACAAGCCCGGGCAGGGGCACTATCGCCCGGGACTCGAAGTGTCGAATTCCCTCGTTACCGGCGCACCGGCTTGTGTACACTACGCGCCTGTTTCGATATCACCGACGAGCCCCCGAGTCCATGAAAGCGCACGGTCTGAATCCACGCATCCGCAAGTCGCCCTTTTTCGCATCCAGCCTGAAATACGGCGCCAGCGAGTTTCATCCCTACAACGGCATGTGGATGCCGGTGGGTTACGACAGCCCGGTCAACGAGTACTGGAACACGATCGAGCGCGCCGGCCTGTGGGACGTCGCGGTGCAGCGCTGCGTGGAGATCGCCGGACCCGACGCCGAGGCGTTCACCAACCTGCTGACGCCGCGCGATGTGCGCAAGGTTGCCGTCGGCCAGTGCCGTTACCTGGTCATGACCAACCAGGACGGCGGCATCCTCAACGACCCGGTGATGCTGCGTATCGCCGACGATCGCTTCTGGCTGTCGACTGCCGACGCCGACATGTACCTGTGGGCCAAGGGTGTTTCGGCCTACTCGGGCCACGACGTCGAGGTGACCACGCCGCACGTGTACCCGCTGCAGATCCAGGGTCCGCGCTCGCCCGAGATCGTCGCCAGGGTCTTCGGCGACGCTATCCTCGACCTGCGTTACTACCACTGGATGTACGGCTCCGTCGACGGCATCGACGTGGTGATCTCGCGCACCGGGTTCAGCTCGGAAGTCGGTTTCGAGGTTTACCTGCTCGGTTACGAACGTGGCGACGAACTGTGGGAAATCATCATGACCGCCGGCCAGCCGCTCGGCCTGTCGCCCGGCTCGCCGAATCGCATTCGTCGCATCGAGGGCGGCGTACTCGATTTCGGCTCCGACATGACGCCCGCCGAGAACCCGCTCGAAATGGGCATGGAACGACTGATCGCATTCGACAAGCCCGACTTCATCGGCAAGACGGCACTGGCAAGGATTCGCGCCGAGGGTATCCGGCGCAAGGTGGTCGGCGTATTCATGAGCGGCGCCCCGTTCGAAAAGAACAACGAACACCGCTGGCCCGTGGTTGCCGACGGTAA
Source organism: Gammaproteobacteria bacterium (assembly GCA_030066085.1). GTDB lineage: Bacteria > Pseudomonadota > Gammaproteobacteria. The sequence goes on along the minus strand of JASJCI010000025.1, from coordinate 25,359 downwards.
ACAGGTCGGGCACATCTCGTCGGCGGTTTATTCACCGCGGCTGGAGCAGAATATCGGTTTTGCGCTGCTCGACATCGAGCATGTCGACGGCAATGGCCGCTTGCGGGTCGAAACCGCGGAGGGCGCGCGTGACATTACGCTGACGACCCTGCCGTTCGTCGATCCCGACAAGAAAATCCCGCGGCGCTCGTTGCGCGAGGATTTACCCGCCGGCTGAACACATCCGTCGGCGCTGCTGACCCGGACGGGTATGGAGGGCCGACATTCAACGGCGATTGGCCTTATAATGGTTCGTCCATGCATAGCAGGGGTTCCGTCCCGGAGGACTTTCTGATGGCCGCCTACCTGATCTTCACGCACAAGGTTACCGACGCCGACACGCTCAACAACGACTACCTGCCCAAAGCTGTCGAGACCCTGGGGCCCTATGCCCCCGAGATCCTGATCGTCGACGAAAACGTCGAGGTCATCGAGGGTGATAGCGGCGATACCCGCACCGTCATGCTGAAGTTCAAGGACCGCGACGAGGCCAGGCGCTGGTACAACTCGCCCGAGTACCAGGCGATCGTCGGCCTGCGACTGAACTCGATCGAGGGCGCCCGGGCGGTGCTGTGCGACGAGTTCGAGGATTGACCCCGCGTCACATCGCTACCCGCCGACCAGCCAGGCCCCCCGGCCACGTCCGCTGGCCGTGACCTGAATCCGAATCGACTACCCCGGCGTAGTTACCCGGGTATACTGCCGCGCCTGGCGATAATTGCGCGAGGTCGCGCGGCCGCCGCAAAGCGCAAATCCTGGAGCTTCCTGAATAGTTATGAATGACACTGATACGGCCGCGAACGCGGCCGCCCGCCGCTTCGGCTTCGGCACGCAGATTCGAAAATCACCCTACTTCGACGCCACGGTGCGCTGGGGCGCGACCGGTTTTTCGGTCTACAACCACATGTACATCCCGCGCGATTTCGGCGATCCCGTGCAGAACTTCTGGAACCTGGTCAGCACGGCGACGCTCAGCGACGTCGCGGTCGAACGGCAGGTCGAAATCACGGGTCCCGACGCCACGCGCTTCACCCAGCTGCTGACGCCGCGCAACCTGTCACAGTGCGCGGTCGGCCAGTGCAAGTACGTGCTGATCACCAACGCCGCCGGCGGCATCCTCAACGATCCGGTGCTGCTGCGCCTCGGCGAGAACCACTTCTGGCTTTCGCTGGCCGACAGCGACGTGCTGCTGTGGGCGCAGGGCGTTGCCGTCAACAGCGGCATGGACGTCGAGATCCGCGAGCCCGACGTATCGCCGCTGCAGCTGCAGGGGCCGAACTCGGGCAAGATCATGCAGGCGCTGTTCGGCGAGCAAATCGACCGGCTCCGCTACTACTGGCTGGAGGAACACGAACTCGACGGTATTCCGCTGATAGTGTCCCGCACGGGCTGGTCGAGCGAGCTGGGCTATGAAATCTACCTGCGCGACGGCAGCCGCGGCGACGAGCTCTGGGAAACGATCATGGCCGCCGGCAAACCGTTCGGGCTGCAACCCGGGCACACTTCCTCGATTCGCCGGATCGAGGCCGGCATGCTGTCCTATCACAGCGACATGGACATCCACACCAATCCCTTCGAGCTCGGCCTCGAACGCCTGGTCGATCTCGAGATGGAAGCCGACTTCGTCGGTAAGGCGGCGCTGGCCCGTATCGCGCGCGCAGGCGTCAGCCGACTGCAGGCAGGCCTCGAACTCGACGGCGAACCGCTAGCGGGACCCAACACGGAGTACTGGCCGATCAGCCATCGCGGAGAAACCGTCGGCCGGGTGACCTCCGCGATTTATTCGCCGCGGCTCGAAGCCAATATCGCGCTCGCCATGATGCAAATCGAACATACGGCGCTCGCTACCGAGGTCGAAGTCGATACGCCTGACGGCCGCCGCGCGGCGAAGGTTGTGCCGAAGCCCTTCTACGACCCACGCAAGGCCCTGGCGAAAGGCTGACCGGTTATGCAGAGCACCGTCCAGCGAGCCAACGCGGGGCATATTCCCTCGCTGCCAGCGCCGATTCGGGCCTCGCGGCCCGGACAAGCGACCGGATTTGCATCGCCGGTTTACAGCGGCGACACTATCGTTCTCGACGCCTGACGGATTACGCCCGCCATGGAACTCATCGTTTTCGACCTCGACGGCACGCTGCTCGATCGTAATTCGACCATCTCCGACTACACCCGCGAAACCCTGGACCTGCTGTCGCAGCGCGAGATCGCGTACACCATTGCGACCGGACGCACGCTGCACGGCGCCCGCGCCATCATCGAGAACCACCCTTTCGAGCTGCCGCAGGCCTACAAGAACGGCGTGCTGATCTGGCATCCCGACGAACGACGCTACTCGAGCAGCACGACGCTGACGGCACCCGAGCTGGAACATGTCGTGCGCGCCTGCCTGCAACAGGGCCTGTCGCCGTTCGTGTTTACCCTCGACGAAAACCACAACAGCTCGGTTTACCACGCCGCGACGGGCACCGCGGCCGATCGCGAACTCATGCAGGTACTCGATATCGAGGGCCACGTCGGCATGCACGCGCTCGACGATCTGCCGGCGGACGCAACCGTCACCCATGTCAACTCGATCGGCCAGCATGATGCGATCCAGGCCGTGGTGTCGCAGGTCGAGGACGAAGCGCACCTGGTCGCCTACTCCGGCCTCGCCCGCGAGGGCGCGGACTGGCACTGGCTGGATATTCATCACAGCGACGCCAGCAAGGGCGGCGCCATCATCGCGCTGAAGGAGTTACTGGGTCTCGAACGCGTGATCTGCTTCGGTGACAGCGACAACGATCTCAGCATGTTCGAAGCCGCCGACGAGGCTTACGCCCCGGCCAACGCCAACGACAGGATCAAGGCCGCCGCAACCGCGGTGATCGGCCACCATGACGAGGAAGGCATCGCGCGTTTCCTGCGCCAGCGCTTCGCGCTCGACGACTCCTGAGCACATCCCGTTTTATCCGGGACGTACCCCTGTAACCGGGGACGTACCCCGATTTTCCCGATTTAAACGGGGTACGTCCCCGTTTTGCTTTTTCTCGCGGACAACAGGCACGGTCAGAAAAAGGCTTTCATCCGCACGCGCTGCGAAGCGCGCAATTCGCGCAGCGGGTAGACGGTGCCGCGCCAGTACAGGCCGCCACGCCGAAGGTAGGTAACCACCGAGCGCAACATGCCATAGGCGATCACCGTGTAACCCAGCGGCAGGGCCATGAGCGGACCCAGCGCAATCGTATGCCCGCGCAGGCCAGCGGCGATGATCAGCGACGGCAAGGCGAAGGCGGCGAGACCGAGCCAGGCCAGCGGCGTCACCGACGACAGCAGTACAGAGACGATGATCGGCGCCAGCAGGCAGAACACGAACGCGAGGCATTGCAGGCAGTAGAAGCCCAGGCGGTAATTGGCGCCCATGACGAAACGCTGGACCACGCCGTCCATTATGGCCGTCAGCGTCGGGTACCAGTCGACCTCGACCAGGCCATGCCCGCTCAAGACGTCCATGGCAGCGCCGCGTTGCTTCATCATCAGCGCAATCCCGGCATCGTCGGCGACTTCCATGCGCAGCCACTCGAGTCCCTGGTCCGCATCGATGTACGAACGTCGGGCCAGGTTGAAAGCGCCGATCCCGATCGCCATCGGGTTGTCCGGCCTGGCGATACGGTCGAAATCCAGCAGCGACAGCAGGATCACACCAAAGGCGGTTTGCGTCGCGGCGATTACCAGCCCGGTGTCGACAAATCCCGGAAACAGCGTCAGGAAGTCGCGCTCCCGCCGCAGGCAGTGGGCGATGGCCCGTTTCAGAACCGCGCGCGAAAAGTGAATATCGGCGTCGGTAAACAGCAGCCACTCGCCGTTGCTCATGGCGATGCCGCGATGCATCGCGTGCACCTTGCCCAGCCAGCCCTCTGGCAGGCTCTCGATGTGCAGCGTGCGGATACGCGCATCCCGTTGCGCGAGGCGCTCGGCAATATCGCCGGTGCTGTCGTCCGAACGATCGTCGATGATGACGATCTCGAGCGCGGGATAGTCGACCTCGAGCAGGCTCTGTACCGCATCCGCGAGCGAATCCTGCTCGTTCCTGGCCGGCACCAGCACGCTGACCAGCGGCCAGTTCGCGGGCTCGACGTACGGCGCCGCCGACAACGCCTCGAGCTTGCGCTCGTGCAACACCGTGCGCAGCGGCAGCACGATCCACCAGGATACGATCGCCAGCACGCAGGCAATCAGCAGCAGATTCTCCATACGGGTTACACTTCGCGGGACTGAATTACGTGACCAGTATACCCGATTCCCGGCGACAGCCCCGCGGTCCGAATCGCGGCATCGGCATTCTCGGCGAGCAAAACATTCCGCGGCGAGAGTCCCGACTTCAATCCCTGCCCGAAAAAAGGGGTACGTCCCCGACTAAAACCCGGGGTACGTCCCCGGTTTTGCGTCCCCGGTTTTGCCGGGTATCGGCTTCCAGTGGGCGGATTTCAGGGCTGGTCGGTTTCGGGCAGGAAGCCGCCGGCCTGCATGTTCCACAGGCGCGCGTAGTGGCCGTCCCGCCCGAGCAGCGCCTCGTGGCTGCCGTCCTCGACGATGCGCCCCTGGTCGAACACGAGGATGCGGTCCATGTGCGCAATCGTCGACAGGCGGTGCGCCACCACGACCACGGTGCGCCCCTGCATCAGGTGCACGAGGCCCTGCTGGATTTCCTTTTCGGTAACCGAGTCGAGCGACGACGTCGCCTCGTCGAGTATCAGGATCGGCGCATCCTTCAGGATCGCGCGCGCGATCGCGATGCGCTGGCGCTGCCCGCCCGACAGTTTCACCCCGCGTTCGCCGACCAGCGACTCGTAGCCCTGTTCCGTCTGCAGGATGAAATCGTGGGCATGCGCCTTGCGCGCCGCGTCGACGACCTCGTCGTCGCTCGCATCGAGGCGGCCGTAGCGAATGTTCTCCATCAGCGAGCGGTGAAACAGCTGCGGGTCCTGCGGGATCATCGAAATGTTGCGCCGCAGGCTGTCCTGGGTGACGTCGAGAATGTCCTGGCCGTCGATCGCGATCGAGCCGGAATTACATTCGAACAGGCGCAGGATCAGGTTGGCGAAGGTCGATTTACCCGATCCGGAAAACCCGACCAGGCCGACGTGCTGGCGGGGCTCGATCGCCACGCTCAAGTGTTCGAAAACCGGCAGGCCCTCGCGGTACGCGAACACGACGTCAGCGAACTCGATCCCGCCGTGGCTGACCTCGAGCTCGGCGGCATCGGGCCGATCGACGATTTCGTGCGGCTGTACGAATACCGAAACGCCGTCACCGATATTGCCGACGTGTTCGAAGAAATCGAGAAAGGTTCGGGAGAGGCCGCGGGCAGCCTCGATCAGCATGATCGCGAGCCCCGCGACCATCGTGAACTCGCCCACCGTCAGGCCGCCACCGGCCCAGATCCTGAGCGCGTAGCCCACCATCGACACCATCAGCACCATCGCCGCGCCGTACTGGAACCAGCGCAGCTTTTCCATGTACCAGTAGGTGCGCAGGGCCTGGTCGACCTCGTGATCGAGATAATCGGTGAGGTACTCTTCCTCGAACTGGCGCCGGGCGAACATCTTGGCGTTCATCAGGTTGGTCACCGAATCGACCACCTTGCCGGTAACCAGCGAGCGCGCCTCGGCGAAGTCCTGCGCGTAGACCCGGCAGCGCCGCGCGAGCAGGTAGGACACGTAGATGTACACGCCGAGCCAGAGACTGAGGGCAAGCGCGAGCTCGCCGCTGGCGGCGGAGAGCAGGATCAGCGCAACCGCGGACTTGATGATCAGCGGATAAAAGTCGAACGCTACCGTCCACAGCGCGAGCATGCTGCTCATCGCGACCTCCGCGATGCGGGCGGCCAGCGAACCGGCGAAATGGGAAATGAAGTAGTTGTGCGAGTGATGCTGGATATAGCTGAACAGGGTGCGCCGGATCTCGCGCCGCAGCTTCGGCCCGGTCAGCACCAGCATCGCGCCGCTGGCGCGGCTGAACAGCACGATGCCGAGGTTCAGCAACGCGAACAGGATCAGCGCGTCCTGCGCCGTGACAAAAATATCCGCACCGGTCCGGTTGGCCAGCGTGACCGCGTCGATGATCTCCTTGATCGCGTACGGCAGCAGGATGGTGCAGGCGGCCTGCGCCGCCTCGAAGACGAACATCGCCGCCAGTGTCCAGCGCGACTTCAGGTAAAAGTAGAGCGCGAAGCGCAGCGGCGAGCGCGACAGGCGCGGCGCATCCTTGGCGATGGTCAGGGTGGTTTCCATGCGGGTAGTTTAACCAGACCGGGGAGGCTGGTAAAAAAGGCGCCTTGAAAGGCGCATTCCGGCCATGGCGACCGGCCCGCACAAGCAGGGATTGGCGCCGCTTACCGCCCGCGTACCAGGCTCCGTGGTCGGCGCGCGGCCCGACCCGGAATCGTCTCCGGGCCGGCAAGCGCTTCGTCAGGCGGCCTGCTTGCCGCGGTCCAGCAGCGCGAGCAGATCCTTGCGCAGGTCGTCCGCCTGGTACATGCCGCCGGGCGTTTCGGAAATCGCGTGGTACCAGGGCTTGACCAGTCCCTCTAGCTCACCGATATTGCTGGTATCGGCGATGGCATTGTTGAGATCCACGATGCGCACGCGGTTGCCGAAGGTTTGCAGCGTGTTGCACATGAACTCTCGCGCCTCGACTACCAGCTCATCGCCGTCGCCGCCGCCGCCTTCGCTGCTGGCGCCGCCAGCGCTGTCGGCGTCCGCTGCGCCGGTCGGGGTGGTTATATCGACGATCGTCGTTTCACCGGATTCGATCAGGTCGAGCTCGAGCAGGCGATCGAGGGTGGTCCCGATATCGTCGCACAGGGAGAGTTTCTTGAGGGTGTCGACGTCGTTTTCGCCGTTGACCAGGATCAGGACCCGTCGTTCCATCATCGAGAGTCCCGCGGCGTTGTCGGCGATTTCCGTCTTACCCTTCGCGGTCTTGTCGTACATGTCGCTGGTATTCATAGCAGGTATCCTATTTGCTTTTCATTACGGCTCACGCCATCAGCGAAAGCTCCGTTTCGATGCAATCGAGGATTTCATCGTCGATGAAAGGTTTGGCGATGAAGCGATTCACGCCGGCGGTTTCCGCCTGCTGCCGGTGCTTGGCCATGTTTCTCGAGGTAATCATCACCACCGGCAGGCTCGGCTGATCGCTGGTGTTGCGGATATAGCTGACCAGGTCGAAGCCGTTCATGCGCGGCATCTCGAGGTCGGTCAGCACGATATCCGGATGCTCGGCGCGAATGATATTGATCGCCTCGAGACCGTCACGTGCGAGCAGCGCCTCGTAGCCGCTGTCGCGCATCAACTGGCCGAGCGAATTGCGCACGCTGAGCGAATCGTCGACGATCAGCACCTTCGGCAGCCCGGGCGCCTCGGCGGCCTCCGCCTCGGCATTGATGCGACCCGTATCCAGCTCCGAGTTTTCCCGCGCCTGCACCATCGCCGCCAGGTCGAGCACCGGCACCACGTCACCGTTACCGAGCATCGACACGCCGGCGATACCGCTGATCGACTTGACGTAAGCCCCCATGTTCTTGACCACGAGGTCGTAACTGGTGACCACGCGCTCGACCACCACCGCGGCAACGCCGTTGGCGGTCTGCACCAGCACGACGTTGTACTGGTCGAGGTTGTCGCGCATATGCCGGTCGGCCGATCCGATCAGTGCATTGAGGGTGTGCGCCGGGTAGATTTCGTCATCGAGCCGGTAACTCAGCTCGTCGCCGAGGTTCTCGATGAAGCCGGTGCCGGGCGACAGGATCTGCGTCAGCGACAGGGTCGGAATGGCGTACAGATTTTGCTTGCCGACCCCGGTCAGCAGGCAGTGGCTGGTCAGCAGCGTGATCGGCAGGCGCAGCGAAATGCGGGTGCCGCCGTCTTCGCCGTCGCCGACCTTCATCGTGCCGTTGAGTGCCTGGATCGTGTTGTTGACCACGTCCATGCCGACGCCGCGCCCGGAGACCTGGGTGACCTGCTCGCGGGTGGAGAAACCGGTCTGCAGGATCAGCAGTGCGAGCGCCTCGTTATCGCGCGCATCGTCGGCCGTAATCAGCCCGCGCTCGATCGCGGTGGCGCGAATGCGCCCGTAGTCGAGGCCGCAACCGTCGTCGCTGCAGTTGACGACCACGTTGTTACCCTCCTGCACGAACTCCAGCATGATCTGGCCCACCGGCGGTTTACCGGCACCCACGCGCGTATCGAAATCCTCGATGCCGTGGTCGACCGCGTTGCGCAACATGTGCATCAGCGGATCGGCGAGCTTGCTCAGCACGTCGCCGTCGAGCAGCAGTTCCTGGCCATAGATCGACAGCTCGGCCTGCTTGCCGGTGGTGCGACAGACCTGGCGCACCGTCCGCTGCAGTCGCGACGCGATCGTGCTGACCGGAACCAGGCGCGTGGTCATGACCATCTGCTGCAGTTCCTTGTTGAGCCGCTGCTGCTCGACGAACAGCGAATCGAGTTCGTAAACCTCGCCGGTAAATCCACGCAGGATTTCGCGTGAGTCCGCTACCGCCTCGATATAGGCATGGGTTGCGCTGTAAAACTCGTCGTATTCGTCCATTTCCAGCGCATCGAATTCGCCGTCGGCACCCATTGCCTGGCCGCGGTGCTTGGCCGCCATGCTGCGCACGCTGACGAGATTTTCCAGCTCGTAACGCTGCTGCTGCAGGTGGCCGTCGTTGTTGCGGATCAGTTTTTCACCACCCTCGAGCCGGTTCAGGCGTTCCTGGATCTGGGCGCCCGTGATCGCGGTTTCACTGACGATGCGAAAGATACTGTCGAGCAGCCTGAGCGGTACGCGCACCGTTTCCTCGGCCGCGGGGGCCGCGCTCGCGGCCGCGTCCTCGGCCGGCGCCGGGGCTACGGGTTCGGGCTCGACCCGGCGGCGATCCGGGTGCGGCAGGTCTTCTACCGGGACCGACGGTGGCGCTATATCGGGCCGCGCCGCGGAATCGGCATAGTCGCTCTCGCGCATGCGTCCACTGTCGATCCGGTTGGCCCAGTCGAGCACATCCTGCAGCACGCGTTGCGCCTCCGCGGGCGGCGGCACCATGCCCTGCAGGGCCTCGATCATGGCCTCGACCAGGTCGCTGGCTTCCTGCATCGTGTGCGCGAGTGCCGCGGGCGGCTGAAACTGGTGGCGGGCGATGAACTCGAGGATATCCTCGAGATGATGCGACACGTTGGCCAGTCCCTGTGCGCCGATCAGGTTACCGGAGCCTTTCAGCGTATGCGCGATGCGCTGCGCAGCCTCGACGTTGGCCTGTACGTCGACGCCGCGGGTAATCGCGGCGGTCAGGCCCGACAGGGCCTCGGCGTGACCCGGCGACTCGGCAAAGAAGGCCTCGATGAGTTCGGCGCTGGTATCGGCCGAGATTTCCAGCAACACGTCTTGCGCGGTCGCTTCGACCGCGCGCGCCTCGGCGACGAATTCGCTGCTGACCTCGACCGACTTCGCCAGGCCCTCGATCAGCGTGCGCAGGTCGCGGTACGGCACCGGTTGCGGCCAGGCCGGTGACTCGAGGTGATCGACCACCGCGAGACAGCGGCTGTCGTCCTCAGGGTGCACGAGATGATCGATGACCACCGCGGGCCAGCCGCGCAGCACGTCGATGGCCTCGAGCCGCGCGTCACCGTCGCGCGTGGCAATCAACGCGAGGTTGGTGTCGAGGAAGCCGCAAACAAAAGTCAGCCCCCGCAAATCGAGCTCGGCGGCAGTGGTTTCGACCCGGCCGAGAATCTCGAGGTAATCCTGCACCAGCGCCGCCGACGCCTCGCCCGCATCCGCCGCGGCCAGCTGTCGGGCCAGTGAATCGAGCCGGGGAGCAACCTCCTGCAGCTCGAAAGCCAGCATGCCGAGCAGGTCGTCCTGGTCGAATTCGGGGGTGTCCGCCGCGGACCCGACCTCGTCGTGCATGACCGGGAAAGCGACTACCGGGTCTTCGCCGGGAAAGACATCCGCGTCCTCCCGCGGAAACGACGTCACCGGCTCCTCGGGAAATACAGCCGCGGCCCGTTCCTCTTCGTCGCCGGCGGTCAGCAGCGGCAGCAGGCCCGCGCGCAGTTCCGGCGGCAGCGGTTCGAGCAGCGCCCGCGCAAACTCTTCGGTCGGCGCCTCGACGTAGAGCCGTGCGTCACCGAACCAGTCCAGCAACCGGGCGGCAGTAGCCACATCGATAGCGGTCGCCGGGTTGAGGAGATGCGTCTGCAGCGCGTCCGCGACCAGGTACAGGTTACCGGCACCGGCCTGTTCCGCGGCCCACAGCAGGTTCTCGAGGTGCCCCGCGCAGGCCTGGCGCAACGCGTCACCCTCCACCGCACCGTCGTCGCCGAGACTGTCGGCAACGTCGGCATGCGCCAGTTCGAGCAGCGTCAGCAACGCATCGAGGTTGTCCGTGTTTTGATCTGTCATCGATTTACCGATTCATCGTTAGCGGCGGCTGCGGGTATCGACCGTTCGAACCCGCGCTCAGGAAGCCTCCGGCAGCCGGAACACGTTGACCGATTCCAGCAGCTGCTGCGAGAACTGCACCAGGTTGGTCGCCTGGTCGGCCTGCAGCTTGATCTCGCTGTTGGTTTCCTCGGTAGACTTCTGCGCTTCCTCCGCTTTCGACAGCAGCGCCCGGGTGACCTGGGCCTGCAGCATCGAACGCTTGGCGATCTGCTCTACCGCGCTTACCAGCTCGGCGGTGGTCTCCTGGGTCGTCTGCATCTTGACACCGGAAGTCTGCGCCAGCTCGGAACCCTCGACCACCTGCGCGATAGCCTTGTTCATCGCCGCCATGGTTTCCGCGGTCTCCACCTGGATGTTGTTGACCAGGCCCGCGATTTCCGAGGTCGAGTCGCGCGACGATTCGGCGAGGCGCTGAACCTCGTTGGCAACCACCGCGAAACCGCGGCCGGCATCACCCGCCGCGGCGGCCTGCATCGAGGCGTTCAGCGACAGGATGTGGGTGCGTTCCGCGATGTTGTTGATGATCTCGACCACGCCGTTGATTTCCTGCGAGCGTTCACCGAGACGCTTGATGCGTTTCTCGGTTTCGGCGATCGTTTCGCGGATTTCGTTCATGCCCTGGGTGGTGCGGGTTACCGTCTGCAGCGCTTCCTCGGTCGACTCGGTCGCGCGCGCGGCGATATCGTTACTCGCTTTTGCCTGGCGGGCGATCAGCACCATGGTTTTCGACGCCTCGTCGAGCTTGGTCATCGTGTCCTCGATGATGGCGCGCTCCTCGTCCGCGAGCTGGTTGATCTTGCCGCCCTGCGATTCCACCATGGCCGCCGCCTGCGCGACCTGGTTCGAAATCTGGCGTATCTGCGCCAGTACGCGCGCGGTTTCGGTGGTCAGCATGTTCATCGCGTCCGCCACCGGGCCGGTCACGTCCTCGGCGATCGGCACGTGTACGGTGAGATCACGATTACTCAGATCCGATACCGCCTCGAGCAGCATGATGACCGAGTTGTTGAGGTTCTCGTTGTCGCGCGATACCTGCGCCATCGACGATACGCGTTCGTCCAGCATGTTGTCGAAGGCGGTGGCGAGTTCACCCAGTTCGTCGCTGGTGGTCAGCTCGGTGCGCGCCTCGAGATCACCCCTGGCAACCTTTTGCACGATATCCGAGATGGTCGAAATCGGGCCGGTGATCGAGCCATACACCTGCGAACCGAGGAACATCGCAACCAGGAAACCGACCAGGATTACCAGCGCGGCGGTCATCAGGTAGACGTTCGCCAGCCGCTCGCTTTCCTCGTAAATCGCTTTCGCCTCGTAGGAACTCAGGTTGGACAGCGCGTCCGCCGAGTTCAGGAACGGGTCGGCATAACCGCGCAATTCGTTGATGACCCACACCAGCAGCCGGTCGATATCGCGCGCGGCAACCAGGGTCGACAGCTCCTTGTAACCCTCGCGCACCAGTTCGACCTCGAGGCCGAAGCTGTCTTCGAAAAATTCGCGGTTTTTCGGATCCGCCGCGATGGTTGCCTGCTGCGCCTGCCACAGTCGCTCGAATTCCTCGGAACCGGTCGCGAGCAGGCTTTCCGCCTGCTCCCATTCGAGCGAGCCGGCGGAGAGTTCCTGGCCCACGTCGAGCATGTAATAACGCACCGAGCCGGCGATCCGCGAGAAGGCCGCGGCTTCCGCCGTCTTGGCGTTCAGGGTTGCGGTGTCGGCCACCATTCCGGTCATGCCGACCATGGTTACGCCGCCGATCGAGACGATCGTCAGGGTCATCGCGGCGATCAGGATGACGAGTCGGCGACTGATTTTGCTGTTACTAAACATGATTCAAGCCCTATGCCACTGTTGCTAACTTGATTGATTGATTGTCGAACTGCCTACTGCTGCAGGTTCAGGTAGTCGACCGAGACACCCAGCACGAGCACACCCACGGTGCGGTCCTGCGACAGGATCGGCGCACTGATCTGCACCTGGGTCTTCTGGGTACTGTCGTCGAATTCGAGCGGACCGATGAACACCACGCCGTTACCGTTGTTGTAGGACGCGGTCCACTTCTCCTCGTCACCCTGCCAGTAGTCACTGGTGGGCGGGAAGGCGGCGACGTTGGCGCCCTGGTTGTCGGTCAGGAACACCTCGTCGATCGCGCTGTTGTTTTCCACCCGGCGCTGGAAGTAGCGCGCCACCCGGTTGCCGGTAACGTCCCGGATCAACGCGATGGGTGCGCCGTCGGCATTCTTCCATTCGTCGTCGCGACGCTTGATCTCGGCCAGCGCGATTTGCTCGTTGTTCTGTGATTCGACCGCGCGCACGATACTCGGGTTGAGCGCCATGTGCTGCGCGAAGCGGATCTTGGTCGCGAGCAGGTCCTCGAGCTCTTGCTGGCTATAGTCGTTGGCCAACGCGAGGCCGGGAGCGACCAGCAGTGAGATAAACAGGATTTTTCGAAACATGACTCAATTCTCCGGATCGATATTGGATTGCGTCGTTATTGATAAATCATCGCTACAGTTTTTCGCCGAGCGCGCTGAAGAAGGCCTGCACGTCCCATTCGACCCAGGCCTGGTCTTGCTTGAGGAAGAAGCGTTGCGCATGCGCGCGGATCAGCGACGGCAGCGGCGGCTCGGCGGTCGTGACGTCATCGTCGTCGAGCACCAGCAGCCGCGGAAAATCGTCCACCCAGAACGCGGCCGCGGTCTCGTTCTGGCCGACCACGATCAGGCGTCGCTTGCCTGCCGGCGCCTCGATCGAAAACAGCTGGTGCAGGTCGAACACCGGGATCATGCTGCCGCGCACGCTGATGACCCCGTCGAACCACGTCAGGGTATTGGGCAGGCTGCAGACCGCCGGGCGGTCGATCAGTTCACTGATTTCGTGCTTCGGCAGCACCAGCCCGATGTTGCCGATCAGCACGGTGTGTACCTGCAGGTCGTGGTCGTCACCGACCGCGGCGCCGAGGTCGAACAGCAGGTCCTCGCCGGTTGCGAGGTCCTGCTTCGAGACATCGTCGACCGGCAGGCCGGGTTGCTGTCGTGCGGGTGCGGAGCTCATCGCGAAATCAGATGTAGGTGTTCAGCTGCTTGACGATCACGTCGCTGTCGATCGGCTTGGTCAGCAGTGCCTTGGCACCCTGCTTCTCCGCCCAGATGTGATCGGCGCGCTGGTTCTTGGTGCTGACGAAAACCACCGGGATATCGCTGGTGTCGTCGTTGCGCGTGATTTCGCGGCAGGCGCCGTAGCCGTCGAGATCGTCCATGACGATATCCATGAACACCATGCTCGGCTTCTCCGCCTGGGTTTTCTGCACCGCTTCCTTGCCCGAGGTTGCGGTAATCACCTGGTAGCCGGCGTCGGATACGATTTCCTTCAGCTGCTGCAGGTGCGCGGCGGTGTCGTCGACCACCAGTACTTTTTTCATCGCCATGTCGTTTGTCTCCAGTCGTGTTTCAAGTTCGTGTCAGTTGTTGATTCGTTAGCGCTGTCGTTGATCCGCCCGTTCAGCGCGCCTGCGCAACCTGGGCGAACTGGGCGGTTCGCCGGGCAACGCTCTTGTTCAGCTCCTCGGCCAGGCGCTCGTCGGCCGGCGGCTTGGTGACGTAGGCGTCGCAACCGGACATGGTGCCCCGCACCTTGTCGAACGGTGATTTCTTGCTGGTCAGCATGACCACGTAAGCGCCCCGCCCGGCCTTGATGTGCTTGCAGACCTTGTAACCGTCCATGCCTTCCATCATTACATCGAGAAAGATCAGGCCGTAGTCGTGCTGCGCCGCCTTGTGAATCGCTTCCTCGCCATTGGCGGCAAAGCTGATATTGATCGGGAACCTGGCCAGCTCCTCGAGCTTGTGCTGCATGTACTTGCGCACCGGGAAACTGTCGTCGACCACCAGGATGTCGAGCGCGGCCGACTTTTCCTCGCCCTGGTCGATGTTCGTGGTCGTAATGTCGACGGAAGTACTGTCGACGATGTTTTCCAGCGCCGCGATCAGCTTCTGCACGCGGATCGGCCGCTGAATGGTATTGTCGCCACCGGTGAGATCGGCGTTGTCGGTCAGCATCAGCGAGGCCAGCAGCTGGTTGTCCTGGCGCAGTTCGGTCCAGGTGCGAATCGCAGCGGGATCGTCGCCGTTGACCAGGATGACATCCGCGCGCTCGATTTGCTCGGGCGGGATCAGCAAAAAGTTTTCCTTGAGCTTCGGCGCGAGCGTAAAGATGCTCTTGAGCACCTTTATTTCGAGCTCGGTGAGGCCGAGAAAACTCAGGTAATTACCGTCGTGCATGGCTCAGACTCCACCCACGATCGGCTGTTGATCTTGCGTTCGGCGCTGCGGTTGGTTAAACGCGGGCATCCCTGACCCCTGGTATGCAGCGGGCGTGACATGCGCGCCCGGGCCCCCTTTGCTCGTCACTTGGCCTGCGCCGATACCCATGAAAACGGGCCTGGCCAATTTTGTGACTCCTTTAACTTGACTTCGGACAGATATGTATAGCCCAGGTTTACCCGGCCTACCGGCGAAATCCTTGCTGCGCCTGCATTTCGGCACCCCGGGCGGACATTTTTTGACCAACATCACACCGCACACCGGTCCCGGTACCGATTCGATCGATCCGTGCCGGGGACAGGCGGTACAAAACGGCCGACAAGCGGCAAAAAGACCGAATATCGGGAATAAGACACGTTTCGGGAAAAAACACGGATTTTGCGGCCAGATTTTCGACCAACGGTCGAATTCGGGGTGCCTCCGCGGGGCACTGCGCGGAATCGGTCGGCTTCCGCGTCAACCGGCTACGGGCCGAGGAAGTCCTGCAGTACCGCGTTGAACAGGCCCGGCTTTTCGAGATGGACGGCATGCGCGCAGCCGGGAATGACGGCAAGCCGGGAGTGCCGGCAGGAAACCGCCCTGTTCAGGTGCGGCAAGCGAACCTGTTCAATCCCCGTCGCGGTGCCTGGCAGCGGTTAACGGGTACATTAACTGGCCGATAAAACTCGCGGGCAGCGGCCGGGTGGTGCCGTAGTGCGCCGGCCAGTGTTCGGCGGGCATGTGGTAGGTACCGAACAGCCAGTCGAACAGCACGGTATGCGCAGCGTAGTTGGTATCGATAGCGGGCTTTTCCGAACTGTGGTGCCAGTGGTGAAACTGCGGCGTGACAAAAACGTATTTCAGCGGACCGAAGGAAAAGTTCACGTTGCAGTGAATCAGGATCGCCTGCAGCGCGGCGAAGGTCACGTAGATGTTCAGCGCCAGCGTATCGACACCGAGCAGGTATAGCGGGATCATGACCAGCGCGCGCTCGGAAAAGACCTGCACGAAGTGCCCGCGAGAACCCGCCAGCCAGTCCAGGTTGCGCACCGAGTGGTGCACGGCGTGAATCGGCCACAGCAGCCTGACCTCGTGGTACATGCGGTGCTCCCAGTAGAGCACGAAATCGGCGGCCAGCACGATGACGACGACCTGCAGCCACAGCGGCGTTGCGCGAATGGTATCCTGCACGGTCGAACTGACCGCCCATTCGAAATGGCTGACCTGGTAGTTGGCGTAGATCAGGATCGCGGAAATCGCGAGGTGATTGAACACGAAGTAGAACAGGTCGAGCCCCCATTCCTCGCGCAGGATGACCTGGTTACGGAAGCGCGGGAACAGTTTTTCCAGCGTCATGAACACGAAAGTCGACAGCAGGAACGCGAGGATCAGCCAGTCGACCCCGAGCGACAGGCGATTGGACTCGACACCGCGGATCGGGATTGCATAACCCCCGAGCAGGAACGCGATCCCGGTAAGCACGATCCCGGCGATACCGAGCCGCCGGTAACCGCCGAGGACGAAGGTCAGCACGCCGAAGAACAGCGAGAAGTACATGCCGTACTTCAGCACCTTCTGCAGCAGGACCGGATCGTATACCTCGCGCAGTTCGCGCGTGGTCAGGTACTGGGGATAAAGGTAGGCCAGCACCGCAAGCAGGCTCATGGCGCCGAGAAACACCGCCGCGTAGCCGCTGATCTTGCCTTCGCCGAAGCGAAACTCGCGCGCCTCGTCGAGTTCGACCTCGCGCTCCCGGTACTCGTAATCCTGCTGCATAACCGCTTTATCCAAAAAACGTGGTCTTATGTATAGTACACATGCCCCGCCAGCAGAATTCCCCCTGCTCATTGAGGGACCCGCAGGACCGAGACAATCGTGCTCCTCCCCTGTGACATCGCGAGGCCTGCAGGGCCCAGGCAGTCTCCAGGCCACAGACTGATCGTGATTGCGCCGGCAAATGTCTAATATTTGTCGAATAATTTTTTGATCTAACCTTGACAAAACATCGTAAATACCCCCGTCACTTGTGGAGGAATCGCTATGAAAGACCAAATCGCACTGACCTGGAAATCCGTCATGGACAGCCGTTTCAACCCGCTCAGGAACGCGCCGCTGGCCGCGCGCCACTGGATGATGCAGGTGCTGGGCTGGATGTGGAGCATGATTTTTTCGCTGTCGTTCCTGTCGATCTACGCCTTCGGCTACGTCTGGCTGAGCCACCTGCTGGTGATCGCCGGCGTCTTCATGACGATCGCGATTTTTCAGCAGGCCGAAAAACGCGAGCAAAAACTGCTGCCGGCCCCCTACCTGAGCCGCGCCTCCAAGACCGTCTGGCAAATGGATCGCGAGGGCTGAAAAACGGGGTACGTCCCCGGTTTGCGAAAAATGGGGTACGTCCCCGGTTGGTGATTCGGGATCAGTCTTTTCGCCGGGTGGCGGTGAGGCGCATCAGCAGCAAGGCCGTCAGCACGATCCAGCCGTAGGGATAGGGAAAAACGCCGCTGAAGAACGCGATCAGCGTCGCGACCAGCGCGACGATCAGCAACAGCGTGATCCCGTCGAACCCGGACGTCATGCCGGGTGCGGCCCGCCCGGCGACGAGCGGGCCGCCCGCGGCTGGTTACGCAGCTGGGCGATCAACGTGTGTTCGACGAACTCGAACAGCAGGCGCCGGCTGTTTCGATTGCCGGCGGTGTCCTGGCTGCTGCTGGACGCGATCGCAACGACGGTTCGCAGCGAGGGGATCATCAGGATGTACTGCCCGCCGTTACCCCACGCGAACTGCACGGTGGTGCCATCGAGCTCGCGCTGCCACCAGCCGTAGCCGTAGTCATAGGGATTGAAGCGGCTGCGGGTGTAAACCCGCATCGACTCCTCGATCCAGGATCGCGGCACGATTTGCCTGCCTCGATGCATGCCGCTATTCATGACCATCGCGCCGATACGCAGCAGCGCCGCCGGCGACAGCGCCATGTTGTTACCGCCGAAATAGACGCCCTGCGGGTCCCGATCCCAGCCGCCGACCCGGATACCCAGCGGCGCGAACAGGTAGCGTTCGGCAAACGCGCGGGTACTGGTGCCCGTGGCTTGCGTCAGCACGGCCGACAGTAAATGCGAGGAGCCGGTGCTGTAGATCATGCCGCGGCCCGGCACATCGACCAGTGGCCGGTCGAGCGCGTACTCGACCCAGTTGTCGCTCAGTACCCAGCTGCCGTAATTGCGGCGACTGGTGGATTCGAGGCCCGCGCGCATCGTCAGCAAATCCTGGATCGTGATCGCCGCCTTCACGGCATCGGGCCGACGCTCGAAGTAATCCGGAAAAAACTCGCCGATGGTCTGCTGCACGCCCGCCAGGTGGCCCTGCTCGATCGCGATGCCGACCAGCAGCGAAATGATACTCTTGGACACCGACTTGACGTTGGTCGAGCGATCGGCCCGCATACCCGCGCGATGAGCTTCGACCAGCAGTTCGCCATCGCGCTGCAGCATGAAGCTCTTGATCGGACCCGTACGCCAGGCCGCCGCGACGATCGCCGCTTCGTCGACCGGTTGTCGAGTCGACGCGTCGGCGTGCTGCAACAACGGCGTTGCAAGCAGCGCAGACAGGAGCAGTAACCTCGGGAGCATCGGCAATCTTTCCGTTGCGGAACCTTGACGGGGACAATCTGTTGCGACCCAAGTCTAGCGGATTGCCTCGATCGACGGCAACGTCGCTCGAGCCGGCATCGATGACGTACCCGGCCGGAAACCCCGGACCGGTTCGCGGGCACAACCGGCAACAGTGAAGAGCCCTGCGCCGATAGCGGCAAGCTCCGCCGCAGCAGCCGCCACCTGAGTCGGGTCGGGACCGCGCGTTACCTCTCCAGCGATGGCCGCACAATTCGTTATACTGGCGCCCACTTTCACTGCCGGGCAGGACTATGGCTAGCGAAGCGCTCAAGCGAAATCTTCCGCGATTCGAGCTCGACCAGGTGCGCCAGGCCGCGCGCGAACTGTACGACATCGATGGCGAGTTTCTGCCGCAGGACAGCGAGCGCGACCTGACGTGGCAGGTACGCCGCGATAACGGCGAAGCGCTGGTGCTGAAAATCGCCAATGCCGCCGAAGCCGAGGCCATCGTCGATTTCCAGCTGCGCGCGCTCGAACACATCGCCGCACGCAATCCCGAGCTGCCGGTGCCGCGCATGATCGCCTCCGCCGGCGGACGGGCCTACGAATGGATCGAAGCCGCCAGCGGCGAGCGCCACCTGCTGCGCGTGCTCAGTTACCTGCCCGGCGATCCGCTCGATTCGCGGCCGGACGCGCTGTGCGATCCGCTGCGCTACGCGCTCGGCGCGCTCATGGCCGACCTCGACCTGGCGCTGCGCGGTTTCTTTCATCCCGCCGCGCGCAGTAACGACCACCTGTGGGACCTGACCCGCTGCCTCGAAATCCGGCCGCAGGTCGAACTGCTGGCGGACGCCGAGCTGCGCTCGCTGTGCCACCGCCTGCTCGACCACGCCGAGGCCGAGGTGCTGCCGCAGCTGTCGCAGCTGCGCTGGCAGGTCATCCACCAGGATGCCGACGCGCGCAACGTGCTGGTGGATCCGTCCGACCCGCGCCGGCCGGCCGGCATCATCGATTTCGGCGACCTGCTCTACGGCCCGCTGGTCTCGGAGATCGCCGCCATCGACACCTGCGCCGACGACGAGCCGGACCCGGTCGGCTGCCTGTGCGCAACCGCGGCCGGCTTCGATTCGCGCCTGCCGCTGGAGGAAGCCGAGGTCGACCTGCTATACGACGTCGCGCTGATCCGCCAGGCGACCAACGTGATCCTGGTCGGCGGGCGCGACGCCATCGACGACAGCCACGGCTACCTCAGCGGTACCGACGCCTATGTCCGCGTCCTGCAGCGCATGCTCGACCAGGGCCGCGCACAGGCCACGCGGCGCATCCGCGAAGCCTGCCGCTTCCCGGTGTATGCCGCGAGCGCACACGGGCAGTCGCCGGGGGACACCGACTACGGTGCGCTGGCGCACAAGCGCAGCCAGCGCCTCGGTGACGTGGTGCATTTTTACGACCGCCCGCTGCACTTCGTGCGCGGCGAAGGGCCGTGGCTGATCACGCCGGATGGCCGTCGTTACCTCGATACCTATAACAACGTGCAGCAGATCGGGCATGCCGATGCGCACGTGGCCAGGTCGCTCTACCGCCAGGCGAGCGTGCTCAACGTCAACACCCGCTACCTCTGCGACATCGTCGCCGACTACGCGGAGCGCCTGACCGCCGACCTGCCCGACCACCTCAACGCCTGCGTTTTCGTCAACTCGGGCAGCGAAGCCAACGACGTTGCCATGCAGCTCGCGCAATTCGCCACCGGGCGTGGCGGCGCGCTGATCATGGAGCAGGCCTACCACGGCTGCACCGAGACCACGATGGAACTGTCGCCGTCGGAAACCGGGCGCTTCGATCATCTCGAGTACCTCGAGGTGCCTGACATGTACCGCGGCCGCTTTGCCGACGACCCCGGGGCCGCGCACCGATACGCCGCCGACGTCGAGCGCGCGCTTGCCGACCTCGCGGGACGCGGTCACCAGCCGGCAGCCTGGATGGTCGACACCGCGCTGTGCAGCAACGGCGTGGCAATGGCGCCGGAGGGTTACTTCGACGCGGTGGCGCAAAAGGTACAGGCCGCGGGCGGCCTGGTGGTCGCCGACGAGGTGCAGGCCGGCATGGGTCGGCTGGGCCGGTTCTGGGGTTTTCGCGCGCAGGGGCTCGAGCACGTCGACATGATCACGATGGGCAAACCGGTCGGCAACGGCCATCCGCTCGGCGTGGTCATCACCGACAAGTCCATCATCGACCGCTTCGCCGCGCATGTCGAACTGTTCAGTACCTTCGGCGGCAACCCGGTATCCTGCGCCGCGGGCATGGCCGTGCTCGATCAGATCGAACGCCACGACCTGGTCAACAAGGGCGTCGAGGTCGGCGACTACCTGCGTGCGAAACTGCGTGAACTCGCGCGCCAGCAGCCGCTGATCGGCGACGTGCGCGGCAAGGGCATGATCGTCGGCCTGGAGTTCGTCACCGATCGCGCGGCCAAAACCCCGGCGCGCGCGGAAACCGCGCGGCTCATCGACCTGATGCTGGACGAGCAGATCCTGGTAGGCAAATCCGGCCCGCAACGAAATGTTTTCAAGATGCGGCCCAATTTTGCCTGGGGCAAACCGCAGGTCGACCGCTTCGTCGACGCGCTCGATCGCTGCCTCGACAGGCTGTAGGCATCGGCGCGGTCGCTCGACGCCACGATCGGCGTCAGCGCCGGGGTTCGTTGTCAAGCAGCTCGAGCACCGCATCGTGCAGTGCGCGATTGGCGCTGGCGACGATTTCGCCGCTGGACTCGACCGTCAGCGCGCCGCCCTGCCAGTCGGTGATCACGCCGCCCGCCCCTTCCACCACCGGCACCAGCGCGCACAGGTCGAAGTTTTCGATATTGGAGCCGTAGATGCTGACGCCGATGCGCCCGGCCGCCAGCGCGCCGAAGGACAGGCAACCGCCCTCGTAGAGATGCCAGCGCGCGGCGCGCCGCAGGCGCAACATGCCGGCACGGACGTCACCGTCGAAAGCATCGGGATCGGTGATACACAGGTTGGCCGCGCCCAGTTGGGTGACCGCCGCGGTCTCGATCGGGACGCCGTTGAGCCAGGCACCGAGCCCCGCCACGCCGAGGTAAACGTCGCGGGTATCGGGCTGACAGATGATTCCCAGCCGCGGTATCCCGTGCCGGCACAACGCAACGAGACTGCCGTAGTTCGGCAGGCCGGCGGCGAACTGGCTGGTGCCGTCGATCGGATCGATCACCCAGGTCCATTCGGCCTCGGCGTTACGTAGCGGCAGCTCTTCGCCGAGGATACCGTGCTGCGGGTAGGTGGATTCGATGCGCGCCCGCAGGGCTTCCTCGACCGCGAGATCGACACCGGTCACCGGCGAGCCGTCCTGCTTGATCCGGGCCTCGGCCCCGGCCCGCTCACGCGCGACGACATCGCAGATGACCTCCGTCAGCCCGGTGGCAAACGCCCGCAACTCGTCGGCTTCGGCGGGCAACACGTCGGTCTCCATCAGGATTCACGCCCCATGCCGGGTAACGCGCAGCGCGGCGCCCGGCCGGGATTCAGCGGTAAACCGCCAGCCCGCTTTCGACCGCGGCACGATCGCGGATGACCTGCGCCCAGCGCATCACGTGCCGGTACGAGGCCGTGTCGAGGAACTCGGCCGCGCCGTCGTAGCCCTTGCCCATCGCCAGGCGCCCGTACCAGCTCCAGATCGCGATGTCGGCGACCGAGTAGCCGCTCGCGCAAATGTATTCGCGCTCGGCCAGGTGCCGGTCGAGCACGTCCAGCTGGCGCTTGGTTTCCATCGCGTAGCGGTTGATCGGGTATTCCATCGGGTAAGGCGCGTACTTGTAGAAGTGGCCGAAACCGCCGCCGAGAAAAGACGCGCTGCTCTCCTGCCAGAACAGCCACGACAGGCATTCAGTACGCTCTGCAGCATCCCGCGGCAGCAGGGCATCGTGTTTCTCGGCCAGGTAAAAAAGAATCGCGCAGGATTCCCAGACGTTCTGCGACGGCGACCTGGACTGGTCGAGGATGACCGGGATCTTGGAGTTGGGGTTGAGCTTGACGAAATCGGAACCGAACTGTTCGCCCTTGCCGATATCGATGATGTGCAGGTCGTAGGCCGCGCCCGTCTCGCCCAGCGCCAGCAGCTCCTCCAGCATGACCGTAATCTTGATGCCGTTGGGTGTGCCCAGCGCGTACAGCTGGATCGGCTGGTCACCGACCGGCAGCGTCTGCTCGTGTGTCGGCCCGGCGATCGGGCGGTTGACGCTGGCCCACTGGCCGCCGCTTTCCTTGTCCCAGGTCCAGACTTTCGGGGGGGTGTAGTCATTGTCGCTCATGCCGTGGTTCTCGCGCTCGGGTGATGGGGGCGGATGATAACCCATCCGGCTGCATTTTTCGGATAACCGACGGTACGGGGCGCAGCCGCACCCGGATTGCCGATGCCGGTATCGCCGCGCGCAAGAGCCCCGAGCGATAGCCCTTTTGTCATCCACCGGTTTGCCGCGATAACGCTCGCTTGCGAACCAGCGCTGAGCCCCGTGCCGCAACGAGCCGAACGAAATCGACCCAAACGCCTGCCGCGGCTTGTTATGCTGGCGTGGATCGCGGTCGTCGGCTGCGCGGGCGCGACCGAACGCGGCCAGTTAGCGCCCACCGGCGAAACCGATATCGGCATCTTCTATCAGCCCGATGCCCCCGAATCCCGCAACCTGTGGCGCGACGGCGACCCGGGCCAGCAGCTGCAGCTGCGCGGCCGGGTACTCGACGTCGACGGCGACCCGGTGGCCGACGCGCTGGTCGAGCTGTGGCAGGCCGACGGCAGCGGCGAGGTGAATCCGTCTCGTTACCGTACCCGCCAGCGCACTCGCGCCGACGGCGGCTTCGGCGTACTCACGGCGCTGCCCGGTTATATTGCCGGCGCACCCGGGGTCTGGGGTGCGCGGCATATCCACGTGCGAATCACCCATCCCGACTACGCCGAGCTGATTTCGCTGATCCTGTTCGAGGGTGATCCCAGGCTCGAGGGACTGCCCTACCCCGATCTCGCGGTGTTCGTCGAACAGGCAAAAATCGAGGACCGGGAAGTCAGTTTCGCGGACGTTGTGCTGGTGCTCGAGGCGGATTAGCTTCGCGGCGGCCGCCGCGGCCCATTGCTTGACGGTTCGCTGCGCAGTTGCGATGCTGTTGCCCATGCGTTTCCGCTCGTCCCTGATCGTCCTGCTCGCATTCACCCTGGCGTCCTGCGGCGCCGGCCTCGCGCAGGAGACCGGCGACGGCAGGAGCGAGATCCTCGAGCACGCCAGCGAAGCCTGGACCGGCGATCTCGACGGCATGACGAAACGCGGTTTCGTGCGCATCCTGACCGTGCACAACCCGCTGTTCTTCCAGTTCGACGGCGACCGCCAGCGCGGCCTCGTGGCCGCCTGGGGCAAGGCCTTCGAGGAACACCTCGCCGAGGAAATCGGCCGCGTGCGTTCGCCGACAGTGGTCATGATCCCGGTCGCGCGCGACCAACTGCTGCCGGGACTGATCGAAGGTCGCGGCGACCTCGTCATGGGCAACCTGACGATCACGGCGGAACGGCAGAAACTGGTCGATTTCGGCCCGCCGATCCACACCGACGTCAGCGAACTGGTGATTACCGGTCCGGCGGCCAGCGACGTCGCCACGTTCGACGACCTGCTCGAAACCGGTCTCTACGTGCGCCGTTCGAGCAGCTATTTCGAGCACCTGCAGCGCCTCAACGCCGCGCGCGAGGCGCAGGGCCTGCAGCCGGTCCCGATTACCGCGGCCGACGAATACCTCGAGGATTACGACCTGCTCGACATGGTCAACGCCGGTGTCATCGGCGCCGTCGTCGTCGACAGCCACAAGGCCGAGTTCTGGCGGCAGGTGTTCGACGACATCACGGTACACGAGGGCCTCGCGGTAAACTCGGGCAGCCGCATCGCCTGGGCGTTGCGCAAGAACAGCCCCGAGATGATGCGCACGATCAGCGCTTTCGCGGCGAAAGTCAGGAAGGGCAGCCTGCTTGGCAACATCCTGATGAACCGCTACCTCGGTGACGCCGACTGGATCGAGAACGCGCTGGCGGACGACAACGGCGCGCGCAACGAGGAAGTCATCGAAATCATCCGGCGTTACGCCGAGCAGTACGATTTCAGCTGGCCGATGATCGCCGCGCAGGCCTACCAGGAATCGCGCTTCGACCAGGACAAGGTCAGTCCCGCGGGCGCTATCGGCGTGATGCAGCTGCTGCCGAGCACCGCGGCCGACAAGGCGGTCGGCATCCCGGATATCACGTCGCTGGAAGACAACATCCATGCCGGCGTCAGGTACCTGCACTGGCTGCGCGAAACCTACTATTCCGACGATTCGATATCGCCGCTCGACCGGATGCTGTTTTCGTTCGCCGCCTACAACGCCGGTCCCGGCAACATGCGAAAAGCGCGCCGGCGCGCGAGCCGGCTCGGCTTCGATCCCAATCGCTGGTTCGGCAATGTCGAGATCGGCATGTTTCGCGCGGTCAGTGGCGAACCCGCCGCCTACGTGCGCAACGTGTACAAGTACTATGTCACCTACCGCGGGCTCGACAGCACCCGCCAGGGCCGTGAAAAAGCGCTCGAAAGCCACCTCGGCGATGACAGGCCGATGAAAACCGTCTGGATCGGCGCCGCCTTGCTCGTCGTGTTGCTGGGATTACTCATCCATCACCTGCGCAAACGCGCAACCACTCTGCCGGAAAACTAGCACTCCCCGGATCTCCACCTGGCGACCTTGCGTCATCCCCGCGCCAGCGCACTACTGTCCGGGATATTTTAAACGCCTGATCAAAAACACTTTTAAAAACGATGTTTTGCTACGCTAAAGCCGTACTCCGACTTAATTCTCTACCTCTTGAGTTGTCATCCCGCGGCTCGACCGCGGGATCCAGAAAACCTTGG